>JACPHH010000015.1 GCA_016188705.1 Candidatus Peregrinibacteria bacterium | reverse complement strand
GCAGGCAAGAGTTCATCGCTCGGATACTCGGCCGGATCAAAAAGGGCGAAAATTCGCTAAAAATGCTATCGGCTACGCATTTTTTAACGCTCATTTTTGCCTCTTTTTGAAAGCCGGCCTGCGTAACTCGCTCTGAACTCCCGCCTGCCAGCATATGTATTCAAAGAAAAAAGCGCTTGATCCCGAAATCACGTTTTTCAAAAATTCCTTTAATAAATTTCTTGGAGATAGCATTTTTCGCAATAAACTTTTTCGGAACGTTCTGGAGAATATGTTGTCTTTATTGATGTCTGGCATTTTGAACATTCACGTTGCCATAGTTGTCGAGGATTCCTTTTGTTCATACGGCTTTGATGCCTGCAATGAAAGCAATATCTTGGAATAGGCAAGTTGAATTTTTGATAAAATTTTAATTCTTGAGTAACGATTTTGTAATTTCTATGACATTGTTCGCAAGCCAAAACTTCTTTTGTGATCGCATCAGGAACGTCCTGAATATGATCTGGAATATCATAGTTTTGCGGCAGGTACTCTTTTGGATTCCGTTCTTTCCATGAGAAGCCTTTTGCGAGGGCATTTTCTTTGCAAAGAGAGTAGTAATCATTTGCAACCGTTTCATTATATGCAAATGGCGATAATTCAAGCGGGAAAAATTCTCCGTATTCTTTTCGAAAAATCATATCATTGATAATTTTTTGTTTGACTTCAGCATATTCTGATGCGGAATACTGTTTATTTAAAATACAATATTCGTTTTTGCGGCGCATGCCGAAACAACCGAAAAGTTCTTGAGAGTGATGACAGGAATTGCAATATTCAATGTTCGTGTTTGACCAAGAAGTGTCACAAAATTTTGTATTATAAGAGTTTACGCATCCCGCGCTGATTCCTTCATAATTCAGCTCCGCAGGCCAACCCGAAAATGTCGAATCCATGGCATCTTTTAAGTCTTCGCACGATTCGAGATATGCTCCGTCATGAATATTTTTACTATTGAATCCAAAATGAACATTTTTACTGTTGATGATATGATCTCCGCTCACGTTTTCAGAATTGATAATGAATGTCGCGCGTTTTGGATAATTTTTCAAAAATTCTTGAAATTTTTCTCGCGCGACTAAAAGGCCTTCATGTGAGCCAAAATTAAATTTCTGCTTTTCTTTTTCGTATAGCTCTTTTGTGTATTGCTTGTTAAAAACGCAGTATTGTTTATTTCTGATTCCCGCGGAAAATAAACAATTTTGACATCCTTTGCAATCATATAAAAATGCCGAATTATTACAGCGGCTACAGTCTTGCGAATAGAAAAGTTCATAACACTCGTCGCAATCAACGCAGTCGTAGCAATATTTACTTTTGTCTATTTGAAGACAATCAACGCATGAAAGACTGTCATGCACTCGCCAACCGTAATAGCAATCTTCGGCCGCGTGACAGCCAAAAATTAAATAACAATTTTTGGAGTAATTTGTGTAATTGGCGTAATCTGAATTTTCGCAATACGCCGTAACAATACCGAGATGGGGAACGTTGTTGAATACTTTTTTCAGTTGTTTGAAAAATGAACGGCCGCTATCGTATGCCTGTCCAAAACTTAGCGCGTCCCATGTATCGCTCCACCAACAGTTATAACAATACACGGGAAATTCTCTATTTTCCTCGTAAATTGATAAAAAAGACTTGGAGCAAAAATCACATTTTCTTTGATAAAGATGCCGCTCATTGCGAAAACTCATTCTGCGTTGATTGCGACATTCAGGACAAAATGTTGGTTCGGGAACTTTTATTTTGTCATAAAAAATTTGATCTTGAGGTCTTATCTCAAAATTATTTTTACATTTTACGCATAGTTTCATATATTTATTGTAAAACTTTTTCATTAAGTTTTAAACAAAAAATTATCCTAATCTAATCGCCCAACTCCCGCAGCGAACCTTAAATGGGTATTGATGGATAAACTTTGCCGATCAAACGTTATTTCTCAGTGAAGCAATCGACGCCGGCCCAAGCGAGTTTGAAAGCGGTTTTCATGGTGATAAAAAAAGATTCGTGCTCAATGATCACACCCATCATTTCATCCTTATTATAGGAATAAAGCGCCACTTTATTGACGGGAAAAATATCAATATGAATTTTTAAAGGAAAAAGTTTCGAATCGACCCTTTTAACTTCGCGTTTATGCGACGCGAGGTTTTTTGAAAAATTTTTTGCCATTGGCATCGGTCCCATCACAATGCCACGATACAAAATATTTTTTTCAATGCGGCGTGGCAAAAAATCTTCCGCAAAATATCGCAAAATTTCCGGATGAATCGTATTCGCGTCAACGCCCATAAAGCTTTCGCGCACACTATTCGGCACTTCAAGCAAGGTCTCGCAAATTTGCTTAATGCCCTCGACTCCTTCATAAAAGGTAATTTTCGGCTTCTGGCTTGATCGATTATGAATCGCGAGAAGTTCGGGCAGGAACGATTTGAGCAGCTGTCCGTCCGAAAAATAATGATCAATCAATATTTTCGGATCAACGGCGCTAAAATATTTTACATTGTGCTTCACTAAAAAAATCACCATGCCTTTTCTCTGCATGGAAGCAAGTAGACTATAAGTTGTCGTACGATTTTCGTTGATTTTTTTCGCGAGCGCATGAGCGCGGCAAAGGCCGAGTTCTAACAGAGCGAAATAGAGACGTGCTTCCTTCTCGGTCATTCCCAGTTTTTCCAGCAGTTCTTTTTTCATGCTTTCTGAATTTTATGCGTCAATACACTCATACTAGGCAGTGTTTACATAAAATTTTATGTGAACACTGCCTAATTCCAATTCGTTTCGATACTATGTCACTCTGAGCCGAATTTATCCTGAGTTTGTCGAAGAGAGTGGTGATAATGATAGTACTTCATATGTCATGGTTCGATGGGCTCGCCATGACATAGCATCTCAAAGTTGACTGAAAAAATCAACACTTTTTTATATTTATTTTCAGATAAAAATTGTTTAAATTTTATAATTTTGTCGTGTAAAATTGACATCTATTTTAATAAAAGACAGAATAAAGGCATTGGGCGATACCACTTCATAAATTTTTCGCCATGGAATCCGCCGTATTACAAAAATCGTGTTTGAACTGCCAAAATCCTTTCGTCGTTACGAGCGAAGACGAAGCTCTTTTGAAAAAAATCGGGGAAACGAGTTTGGCGCAACAAGGCTTGCCTCATCCGAAACTCTGTCCCGATTGCCGGCAACAACGACGCTTGGCGTTTCGCAACGAACGATGGATGTATCGGAGAAAATGTGATTTTACGGGAAAAGATATCATTTCCATGTATCCGCCGAATTCTCCCTTTAAAGTTTACGCGCAAAATATTTGGTGGTCCGACCAATGGGACGCCACAGAGTACGGCAGAAATTTTGATTTTTCACGGCCTTTTTTTGAACAATTTCGCGAACTCCAGCTCGCGGTTCCGAGACTCGCCCTCATGAATCAACAGGGTGAAAATAGCGAATACATCCATCATTCCTGTAAAAATAAAAATTGTTTCATGAGCTCAGTTACCTTTGGAGGTGAAGATATTTACTACTCTGACTGGATTATCGATCATTGTCGGGATTGCGTGGATTGCTCCTATCTTCTCGAAGGATGCGAACTCTGCTATGAGACGTATTATGCCTGGGGGAGTTATCAGGCTTTTTTCTGCGATTTCGTAAAGCGATGCACGAATGTTTGGTTTTGTTACGATTGCATACAATGTCAAAATTGTTTCATGTGCTGGAATCTTCGCAATCGCGAATACTGCGTTCGGAATAAGCAATATTCAAAAGAAAATTATGAAAAATATATAGCTGGCATTTTTCCTTTTTCCGCTGACAAAATTCAGGAATTTCGCAAAGAATATATCAAAGCCAAGGAATATTTGGCGGCACATGCCGGAGTTTATGAGCTCCAGTGCACGGACTCTTATGGCGACCTTATGTTTCACAGTAAAAATTGTTTTTATTGTTTCGACTCCATTCGCATGGAAGATTGCCGCTACTGCTACGATAATATTGATCTCAAAGACAGTCTTGATAATTATCATGTCGGCTGGGCGGAGCTTATGTACGAATGCCATGCCATCAGCAACGGCTATAACTGTCTTTTTTGCCATTTCACTTATGATAATCGAAGCGCTGTCTACTCCGATTGCACGCAAAATTGTAATCATGTTTTCGGATGCGTGGGTTTGAATAGAAAGAGCTATTGCATCTTGAATAAGCAGTATTCGAAAGAAGCTTATGAAGAACTCGTGCCGCGAATTATTGAACACATGATTCGAACAGGAGAGTTTGGAGAATTTTTCCCCATTCAATTTTCACCATTTTCTTATAATCAAAGCAGGGCGCAGGAATATTATCCGCTAACGAAAGAACAAGCTTTAGCAAAAAATATTTCATGGTCGGATTATGAACCTTCGCCTCCAATGGTGAGTAAAACCGTTTCCGCCGAAGATTTGCCTCAATTTCTTGATGAAGCTCCTGCCGACATATTACAAACCGCTATTCTTTGCGAAGTGAGTAAAAAACCATTTAAAATTATAAAACAAGAGTTCGATTTTTATAAAAAAACGGGATTGCCGCTTCCGAGACGGCATCCCGACGCGCGTTATTTTGATCGCATGAAACAACGGAATCCCCGCAAACTCTGGAATCGGAAATGTCAAAAATGTTTCAAAGAAATTTTTTCAAGTTTTCATCCTGAAAGAAACGCGCCTGTTTATTGCCAGGAATGTTATCAAAAAATATTGTACTGATTCTTACGGCGTTTTCACATACAATTTTACAGATAGAAGAGGGCGGGGACTACATTTTCGTTACGCTTCGCTATGCACTCAAATGGTAGTCCCCGCCCTCTTTTTCAAAAAAAACGGTGGGCAAGTACATCGCTTCCTGTATACTTATGGAGCCTTAAGAAAAATGTACCATCTACTGCAATTTTATACGTTATTTTTGACCAGCAATGTTGAAATATATTACTCAAAAAGAGGTAAAAAAAGGATTTTCGAGGCGAAAAAATGATTCTCACAAAGGCCAAAATGGTCGAGTGCTTATTTTGGGAGGAAGCCGCGAATTTTTCGGCGCGCCGATTCTCGCGGCTTACGGAGCTCTTTATAGCGGATGCGATCTCGTATACCTCGCTGTGCCGGCTTGCAATTTTGATGTAAGTCGAAGCTACGGCGCGGATTTCATTGTTCGTTCCTATGATGGTGATTTTTTCCATAAAGGCGCTATTCCTCAAATTCTTCCGCTTCTTGAATGTTGCGACGTGGTGATTATGGGTCCTGGAATGGGAAAATGCGACGAGACGCGTCAAGCGACTCTTGCATGTATCAATCAAACGAAGAAGCCTCTTGTGCTCGACGCGGATGCTCTTTTCCCGGAAATTTTTAACGCTATTCATGAACGCTCTGAATCGTATCCCATAGTACTTACCCCTCATAGCGGAGAAATTGATCGGCTTCGCGGTCAGAAAATTTCTTCTGCCACCGATGGCCATTCCACGCAAAACGCATTTCATCTTGCCAAAAAAGATTTTCCTTCCACTCAATCTTCCAAAAAAGAAACTCAAAATCTTGATGAACGCGCTCAAATACTTAAAAGTCTTGCCTGCCTTCACGCCGTCACTATCCTTCTTAAAGGCCATCACGATATTATCGCTTCTTCTCTTGGAAAAATTGTTTTTAATTCCACGGGAAATCCAGGCATGACGGTTGGAGGAACCGGCGATGTTTTAAGCGGCGTCGTTGGAAGCTTTATTGCTCAAGGAATTAGGCCGTTTGAGGCCTGCCAGTATGCCACTTTCCTTGTGGGAACCGCAGGAGATCAACTTTTTCGTAAAAAATCCTATGCTTTTTCCGCGACAGATCTCGCCTTGGAATTACCCTATATTTTACGGAACCTCTGAAAAATTTCGTGAAAAATGATATTTGCCCACCGCGCTCTTCGCGCTTTGAATCCAGACATCTTTCCGTCCAACCATCGCAAAAATTTTATGTGAATACTGCCTAGCTCGCAAGGTCGAAATGACGGAATTATTTTCGAGGAACATAATGAGTATTCCCACGATCAATCCTATGATAATACCAAAAAGTAAAGTCTTTTTTCTTCGTTTCGTTTCGTTTTTTTCTGTTTGTGAAATTATTTCGTTTTTCATGTTTTGAATTGTAGTATAAAAATGAACACTTTTCAAACACAAATCATGAAAAAAATTATCGCTTCATCTCTTTTTTATTACCAATTTAAACTTTTTTCTCCATTTCACAATACGATTATTCACGGCGTTTTTCCTCGCTCTCGTTTAAACTCTCGTTTGAAACGTTCAAGAGATCAAACAAAGCATGGTTTTATAAAAAGTGATGTTTCTCTTAATGTAAAATATGGCTTTGAAAGCGATGAAATGGTCAATGAACATCGCCGTCTTATTATCGACGCCGTAAAGGTAATAGGTAAGTCAGGCAATACCATCGCGCCGCGAAATATCAATGTGTCGGACAATGAGAATACATTAAAAAATAAAATCGTATCGGCTTATCAAACGCATGGCGATCTCATCTCCATTGAAACTTTACCACGTTCCATAACTCGCGAGGTCGACGAAGTTCCGGATGTGGACGCTTTTATTACCGATAGAGCCGGAATACTGTTGATGCTTAAAACCGCTGATTGTCAGCCCATTCTCATTTATGATCCGATAAAAAATATCATCGCGGCTGTTCACAGCGGTTGGCGGGGGACTCTCCAAAATATTGTTGGAAAAACCATTCAAAAAATGATGCGCGATTTTCATTCTCGGCCCGGAGATATTCGAGTAACCATAGGCCCTTCGCTTCAAAAATGTTGCAGTGAATTTCGTTCCCGCGAAAAAGATTTTAAACATTTTGAATCGTATTTTTTGCCAAATGATCGCGTTGACTTATTGCGCATTTCGTTTGACCAACTGAATCAATCCGGCATTCGCGAGGAGCATGTCGAAATTTCCGATATATGCACTTCATGCGCGAGTGACACTTTTTTTTCTTATAGAAAAGATCGACCTGACCAAGGACGTTTCGCCACAGTGATTGGGCTTCGGTAACTGCCCACCGCTGTTGCTTTTTATTCAGATAAAAGAGGGCGGAGACTCCATTTTCGCTACGCTTCGCTATGCGCTCAAATGGCAGGAATTCACACAAAACTCGCTTTCGTAACGAAATTTTAAATTTTTGAGCGAAAATTGTGAAGAGCGAGGAAGGCGTATCAAATAAGATACGTTGACGAGCTCTGAACAATTTGGAGCCAAAAATTTAAAATTGCAGTAGAAATGGGGGTTTTGTGTGAGTTCCTGTAGTCCCCGCCCTCTTTTTTAAAAAAAGCGGCGGGCAGTTACCCCTAGATAAAGTGTATGATTCAAAAAATATGTTATAATTCCATTGTATTTTTACATTTCAATTTTCGAATTTTATGCCTCACAAAATTGATTTTGCCGTTGGCGGACAGGCTGTGATTGAAGGAGTGATGATGCGTTCGCCGAAATTCATTGCCGTCGCGGTGCGAAAAGCGGATAAAAGTATTTTTGTTCAAAGTAAGCCTTTTAAAAGTCTTTCCGATATTGCGACATTTTTGAAATGGCCGATTCTTCGCGGTATGCTGGGACTTATTGAAATGATGATTGTGGGCTTGTCCGCGCTTAATTTTTCCGCGCGTGAAAATTTTTCTCATGAAAAAAATGCGAAACAACCGAACTCCAATTTCCAAAAATCACCATTGATTGAAGGGATTTTCTTTGCTTTTACTCTTCTTTTTTCTTTAAGCTTCGCGCTTTTTCTTTTTAAATTTTTACCACTGCTTCTTACACAATTTTTGAGTACAATTTTTGAAGTTCTCTCACGGCATTACATCGTATTTAATATCGTCGATGGCGGGCTGAAAATTTCTTTTTTTATTATTTATATCGCTTTTATCAGTATGTTTCCTGATATCCGGCGCGTATTTGAATATCATGGCGCCGAACATAAAGCTGTTTTTAATTATGAAAAAAATATTCCGCTCACCGTTGCAAACGCCAAAAAACAGTCGCGATTCCATCCACGCTGCGGCACGAGTTTTATACTTGTAGTATTTATTATCAGCATTTTCATTTATACGCTCCTCCCAAAACAGCCAAACCTCGGAGTTCAATTTTTTCAAAGAGTAGCGTTTCTTCCTTTGATTGCTGGTATATCCTATGAATTTTTGCGTTTCAGCGCCCGATACCGCAATCATGTTCTGGTGCGAATTTTTGTCATTCCAGGGCTTCTGCTCCAGCGACTTACCACTCGCGAACCCGACGATTCGCAGCTCGAAGTTTCATTGAAAGCTCTAGCGGCGACTCTTGAATTGGAAAAACATCAAGTGTCATGAAATTATTTATCAGCAATCATTATTCATTATCTATCAAACCTCTGAAAAAAAATTTTCGACTGCAAATGTAAATATTTTTCCACTGCCGTTGCTTTTTATTCAGTTAGGGAACCTCTGAAAAACGTACCATCTACTGCAATTTTACCATGTCGGCTGCAAATCGTTCACAATTAATAATCATCCTAATACATGAATATTCTTATCATCGGTGGCGGGAATATGGGTTCAGCTTTTGCTCAAGGGCTCATGAATCATTCTTCCGATATTTTGAATCGTGTCACGGTGCATGACATCAATGCGGAAAAAATTGAAATATTGAAAAAACTCGAAATCGACGTTACTTCGACCCTTTCGGAAAAAATCGTATCGTCTGCCGACATTATTATTTTGGCCGTAAAACCGCATAATTTTCCTGAGCTTCTTTTAAAATTGAAAAAATTTTTACAAAAAAATATTCTTAAAAAAAACGTTCTTATTATTTCCATTGCCGCCGGCATTTCGATAACCACTATTGAAAAAGCCTTAATGGAGCCAATATCCGTAGGCGCCGTAAAGTCTCAAGATGACATGATGGCTTCGAATGCCTCTTTATCTTCCAATACCGTGATGACTGATGGCGCCGTGATATCTCCAAATGACATGGCTCATTCAAATGCCACGCTGTCTCCATGCGCCGTAATGTCTCCAAAGATCATCATGTCTCCGCGTGAATCGACTCGAAAAAAAATTGTTCGAGTTATGCCGAACACGCCTGCTCTTATTGGCGAAGGTATGTCGGCATGGTTCGCGACGGATGCCGTGACGCAAGATGAACGACAGCTTGTTCGGCAGATTCTTCGAGCATTGGGAGAGGAGATAGAAATTCGCGACGAATCCCTCATGGACGCCGTTACTGCTCTTTCCGGTTGTGGGCCCGCCTATACTTTTCTTTTTCTCGAAAGTCTTATTGAAGGAGCGGCAGAGCTTGGTTTAGATAAAAATACGGCGGCTTTTTTGGCTCTGAAAACTGTCGAAGGTTCGATAAAATTGGCGCGTAGTTCTTCGGACGATTTGGAAACTTTGCGTCGACGCGTTGCTTCTCCCGGCGGAACAACGGAAGCCGCGCTACAGCATTTTGAAAAATGCGGCTTTCGGGACATTATTAAGTCCGCCATGAAAAAGGCCTATGAACGAGGAAAAATCATCGGTAAAAAGACGAAAAACTCTGCCTCATTTTAGAGGTTTTTCTGTTGAGGCTGTGTCCTCCACTTCTCCATTAGCGGGGATATTTTTTACTTTTTGTCTCTCTTCTAATAACCTTTGGAGTTCTCTGTATATTTTGTCAGGCTCCCCAAGTAATATTTTTACGTTTTCCTCCGGCATTATTGGTGGCAAGTCTAAGAAAGCGCCAACATAACCTCGTTCAACTGGAAATGGCCGGCCTCTTCTTCTTTCTGGTTCATACTCTATTCTTTCTTGTTCCATTTTATGCTTATTAAATTCTTTTTTTAAAAATAAAGAAAAAAAGTGTTTCATACAAGGTCAAATACACTGTCTAAAGACCAGAGCTTTGGATTATACGCGTTTATTGGTCTATAAAAGCCATTAAATTAACCTTTTCTTTTTTACAAATTTGTTCGGGTGTCGATTTCAGTTTCGATTTCAGGATCAATGTCGGTTCCCGCACCGACGATGTCTTTAAAAAGCTGATGTTCTTCAGCTGTTTCAGAATCGTCTTCCTGCGCTTTTTGTACCCATTCCAGAGCCTTTACTTTGTCGCCGATTTGAAAATAAGACGAAGCCAAAAGATAATAAATATTTTTCATGGGGTCGCGAATTTCCAGCGCCATTTGCAAATACGGAATAGCGTTCTCAAATTCATTCAGCTTATAATAAGCATAGCCTAACGTATAGGGATAAATGGGATTATTTTTCCCCAATTCAATGGAGTTCTTGTACTCCTGTACTCCGAGTTCATACAGTTTTTTCGCATCTTCCTTCCTGTGAAGTTGACCGTAAATATCGGAAACCGTGAGATAGGCAAGTCCCAAATTAGCGTGAAGGTATGGCTGTTTCGGGCTTATCTCAATTGCTCTCATAAACACTCCTACAATTTCGTAAAAATTTTTTTCCAGAGTCGATACCTGCTCATCCGAAGATCTGGTAATGTACTCGGATGTTACATTGAAAAGATCTTCCGCATAATCATGAAAATAGACGTATTCGTAAGGCATTAAATAAATCGTTTTTTGATAATAAATCCAAGCTTGTTGAAAATTTCCAAGCTTGGATTCCTGTTTCGCCTGGCGAAAATAGTATTCGGCCTCGAAGTGTCGAAACGCGAAGTAAAATCCAGCAAGTGAAAGAAAAAGCACTCCACAAGCAATAATGAGCACTGTCTTTTTTCCCAGCGCTATTTTTTTTTCTTGCACTTCCTCGCTTCTATCGAGAAATACGGCAACGATGCCAATACCAAGAAAAAGCCAAAAAAATATCAGCGTAGTAATGACTCCAAAACTCAGAAGAACCTGACCGAGATAGGTTATCAAGGCCGTAAGTATCCCTAAATGAACCCATTGATCACTCTTTTTTCCTTTCCACACACTTTTTGCAAGAAGCAATAACACCGAACCGATGAGTAAAAAATAAAATACAATCCCAACAATCCCCTGTGTCGCCAAAATATCAAAAAATTCCATGTGGGCGTATTCCGGAGTGGTTGTGTCTTGAATATTTTCCGGCACGCGATAATCACGTCTTCGATAACCATTATAGACTTCGCTGAAAGTGGAAAGTCCCTGCCCGAAAATCGGCCGATCCTTAAACATTTCCCAAGAACTGTACCACCAACTCACGCGGTCCGGGATATTTCCCTCCCTCATAAATTGAATGGTTTCCAGACTTCTTTGCACGACGTTGAGTGTTTTCGCTTTTTCCAATAAAAATCCTCTCAATATAAAAAGTATCAGCAGCATTCCAACAAATGCCGCTAGAATCGAATACCCTTTTTTTTCGTTTTTCGGCCAAATGATTTTTAATGTGAATAATGCGAAAACTGCAGCGCCCGCGACAAGTCCGAGAAGCGCTCCACGACTCGCCGTGCCGAACACGGTCATCACCATAATAACCGCTGAAAATCCGAGAAGGATGCGTTTCCACCAATTTTTGAGCATAAGGAGCATGCCCAGAGCCAGCATGACATGAAACGAGAGATAAGCTCCAAAATGATTACTATGTCCAACAGTTCCGAAAACACGATCTGTTGGATCTTGCGTCCAGTATTTCGAATTTCCCACAATTTTTTGAAATACTGCTCCCCATTTTGATGTATCGGGATCGCTATATTTTTGCATTAAACCAAAAACCGCGAGCGCAAAAGCGATTCCTATTGATATCGTGATAAGCGCATGGAGCTGTTTTTTTGTTTTTATGACATTAATGGCGAGAAACGGCAAATAGAGAAAATTGAGCAATGTGAAAATCCCCACAAATCTTCCATAGGTTCCAAATAAACTAGCGTAGATTTGAACTGAAAAAATGGTCGAAAGCAAAACGGCAATGGCATAGAAGCTGAGATAGTTCAAAAATCTCGTTTTCAAATATGAAAAAGATCGCTCTGTATACATTTTATAGGTCAAAAGAAGAATGCTTGCAAGACTGATCCATCGAAGAATCAACAGTTTCGGCATGGTAAAAGTCGATTTTACTTGAGGGTAAAATATAAGAGGTATAAGCGTGACAAAGCCCACAAGACAAAGAAAAAGAAGGGTATCAACTTTTTTCAAAGATGTAAAAATTTTTTGAAAAATAATATTTCCATTAGAAAAATGTTGGCATTCCGTAATATCTTGATTCATTTTTAAGAGGTTTCTTACACGAGAGTTCCATGTGTTTTGTCGCGGCTCAAAAGTGTTCATTCTTCAGATTTTGTTGGGATAAATATGAATTGTTCGTTATTTTTCATTGTTTCCGATAATATTTTTCGGCGCCTTTGACGCCTTTAATAAGCGCCGCGGCCGGTCAACACAACAATAATCGTTTTAAAAATAATGACGAAATCCAAAATGAGCGATCTATTTTTTATATAATAAAAATCATATTCAAGATTTTCCGCGAGCGGCAAATCTTTTCTTCCCAATATCTGCCAAAGACCGGTAATGCCTGGCTTAACATCCAAACGCTTTTTTTGCCACGGCGTGTATTTTTCCACGAGAAATGGCATTTCCGGACGAGGTCCCACGAGCGACATTTCGCCCCTAAGAACATTCCAAAGCTGAGGAAGTTCATCAAAACTCGTTTTTCGTAAAAAATGGCCGATTTTTGTAATACGCGGATCATTTTGATCAGTCGGCGCGAAATCTTCTTCTTTCGTTCCTAAGTGCATGGTGCGAAATTTGTACATACGAAAATGTTTTCCATGCTGGCCAACCCTTGGATGCGAAAACAGTATCGGTCCTTTTGAATCTAGTTTAATCAGAAGGCAAATTATAATACTGAAAGGTAGGGAAACAATACATCCAATGCCGCACAAGAGAATATCAATGATCCTTTTCGCGATTCGATATACGATGTTGACGGAATCTTTTTTAAAATCAATCGACGGAATACCTTCTATTTCATTAATATCAATGTTTCCAACGACGATCTCAAAAAGATCTGAAACGACTTTGAATTTCACGGGCAATTCTTCGCAAACATGAATCATTTCAAGGATTTTCGCGTGTGAAATCGACGGATCGGAAATAAATACCTGATGAATATTCCTTTTTTTGATCACCTCCATGAGATGGATTGTTTGTCCGAGAAATTTATATCGGCCCTTTCGCGGTTTTACGCGATCATCGAGAAAACCAACAATATTATATCCAAAATCACGATATTCTTCGATCTCATTCGCAAGCCGTTTTCCTGGTTTTCCCGCGCCAATAATAAGAATATTTATTATACCATAGCCGCGCTTCATGAGTTTTTTCTTGGTGTAGCGTATAAGGTAACGGCCAAAATTCAGGAAAAAAATACTGGACGGCCAAAAGAGCAAAACAAGAGCTCGAGAGTAATCTACTTTTTCCAAAAAAGAACCCGCCATAATGAGAAGAAGCGTAAAACTCGCGGCTTTTGTCACGAGAAATATTTCACTTATTTTATTAATGCGTTGCTTCTGCTCATAAAGGCCATTGAGATAAAAAATAATTATTAAAAGAAAACTCATGTAGGGAATAGCGCCAAGATAGAATTCGAGCGGCTGAATTTCACTCGGACCAATATTATTTCGCGCATAATAAGCGGCGAAAAAAGCCACGCAGTACCAAAAAATATCCGAAGCCACGAGAATAACAACTTGAAGTCCTTTTTGATCAATGAATCGAACGAGATTTTTCATGCGTGCGTTTTAGAACTTATGAAACCATTTTTGCATATCCCCCGCGCTCACTTTCTTTCTGGCCATAATCATTTTTCTTTTTTTCCATGCGCTCGGAGCCATTTTCATAAATTGAAAAATAGATATCAGAAGGTATGGCTCACGCAGTAAAATATACCCCATAATGAGGATTTCTTTCCAGAGAATATGCGGAAAGTCATGTAAAAAATTCGACGCGAGTTCGTTTTTTATCTGCATGAGCCGTTGATTCCGGTAGGCGAGCGATTTCTGGAATCGCGAAAGGTGGATTCGATTTTTCGCCACTTCGAAGTGCGTAAATCGTTTGAGAACTCCAGTGCCTCTCGCGTGGTAGGCCACTGCTTTCGGAATATAGGCGATGTTCCAGCCCAAGAGACGCATTCTCCACGAAATATCAATATCCTCCTTGTACATAAAAAAATCTTCATCAAAATACTCACCATTGATTTTGACATCCTCCAATGCTTTTTTCCTATAAATTGGACAGGCGCCAGAAACACCGAAAATATCTTCCGCCATGGTTCCTTCATTTTTATCTTGCAGGCCTTGTTCGCGATCGATAATTCTGCGATTTCGAAAACAATAGAGTCCCGTGGAATCAATTATCGGTATTTTTGTATCCGTTTTTATGTCGTATTTAAGCAATTTTCCCGTAAAAGCTCCGTAGATTTTATTTTTTTCCGCATAATCAAGAATCGTTTGAATATAATCCTTCTCTAAAAGAGCGTCTGGATTTAAGATCATAATATAATCGCCTTTCGCGAGTCGGATACCTTGATTTGCCGCCTTGCTGTATCCGAAATTTTCCGAATTTTCTTTGACTATAATTTTGTTTTTTTGGGAAAAATTTTCCCGCCCCATCGCGTCCTTCATTTTTTTTACGGAATCATCACTGGACGCGTTATCAATGACAATAATGTCTTTTTTTTCAAAGGAGTTTTTTAGCGCCGATGAAAGACATTTTTCAATATAAGCCGCGCCATTATAGTTGATGATAATGATGGAAATACTCGCCATGTGTATTTTTAAATTCTAGATTAAATTTAGGGAACCTCTGAAAAACGTACCATCTACTGCAATTTTACCATGTCGGCTGCAAAATGTTCAAAGCTCCTTGAGCGTATCTTATCTGATACGCTTTCGTCGCTTTTTACATTTTTCGCTCAACATGGTAAAATTTCGTTACGAAGTTACGTTTTTCAGAGGCTCCTCAGCATATTCCATTGAGAATCTTTGATCTTTTCAGTAGTTCCGTGTTGAGAAATTACACCCCAATAACTGCCCGAGTTGCGGAAACTGATTCTGTTTTTAATACGGACTTGGTTGCGTTTACTTAATCTTCGTCCACCCAGAAAGATGCCTTTGATACTTCATCACTCTGTTTTTGGTGTACAAATTTGTAGTAGCCTTGTCATGAAAGACAGGTGACTATTCACTACGATTCGGATAATATCAGATTTCTTCTGAAAACCTAAAAAAATTTTGCCGCGCGAAAAACCCTCCGGAGTACAGAGGGTTTTAAAGATAAAATTCAAAAAAAGTTAAAATCCAAATATCAAACTCTCGGCACATCTACCACCACCGAGGCACGGAAACGAGCGCTAGCGTACCGAAGACCAGCATCGCGCTCACGCAGGCCAACCCGACGATCGTAATCATCCCAGTCAACGCCAGAAACACAGCCGTCTTTTTCAGGCTCTTCGTTGACAAAAGTCCAAGTTCCATTCCTCCAGTAGTTATTCATTAGCTCTCCACTTTTCAAAGAACCCATCATTAAAAGCATCATTTCCTTTAAATTAACACCCGAAATGCCTTTTCTTCCGAATTCCTCCTTAAACCAAGCATTTCTTTCTCTCAGTGTTTTACTTACATCATCACCATAAAGCAATGCAGGTTCTTTTTTGCCTTCTGTAACAGCGATTTTCCAACCTATGATAGTATTATTATTAACCTTATCGCGTTCATCAGCCCTTTCAAAAGCTCCTTGATGCCAAGATGAAACAAAAGCATTTCTTTGGCCTTCCATTGGCTTATTGCTATCCAAAGCAGTAACATAACGAGTCATGGAAGTAATAGGAATAAGTTGAAGAGTAGGCTTTTCCATTCTCTTGATGACCTCAAGCTGTTCAGCCCTAACTTGAGATGCAAGTATGTCTTTTGCCTCTTCTAAAGTTGGAGCTGGAACATCGCCTTCTGGAGGCTGTTCCGGATTGTAGAGATTAAAAGTTTTCAAAGTATCCAATGAACCTTTGTATTGAGAATCGACTAATTCATTTATGTATTTTGCAATTTCAGCCTCATCGAGAACAGCTGTACGCAAAAGAGCCTCAACTTTAGCGCGTAGTTTTGGATCTTTGAGATCAGCAGATCTAACATTGTTTTGATCTGGTGTGCCTCCGTCCTTAAACATCTGATCTGCATCAAGTGGCGTGCCTTCAGCGGCTCTTGTAGCAATTTTCAAGGCTGTTAGACCTACTGCGGCATCGCCTTGTCTGCGTTCTACATTGTTCCAGTCTTGTCTTTCTAATGGCATATTAAAATTTGTAAAGTAAATAAAGGAGATAATGTAATCATAACATAGCGCAAATGTCAAATTGAATTTTCTACAGCTTAAATAAGCCCAAAAAACATAATTTTACGGTTTTTTGAAAATTTTATTTTTTCATCTAAGCCTGCGAGTGAGGACATAAGGCAAATCGCATGAAATAATTGTCGAGATCTTCCAGTGAAGTGTTGTATTGATTTTTCCCAAAACAAATATCGCATAAAACTTCTCTCACCCGCGCAATTTCTTTATAACCTTTTTTCCAGCGCTGGTCAGCTAAAGTAAGGTCAATAAGCTCCAAAGATCGATCGAAAGCTTCGTTAAACCTGATACTGTCGTTCTTTTTCTTCCACGCGACCAGTCTATGTATTTCACTGCCAATATTCGCCATCTGTTGCGGCAACGAAAACTCTGTCCATCGAACATGTATAACACTGCCATGCCACATATTTTATTCAATGAATTTATTTACAATTTCAACTATCTTTTTCCTTATCAATGGATCGATAACATCCCTTGAGCGATTATTTTGAGCCGGACGAATGTTTATGACTGAATCAAATTCAACCCTTTCATCAGGAGATTTATCAACGTAAATGTTTATACCCCAAAGGTCAATCTGATTTGACCCGCTTTCCAAGAGGGCTGCTTCTTCATCGGAGTGTAAATCGCCGCCAACAATCATGACTTCCAACCGAATATCCACAACTGCCTTTATCATATCCCCAAAACGCTCATGAGCAATCTGCATGAATTCACAGTGGCTGATTTTTTCACGAATAAATTTCATGGATTTGTATTGCTTAACAAAGTTCAATCCCATTTTAGAGATAAATACGACGAAAGGGAAGAGTTCTTCAATGAAGTTTTAAAAATTTTGTATTTTGTTAAAAAATATGTTACAAAGAAACCGTTTTTTCTCTATTTTAGAGTATCATTTTTCGTTTATCATGAGAGTTCTTGTTGCAGGCGGGGCTGGATTTATCGGAAGTTATCTCTGCGACGCGCTTTTGCGGCGTGGAAATGAAGTCATTTGCGTCGATAATTTTCTTACGAGCACTCCACAAAATGTTGCCCATCTTCAAGGTAATTCGGCTTTTCAGATGATTGAACATGACATTCGCAAACCTCTCGCGGTCGACGGAAAAATCGACTCCATCTATAACCTCGCGTGTCCCGCTTCTCCCATTGATTATCAAAATTTACCGGTCGAAACCCTTGAAACATCGGCCATCGGCACCGGAAATCTTTTGCACCTTTCCCGTGAAAAAAATGCCATCTTTCTCCATGCTTCGACTTCGGAAGTGTATGGCGATCCACTTGAACATCCTCAAAAAGAAAGTTATTTCGGCAATGTGAATTGTATCGGCGTTCGCTCATGTTATGATGAAGGAAAACGCTATGCAGAAAGCCTTATTATTCATTTCTCACGTCAATTCAGCGTCAAAATAAAAATTGTACGCATATTCAACACCTATGGCCCCCGAATGCGAAAACACGATGGCCGGGTTATTTCCAATTTTATCACTCAAGCGCTCGCGAATGAGCCACTTGCTCTTTACGGAGACGGTTATCAAACACGATCATTTTGCTATGTTTCCGACATGGTGGATGGTATTTTAAAAATGATGGATATGAAAAATTTTTCCGGACCGGTCAATTTAGGAAATCCTGAAGAAATTTCCATTCGATCCCTCGCGAAACATGTTATTGAATATACCTCATCCCGCAGCGAAATTCATACCCTTCCTTCTTCGGAAGATGATCCAAAAGTTCGACGTCCTGATATTACGCTCGCGAGCAAAAAACTTGGATTTTCTCCGGATGTTTCTTTAGAAAATGGTTTGAAATTAACAATAAAATGGTTTACAAATAATGAAGATTAAAAATGTGTTTATGCATAACGGTTCGTCGCGAAATATAAATTTTTGTATCATTTTGAAATTTGACAGAGAAATTTGTTAGATTTTTTTTTATTTTCTTATTCGTCCATATGAAGGGAAAACAATTTATTACCTCTGAATCCGTTACCGAAGGCCATCCGGACAAGGTCGCGGACCAGATTTCCGATTCCGTTCTCGATGCCATATTTTCTCAAGACCCCATGGCTCGAGTCGCGTGCGAATGTCTTGTTACCACTGGACTTGTGCTCGTTGCAGGTGAAATTTCCACGAATTGCTATGTCGATATTCCAAAGCTCGTGCGTAAAACTATTTATGACATTGGATATAACGATGCCGTATATGGTTTTGACTACAAAGGGTGCGCGGTATTGAGCTGCATCGATGAACAAAGCGCGGATATTGCCATCGGAGTCAATGAAAACGATGGTCTTCATAAGGAACAAGGAGCCGGCGATCAGGGAATGATGTATGGATTCGCGACTGATGAAACGCCGGAACTCATGCCCATGCCGATTATCATGGCTCATAAACTTACCAAAAAACTTGCGGATGTACGAAAAGCCAATGGTCTGAAATACCTGCGCCCCGATGGGAAAAGCCAGGTTACTGTGGAATATTTTGATGGAAAGCCTGTACGCATTGATACCATTGTCGTTTCCACTCAACACGGACCCGAGGTCGATCATGATAAAATCGAATCCGATATTTTAGAACATGTTATACGACCGGTTTGCGGTGAATGGATTGATGATAAAACCATATTCCACGTGAATCCAACGGGTCGATTCATCATCGGCGGACCTCCAGGAGACTGTGGCGTCACGGGTCGAAAAATTATCGTTGATACCTATGGCGGAGTGGGACGACATGGAGGAGGCGCGTTTTCAGGAAAAGATCCTTCAAAAGTCGATCGAAGCGCCGCGTATATGGCTCGTTACGCGGCAAAAAACATTGTTGCCGCAGGACTCGCCAGTAAATGTGAACTGCAAGTGGCCTACGCCATTGGAGTAGCGAAACCTGTTTCTTTTTACGTTGATACCTTTGGCACCGGCAAAATTTCCGATGAAAAAATAGCTGAGCTTGTTTCGATACATTTTGATTTTTCTCCGGCGGCTATCATTCGCGCACTTGATCTTCGCAGGCCCATTTATAAAAAAACGGCTTGCTATGGACATTTTGGAAGAAATGAACCCGAATTCAGTTGGGAAAAAACTGATAAGGCCGAGGTTTTGAAAAAGGGATCAAATCTCTTTTCTGCCGCGTAACGAAAATCTGTTTTTCAAAGGCTCCTTTAATAAAATTTAGCTGATATATTTTTTTTTAAAAAAACCTGACCCCTTCATTATGATCAAACCATACGAAGTCAAAGACATGAAACTTTCCTCGCAAGGCCGCATGAATCTTGAAGTCGCCGAAAGAAATATGACGGCGCTTCTTCATGTGCAAGATCGATTTAAGAAAGAAAAACCATTTAAGGGCCTCCGAATTGGAATGGCGCTGCATGTGACGAAAGAAACAGGAGTTCTTGTTCGCGCTCTTATTGCCGGTGGCGCGAAAGTCGCTATTACTGGGTGTAATCCACTTTCTACTCAAGACGACGTCGCAAGCGCTCTCGCGGATGAAGGCATACATGTGTACGCGCACAAAGGAGAAAGCAATAAAGATTATTATAGATTTCTTAAGTATATTATTGAATTTAAGCCCCATATTACCATCGATGACGGATGCGACCTCGTCAGTGAAATTCACAAAAATCATCCCAATCTTCTTGGAACTATTTTGGGAGGATGCGAAGAAACAACCACCGGCGTTATTCGCCTGAAAGCCATGGAACGCGATAAGGCTTTAAAATATCCCATGATCGCCGTTAATGACAATAAAACGAAACACCTCATGGATAATTATTATGGAACGGGGCAATCAACCATTGATGGCTTGCTTAGGGCTTCCAATATGCTTTTCTCTGGAAAAACTTTTGTTGTCGCTGGTTACGGATCGTGCGGAAAAGGCGTTGCTCTTAGAGCTTCAGGTCTCGGCGCCAATGTCATCATCACGGAAGTTGACAGTTTCCGAGCGCTTCAGGCCGTGATGGACGGCTATCGAGTCATGCCAATGTCAGAAGCTTGCGAAATTGGCGATGTTTTCGTAACAGTCACAGGAAATAAACGCGTTATTCGCACGGAACATATGAAAAAAATGAAATCCGGAGCTATTTTGGCCAATTCCGGCCACTTTGACGCGGAAATTGACGTTGACGGTTTGACGCAAATGTCAAAAAGTAAACGCAGGGTACGACCCTATTTTGATGAATACGTGCTTCCCGGAGGACGATTTATTTACCTCGCGGGAGAAGGTCGATTGGTGAATCTCGCAGTTGCTGAAGGCCATCCGTCTGAAGTGATGTCGCTTTCGTTTTGCGGACAGGCTTTGGCCTGCGAATACATTGTAAAAAATTCAAAAAAACTTCAAGCTCAGGTCTACTCTCTGCCTGGAGAAATTGATACCTATATTTCAGATCTGCAGCTGAAAGCCATGAATGTGCGCATTGATTCTCTCACCGCTGAACAAAAAAAATATTTGCAAAGCTGGCAGGAGGGAACATAAGAGTTAAGGAGCTTTGAATATTTTATAGCCGACATGGTAAAATCGCAGTAGATGGCACGTTTTTCTTAAGGCTCCATAATTCGTGAATATGCTTTAGGAGTTGTGTTTAGAAAGCTCTGAAAAACGTAACTTTGTAACGAAATTTTACGTGAACACTGTCCAGAGTTACCTTTAAAAAAATTATTCATAATTTCATATATGTCTCGAATTCTTGTGACCGGCGGCGCAGGTTTTATCGGATCACATACCGTCGATGCTCTTATAAATGCCGGACATGATGTTATAGTTATCGATAATCTTTCCAGTGGAAAAAAAACGCACATTCATCAGAGCGCTCATTTTTATCAGATGGATATTCGCGATCCAGCCTTAGCATCGATTTTTAAAAAACATTCTCCTGAATTCGTGTATCACTTTGCCGCTCAAATCAATGTTCGTCATTCCGTGAGTGATTCTTTTAACGATGCCAATATCAATATTCTCGGCAGCCTGAATGTTTTGGAAAACGCGCGTCTTTCCGGTGTTAAAAAAATTATTTTCTCTTCCACGGGAGGAGTCATGTATGGCGAGGCTCGCGCAATTCCAACACAGGAAACGCATCCTTCGTATCCCACATCTCCTTATGCCATTGCAAAAAGGACCATGGAAAATTATTTACAATTCTATCACAATAATTATCATCTGCCGTTTGTCGCATTTCGCTATGCGAATGTCTATGGACCGAGGCAAGATAATAAAGGCGAAGCCGGAGTTATCGCCATTTTTATCGAAGCCATCACGCGGGGTAAAATTCCGACTATTTATGGAGACGGCTCCCAGACTCGTGATTTTATTTTTATCCAGGATGTTGTAAAAGCGAATCTTTCGGCCTTAGAATCATCAAAAACCTCTGAAGCAATCGCAGTTGAATCTTCGCGGTCGAAGCGTTCGAAGGGTGTTTTTCTTCAGGCGCCCCTAATTGGCATTTACAATGTCAGTACAGCTCAGGAAACATCCATAAGAGAACTTTTTCACATTATACAACGTGTTCTATCCTTCCCCCATGAAGCGAAATACGGCGATCTTCCTTCCGGCGAAGTCCGTCGCAGCGCGCTTGATTTTCAAAAACTTTATAGCGAGAATCAATGGAGTCCAGATTTTTCATTGGAGCAAGGTATTGTAAAAACCTGCGAATGGTGGAAGCAGATTGCCTAACTGTTCACATAAAAATAAAAGTGTTTTGGGCAACCACCTTTTGTTTTTTTCTTTCCCATACTATAATCAATCGTGCTTTAAACTTATTTATAGAGCTTTTGAAAAATGTGATTTCGTTATGAAATTTGCAGTAAAATACATATTTATTGATACGTTTTTAATTTCAATTTTTCATGAAAGGTATCATTCTCGCAGGAGGTGAAGGAACGCGTCTCTATCCTTTAACCCGCGTAACAAGCAAGCAGCTTCTTCCTGTATACGATAAACCTATGATTTTTTATCCGCTTGAAACCCTTTTACGCGCTGGAATAAGGGATATTCTTATTATTGTCGCGCCTTCCAGAGCCGGAGATTTTTTACGTATTTTAGGTTCAGGAAAGACATTTAATGCTCGATTTACTTACGAAATTCAGGATAAACCCGAAGGTCTCGCTCAGGCATTTATCATTGGTGAAAATTTTATCGGCGATGATACTGTCGCCATGATATTGGGAGATAATATTTTTGAAAATGATTTCAGCAAAGATATTGATAATTTTACTTCAGGCGCCATGATTTTTACCACGGAAGTCGATCATCCCGAACGATTTGGAGTGGTTCATTTTGACTCGAATGGCGAGGTTTCGGAAATTTTGGAAAAACCGACCAAATCCGAAAGTAATTCTGTCGTAACAGGGCTCTATGTTTATGATAATAGCGTTATTCAAAAAGCAAAATCGCTTCAACCGTCTCCGAGAGGCGAACTTGAAATCACTGATCTTAACAATCTCTATCTTTGTGAAAAAAATCTTCACGTAAAACGATTTAAGGGAGCGTGGTTCGATACAGGAACTTTTGAAAGCTTATTTCTCGCGTCCGCTTTTATACGCCAAAAAAATTTATGAATTCTGTTTATCATCCAAGTTTTCGCAAAAATATCGACCTTTTAAAAACGTTCGTATGGACGGATTTCAAGCTTCGATATGAAGGATCCATTTTGGGGTATTTTTGGACGCTCGTTAAACCGCTTCTTCTTTTTGGAGTTCTCTATGTCGTTTTTTCCGTATTCATGAGATTTCCGGTTGAACATTACCAGCTTTATCTTTTACTCGGAATTATTCTGTGGAACTTTTTTACGGAATCAACTTCGATCGGAATGTCGTCTTTTGTCGCGAAAAGGTCGATCATTACCAAGGTTTATTTTCCTCGTTATATTCTAGTTGTCGCTTCAACCCTTACCGCATTTCTGACTCTGCTCCTTAATCTCGTTATATTTTTTATTTTTGTCTGGGTGAGTCCCATTTCATTTCATCTTTCCATGCTTTTTTTTCCGCTCTATCTTGTTGAGTTATATTTTATCTCTCTTGGCGTAACGTTTCTTCTTTCCGTTCTTTTTGTTTTCTTTCGAGATATTCTCCATATTTGGGAAGTACTGCTGCAAATAGGTTTTTGGACCATACCTATTATTTATCCTCTCTCGATTATTCCCGAAAAATATCACCGTTTTATTTTTTTTAATCCTCTTACCCGCATTATTACCTATTCCAGAGCTCTTTTTATTGAATATCATGTTCCTTCTTTTCAGCTCAATTTGGTGCTTTTTTCTATGACTATTTTTATTTTTTTTCTAGGATTCTTCATTTTTAAATCACGCGAATCATCCATCACCGAAATGCTTTAACTAACGGAAACCATGATACATATGCTTACTACCGCAACTTGCAAAATTCGGCCGCGAACGCTTCATATCTCCAAATGTTTTCAATGAAAAAAAAACTTTTTATTACGGGAATAGGCGGTTTTGTGGGCCACTATCTTTTGGAAGAAGGTCTTAAAAATAATTTTGAAGTTTTTGGTCTTGATCGAGTCGGAAGCGAATCTCTTGGAAAATCCGTTTTCTGCGGCGATATTCTCGATCAAAAATTTCTCTCAAATATTATTTCATCGGTGTCTCCTGATTTTATTATTCATCTCGCGGGACAAAGTTCCATTCAGAAAAGCTATGATGATCCGGAATTGACTTTTAAAATAAACGTGGAAGGCACGCGAAACCTTCTTTCCTCTTGTAAAAATATTTCCGTAAAAAAAATACTTCTTATTTCTTCAGCCGCGGTGTATGGCTCTCCACAATACATACCCATTGATGAATCGCATCCCATCAGCGCTGAAAGTCCCTATGCTCTTTCCCGAATAGAACAGGAAAAGCTGGTATCGGAATTTTCAAATCTCCCCATAATAATCCTCCGCGCTTTCAACCATACCGGTCCGAGGCAGCCCATTTCCTTTGCTCTTCCTTCTTTTGCTTATCAAATTTCGCGGATAAAACAGCGTCTCTCCCCTCCAGTGATTTCCGTTGGCAATACGTCGGTTGTACGCGATTTTTCCGATGTGCGCGATATCGTTCGAGGTTATATCATGGCGCTTGCTTCAAATAAGACGAATGAGGTATATAATATCGGAAGCGGTCACGGATATACCATTTCGGAAATTTTGCAGAAACTTATAAAAATAGCTGATGTCGATGTATCTCTTTCCCAAGATCCTTCTCTTGTAAGACCGCTTGAAGCTCCCTCCTTCGTATGCGATTATCAAAAATTTCATAAAGACACTGGATGGGAGCCGAAGTATTCAATCGATCAAACTTTACGCGACATGTATGACTTTTTTTCCACTCCTAAAACTTATTCATAAAAATATGAAACGAGCACTCATTACGGGCATTACAGGTCAAGATGGAGCCTATTTGGCTCAATTTCTTCTGGAAAAAGGCTATGAAGTTTTTGGACTCATTCGACGGACGAGCAGCCCTAATTTTTGGAGATTGGACTATTTCGGCATAAAAGACCGAATCCATTTTCTCGAAGGCGATCTTCTTGACACAGAATCTTTAAATCTCGCTGTCAGTACGGCTCAACCGGATGAAGTGTATAATCTCGCGGCTCAATCTTTCGTTGGAACTTCATGGAAGCAAGCTGTTCTCACAACGGAAGTGAATGCCCTCGGCGTTACTCGCATACTCAACGCCGTGAAGCATTTCGCGCCAAAAGCCAAATTTTATCAGGCATCAACCAGCGAAATGTACGGAAATTCGCATTTGAATGGAAAGCAGGATGAAAATACCCCCTTGCATCCGAGAAGTCCGTATGCGATTTCAAAACTTTACGGCCACTGGATTACGATTAATTATCGTGAAAGTTTTGACATGTTTACTTGCTCAGGAATTCTTTTTAATCATGAATCTCCTTTAAGAGGCATTGAATTTGTCACCCGCAAGATCAGCGATGGAGTCGCGCGCATCAAACATGGCATCGCCAGCGAGCTTCGACTTGGAAATCTCGATTCCAAAAGAGATTGGGGCTTTTCGGGCGATTACGTTCAAGCCATGTGGCTTATGCTCCAGCAAAACCAGCCTGAGGATTTTGTTATTTCCACGGGAATAAATCATTCGGTGACTGATTTTTGCGAAGCCGCGTTTCAATCAGCGGGCATTCAAAACTGGAAACAATATGTCGTGATTGATCAAGCATTCATTCGACCCGCGGAACTTAATTTTTTACTGGGAATGAGTAATAAAGCTCGCGAAAAACTTGGATGGCAGCCAAAAAAAACCTTTGAGCAACTTGTCGACATGATGGTAAAAACCGATCTTGATCGTTTATCACATTATAAAAAATAGTGAGTAAAAAAAACTCTACAAAACGCGCTTACTGCAATAATTTCGTGACGAAACCACGTTTTTCAGAAATTTCTAAAAATAGTATTGAAATTCATCGTCTTTCAAAAATATTTTCCGTTCCTCATGAAAAAAAAGATACGCTGAAAGAGCATTTTACCCGATTTTTTAGAAGAATCGAATACCAGTCATTTTCAGCGCTTGATGATATTAACCTTACCATTGAAAAAGGGGATTTTTTTGGAATCGTCGGACTCAATGGAAGCGGCAAAAGCACTCTTTTAAAAATTTTAGCGCACATTTATAAACCGACGAATGGCGAGGTTCATGTTCAGGGCTCTCTCTCGCCTTTTCTCGAGCTAGGAGTTGGATTTAACGGAGAACTTACAGGACGTGAAAATGTTTTTTTGAATGGAAAAATACTCGGATTATCCGACGCCGATATTAAAAAAAAATATAAAGACATTGTAGAATTTGCCGAGCTTGAAGAATTTATGGACATGAAAGTAAAAAACTACTCATCGGGAATGAATGTTCGTCTTGCTTTTGCCACCGCCATTCAGGCGGATGCCGATATATTCCTCTGTGACGAAGTTCTCGCCGTTGGAGACATGTATTTCCAGCAAAAATGCTTCGATATTTTTCAAGAACTTAAAAATAAGGGAAAAACTATTGTTTTTGTCAGTCATGATCTCGCGAGTATTCGGCGTTTTTGCACGAAATGCGCTCTTTTAGAACATGGAAAACTTATTGCCAGCGGGCCGACCAATGAGGTACTTGATCGCTATATTTACGGACAGGGAGAAGTAAAAGCGGCAGAACATCCAAAAGCCACCGAACTCCCGTTAAAGCCCGTTATTGACCATGGAAATAAAAAAATAGAAATCGTGAGCGCGGATTTTTTTGATAAAAATGGCGCCATATCGACCACGTTTCTTACAGGCGATCCTTTCGAAATTCGCATTCGCTATAAGAAAAATGAAAATGTTTCCGATTGCGTTTTTGGAATCGCCATTTATGGAGAAAACGGCGAATATTTTTATGGAACGAACACTCTTTTACAGAAAAAAACATTTCATCTTCGCGATGAAGGCGCTGTTATTTTAAAAGTGAGAAAAAATGTTCTCCTCAAGGGTAAGCT
>JACPHH010000012.1 GCA_016188705.1 Candidatus Peregrinibacteria bacterium | reverse complement strand
TTCAAGTTCAAAATACTCATTAAGTCCATCAGGAAGAATATCCCACAGAAGTTCATGTTCGTTCATGGTGAAAAGGGGTTAATAAAGTATACCCCTTAAATTTACCCTAAAATTTTTTCAAACCAAAAATTGCATGATCCCAAAAATTGTATGTGAACACTGCCTAATATCTGCTATAATTATTTGATATATTCACTCGTAATAATTTTACGTGAACACTTCCTAAAATCAGTTTCTAAAAATACTCTACAAAATACTAAGTTAAAAAATTTTTCTTTTTTTTGTCGAGCCAAAACACATAAAATTATATTGAAATTACTATATATTGTAGGTAGAGTACAAATTATCCACAAAATATAGTTTTTCAATGTATTGTCCAAAATGTAAAAACTTAGAGACGCGAGTCATTGATTCACGGGACGCGGACGAAAATCGAGCCATTCGACGACGAAGAGAATGTGAAAAGTGCCAATACCGTTTCACGACATTTGAACACATCGAAGCAGTGAGTTTTATCGTCATTAAAAAAGACGGATCAAGAGAAAGTTACCAAAGGGAAAAACTGGAAAACGGCATCTGGAAAGCATGCGAAAAAAGACCGGTTTCGCAGGAGCAAATTCACACTTTGATTGATGAAATTGAGGAAAATTTAAGCCATAACGGTAAAGAAAGAGAAAGTCGTGAACTCGGCGAGCTTGTTATGGAAAAACTGAAGAAAATCGATGAAGTGGCCTATATTCGTTTCGCTTCGGTTTACCGGCATTTTACTGATCTTGAAAGTTTTAAAACGGAGCTCAATAAATTATTAAAAACCGAACGAGACGATCATCCTTTACATACCAACATTTCAGATTAAATATCGCGTAGAAGGTTAAATGAAGCGTATATCGTTTAAGAAGTTTTTAGTAATGAATCAAGTGAGTCCTTCGTCCTCAAAAATCATACATTAATCCTATCCTATGAAATTTATCAAGAAAAGAGACGGAAACGTTGTGGCGTTTGATACTGAAAAGATTGTAAAGGCCGTGAATAAAGCCTTTAAGGCAGGGAAAAAGATCGATGCGTGCGAAGGCCTCGCGGAAAAAATTACCGATCAAGTTGTGAAGGCCATCGAACGTGACTGCGGTGATAAAAAAGTTCCGACCGTGGAAATGGTGCAGGACTACGTTGAACGTATTTTGATGAAAAATGATCTTCTGGAAGTAGCGAAATCTTATATTCTCTATCGTGATCTTCGCGCAAAATCGCGCGCCACGAAAAATGTCATTGTGGATATCGAAAAAACGATCAATGAATACCTGAGTCGGCAAGATTGGCGAGTCAATGCTAATGCCAACCAGGGTTATTCTCTTGGCGGACTCATTCTCAATACATCCGGAAAAGTGACGGCGAATTATTGGCTTTCCCATATTTATCCTGAAGAAGTGGCTGAGGCGCATCGAAGCGGAGATTTTCATATTCACGATCTTGATATGCTGAGCGGCTATTGTGCCGGTTGGAGTTTACGAAAACTACTTAAGGAAGGTTTCAATGGAGTGCCAAATAAAGTCGACTGCGATCCGCCGCGGAATCTTTCGGCTGCGATAGGACAAATGGTCAATTTTCTTGGTACTTTGCAGAACGAATGGGCTGGAGCGCAGGCTTTTTCCAGTTTCGACACCTATCTCGCTCCATATGTAAGGAAAATTGAAGAAAAAATCGAAGCGGAACTCGAAGAAGTCGAGAAGAAATTGATAGAAGAAACTTTAAAACAAACGAATTTCGAAAACGAAAATGCGGAAATGCGGGCGAAAACCCTGAATGTAATGTCTGATAATGATAAGAGAAAATATATCGAGAAAAAAACCTGCGATGAAGTAAAACAGTGTATGCAGATGTTCGTTTTCAACCTTAACGTGCCGTCAAGGTGGGGGACGCAGTGCGTGGATGAAGAGACGGAATGCCTTACGGAAAACGGTTGGAAAAGACATGACCACATCAAAGATGATGAGAGAATTCTTACATTTAATTATAAAAATAATACGTATGAATATCTTAAGCCGCTAAAAATTACAGCTTACGATTTTGATGGTAAAATGTATGTTCTCAAAAACCGAACTCAGGAACAATGGATTACTCCAAAACATAAAGTAGTGAGGAAGAAATTTAATTCAAAGGAGACATATGTACTTGAGGAAATTGAAAAAGTAGTCAATTTAAAAACACCTGTAATTATTCCAAATTCATGGGAAACAGATTCTAAAAAAGAAATTGATGATAATCTGGTAAGGCTTCTGGCTTGGGTTGTTGCTGAGGGGAATTTTGATCGAAGTGAAAATCGCGTACGCATATCACTTTTTCAATCGACGAAAAATAAAAAAAATATAGAAGAAATGAAAGACATTTTTAAAAAACTGAACATTACCTATCAAACACTCGAAAAAGAAAGCGGATTTAATAAAGATAATAAAAAATGTTATCGTTTTAGATTAAACAAGGAAGGAAGCGAAACAGTTCTCAAGTGGTGCTCGAAAAAAAAAGTGCCTGATATCATAAAAACGCTTTCATTAAGGCAGATACAGCTTTTTTTACACACCTATGTAAAAGGCGATGGACACAAAGAAAGTTCGGGAAGGATGAGAATCTATACCGCTGATAAAGAAAATCTCAATCGACTTCAAGAACTCTGCGTATTGGCTGGGTATGGCAGTACTATCGCTCAAAGAGAAAATGGAGTATATGTGCTTAATATTATTCGCAATAAGGAAACGCATATCGAATCCATTGTGCAAAAAAAATATAAAGGAAAAGTCTGGTGTCCGACGACGCGAAATGGAACTTTTGTGGCTCGAAGAAATGGGAAAACATTCATTACAGGCAATACGCCATTCACGAACATAACTCTCGACTGGACTTGTCCCGAGGATATGAAAAATGAATCCGCGGAAATTGGAGGCGAAATCCAACCATACAGCTACGGAGATTGCCAAAAGGAAATGGATATCATCAATAAAGTTTTCATCGAAGTCATGATGAAAGGTGATGCCAAAGGCAGGGTATTCACTTTTCCAATTCCAACCTACAACATCACGAAAGAATTCAACTGGGATGATCCAAATTGCGAACTCCTTTTTGAAATGACGGCCAAATACGGCATGCCTTATTTTCAAAATTTTATCAATTCGGAATTAAAACCCAATATGGTTCGATCCATGTGCTGTAGGCTTCAGCTCGACGTAAGAGAGCTTCTCATGCGTGGAAATGGGCTTTTTGGCAGCGCTGAAATGACCGGCAGTATCGGGGTGGTGACCATCAACGCCGCTCGGCTCGGTTACCTTTATAAAGGAGACATGGCAAGTTTGACGGAGAAATTGGGCTACCTCATGGATCTTGCCAAAGAATCGCTTGAAATAAAACGAAAAATTATCCAACAAAATATGGACGCTGGCCTTTTTCCTTATACGAAACGCTATCTTGGAAATTTGAATAACCATTTTTCTACCATCGGCATAAACGGCGTCAATGAATGCATTAGAAATTTTACAGGAGATGAGTGCAAAATAAGCGATACAAAAGGCATGGAAATAGCGAAACAAATTCTCGATTGTATGCGTGAACGATTAAAAAATTATCAAGAAGAAACCGGACATCTTTATAATTTGGAAGCAACTCCGGCGGAAGGAACGACGTATCGATTTGCCAAAGAAGACCAAAAACGATTTTCTGATATTCTTCAGGCAGGTTGGAAAACTGCTCCTTATTACACGAATTCTTCACAACTGCCGGTTGACCACACCGTGGATGCTTTTGAGGCCCTTACTCTTCAAGACCCGCTACAAACAAAATATACGGGCGGAACTGTGCTGCATCTTTACATGGGCGAACGCATCAGCAACGCGACAGCATGTAAAAAACTCGTGAAAAAAACTTTGGAAAACTTCAAGCTTCCATACATCACGATAACGCCAACTTTTAGTATTTGCCCGAAACACGGATATTTACGCGGAGAACACGAATATTGTCCAATCTGCGATGAAGAAATTGGCTACCGTGAGGCAGAAGGAGTCGAAAGCGAGGGGAAAAAACTTCTTTTGAATGCCTACGGAAATTTCGTCGAAAACAAAATGGTAAAATCCCAATCGAAAGAACATTTTGCAGGAATATAAAAAGCCATTTTACGAGAACATCGATGTCGCCATATTTATTTTTTTAACTTTCCAAATATGAACGCGCAAGATCGTCAGCATCAGTCTTTAAAAGCAAAGCCTGAAAGAACCCGATGTGAAGTTTGGACGCGGGTTATGGGCTATCATCGGCCAGTTTCCCAGTTCAATATCGGGAAAAAGGCTGAACATTATGAGCGAACGCATTTTAAGGAAAATATTACGCTGAATCATTTTAAGAACTTTTAAAAAACATTTTTTTACTTATTGAACACGAATGACGTATAAATTTTTTTACACTTCTCATTGTCCGAGATGTCCGCAAATCAAGAAGTATTTGGAACAGAGAAAAGATATCGAAGGGATTTGGATTGCCGCCGACACGGATGATGGTCTTAATGAAGCGAGAAAGTACCAGGTAATGCAAGTGCCCGCCGTTATTTTTTTTGAAAATAACGGTGAAATAGGACGAGCTGGAACCGTCGCGGAAATAGAATCGTTCGCGGGGTAAAGAGAAACGCCAAAGTAAAGTTCGCAGGGAAAATTTGCAGCCAATTTTGCAAATTGCAGTAGTAAGCACGTTTTTCTTAAGGTTCCTTGTAAGACTCTTATAAAGTTCACAGGAAAAATACACGATTTTTTATCATACTTTTATAGGTTCCTTAGATAATTTTTACTATGCTCATAGGCGGTTTTCAAAAACTCACGCTTCTTGATTATCCCGGACATTTGGCTGCCATTATTTTTACGGCAGGCTGTAATATGCGCTGCGGACATTGTTATAATGCCGAATTCGTTTTGCCGGAAAAAATAAAAAAAATACCGCTGATAAAAGAAAAAGACGTGATTGACGTTTTAGAAACGCGAAAAAAATTTCTTGAAGGAGTAGTTATCAGCGGCGGGGAGCCAACGCTTCAGCCGGATCTTGAGGATTTTATAAAAAAGCTTAAAAATATGAAATACAAGGTAAAGCTCGATACAAATGGACTCCGGCCGAAAATTCTCAAAAAACTTTTTCAGAATGGTTTATTGGATTACATCGCCATGGATCTCAAAAGCAGTTTTGAAAAATACGCGCAAATCGCAGGAGTTTCGATTGATACTTCCGCACTTCAGGAAAGCATAAAAATAATCATGAACTCAGGCGTGGATTACGAATTTCGAACAACCGTTATTCCAAAATATCACGACGAAGCTGAGCTTGAAAAAATGCTCGAGCTCATTTCAGGAGCCAAAAGTTACGCGCTGCAGCAATTTATTCCAAAAAACACATTGGATCCAGAGATGGAAAAGGAAAAAAGCTTTAACAAAAAGATGTTCGATGCCTTTGCCGCGATTGCAAAAAAACACGTTTCAAATGTTGAAGTGAGGGTATAAAAAAGTAGTGGGCGGACACAAAAAGCACTACGCCACTACAGCCGAATCTTTGCGCATGGAGTCGAAAAAGCATTTTTTAAAAATTTCTCAGGATACCACAAAAAAAGAATAGAGAAGATAACCGTTAAAAGCCAGAATGATGAGACCGAAGAGACTTGCGAAAAAGGTTGTTATTTTTCGATTCGCCAAATCTCCCATCAAGTTTTTATCCGCGCTGAAAATGATAATGGGAATGAGTGGCAAAGGAATAAGGAGGCTTAACGCTACTTGGCTGTACACAAGAATATTGAGCGGCTCCAAGCCGAGTGAAAGAGCAATGGTGAGCGGAATGACATTGATAATTCTCGTAACAATGCGCCGTACCCAAATTGAAATATGAAAGCCCATAAGCCCATCCATCACTGCCTGACCAGCGAGCGTTCCTGTCACGGACGAAGAAAGTCCCGCGGAAAGAAGAGCGATAGCAAAAATAATAGCTGCGAAACGTCCAAAAAGTGGAATAAGGGTGCGATAAGCGTCATTGAGAGTAACGACTTCGACGCCTGCCTGATAAAAAGCAGCAGCCGCCATAATGAGCATGGAAGCATTTATAAGACCGGCAATAGTCAGGGAAATAACATTATCCCAGAGATGCAAACGCAAAAATTCTTTCCTTTTTTGTGAACGAGAGATCGCGTCAGAGGGAAGATCAATAATTTTATTTTTAATGAGCCATGAATGGACGAAAAGAGCATGCGGCATGACTGTCGCACCAATAATTCCTACTGCCAAAAGCGCGCTTTCTTTGGTCAAAATGGGACGAATTGAATGAAAAAGCACTTGAGAAATATCCGGCTTCGCGAGAAAAACTTCATACACGAAGGCGAGACCTATAATGCCGACAAAAGCAATAAAAGATAGTTCCAGTGTGCGAAAACGTTTTTGCGTTAAAAGAAGAATAAGAAGGACGTCGGCAACCGCGATATACGTGCCCCAAATAAGAGGAATGCCAAAAAGGAGATTGAGCGCCACCACGATGCCAAGAAATTCCGCGAGATCTGTGGCCAAAATAGCTATTTCCGATAAAATCCAATAAAGCGCGACAATCCATTTTTGGCGTATTTTTTTATGAATGAGTTCAGGAAGGGAATATCCAGCGATTCCAAGTTTTCCTGAAATGTATTGAAAAAGCATGGCCATGCCGCTCGCCATCCAAATAACCCAAAGGAGATCGTAGTTGAATGTTGCGCCGCCGCCGATATTCGTGCCCCAGTTTCCCGGATCAATATAGGCAACGCTCACAATGAGTCCGGAGCCAAAAAATGCCAAAAATTTTCGAAAAAAAGAGTCGGATTTCAAAATCATAGATATGTAATTGTTAATAGATACTAACTTTATTAGGCATGCCTTATTATTACCCATCTATTTTTTATTGTCAAATCAATTATTGTAAGATATACTCGCCGATGGTTGGGATGTTATACGTGGCGTAATAAATATTTTAACATGGAATGGTCTCGTGAAACCAAAAATCGTTAAAGTATGGTAAAAATCTTATAACGCCATGTAGAGCCGTCAAACTCATGATTTTAGAAAATTTTCACACGGTATGGAAAAAGAAGATTATCTTGAAAGCATATACAATTTGCAGACTGAATACGGATATGTTCGCATTTCAGACGTGGCGAAGACTCTGAGCGTGCGAAAACCAACGGTAACGCAAATGATGCAGCGTCTTCATGAAGAGGGATATGTCGTCTATGAACCATACCTCAAGCTTCAGCTCACGGAGAGTGGGAAAAGAATCGCTCGAAGAGTAGCCGAAAGGCATCATGTGCTTGAAACATTTTTGACCATTTTACATATTCCGCAGAATGTTCAGAAAAAAGATATTCACGGGATAGAGCATTGTTTAAGTCCCGTGACTCTTGAGAGGCTGAGACAGGTCAATAACTTTCTCGCGAAGAATAATTTTAAAGCGGCGCCATTAAAACAGGCTCGTAAACCAAAGCAACTCCATAAAAAAAGCAAGAACTCGAAAAAAAAGGTACGTAATATAAAACCTCGTCGAAAAAAAACAGGAACATCTAAAAAAAATACATAATTGAAAGCCGTTAGATAAAAAAAATATGTCTGAAAAACCCGCATCAGATAAAGCATTTATAGAGCAATGCAATTCATGAAGTGTAAAATATAACCGAAAGCATGTATGAAGCAATATCTGGAACTTGTATCGGAAGTATTGGAACATGGCATAAAACGCGAAGATAGGACTGGAACCGGGACGATTTCGATTTTTGGAATGCAAAAAAAATATGATTTGCGCGAAGGATTTCCGCTTGTGACAACGAAAAAAGTGAATTTTGAATCGGTGATTCGCGAACTTTTGTGGTTTTTGCGTGGTTCGACGAATATTCATGATGATCTCACTCAGCACACTCCAATTTGGGATCTTTGGGCGGATGAAAAAGGAGAGCTTGGGCCGATTTATGGCTATCAGTGGAGAAAATGGGAAACATACGAGCCTGTCGCTATCGAGCATATTACTACGAAGTCGACAAATCAGAAAAAAAAACGGATAAATCAGAAAGAAATGGATCATCAGGGCATTCACCTTTTACAAGTTCAGATGGATAAGGGGAAAAGGTCATTAGAACAAATTGGTATATATAAAAAAAGGCACATTGACCAAATACAAAACGCCATCGATCTCATAAAAAATCATCCGGAATCAAGACGGATTATTGTGAGCGGCTGGAATGTGGCTGATATTGAAAAAATGGCTTTGCCTCCGTGCCATACGCTTTTCCAATTTTATGTGGTGAATGGCCGGCTCGACTGTCAATTGTATCAGAGGAGCGCTGATATTGCGCTCGGAGTGCCGTATAATATCGCGAGTTATTCGGCCCTTCTTACGATGATGGCTCAAGAATGCGATCTAACGCCTGGAATTTTCGTCCATACTCTTGGCGACGCGCATATTTACCTCAATCACATTGAGGGTTTGAAGGAACAGCTCACGCGAAAACCATACGACTTACCTCGGTTAAAACTCAAGAAAAAGCCAATTTGGGATGTGAAGCTGGAAGATTTTGAACTCACCGATTATCAGCACTGTAAATTTATTAAATTTCCGATTGCCGTATAAAAAGCGTATGATCCGTATTTGCCCACCGCTGTTACTTTTTATTCAGATAGAAATGGGGCGTGGACTCCATTTTCGCTACGCTTCGCTATGCGCTCAAATGGTAATCCCCGCCCCATTTCTTCAAAAAAAAGCAGTGGGCACATACTATGATTCAACTTTACAAAGCAAAAAAAATAGATTAATATATTAATTGACACACGAATATGATTCGATTAGTATCATTGCACGGAATGAAGTTGCTAATCCCCCCGTCCTTATTGTAAAGTAATGACGGGTTTTTTTGTTTTAATAAAGATGAAAATAGCGGTTTTCATAGATGGGAGTAACTTGTATAGTAAATTTAAGGAACTGAAAATAAAAAATACCAGTCGTTTTAATTTTTTAAAATTTATTTTAAAGCTTACTAAAGGTATTTCACCAAGTTATATTGGTTATTATGTCGGACAAATCAGAAGAGAAAAAAATAATGATAAAAGCGAGGCTCTCTATAAAAATCAGCAAAAATTTTTCACGCATTTAAAGAGCACTCTGCCAAATATTCAGATCGTGCGAGGGCATATTCAAAATTTTAATGAAATATATAAAGAAAAAGGAGTTGACGTAAGGCTCGCGCTCGATATTTATAAGCTCGCAAACGAAAAAATATATCAAAAAGCTCTTTTGGTGAGTTCGGATACCGATCTCATACCCGCTATACGACTTGTAAAACAGATGAAAAAACAAATCGAATATATTGGTTTTTCTCACCATCCGTCTTTGGCGATGGTTAAGGAGTGTAGCTCTTCTCTATTGATGAATCATGATGACATGAAAGTATTTGAAAATAACGAGATGCCATGACCCTTGCGACGAAAGACCCAAAGAAGCAAAACATGGTGATTATGGGCCGAAAAACGTGGGAATCGATTCCTGAAAAATTTCGGCCGCTTGCGGGAAGAAAAAATGCGATTTTAACAAGAGAACGGAAGAACAAAAAAATATTAGCCGAATCGATGAATATTAAAGGAACCCCTGATAAATATGCTTACTACTGCGAATTGCAAAATTCGGCCACAAACGCAAAGACCTTGGTGGAGGTTTTTCATTCTTTGAATGAAGCAATCGCAGCATCGCGTAAGGACAAAACAGTTGAAAAGATTTTTATTATCGGCGGCGCGCAAATTTTTAAAGAGGCGTTATCTCATCCCGATCTTTCTGGCATTTACATGACAAAAATTCACAAAACATTTGAATGCGATACTTTTCTGGAAAAAAATAAAAGTGAAAACGATTTTGAAAAAAAATTCCGATGCAAAAAAATCGCCCAAAAAAAGGAAAAAAATTTAAAATACGATTTTCTTTTTTATAAAAAAAGATAAAAACAGCTCTTACATTAAACGAAAACAATCATTTTGAGCCACAGAAAAAAGTACATTATCCCATTTTTCGATTTTTTCGTCAGATTCCAAAAATTTTTTATATCGAAACAATATTTTCATTTTTCATCAAGCTTTCTATAAAGCGAAAATTTTGCATTCAGTTTTGTAAAAGGTAATATGAATTTACCCCTATTTTTAAAAGCAAGGAGAGTTTTCCTCATCAGTCCAAGCTTTTTCGGCAGGAAACAGGTCTTTTTCTGGCGAAAAGTTTGAACTTTTGGTGGAAAATTTGAACGCGGAAAGTGAATTTAACGCGAAATTTGAATTTTTTGAAAGAAAATTGAATCTTTAGGCTCATATTAAAATCGAATTTAAACAGCTCTTAGTCTCCCCATCCTTTAATCCCTTTTCTCTCATGATAAAAAAAATTGAAAAAATAAAAAAACGAAATGGCGAAATAGTCGATTTTCATGCCGAAAAAATTACGAGAGCAGTCGAAAAGGCGTTTTTGGCGGTACGAGGAGGAATTGATAGCAATCTCCTTCAAAAAATAACTGATCATGTCGTCAAACATATTGAACAATTGTTTTCGGAGGAGATCAACGTAGTGGCATCTAAAAGGTCAATACCTCGTACTCCGAATGTCGAAGATGTGCAAAATATTGTGGAAAAAGTAATGATGGAAGAAGGCTTTTTTGATGTTGCAAAAGCCTATATTCTCTATCGATACGAACATATAAAAAAACGCGAGGAAGAAAAGAAGGATATACTCGAAAAAATTGAAAAAAATGAGCTTTCCGTGACAAAACGTTCTGGAAAAACGGAAACATTTGATCTTGAAAAACTCAAAAAATCGCTTACAAAACCTATTGAAGAACATGAAAACCTGAAAAACGCATTTGAAATTTTTGACATTGATACCCTACTTTACTTGTGTCAAAAAAATCTCTTCGAAGGTATCAAAACTTCCGAAATTTCTCAGGCTCTTATCATGGCGGCGCGCTCCATGATCGAAAAAGACCCTGCGTATTCTTATTTGGCCGGACGGCTGCTTTTGAATGTTCTCAATAAGGAAGTCATTGGCCGAGATACAGTTGATTATAAAAAATGGCAGAGTCAGTATCGAGAAGCATTTATTCAAAATATAAAAAATGGAGTAGAAATAAAAAGACTTGACCCCATTCTCCTCTCCTTCGACCTTCCGCGTCTCGCCGGCGCCCTTGAAATCGAACGTGACAATTTGCTCATGTATCTGGGCGCGCAGACTCTCTACGACCGATATTTTGTGCGCAATCCCGAAACAAAGGAAATTTTGGAAACTCTTCAGGCTTTTTGGATGCGCGTAGCCATGGGACTCTCGATCATGGAAGATAAAAAAGAAGAAGCAGCCATCAAATTTTATCATGTCATTTCAACGCTGCGATTCGTGCCGTCGACACCGACGCTTTTCCACTCAGGCACAACGCATCCGCAGCTTAGTTCCTGTTATCTAACCACCGTCAGCGATTCGCTCGAACACATTTTTAAGTGCATCGGCGACAATGCCCAGCTTTCGAAATGGTCGGGCGGACTTGGAAATGACTGGACCTCGATTCGCGGAACAGGCTCGCCTATAAAAGGAACCGGCGTTGAAAGCCAAGGCGTTATTCCATTCCTTAAAATCGCGAATGATACGACCGTGGCCATTAATCGAAGCGGTCGTCGTCGCGGCGCGACCTGCGCTTACCTTGAAACTTGGCATTACGACATCGAAGATTACCTCGAACTTCGAAAAAATACCGGTGATGAACGACGTAGAACCCATGACATGAATACATCGAATTGGATTCCTGATCTTTTCATGAAACGCGTTCGGGATTTTGGAGATTGGACGCTTTTTTCAACGGACGAAGTGCCGGATTTACATGACCTTTATGGAAAGGCTTTTGAAAAACGTTATTGTGAATATGAAAAAATGGCCGATGAAGGGAAAATGCATCTTTTTAAAAAAATAAAAGCCGTCGATTTGTGGCGGAAAATGGTTTCCATGCTTTTTGAAACCGGCCATCCTTGGATTACTTTTAAGGATCCGTGCAATATTCGTTCTCCTCAGGATCATGTCGGAGTTGTCCATTCTTCAAATCTTTGCACGGAAATAACCCTCAATACTTCCGCGGAAGAAACCGCTGTTTGCAACCTCGGCTCGGTGAATTTAGCCAAACATATTCGGTCAATGAATGACGAAAAAAAGGTAATGAACCACCCGGAAAATGTGAGCGATCAGGAAGAAATCAGTCGTTTGAAAAATGCGCAACATGCGGAAAACATGAGTCATTCGCGGGAGCAAACTTCAAAAAATATTCTCGACAAAGAACTCATCGAGGACACGGTTCGAGTGGCGATGAGAATGCTCGATAACGTGATTGACATCAACTTTTACCCAACGATAGAAGCAAAAAATTCCAATCTCAAACATCGGCCTGTTGGTCTTGGAATTATGGGTTTTCAGGACGCGCTCTATATGCTGGACATTAATTTTGATTCGGAACAAGCCATTGAATTCGCCGATGAAAGCATGGAAGTTATTTCCTACTACGTGATTGTGGCATCTTTGGAACTTGCCAAAGAGCGTGGCGTTTACTCGACATTCAAGGGTTCCAAATGGGATCGCGGATTATTTCCAATGGATACTCTTGATCTTTTGGAAGAGGAGCGCGGTGAAAAAATTGACGTGGCGCGCGGTTCAAAGCTCGATTGGAAGCCTGTTCGCGACGCTGTAAAAAAGTACGGGATGAGAAATTCAAATTGCATGGCCATTGCTCCGACCGCGACAATTTCGAATATCGCCGGTTGTTTTCCATCGATTGAACCAATTTATAAAAATCTCTATGTGAAATCGAATATGAGCGGCGAATTTACGATTAATAATCCGTATTTGGTGGAAGATTTGAAAAAAATCGGGCTTTGGAACCAGGAAATGTCGGATGAAATCAAGAGAAATGATGGAAATATTCAAAATATCGACGTCATTCCAAGAAAATTAAGAGATAAATACAAGGAAACGTTTGACATTGATGAACAGCATCTCATGAAAGTAACGGCTCATCGCGGAAAATGGATTGATCAAAGCCAATCGCTCAATGTTTTCATCAAAGGAACTTCGGGAAAAAAGATCGCGAATGTGTATCAATATGCCTGGAGTTTGGGTTTGAAAACGACGTATTATCTCCGTTCACTCGCGGCTTCCGGTATTGAAAAAAGCACGTTGTCGCTTGAACGACAACACCAGCCGATTCATGAACCCACGGCGAATACGGCGATGTTTCCAAATTTGATCAATGTAACGCAGGAAGAAAGTGTTCAAATGACACATGAGCAGCCACTCTTTACTGAAGCCAATCATGCGAGTAAGGTGATTGCTGCATGCAAAATCAACGACCCTGACTGTGAGTCGTGCCAATAAGCCGATGAGCGAAGCGAAATCGGCAATCTTCTCTCCCTCAAAGCGAAGAAGAGCCGCGTTAGCGGCAAATCTTCTCTCTCTGTCGCGCCAGCGGCAAATCTTTTCTCCCTGCCGCTCCAACGGCCATCCCTTATTTCTATTCATTTTTACACTTTTATGGACATTCAAAATACACAAATCGCTTCCCGAAAGCATCAAGGTTTAGAAAAAAAACGCCTGCTCAATTGCGCGGTGACGGATCCAAATAAAATTCTTCCGTTTCAATATCCATGGGCTCGCGTTCACTACAAAACGGGAGTGGCGAATAACTGGACGCCTGAGGAAGTGCCGATGCAGGGCGATATAGAGCTTTGGAAGAGGAAAGACGACCTTTCCGATGACGAGCGACGAATGATCCTTTGGAATCTCGGCTTTTTTTCAACAGCGGAAAGCCTCACGGCCAACAATATTGTGCTTACGATTTATCGCCATATTACCAATCCCGAGTGCCGTCAGTACCTCCTTCGCCAGGCGTATGAAGAGGCGGTTCACACCGATACGTTTATTTATTGTTGTGACTCGCTTGGGCTTGATCCCGACGACATTTACAACATGTACATCAAAATTCCCAGTATTAAAAATAAAGACGATTTTGTGATCAATATGACAAAATCCATTCTTGATCCGAATTTTTCAACCGTTGGTACGAAAAATATTCAACGTTTTGTGCATGACCTCGTTGGATTTTACGTTATTATGGAGGGTATTTTTTTCTACGCTGGCTTTGCCATGATGCTTTCCATGCTTCGTCAAAATAAAATGGTCGGAGTTGGTGAGCAATTTCAGTACATCCTCCGCGATGAAACCGTGCATCTGGCGTTTGGGGCCGATCTCATTAACGCTATCGTGGAAGAAAATCCGGAAATTTGGACGCAGGATTTTAAAAATACGATTGTGGAAAATATAAAGCAGGGCGTCGAGCTGGAATATGCGTATACGCTCGATTGTCTTCCTCGCGGCATTCTTGGAATGAGGGCGGACATTATTCGTCAGTATCTCGAATATATTGCCGACAGACGGCTCGAACGAATCGGCCTGCCTAAGCAGTACGACACGGCGAATCCATTTCCTTGGATGAGTGAAATTATTGATCTTAAAAAGGAAAAAAATTTCTTCGAAACTCGCGTGAATGAATACCAAACCGGCGCCCTCAACTGGGATTAAATTTTTTTTAAAAAAATATGCAATTTTTTCTCGACACCGCTAATCTTGAAGCCATTAAAAAATATGCCGCCTGGGGCATGGTCGATGGAGTAACCACGAATCCCTCTCTTATAGCCAAAGAAGGGGTGTCTCTCGAAAAACGCATTAAGGAAATTGCGGAAGTGGTTAATGGTTCGATCAGTTCGGAAGTCATCGCGACTGATCTCGACGGCATGCTCAAGGAAGCGCGTCGTTATTCGAAATGGCACAAAAATGTCTATGTAAAAGTTCCGATGACGGCGGAGGGTCTTCAGGCGGTTCAAATTTTAAAAAAAGAAGGCATACGCACAAATATGACACTCGCGTTTTCCTCGGCGCAGGCTCTGCTCGCGGCAAAATCGGGAGCAACTTTGGTCAGTCCTTTTATCGGCCGACTCGATGATATTGGCGAAGATGGCATGAATGTCGTCGGTGAAATTGTCCAAATATATCGAAATTACGGCTATAAAACAAAAGTACTCGTGGCAAGCGTGCGTCATCCAAGACACGTCGTTGAAGCGGCTTTGATCGGTGCCGATATTTGCACCATGCCGCCGGAAATTTTAGAAAAACTCATTCACCACCCTTTGACCGATAAAGGTATTACAATGTTTCAAAATGACTGGGAAAAAGTAAAAAAATTGCAAAAATAGGTTCCTTCATTAAGGAAAAGCTTTACGTGCTAAAAAAATCTGCGATAATCATGAGGGAAAAATCTTTTTAATATTCATGATTTCATTTTGCATTGATCGCCTCTTTCAAATAGGAGAGAGTCACGGACTTAAACAAGACGAATTGAAAACGGCGCAGTCGCGAATACCGCAATTTTTAAAAAATATTCACGCGCGAAATCAGGGCTTTTTCGCGGTCATCGACGACACGGAAATGATCGCGAAAATTGAGCATTTCGCGTCGGAAACAAAAGGTCGTTTTGATGACATCGTAGTGCTTGGAATAGGAGGATCGGCGCTCGGCACGCTTTGTATTCAGCAAAGCCTTAAACATTTCTTTGAAAATGAATATTCCAGAATTATATCGACAGGAATTACTTCGATAAACGGCGCTGATACGCAGAATCAAAAAAAGAAACATGACACGCGAATGCCGAGACTTCACGTTATTGATAATATTGATCCGATTTTGATTTCTCACGTGGAAGACTTGATTGAATATTCAAAAACGCTTTTTATTGTCGTGACAAAATCCGCGACGACTCCGGAAACGCTGGCGCAATATTTTTACTTTCGAAAAAAGTGCGAGGAGTATTTGAAAAAAAAAGGAGGAAAAATACATGAACATTTCGTATTCATTACGGATCCGAAAAAAGTAGGGTTGCGGAAAAAGGTGGCATTTTCGGAAATCTCAAAAAAAAATGGCATCAAGACATTTGATATTCCTCACAATGTCGGAGGTCGTTTTTCGGTACTGTCGCCAGTCGGACTTGTGCCGGCGCGACTTATCGGCATTGACATAAAAAGGCTTCTGCAAGGCGCAAAAGATATGCGTGATCTTTTTTTAAAAACTGATTTTGAAAAAAACCTCGCTTTTCAATTAGCGGCGATTCAGTACCTTCTCGGTAAAAAAGGAAAGAGTATAAACGTGCTCATGCCGTACTCCCAGCGGCTTATTCGTTTTTCGGATTGGTTTCGTCAACTTTTGGCGGAAAGTATCGGGAAAATAAAAATTCATGGCAAAGGGAAAAACATCAAAACAATGAATGTCGGCCTCACTCCTGTTCGCGCGCTGGGTGTCACGGATCAGCATTCGCAAAGCCAGCTTTATAACGAAGGCCCGAACGATAAATTTTTTATGTTCATTAAAGTGAATGATTTTGGGGTGGATATGGTCATCCCCAAGGCGCCTCAGCCACCTCCATGCCTTGGTAATTCTGAAGATTCGAAGTATTTAAAAAATGTAACTTTTCAGAAACTCATGCATACGGAGATGGAAGGGACTTTGCAATCCTTGACGCGAAATCATCGTCCTTGTATTACTCTCGAAATTGATCGAGTTGACGAATATCACCTCGGATCGCTTTTTATGCTTTTCGAAGCCGCGACCGCATTTTTGGGAGAATTTTTTGAAATAGATGCCTTTAATCAGCCTGGCGTTGAACTTTCAAAAAAAATCACCAAAAAACTTTTGAGCTCACGATAGGAACCTCTGAACATTTTGCAGCCGATATGATAAAATTGCAGTAGATGGTACGTTTTTCTTAAGGTTCCAAAATAAAATCGTACGTATATTTATTTCCAGTGGTCGCATGAATATTCCTCAAATCGGAGAATCGCTTACTCAAGAACACCTCGAATTTCTCAAAGCATTCGCGAAATCGTGCCGATGGTCAGCAATCGCGATGTTAAAAAATTCACAGAGCGGACATCCTGGCGGCTCGCTTTCGAGCATGGAATGGCTTACGCTCATATATACTTTCATTGTCAGTCAAACGGGTGAAGACGTGGTGATATCCAATGGGCACATTTCGCCGGCTGTTTATAGTGTTTTGGCGGAACTCAAATACATCCCGAAACATCAGGTTATTGAAAAATTTCGCAAACCAGGAGATGTCTACGAAGGCCATGTTACGCGCGAAGTTTCCGGAATTCGCTACGGCACGGGACCGCTTGGAATAGGCGCGTCAGTGGCTTGTGGTTTTGCGTTGGCGGAAAAATTAAAGGAAAAAAAGAATAATGGAGTTCAAAAGAACGCGAGAAAAGTTTTTCTGGAAATCGGCGACGGAGAGGCGCAGGAAGGCCAAATTTACGAAATGATCCACTTCGCTCGCAAGTATAGTCTCGATAATCTCATTACTTTTGTCGATTGTAATGAAGTGCAGCTTTCCGATAGTATCGAAAAAATCATGCCGGTTGATATCGTTAAAACCTTTGAGGCTGCGCATTGGGAAGTTATGGAAGCCGACGGACATGATTTTCAGGCGCTATGGAAATGTCTCGAAAAGGCTTATGGCAGGAAAGGAAAGCCAATTGTTATTATTGGAAATACGATCATGGGGAAAGGAGTGGATTTTATGGAAGCCGAAGGTCGCATGTATAAAGCGACTTGGCATGGAAATGCGCCAAAGCCGGAACAAGCCGATCTCGCGCTCAGCCAACTCGAACTCACGGAAGAGGAAAAAAAGCGCGTTGAAAATTTTTTGCTTCTCGTGCAATGGCATCCGGAAAAACAGCAATTAAACAACGGAACAATTTTTATTGATGAAACAGGCTTCATTGATGAAGAAAAAGTGAATCCAGAAAATACATTCGCCATGAACGCGAAAGATGAAAAGAGATTTGACCCCATTGTTTATGGCGCGGAAACGCTCACGGATTGTCGAACCGCTTACGGCAAAGCCCTGCTCGATCTCGCGAAACGAAATCCACGGATACTCGCTTTGACCGCGGACCTCAAAGCGTCCGTCATGACAAAATTTGTCGACGATGAATTTCCAAACCAACATATCGAATGCGGCATCGCGGAGCAGCATATGATTTCGATGGCTGGAGGATTATCATTGAGCGGTTTTATTCCATTTGCCTCGACATTTGGCGCGTTTATGACAAGCCGCGCGAAAGATCAAGCGAGAGTGAACGACATTAACAAGACTAACGTAAAAATGGTGGCAACCCACTGCGGGCTTTCCGTAGGCGAAGATGGGCCGACGCATCAGGCCATTGATGACATGGGTTCTTTTTTAGGTTTTTTTAATACGATGATTATAGAGCCGGCCGATCCAAATCAGACCGATCGAATCATTCGTTATATCGCGAGTCATTATGGGAATTTTTATGTAAGGATGGGCAGACATAAATTCCCGGTTATTACAAAAGAAGACGGAAGCATTTTTTATGATCGGGATTATGTCTATGAATACGGAAAAACGGATAACATTCGCGAAGGAAAAGACCTGACGCTTGTGGCAAGTGGCGCTATGGTGCTCGAATCAGTCAGGGCGCGTGAAGTTTTTATAAAAAAACATCCAGAATTCTCAATTGAAGTTATAGCGGCAAGTTCCATCAAAAAATTTGATGATACCCTGCTTAATTCAGTAAAAAAAACGAGAAAAGTTATAACAATAGAAGATCACAACACGTATTCAGGACTCGGATCGCAGCTCGCGCGAACCCTCGCCGAAGAAGGAATAAAGGTCGAAAAATTTCAGATAATAGGTGTCCGAGAATACCAACTTTCTGGTAAAGTCGAAGAGCTTTACGAAAAAGCGGGTATCGCGCTGAAAAATATTGTGAATGCCGTAGAATTGATGTTAGTCTAATATGGCGTGAACTGGGTTAAAATATTATGTTGTTATGTATAGTTCTCAAAAAATCATGAAAACGGCTCAAATTGGACTCATCGGACTCGGAGTCATGGGGGCGAATCTCGCTCGAAATATGGCATCTCATAAAATCCGAACACTCGCTTACAATAGGTCTCCTGAGGTTACGAAAAACTTCATTAAAAATTTTGGAAGCGAATTTCTCGACGGAGAAATGGATTTTGGAAAGTTTTTAAAACGTCTCGATGGGCCGAGGAAACTTTTTATTCTCGTAAAAGCGGGAAAGCCCGTTGATGAAGTCATTGAAAACATGCTGCCCGATTTAAAAAAAAATGATATTTTAGTTGATCTTGGAAATTCTCACTATCGCGACACGATTCGAAGAGAACAATTTTTACGAAAAAAAGGAATATATTTTGTAGGCTGCGGGATTTCTGGTGGAGAAGAAGGCGCTCTTCACGGTCCAAGTCTCATGCCGGGTGGCGAAAAAAAAGCATATAAAGAAATTCGTGGCGTTTTTGAAATGATCGCGGCAAAGGATTTTTCGGGAAAACCTTGTGTTACTTTTACGGGAAATGATGGAGCGGGACATTTCGTGAAAATGGTACATAACGGCATAGAATACGGAATAATGCAGATAATGGCAGAAGCTTACGATCTGCTCAGAAAAGTTTTCGCGCTTTCCGCTGGGGAAATCGCCACGGTTTTTTCCAAATGGAATAAGGGAAAACTTGAAGGGTATCTTTTTGAAATAGCCGCGAATGTCCTTGCGAAACATGATGAATTTCAGGAAGGTTTTTTAGTTGATTTCATTATGGACGCCGCTGAACAAAAAGGGACAGGGAAATGGGTCGCGCTTGACGCGTTAGAGCGGGGAGTGGCGATCCCGACCATAATCGAAGCAGTGCAGTCTCGTTTTTTTTCTCATGAAAAAGACGAAAGAACGAAGCTTTCGAGAATATACGGGAAAAAATGGGAAACAGAAAGTACGAAACAAAATGAGATGTTGTCGAAAAATGATATAATGTATCGGGAAAATTATGAACGTTTCGCGGGAATCAAGGACATGAAATTGCGGAAAAGTGATGAGCATGTCGCGGGAATCAAGGATATGAAATTACGAAAAAATAATCAACGAATAGCTGGAAGCGAGGACATGAAAATTTTTCTAAAAAATCTTGAAGAAGCGGTGTATTTAAGTTTACTTTCAACCTATATCCAAGGCTGTGAACTCATAAAACGCGCTTCAGAGGAGCAAAATTGGAATATCAACCTTGTTGAAATTGTTCGAGTTTGGGAAGGAGGCTGCGTTATTCGTTCACGTATATTGGGGTTGTTGCATAAGGCCTGCGATAGAAATAAGAAGATCGTGAATCATATGCTTGAAATAGTTGATATAAAAGACGAGTTTATAAAAAATCTTTCTTTATGGAGGATGGTTATCGCGGAAATTGCTCGCTTTGGAATTCCTGCGTCAGGGCTTTCAAGCGCTCTGCAATACATGGAAAGTATGACGAGCGAAAATTTGCCTGCCAATTTTATTCAGGGTCTGCGCGATTATTTTGGAGCCCATGCGTATCAACGAAAAGATAAAAAAGGAACCTTCCATACCATTTGGACAAAATTTGAATAAAAAAAATAATGCAAAGAGCGATCATATATCAACCATTTTTGAAAAAAAAATATAGAGTATAATAAAAATAAATATGCCTTATAAAAAAACATCACGTCCATTTATTCTTACGATTTTTGGAGCTTCGGGCGACCTCGCGAAGCTGAAAATTTTTCCTGCGCTTTATAGGCTTATGGAAGAAGAAAAATTACCGGACGAATTTTATATTATCGGCTACGCTCGAACAAAAATGAGTCACAAGGAATTTCAAGATTTTTTTATTGAAAGCATTCGCGCGTCAAAAAAAATAAAGTCCGAAAAATTGATCAGGGATCTTGTTCAGAGGGTGTTCTATTTTACAGGAAATTATAAGGATTTAAACGATTTTAAAAAATACGCCGCTTTCGTAAAAAAAATCGTGAAAAAACGAATGACTCATATAGCGTATTTTTCGGTGCCGCCTGTGGCGTTTCGCGATATTATCGAAAATCTCGGCAAAAGTTTTGATACGAATCACGATGATCTTCGTTTAATTATTGAAAAGCCGTTTGGCACCGACAGGCATTCGGCGCGCGAACTTTTTCACTTTGCCGCGCGGTATTTTCACGATGAAAAATTGTACCTTCTTGACCACTATTTGGGAAAAACCGCGGTTCAGAGCCTTGTTCATTTACGGCATTCGAACAGTATCATTAACATGGTGATGAAAGGGACGGGAATCGCCAATATTCAAATTACGGCGTTTGAGGATATTGGAATCGAAAACCGCGTTGGCTATTTCGAGCAAGTAGGGTCGCTCAATGACATGGTTCAGTCGCATCTTTTGCAAATGTTGGCGCTCGTAACGATGTCAATACCGATTACGGAGCACGCGAAAAGTCTTCACCGCGAAAAATACAACATACTGTCGGCGTTGCAATTCCCGTTGTCGAAAAAAAATGTTGTACTCGGACAATATGAAAGTTATCGAAGCCTTCCCGGAGTGCCGAAAAATTCAAAGACGAATACCTTTGCGGCCTTGCGACTTTTTATCGATCGTGAAAGTTGGTATAAGGTGCCGATTTATATACGGACTGGAAAAATGCTTCATGAAAAACACACGTTTATTACCGTGGAATTTAAAAAATATCCATTTCAAAGTTCAAAGGAACCGCCGAATCGATTTATAATCGAGGTATCGCCGGAGGAAAAAATGATTATAAAGCTCATTAATAAGCACGGAAGAATTTCGGAATATCAGGATATTACAACTTCGGAAAAGATTGGATGTGGCACGGAAGAATGTTTGCCGGAACACGCGGTTCTGCTTTTGGATGTTATTCGTGGCAATCGGTTGCATTTTTTAAGTTTTCCGGAAATTATCGCTTCGTGGCGAGTGATTGATAGTATTACGCGTTTTATAGCGGAGCGGAATATTCCCGTGGAAAAGTACCGCGACGGTTCAGAAGGTCCGCTTGATCAGAATTTCATGACAAAAATGGATGGATATGAGTGGTTTGATTATCACGATTAAAAATGTAAAAATTCAACTGAAAATGATTCACTGCAATCTGCGGTAGTAAGCATATTTATCTAAGGACATGCTGAAAAACGTAACTTCGTATTTCAGAGGTTCCCTAATATCCATGTATGAAATTGCGCGCCTTTGCCACATTTGAGGATTTTATTCATGAAAGCGTTGAATACATTGCAAATGCGTGTCGTCAGAAAAAAGGAATAATACGCGTCGCTTTGAGTGGAGGAAGCACTCCTAAGCCCGTCTACGAAGCCTTCGCTTTACTCGAAAATATATTGTTCGAAAGAGTTGAATTTTTCATAATGGATGAACGCTACGTGCCATTAAATCATAAAGATTCAAATTATCGGCTCATACGGGAATCGCTTCTTGATCCATTGAAAAAAAAAGGAAAAAAATTTCGTAATTTTCATTTTTTTGACACCGCGCTTTCGATTGATGGGGCCTTGAAAAAATATGAAAAAGAGTTGAGTGGACACTGGAATTTTGATCTTTGCGTCGCTGGAATAGGTACAGACGGCCATATCGCTTCGCTTTTCCCGCGTTCATCGGCGCTTCGTGAAAAAAAGAAATTAACGGCGCATACGACGACTCAACAATTTGCCGTGCGCGATCGGCTTACTTTGACTTTTCCAAAAATATTGAAAAGTAAAAAAATACTCGTACTGCTCCAAGGAAGAGCAAAACAAGGAATTATAAAAGATCTTAAGGATAAGGGAAAAAGTATGATTGATATGCCTGCGAAAAAGCTTTTAAAATATCCTTCCGTCGATATATATTACTTCGGCGCATTGTAGCCAGCTTTTTCACGCTCTGACAAATTTTATGGTAACTGCCTGCCGCTTTTTTGAAGCAACGGCAGAGAGCAAATACATTTTTCGCTCGAAATTTTCCTTATCTCTAAAATTTCGTTGCGAAGTTACATTTTTCTTAAGGCTCCTTAGGGGCTTATCAGAATACGAAAATATATTTTTGTAAAGGAAAAGGTGTGAAAATAATTTTGAAAAATGTTTCCTTTTTAAAAAAAAATCGCTATCATATTCTTTAGGCAGTGTTCACATAAAATTTTTGCGATGGTTAGACGGGAAAATGTCTGGATTCAAGGCGCGAGGAGCGCAGTGGAGCAGTACTCCATAAGCGACGAGCAACAAAGAAGACAGACATTTTCCCGTCTAACCCGAAGGGAAGAGATGTATTTTGTCCATTTCTGCGTCACTCCTTCTCGATGTACCTTCGGGTACACTCTCGTCGTCGTTCCTTGAACTGAACAAAATACATCTCTTCCATCTGTAAAAATTTTATGTGAACACTGCCTAGTGTTATGTTTTTTATAAAATCTCTTTCATTTTATATAATTTTTTTATTTTTTTAAATCATTGCATATGATGAAAAAATGTCCGGTAACAGGAATGTGTTGTTGTTGTCCCATGGGTAAGGCAGGAAGCTTACTTAGAATGACCCTTGCCATACTCCTTCTTTTCATGGGAATTGGTAAATTTATTATGGGGCTTGGAATTTTTGTTGATAACACCGTACAGTTATTTACTGAAACGTGGTTTCCCGTGTCGGTTGCGCGCGGATTTCTTTACCTTGTTCCGTTCATTGAAGTGGCATTGGGTGTTTTGTTAATTGTAGGACATAAAATGAAGCACGTATTTCTTTCGGCTGCGGGGATTTTTTTTATGATACTTCTTTTTGGAACAACGATAACAGGAAATTTTCAGGGCATTCAAATGAATCTCATTTTAATTCTTATGGTTGCTGGAGCCATAGCTTGCATGTGCGATTGTTTCGGTGATATGTGCGGCGGATGCTGTGATGGGGAAAAGGGAAAATATGATCATGCACGCGATGAGTGTTGCAACGAAAAAGGCGAAAATCATGCCGGAAAAGAGGCATGTTGCGGAGGAAAAGGCGAATGCTGCACTGGAAAACACGAGCACAAAGGCGAAAAGAAACATATGTAACATGAATCATTTGTTTTTTTTTGAAAAAACGATTCAAAATTTTTACAAAAAAGAAGGACGAAAAATTTTGCCGTGGAGGAAGAAGGATATTTCCGCTTATAAAGTTTGGGTGAGTGAAATAATGCTGCAGCAGACGCAGGTAGGTCGTGTTATTGCTTATTATGTGCGTTTTTTAAAACGATTTCCTGATATTTTTTCTCTCGCGAAAGCATCATGGGAGGAATTTTTACCCTATTACGCGGGGCTTGGTTACTATCGTCGCGGACAAAATATGTTGAAAACAGCGCGAGTGATCGTGAGTGAATATGAAGGGATGTTTCCGGATAACAAAGAAAAACTTATGAAGCTGCCAGGAGTTGGTGAATATACGGCTTGCGCGATTCTTTCTTTTGCGTATGGGAAAAATGTAGTTGCTTTTGATACTAATTTGAAACGCGTCTTTGGACGTTTTCTTTTCGGATCAAAATACGCCGAATTGGATAAAAACGATATTGCGCGGTCATTGAATTCTGACAAAAAAATGCTCAACGCGGCTATCATGGATTTTGCGAACAGCATCTGTCTCAATCGACCTCGGTGCAATATCTGTCCTCTTTCGGAAAAATGCCTTTATTTTAAGGAAAAAGGCGAGCGTGAATATGTGCTGAAAAAAGAAAAAAAGCATTTTCCGACGAAGGATGCGCGGGTTTTTTTATGGCTGCATCGCGAGCATCGAGAGTATTATTCAGCGAATCCTGATCGATTTGAGGTGTTTATTTTGGATAAAAAAATGAATAGTCGCGATGGCATAAAGCGATATTTTAGTGAGCATTACGGGCTTGAACTCGCGGTAAGACCACCGCACAGAAAAACATTTGTTGATGAAATTCCAACACTTTTTGTGAACGCCCAGATACTTTTGGGCGATCACGAATTTGCTATTTTTGCCAAAGAAGATATTGAAGAATGTGCAGCCAAAACTTTATAAAATTATATGAAAAAAAGCATGGAAAAAGCGACATTTGCGGCAGGATGCTTTTGGGGAGTGGAAGCGGAATTTCGAAAAATCAAAGGTGTTAAGAATGTCGTGGTCGGATATACCGGCGGAACATGCGAAAATCCGACATACGAACAAGTTTGTACTCATGCGACTGGACATGCTGAAGCCGTTGAAATCGAATTTGATCCAGAAATAGTGTCCTACGATGAACTGTTGAATGTTTTTTGGAATATTCACAATCCAACGACATTCAACCGTCAGGGGCCGGATATTGGATCGCAGTACAGATCAGCTATTTTTTATCACGCCCCTGAACAAGAAAGAATCGCAAAAGTATCAAAGAAACAGCTTGATAAAAGCGGAAAATTTTCAAAATCCGTTGTGACAGAAATCACTGCGGTATCAAAATTTTACCGCGCTGAAGAATACCATCAGCGCTACCTCGAAAAACACGGTTTGGCTCAGTGCCATCTTTGAGTCGATTAATGTCCAGAAAGTATTTTGGAAGTTGATGAAAAAATATGTGATCAAATATTTCTTTGTGAAATAACCAAAAAACCATATAAAATAACGCGAAAAAAACTCCATTTTTATAAAGAAATGAAATTGCCAATTCCGAAAAAATGTCCGAGTCAAAGACACGAAGAAAGATTGCTACGAAAAAATCCTCGAAAACTTTGGAAACGCGACTGTTCGCAGTGTAAAAAAGAGATATTTTCGGTGTACGGCAGCAAAAGAAATGAAAAGGTTTATTGCGAAGAATGCTATATGAAAATAATTTACTAAGGAGCTTTGAACATTTTGCAGCCAACATGGTAAAATTGCAGTAGATGCTACGTTTTTCTTAAGGTTCCCTAAATCTACTATCGCAACAATAGGGATTTCCAGTTTTTTTCTTCTCGCATGTCACATTTCTAACGGTATCCAGTATGAATACAATTTGTCACAATCAGTGGTGCGGTAAGAAATTCCAAATAAGCGATCAGGAAAAGAGCTTTTTGGAACGTATCAGCCCTGTTTTTCATGGGAAAAAATATGAAATTCCAGTTCCGAATATCTGTCCCGACTGTCGAATGCAAAATCGCGTTGCACACCGAAATGAACAATACTTCTATCATAATACGTCGGCGGTATCAGGAAAACCCTTTATTTCACTCTATGCTCCGGATAATTCGTGGGGGAAAGATTCCAAAATCGTGAGTAGCGATGAATGGTGGAGCGACGACTGGGATGGCGCAACTTTCGGCAGAGATTTCGATTTTAGCCGCGGATTTTTTGAACAGTTTTTTGAACTGAGCAAAAATATTCCAAAAGTGAATCTTATTCAAGTGAGCAATGAAAATTCGCCATACACGACAGGCACGGGTTATTGCAAAAATTGCTATCTCATCAATTCATCGGAAAATTGCGAAAATTGCTACTACGGAAAACTTCTCCAAACCTGTCGTGATGTCATGGATTCAAGCTATGCCTACGACTGCGAGCTTCTCTATGAGTGTTTTTACGTGCGAAATTGCTATAATTGCCACTACCTTTCCTACAGTCAGAATTGTTTTGACTGCTGGTTTTCGGAAAATCTTAAAGGCTGCAAAAATTGTTTTCTCTGCGCCGACCTCACGAATAAAGAATATAACATTATGAACCAGCCCGTGAGCAAAGAGGAGTATAAAAAGAAACTTGAAATAGTAAAAGGTTCGTATGAGCAAACAATGAAAGCAAAAACGTTTTTATCGGATTTGCGAAAAAAACGGGTTCATAAATATGCAAATATTGTGGGCTGTGAAAATTCCACGGGCGACTTTCTCACGAATTCAAAAAGCTGTATTGATTGTTATGACATGAACGACAGTGAAGATTGCCGGTTAGTTCAAGTCGGCGTGAATGTAAAAGATTTGATCGACTGCTCGAACATGTATTTGAAGCCAGAACTTTGCTATCAGGTGCTTGGAACCATCGGCGTTTATAATGTTATTTTCAGCATTTATATTTTTCACAGCCATGATGTCATGTATAGCGAATTTTGCTATAATTGCGAATATCTTTTCGGTTGTTCAGGGCTTCGCAATAAGAAATATTGCATTTTGAACAAGCAATATACAAAAGAAGAGTACGAAAAACTTGTTCCTCGCGTCATCGAACACATGAAAAAACCGGCTCTTGGCAGTGTCGCTATGAGTGGAGTAACTCACACTTTAACTAAGTCCTTTTCGGGGCAGTCGGATGCGGAATGGGGGAAATATTTTCCGGTAAAATTTTCACCATTTGGATATAATGAAACGCTTGCCGACGAATACCTTCCGTTGACAAAAAAGGAGGTCGAAAACCGAGGCTGGAACTGGCACAAAGAGGAATCAGCATCAAAAAAATATATGGGACCTGAAACAAAAATTCCGGATAATATCCGTGAGGTTGATGAAAAAATAACGGAAAAAATTCTTGTGTGCGAAGCCACGGGAAAGCTCTATAAAATCATTCCGCAGGAACTTCAATTTTATAAAAAAATATGTATTCCCGTTCCAAGAATATGTGCTGAAGAACGGCACAAACAGCGAATGTTTTTACGAAATTCAAGAAAACTTTATGAACGGAAATGCACGAAATGTGAAAAGCCTGTAGAATCAACTTATTCGCCCGATAGACTTGAACGAATCTACTGTGAAGAATGTTATTTGAAAGAAATTTACTAAGGTTATGCCTCTCCCCTCTGCGAAAATTGTATGTGAACACTGCCTAATTACAAAAGCAATAATGTCTGTCTTTTTATCGCAAGCATTATTTCATGAGAAAGGAGAGAAACTTTTTTCTGCAATCGGCAATTATCAATGGTGCGAAGCTGGAAGAGAAGGGCGATTGAGTCGAAGGGAAGATGGCTTATTTTCTTTGAAAGAAAATAAGTCGTTAAAAACCCTTTTGCTTTCAAATTTGTTGTTAGAGGAGCAATTATTACCGTATTCAAATTTTTATTTAACACATTGTTTTGAAGAACAAGAACAGGACGAAAACCAGCTTGTTCATGACCTTTTACTGGATTCAAATCGGCAAAATAAATTTCTCCCTGAAGGATTTTCTTCATATTACGCAATTTCAGATTGCAACATAATCCAATCATCTTCAGAAGGAAGATCATCAAAATTAAGTTTGGAAAGAGCTCGAGAATCTTTATCTAATTTTTCTTTTATAAACTCAGAAAGAGCTTTTTCAATAAGCGAACTTTTACTTTCTCCAGAATTTGATGAATACAAAGCTAATAAATCATCCAATGATGGAAGAATAGTAATGGATATTTTTCGTTTAACACTTGATGCATGAGTCATACTTTAAAGTATTACTTATTAATGCTACTCAAATGATATCAAAAAATTGTAGACAGTGTCAAACAATTTTTATCATAAATGATAAAGATCAGATATTTTATGAAAAAATTTCACCAACATTTCATGGGAAAAAATACTTTATTTTGCATCCAACAATGTGTCCCGATTGCCGTCAGCAAAGAAGACTTGCTTTTCGCAATGAAAGAAGGCTGTACCATCGAAAGTGCGATTTAACAGGGAAACAAGTCATTTCACTCTATTCCCCTGATAAACCTTATAAGGTTTATGAACAAAAAGAATGGTGGGGTGATCAGTGGGACCCTTTAAGTTTTGGTCGAGATTTTGATTTTAAGCGTCATTTTTTTGAACAATTTCAAGAACTTCTTTTGGCTGTTCCAAGAGCAAATATTTATTCTAAGAATAATACGAATAGTGACTATACGACAAATTGCGACAGAATTAAAAATTGCTATTTAAGCGTTGATATAGCCAATTCAGAAGGTATTTATTATGGAAAATGGGTTTTAAATTCTAAAGACTGTCTCGAAATGTATGAGGACATTTACTGTGAACTAGACTATGAGAATCTCTATAGTGATGGGAACTATCAGTGCGTGTATACTCTTCTCAGCGATCACTGCTCGGATTGTCAATTTTTGTATGACTGCAAAGGATGCAAGTATTGTTTTATGTGTTTTGGTTTAAGAAATAAGGAATATTGTATAGAAAATAAACAAGTTTCAAAGGAGGACTATGATGATTTTTTTAAAAAAATACGCATTGGCTCGTATGAACAATATAGAAAATGCGTTGAAATCTACGAAAACATGATTAAAAAAATACCTCGTAAAGCGAATATTTTGACGAATTGTGAAAATTGTACCGGAGATTTTCAGTACAACTGTAAAAATGTGAAAGATTCCTATGATATCATTAGTTCTGAAGACGTAAAATATGCCTACGATGCCTCAAACATTAAGGATAGTATGGATGTCTATGAGCCGGCATTTAACTGTGAACTTCAATATGAATCCTATGCCTGTAATCGTGGAGTAAATATCATTGGATGTGCAGTAAGTTATGATATTTCCGATTCGTATTATTGCGATATATGTCATAATTCAGCGAATCTTTTTGGCTGTGTGGGGCTGAAACACAAAAGATATTGTATTTTGAATAAGCAGTATTCAAGGGAAGAATATGAAGAACTCATTCCGAAAATTATCGAACATATGAAAAAAACAGGAGAATGGGGCGAGTTTTTTCCAATTCAACTTTCACCTTTTGCTTATAATGAAAGCGTGGCCGAGGAATATTTTCCATTGCAAAAAGAGGAGGTGCTCGAGCGAGGATGGAAATGGCAAGAAGAAGAAAAAGTGTCTCAACAATGTATTGGGTCGAAAACGCATATTCCAGATCATATCGATGACGCCGATGAATCAATTTGTGGGAAAATTCTTTTTTGTGAGGTGACAGGAAAGCTCTACAAAATCATTCCTCAGGAATTTCAATTTTATAAAAAAATGGGCATTCCGATCCCACGAAGATGCCCGGATCAAAGGTACAAAGAACGCATGGAGCGAAGAAACCCCAGAAAACTTTGGAGTCGAATTTGTATGAAGTGCCAAGCAGCCATTTCGACTTCCTACGCTCCTGATCGACAAGAAATCGTCTACTGCGAAAACTGCTATTTAAAGGAAGTATATTAATCTATCTAAAAAGTGCGCTCAATATTAAAAATACACCATAATTTCATTCATTATTCTCATGTTCTGGAATAAACAATGTAAAAATTGTATCAATTGTGGAGAAAGAGTGGTCATAACTCCAGATGATCAAGATTTTTATCAACTCATGGATGTTCCAGAGCCGACGCACTGTTATCTTTGTCGCATGCAGAGACGCCTTTCTTATCGCAATGAGTCTTTTCTCTACCACCGAAAGTGTGACCTCACAGGAAAGCAAATTATTTCAGCCTTTTCTGTGAATAAGCCATTTCCTGTCTATGATCTTGATGCTTGGTGGAGCGAAAATTCCGATTCGCTCTGCTATGGGCGGAATTTTGATTTTGAAAAACCATTTTTTGATCAATTTTTTGCTCTTCGCGATCAAGTTCCAAGGCTTTGTCTTCAGCAACAAAGACCTATGACGAATAGCTCTTATTGCCACGGTGCCAGCAGAAATAAAAATTGTTATCTGACATTCTGCGCAAACATGTGCGAAGATTGCTATTACGGTAATTGGCTGAATAGGTGCAGAGACTGCGTCGACAACACGAATATCAACGAGTGCGAATTAATGTATGAATGTGTCGGGTGTCGCGAGTGCTATAATCTGCGTTTTTGTTGGGATTGTAATCATTGCAGTGATAGTTATTTTTTAAGAAATTGTCAGGGGTGTAAAAATTGTTTTGCTTGTACGAATCAGGCTGAAAAGCAATATATGGTGATGAATGAACAACTCACGAAAGAGCAGTACGAGAGATTTTTGAAAGATGCTAAACTGACAAAATATTCAAAATTGAGTCAATATAAAGAAAAAATGGAGGATTTTTTACAAAAAACGTACGTGAAATATTTTTCCGGAACGAAACTGGAAAACAGTATGGGAAATTATTTGAAAAATTGCAAAAATGCTTACATGAGCTTCGAATGTGATAATTGTGAGGATGTTCGCTACGGCTTGTGTCTCAATCATGTGAAAACTTCGGCTGATTATAGCTACTGGGGTGAAAATGCCGAGCGTATACATGAGTGCCAGGGCTGCGGTTATGATCTTTTTAACCTGCGATTTTGCAATTTATGTTGGTCGGGGTGCAGCAATCTCACATATTGCGATCATTGTTTCGCTTGCAAAGAGTGTTTTGGCTGTGTTGGCTTGAAAAAACAGGAATACTGCATTTTGAATAAAAAATATTCAAAAGAAGAATATTTTGACCTCAAAAATAAAATCATCGCTCACATGAAACGCACGGGCGAGTGGGGAGAATTTTTCCCTGTCAATCGAAGTGTTCATGCCTATAATGAAACACCAGCATATGAACAAATGCCTTTATCGAAAGAAGAAGTGTTGAAAAAAGGCTGGCAGTGGCAGGACGAAGAGGAAAAGAAAAATAAATACATGGGTCCGAAAGTCGAAATTCCCGATGATATTCATGATGTTGACGCATCCATTTCTGAAAAAATTTTTCTGTGCGAGTCGAGCGAAAAACCGTATAAAATTATTCCGCAGGAACTCAAATTTTATCAGCGCATGGGCATTCCGATTCCGCGAAAAAGTCCGAATGAACGCCACAATGACCGTTTTAAAAAAAGAAACCGCCGCCGTTTTTATGATCAAAAATGCCAAAATTGCGGCATTAATATAATGACAACATACGAGCCTAAAAGGCAGGAGATCATTTATTGTGAGAAATGCTATTTAGAAAAAGTATATGGGTAATTCTCAAATTGATGTAATAGGCGGCAGTGACGAAAAATATGCTGGCAGGCGGGAGCTCGAAGAGAGTTACGCAGGCCAGTTTTCAAAAAGAGGTAAAAATGAGCGTTAACAAAATGCGTAGCCGATAGCATTTTTAGCGAATTTTCGCCTTTTTTGATCCGGCCGAGTATCCGAGCGACGAGTTCCCGCCTGCCAGCATATAAGCGTATGATCCACAATTTTCGCTCAAAAATTTTTACTCAAAAAATGGCAGTGGAAAAATAAATGAAATTACGTTGCTAAAAAACACCAATTTCTCTATAATATAAAGATACCATTGAGCTTGTATTTATGCCAAAAATCAGCCACAAAAAATACCTCGAACTGCAGAAAAAGTACTATCTCGGAAAGATTCTCTGTACCATCGATCCTGAGCATCCGGATGCCTTTCTTCATCATCAGTTCAATCGCGTTTTTATTATTTTTGGTTTTACAGGGAGCGGCAAAGATACGATTATTAACGAATTTTTGAAAAAAAATCTTTTGAAACCAAAAAAAACTAGGTATTCATTCGTGAAATTTATTCGCACTTTGACTCGTCAGCGCCGACCTGTGGAACTCGATATAGCCGATGGATTTTTCATAGAAAAAGAACTTTTTGATCATCTCAAAAAAAACGGCCGTTTTTTTTATTCCTATAAACGGTACTCAGGGAAAGAATTTGGCTATGATACCATTCATTTTATTTTTGAACTGATTCGAAAAAACATCATTATGGTGGGTGGTGGTGAAAAAAATTTCGAAGGTCTTATCACGGGGATTAAATCACTTTTTGACAGCATTCCAATAACGACCATCTTCATCAATCGTCCAAAGGCTGAAATAATTAAGTCTCTCAAAAAACGCGGCGGAAATCAGGAAGGAATGAAAAAAAGAATCGAACATATTGAAAATGCGTGGTATAAAAACCCAAAAAAACCTATGGATTATTGTATTTGGAATAGGGATTTGAAAAAAGCAGTGGAACAACTTATCAAGATTGTGAATGACGAACTACAGATACTCTGAGGAGCGATGAAACGTTTGCAGCAAAAATTTGCAGATTGCAGTGGAATACATATTTATTGATAAGTTCTACAGATTTGCTAAACGATCTCGTAAAAAAAGAGCGGCTGGATTTTTATATTCGACATCAATTTTTTCCAAATGGCTCATGATAATATCGGCAGCCACATCGCATGAAAGACAAAATGTTTCGATCAGGAAAATGAAAAAATCATGATCGAGCGGTTTTTGATGAATCAGAATGCGGTGAACGTCATAGAGATCATATTTCCCAAATTCTTTTCCTCTGCCCGCGAGGAGTTTTTTTAAAACAAGAAATTCGACTGGAACAGAATATACGATTCCCGCGGTGGAATTTGAGGAAATAGAAGTGGAAATGGAGAGACGGCGTTTCAAAATCTCAGGAGTGAGATAAAAAGTAAATGTTTCCGCCTGCCCTAAAGGTTGAATAGTTGAACGCAAAACCACGTCATAATCCGTGCCATCAAGGTTCATGTGTCCTGCGAAGGAGTGAAACACAGGTTTTTTGGTACTTTCCGTAAAGCTTATATTGAGCGCTTTTTCGAGCTCAGTTTGGAGTTCAATTGGCGCCATAAAATCCATGTCATTCGAAAAAGGCCGGTCCGAACCAAGGAGATACGCAGCGGCTCCGCCAGTAAGAAGTATTTCGCCTCTTAATGTTTCAGGAATTTTAGAAATAAAATTCGCGTATTTTTGATACAGTATAGAAAAATCTATCATAAACAAAAAGAGTAATAATCATCAACGGTAATAATCATCATGCGCAATATGTATCAGATTTCAAAAAAAATTATATGTAGATGGTACGTTTTTCAGAGGTTCCATAATTCATTAAATACTCTTTCAAGAAAAAAGTTCAAGTTGATCTTTTTTGGTTTTTTGATCACTGCATGATTGGTCGTGATCGTTCCATTTGCTCGTGTGAAAATTTTGTGATGAAACGATATTTTTCAGAGGTTTCCTAAGCGTTTTCCGTTCTAAAAGTTCTTCACGAATTTCTTTCAAAAAAGGTGATGGAGTCGTTTCTTTTTCATCTCGAACGAGAGCGTGAAGAAGGTAGAGTTTTCGTTTCGCGCGAGTAATGCCGACATAGAAAAGTCGACGTTCTTCTTCAAGTTGATTTTTGATAAAATCATCTTTTTTAGAAAATCGAGCGCTATTTTCAGATTTTGTACTATATGGCAGCAGACCGTCCTCAAGCCCTGTAATAAAAACTACGGGAAATTCAAGTCCTTTCGACGCATGAAGCGTCATGAGATGAACAGCCTCGACGCTCGAATCAAAAGTGTCTTCATTTTGAAGAAAAGTATAATGTTCGAGAAGTTTCAACAGTCCTTCTTTTCCTTTCATGCTGTCAAATTGCGCTGAAGTTGAAAGGAAAAGAAGAAAATTGTTTTGGATTTTTTCATCTGATACGATTTTTTCGTTATTGAGCGTTTTCGCTCGAATTTTCGCATGTACGTTTCCGCCATTTTTTTTTCGGCAATAATAACTCTCGAATCCAAAATCGTTCCAAATTTTTTGAGCGCACTCTGTTGGCGTAAAGTGAATCATCTCATCCATAAGCGCTTGAATCTGCGTAAGAAAAAGAGAAGTGTTCTTTTTTTGACGAGCTGAAGCTGTCTGTAAAATTTTCGAAAGACTCGAGTCATCATGAGGATATACAAGTAGGCGCAGATAATGAAGCAGGGTTTGAATTTCTTTTTTGAGGTACCAAGCGGATTCTGGAACCATTTGACATGGAATTCCTGCCTTTTTAATCGATGCTTCAATGAGCCGACCCTGAGCTTTTGTGCGGTAGAGAACCGCGATATCGGAAAAGCGAAAAGTTTCTGATGGAACGTGATAATGAGCATGTCCCGATTCAATCATATCAAGACCGCCAACGAGTTTTTGAATTTTTTTGGTGACACCGTAGGCCTCTTTCCACCCATCATTCGCTGAAATAACGGAAACAAGGGTTGAATCTTCAAATTGAGGACGAAGGGAACGATGAATGCGTTTGGAATTGTAGGCAATAAGGCTTTCCGAGGCTTTGATAATAAACGATGACGAACGATAATTTTCCTCAAGACGCAAGGTAGTAGCATGAGGAAAATCTTCAGAAAAACGAAAAAAATAATCAATATTGGAGCCGCGAAAGGCATAGATGGACTGATCGGGATCGCCGATGGCGCAGATGGTTTTCGATGTGCTTTGAAAAGTGTCCGTGCTAAAAGACTTATTCGAAATTGCCACTTCATCAGTCACGGTTGTTTTAGCGACATTTGAATGCATAAGAAGTCGAATAAGCTCATATTGAACCGTATTAACATCTTGGTATTCATCAATAAAAACATATCGCATGTTTTTTCGATAGGCATCGATTTCAGGCGAAGGATGAGTAAAAAGTTCGAGGGTTTTTACAAGGAGATCGTCAAAATCAAGCGCGCGAAAAGCAGACATTTTTTTTTCATAGAGATGAGCGATGGTAATATATTCAGTGGTTTTAAGAAAATCAGGCAACGGTATTTTTTCTGCTATTTTTTCAATTGGAAGCAGTTGATTTTTGTGTAATGAAATGAGCCGAGCAACATCGTTTATATGCGTTTTGGTCCAATTGGGAAATGTCGATGAAGCAATTTTTTGAAGTACAATCATTTTTTCCTTTTCGCCGTAAAGAACAAAATCACGAGAAAATTTTTTTAACATTTCGAGACACCAGGAATGAAACGTCCCAATAAAAATTTGATGGTCAATGGAAAGATTGTAAACATCGGTATGACGATCATAAGCGTGCTGAACATCAGTGTTTTGAACATCAATGATTTGAACATCAGCGTGCTGAGCATGAGCATAGCGTTCATCAGTATTTCGACAATCAGAATAGCGTTTATTAGTATGCTGACAATCAGCGAGCAGAGAAATAAGCCGCTGTTTCATCTCATCCGAAGCTTTTTTCGTAAATGTCAGAGCCAGGATGGAAGGCTCAAATATTCGAGTGTTTGAGATATCAGAATGAGAGATAGCAGAAGGAATCTTAAGAAAAACACTTTTCGACTGCGTTTCATTTTCGAAATGGTATTTTTCAGAGGTTCCAGAACTCGGCCGAAGGATATTGGAATCAGAATCGCTACAATGAAAATTTTTATTACGAAGAAGCGTATGGGCAATTTTATGAGTAAGGGTATGAGTTTTTCCTGTCCCTGGTCCTGCGATAATAAGAAGATTGCCTCGGTGTTCTACAGCCATTTTTTGCGCTTCATTTAAATCTTTATACATGGCTGAGAATTTTTCAAAAAAATGAAAATAAAGTTTTTTGAGTCTGCAAATCAGATTTTTCTTTTTCAGTAAAAACTTCAATCGTCCCAAATTCGCCGTCGTAGCCTGGCGCGATGCGCACTTTTCCTTCACGAACTTTTTGAATTGCCCGAGCCACATAGGACGAACTCGCTTTTTCAATAGTTTCTAAAGGGATATCCAGCAAAATGGAAAATTCATTTCCGAGTTTTTCGAGCATGGAAAAATAGAGACCATTCACGTATTTTGACGAAACACCTTTTGAATAAATATCCGAAAGAATTTCAGGAAGAGGAATTAAATAACGGTAAGGAATGCTTTTTTTACCAGGTTCACTTCGATCCGCTAAGCTCGCCACGCGGTTCAAAACGCCAATAGTGAGCGGATGACCGCATTTTGGACAAAGACCATTATGCTTTTTTGTTTCCTCAGGAGAAAAACGCACTTCGCAAGTACTATGACCGTCATAGTGGTATTTTCCTTCCTCGGGAAAAAATTCCACGGTTTCTAAAAAATGCTTCGGATCGCCATTTTTTACGGCATCGCGAATCGAAAAATAGGAAAGTTCCGTGTCAAACCGATTCACTTCGCGTCCGAGTTTTTGAGGAGAATGCGCGTCGGAATTGGAAACAAGCGTAAAATCATCGAGCGCCGACAATGTCCGGTTCATGGGCGGGTCGGAAGAAAGCCCTGTTTCCAATGCGGTAATGAAAGGGGTCAAGTCTTCAAAACATTCTTCCAATGAATCAAAGCCCGATTTTGAGCCAAATACAGCGAAATAAGGTGTCCAGATATGAGCGGGAATAAACATGCAGTCCGTGGAAGCATCAAGTGTGATTTGAAAAAGCCGCTTGCTGTCGAGCCCAAGTATCGGTCGTCCATCCGCTTGAAGATTCCCGATTTTACTGAGTTCGCTATTGATTTTCGAGGCAATTTCAAAACTTGGCGCGCAAATGACGTTATGGACTTTCCTCACGCGGCCATTTTTCGAATAAATATTGCTGATTTCAACCGTAAGCATAAAACGAAAATCGGATCGACACGACTCAGGAATTTCATGCTCAATTTCTTTCGCGTAAGCCTTTTTTAGACGAAATAGACCCGATTCCGCTGGTTCCAATTTTTCACGCAATTCCGAAAACCACTTCGGATGCGTAAAATCGCCGGTTCCAATAATACGAATTCCCTTGAGTTGGCCCCATTTATAGAGATTATTCGCGTCCATGAATTTGCTTGTGGCGCGCGAATAATGCGAGTGAATATGAAAATCCGCAGTAAAAATCATACGCCCTATTTAAATCGATTTTATTATAAAGAATTATTTTGAGGACGGAAAGAAAATGAAATGTATTTGCCCACTGGCTTGCTTTTAAAAAAAAGCGGTGGGAAGTAGAATACATATTTATGGATAAGTTCTTAATATATACACTACCTTGGAATAGATTTTTTATTATCAGAATGCCAAAAAATAAGACAGCCGTTGCAGCCTTTTCCGCAACATCCTTCACTGCCCATTTTCGGTCCTTTTCGTACTTTTAAAGAAAGAGCATGTTCGCGGGAAAAACGAATATCTTCCAAAAGGGCTTGTTTGCGAGCTTCTGGAACATAAAGAGATTGAATTTCCGCTGCCTGGGTTTCAATATCCAGAAGAAGCCTGCTCTGTTCGGAAGGAGTGATATACTTCGATTTTCGCGCGACGGTAAGGGGTGGAAGAATTTTTTGAACCGAGGTTAATGATGAAGTGGTTTTTTTGAGATTTTTAATAGAGGTGAAAAGGCTGTGATGTATGCGAATGGCTTTTGATTGGCCCGCGGAAACTTTTTCCGTTATTTCACCGGTCAAAGCATCGGTAAAATGTTGCAACCTCATGCGTATCGGCGTCGGATTTACAGGAGAAATAAATTCAATAAGATCGCCCGGCAGTATCTCGTTTTTTATTTCAAAAATCATGTCTTCGCCCTGCCATTCACGAATATATCCGGCGAATTCATGCGGAGAAACCGATTTTGAACTTTCGAAATTATGAGCTAAATTTGTGAGGCGGCCATGATGAAAGGCCAGAGTATAGCCACGATTTTGCACCGCCTGAAGTTCTCGCATGTACGGTTCGGGTTTCCACGAATCGGGATTGCGGTACCAATCATCAATTGCTTGTCGATAGGCTTTCGCCACAGTCGCTACATAGTAGTTTGTTTTATGACGACCTTCGACTTTCAAAGAATCGATGCCAAGTTCCAGATATTGATTCAGCTTTGGCATGAGGCAAAGATCTTTCGAATTGAGAATATAGGAGCCATGCTCATCTTCTTCAATGGGAAAAATCTGGCCGGGACGAAATTCTTCCTCAAGCAAAAATTCAAAAAGATTTTTATTGCTGTCATTCAGTTCAATTTCGTGAAGAGTTCCATCCTTGATTCGAACACGAAGTTTGTAATTCCAACGACAGCTGTGAGCGCAATTACCGGAATTCGACCTTCGTTCAGCCATATAATTTGAAAGAAGACAACGCCCGGAATATGTCATGCACATCGAACCATGCGCGAAGGTTTCGAGTCGCATGTCAGGGCATTTTTTACGTATTTCCTTTAATTCTTCAAAACTGAGTTCACGAGCCATAACGCAGAGTGAAGCGCCTTGTTGTTTCCAATAATCGACCGTGAGCCAACTGCAAACACTGGCCTGAGTGGAAACGTGGAGTTCCAATTCAGGAGCTTTTTCTTTTACATATTGAAAAATACCCGGATCGGAAATAATAAGTCCGTCCGGCTTTATTTCACGAATCGTCGCAAGAAAATGAGGCAGTTTTTCTACGTCGCTATTGTGACTAAAAAGGTTGAGAGTAAGGTAAACGCGCTTTCCTCGATCGTGAGCGAATCGTATTCCTTCCGCCAAATCTTCAAGAGAAAATTCGGATTTTGTGCGCAGAGACATTTCCGGCGTGCCGGCATAAACCGCGTCGGCTCCATAAAGAATAGCGGTTTTAAATTTCATGAGAGATCCTGCAGGCATGAGAAGCTCCGACCGACGAGAATTTGATTTCGATAAAAATGATTTAGAAGCCATATTTTAAAAAAATGGAATAAAATTTGAACTTTTGCTACACTAGGTTCGCATAAAATTTTATTCATTAAAAATACAATATGAAGCACTCAGGAAAACTTCTTTTCGGCGTTTTTTTAATAACAGGACTTATAGTATTTACCGGCTGCCAAGGGAAGCAAGCAGATACGATTATACCAGGTATCGATACCCCTTCAAATAATGAGACGACGAATTCCGAAAATATCAAAGATATAAACATTCCTGCGGACGAAGTTGCCGAGAACGCGCTTGAAAACGGAACCACGACTGCTACGGCAGATGATAATAAGACAATAGACAGTGATAAAACAACAGATGATAACAAAACAACCGACGGTGGCAAAATAACCGACAATGATAAAACAACAGGCAGTGACAACACCATAGACGATAATAAAACAACAGACGGTAACACGACCACGGATAGTAATGGCGCAAAGAATGGCGAAACGAAAAATACTGTGTCAGAACCAGTTTCGACAACTCCTCAAGTAAGAACTTTTAATATTACGGCAACGAGTTGGTCATTTACGCCATCGAGCATGACCGTAAACAAAGGCGATACCGTAAAAATCACCATTACAAGTATTGATGTGACCCATGGATTCGCGCTCCCTGATTACAATATTGATGAGACCGTTGAACCAGGAAAACCTGTGACTGTTGAATTTGTAGCGGATAAACAAGGAACGTTTGATTTCCGTTGTTCCGTTTTTTGCGGAGAAGGACATAAAGAAATGGAGGGAATACTTGAGGTGAAGTAGTCGAAAAGTATATTAGGGAACCTCTGAAAAACGTACCATCTACTGCGATTTAAAATATCGTTACGAAAGCGAGTTTTGCCTAAGTTCCATTAGAAATTCACACTATTAAGCACATTCGCGGTACATTCATGAAGTTAATGACAGAGACTTTAATAGCATCTGATGTGGAAAATATATGAAAAACGATAAAAGAAAAATCGAATCACAAATCCTTGAGGCTCAGAGGCTTGAGCTTACGGAACACCTTATTTATAAAAATCTCATTGACGTTGTGAAGCGCGAAGACGATCGTAAAGTTCTTAAAAAAATCGCTGACGAGGAATATCAGCACTTCCTTTTTTGGGCTGGGAAAAGCGGCGAAGAAGTATCGCCGTATCGTTTAAAAGTGTTTTTTTATACATGGATGAGTCGTATTTTTGGGTTAAATTTTGGTCTTAGGCTCATGGAAAAAGAAGAAGCCGGAGCGCAGGAGGATTTTGATGTGCTCAAAACTCTTGATCCGGAAGTTGAAAAAATTATTCAGCAGGAAGTGGAACACGAGGAACAACTGCTCGCGCTTATGTCGCAGGAAGAGCTGAAATATACGGGCTCGGTCATTCTCGGTTTAAACGACGCGTTGGTGGAGCTTACAGGGGTTTTGGCGGGATTGACTTTTGCTTTGCAACAAGGAAAAATAGTTGCCATTGCTGGCTTTATTACGGGAATTGCCGCTTCTCTTTCCATGGCTGGTTCTGAATACCTTTCGACGAAGGAAGAAAATTTGAAAGATAAAAGCCCCATAAAAGCGAGTTTTTATACCGGAATCGCGTATATAATTGTGGTTATTATTTTAATTTTTCCTTATTTTTTGGTCGAAAAAATTTTTATAAGTCTCGGAATATCTTTGGCATCGGCGCTTTTTATTATTTTCATATTCAATTATTATATTTCGGTCGCAAAAAACTTACCATTTAAAAAAAAGTTTCTTGAAATGGCAAGCATAAGCCTTGGAGTCGCGGTACTTAATTTTGTTATAGGCTTACTTATACGAAACTATCTTCACATTGATATTTAAAGGTTCCTTAGGAAAATGTATTCGCAAATAATCTTTCCATTGTGCATTGCATGAAAAAATTTTGTTTTCAGATAAATTTTTAATGTCGGATTGTGACATCTCCTTTTATTGTGCACTGGCAGGCAAGTCGATGCTCGCCATCATCAGCTCCTAAAGCCTGAAGCGTCTGTTTTTCCATTTCCTCCATTTCGCTGAGATTTTCTTTTCCTTCAGTCACTTTTACAATACACGTTCCACAAATGCCATTTTCACAGGCATAAGGAATATCCCAATTATTTGATTGAGTTACGGTACGAAGCATTTGTCCATCATCGGACTTCGCGCTTTGACCGGTATTTTGAATTTTTACAGTTGGCATACAATAAAGAAAATAAATAAATTTGCAAAGTATAGGAAACCCTGATAAATATGATTTCGTTACGAAAATTGCAAAATTCGAGCGAAAACGCTGAACAACCGACGAAGCCGTATCAGAAGAAGATACGGTAAGGAGGTTTGAAGCGTTTGCAGCCGAATTTTGCAATTTGCAGTAGTAAGCATATTTATCAGGGTTTCCTATAGTAAAAAGATGTTTTTTAGAGGCTCCCTTAAAGAGTTACAATCAAGAGTGTATCACAGGATTCCCTGATATTAAAGAGAATGAGTTTGGAGAAAAATTATTGCGCAACGAGTTTATTATATGGAAGCTTCCGCCTGCCAGCGATATGTGCTTTTTTTTCAAAGGAAAAATGTATGATTTCTAAATCACAAACGATTTTTTTTAATAAAAACCTAAAATATCCAAAACAGGACCGGCGACATCACGAGATTTACCCTCGGACGGATAGGTATGAATGTGCAAAGCGGGATTAAAATTAAGTTCAATAATGGCATAATTGCCGGATTGAGTTGAAGGAGAAGATTCAGGTAAATTTTTTTTGATCACTGTTTGAGAATCTGCCGGCACGCGAATATTTTGAATCATCATATCAAGCCCGCAAATCGCGACGCCGATGGCTTGAACAGCCTGAACCGCGATATGTTTATACGACTCATGAATTGTGTCTGTCATATCGACACTGTCGCCGCCAGTGCTTATATTTGAATTTTTTCGCAAAAAAATTCTATGATCCTTTTCAATAACGCTGTCGAAATGAAGTTCTTGCTCAGCCAAAACCTGAGCTTCCGTTTCTCCTAATTGTAAAAATTGCAAAGGGCATTTGTATTCTTCTCCGCGAAGAGGATTGTTATTTTTTATGGCAACGAGTTCACGAATTGTGTGTTTTCCATCTCCTGTGACATTTGCTGGAACGCGATGAAGAATGGCATGAACACGATTTCCAATAACTAAAAAACGGTATTCGGTTCCTGAAATAAATTCTTCCACAAGAATCATATGATCGTGTTGAAATGCGTCAGTTACCGCATGATGAAAAAGATTTTCCGATTTTTGCGGAATAATGTGAACGCCGATGCCGAAATTCGTATGCACAGGTTTTACGACCGATATTTGAGCGGAAAAAATTTTATAATCCTGAATGGCGGCTGCTGGCGAAGTGTACAATTTTCCATAAGGAACGCGAATACCATTTTCCGCCAAAATGCGCTTCGTTACGACCTTGTTTTCCATAAGAAAATAGCTGATTAAGCTATCTTTCGAGGTCATTGTGGCCTGTTTGACGTATTCAACATGATCATTTTTTTTAAGGCGAATAATATGAGACGAGCGATCGAGAACCTCAACGCGGACATTTCGTTTCAATGCTTCACTAATAAGCGCTTGCGTTGAAAGTTCAAGATCTTCGAATCCGCTAAGTTGAAAAGGTTTTAGAGAAATCATACAAAACAATAATAAAACCGTATCAGATTTTTAATAAAGGAGCCTCTAAAAAATGTACCAGCGACTGCAATTTTACCATATGTAACTGTCCATCACTTTTTTTGAATTGACAAAACGAAAATAGAAAGTTTTTTTATACAAAAAACGCTTGCGCTTTTAAAAAAAAAGAATACACTCATGGGTGAGCATATACTCACCTCTAAAATATGGAAAAAATAGTACTTTCGCTTTTGAGTGATTCAGAACTGTACCAAAAGTGTAAAATCTACGGACTTAATTCCAAACAGTGGACGCGAAAATTTGCAGGAATTCTTCCGGAAGTTTTGAGGCGCAGGCTGCATCGGCGACGAGGTTTTTCTTCTATTCATGAATTTGCTGCCAAACTCGCTGGGATGAATCAAAGTACGGTCAATCGAATCCTTCAGCTTGCAAGTAAAATTGAAAATAAGCCTCGATTGCGCGAGCAATTTGAGCAGGGTTTGCAAAGTTGGAGCAAGCTTGAAAAAGTTGCTTACATCGCAACGCCCGAAGATGAGGGAAAATGGGCTAAAAGAGTCGAAATTATGCCACAAGCCGCATTGGAACTCTATGTACAAGAAATGAGAAAAGAAAACAACGAAATTGAAAAAAATAAGACAATTCAACTTGACACAAATGTGCTTCAGCTTTCGACTTTGGCCGTACAAAATTACAGATGGGAAAGTCCCCCGCAGGGGACTTTTGCTCCTGAAAAAAAATATGAGAAAAATAATATATTAGGCAATATTCAAAATGAATATACTGCTGAAAATTCAACGATTTCTTATGAAAATTTTTATGAAAACTCGCATGAAAAAAGAACACTTTCATTTCCCGTAAGCCAGGAAGCAGAATTTCAAATACGTCTTTTTCAGCAAAAACTGGAAAAAAAGAGTGGAGAGAAAATGAGTTTGGGCGAAGTGCTCGAAAGATTACTTAAAAATTCCGTGTGTCAGAAATGTTTAAAATCAATTGATGAAACGACCACCATTATTCAAAAGATGAATAATTCTGAAAAAAAGAATCCGGCATCGTCGAGATACCTTCCTATGAGTTTAAAGCGTTCAATTTTAGAACGCACGCAAGGACATTGTGTCTTTCCTGGATGTTTACGTCCCGCGGAAATTTTTCATCACACGAAACGATTCGCTTTACAAAAAGAGCACAATCCTGATTCCATTCAACCGCTTTGCAAAATACACGAACGATTGGCTCATACCGGACTTATTCAAAACGAAGAATTATCGGCTGATAAATGGAAGATATTCAAAGAACCCGATACGTTATTGTTGAAATACCGTATAGATCAGAAAGTGAACAGCTACAGAATATGAGTGGAAAGGTCGCGAAGTATTTCATCAATGTGTTCTTGCGGCTTTACGTCGATATAATGTTTCACTACTACACCTTCGGGATCAATAAGAAAAGAGTCGCGTCGGATGCCCATATATTTTTTTCCGAATTTTTCTTTTTCCACAAAAACTCCATATTTTTGCAATACTTCCTTTGTGGTATCCGAGAGAAGTGGAAAATTTAAGTGGTGCGCTTCCTTAAATTTGAGATGGGATTCAATGCTATCGGCGCTCACTCCGAGTACCTGAACATTGTAGTTTTTCAAATCATTTTTCCTATCACGAAAACACTGTGCTTCCGTGGTACACCCGGGAGTCATATCTTTCGGATAAAAATAAAGGAGAAGATATTGACCTTTATAGTCTGAAAGATGATGGAGAGAGCCGGTTTCGTCAGGGAGATAAAAATCCGGCGCCATCTTTCCTTGAAGCCCTTCTGGAGAGAAATTCATAATGTAAAATGATTGTAGGAATCTCTGAAAAACGTAACTTAGTAACGAAACATCAGCACAAACTCATTGAAGCAAATTGCAACAGAAAAGATGTTTTTCTTAAAACTCCTGAATGTTACTTAAGGAAACCCTGATAAATATGATTTCGTTACGAAAATTGCAAAATTTGAGCGAAAACGCTGAGCGACCGACGAAGGCGTATCAGAAGAAGGTTACGAAAATTGCAAAATTTGAGCGAAAACGCTGAGCGACCGACGAAGGCGTATCAGAAGAAGATACGGCGAGGAGGTCTGAAGCGTTTGCAGCCAAATTTTGCAATTTGCAGTAGTAAGCATATTTATCAGGGTTTCCTCAAACATAACGTCTTAAGTTATATCGAACATATATCGTTTAGGCAGTGTTCACATAAAATTTTTACAGATGGAAGAGTCATATTTTGTTCAGTTCAAGGAACGACGACGAGAGTGTGCCCGGAGGCACATCGAGAAGGAGTGACGCGGAAATGGACAAAATATGACTCTTCCCTTCGGGTTGGACGGAAAGATATCCGTCTTCTTTGTTGCTCGTCGCTTATGGAGCGCTGCTCCACCGCGCTCCTCGCGCCTTGAATCCAGACATCTTTCCGTCCAACCATCGCAAAAATTTTATGTGAACACTGCCTAGTGTTTCCCATTACGATGGTCAAATATTTATGACGCTATGTTATAGATCAAATAAGACTCAGAATTCTACGAACATAACTGTACTTTTTTTTTCGAAGAAATTCAAGAAAAGCAGGTGTCTCGTCAAGTGAAACGATAAAAACACCCTTATAACAGCCAGAATTCGGCAAAATCCGATGCGTCAAAATCGGAAAATTATTTAATAATTTTTTTTGAGGAACCACGACATCAAATATGTTATAGAGGCGATCGCGTTTATCAGTAACATCATAGACTTCAAATACATCATAGAGTTTATGAAGCTGATGAATAGCCTGTGCCACATCGATTTTTCGGCCATCAACCGCCAGTGTCATATGCGCTCGACCGGCGTGATCAAAAGCAACACTCACTTCTTCCATGTTATACCGTTTACGCCGCATAAGAGAGGCAATACGGTTGAGGATTCCAACGACATTGCGAGCAACAATGTGGATAAAACGCAAAGAATGTTCTCGGTCAAATTCTTCTTGTGTGTAAATATCGGTTTTTGTTTCGCGTGGTTCTGTGGACTGAGATGAACTTCGCGGTCCGCTCATTTTTGAATGAATCATTGTTTGCTTACGACCTGCTATTTTTCGATTTTTCGGCATAATATGATGAGATATGAATGAGAACTTGATAGTATCAGTAGGTAAAATTGCAGTAGATGGTACATTTTTCAGAGGTTTCTTAGCAAAAGTTATGAAGAACAATGAAGAAGCAAGGATTATGAATTGGCGCGAATAATGGTCTCGCCGAGAGTTTTTCCTCCAGGCACCATTGGGAAAACGTTATCTTCTTTCACTACTTGATAGTCTACAATGACGGGGTCTGAGAGAGAAACAGGATCGGAAAAAAGTTTTTTATGAAGACGTTCCATTTCGGACTGCGATCGAATCGTATAACCGCGAATGCCATAAGCGTCAGCCAATTTTGCATAATCTGGACTTGTCATTTCCACGGCCGAATAATTATTCGCGTAGAAAAGTTCCTGCCATTGGCGTACCATTCCAAGAAAATTATTATTCAAAATGAGCACTTTCAAATTGAGATTATGACGGGCGACAGTCCCTATTTCCTGAATATTCATTTGAATCCCGCCGTCACCCGTAACACAGAGGACGGTTTTATCTGGGTGAGCGAATGCCGCGCCCATGGCGGCGGGAAGAGCAAATCCCATCGAACCCGAACCGCCGGAAGTAAGCCACTGACACGACGATCCAACCACAGTCGAAAGAGAAGTCCACATTTGATGCTGGCCTACATCCGTGACAAGAATATATTTCGAAGGATTTTTCATAATGATGTTTCGAAAAGCCGATAGACAATTTTTCATGGAAAATTCGAGAGTTTCATGTTCATAGGGACAGGTTTTTTTCCAAACATGAATTTGATGCCACCAATTTTTAATCGACAACTTTCGAAGCTTTGGAGACGAAAGAATCTGTTTTAAAAATTGAAACGCGTCGCTGTGAATGGAAATCTGCGCGTCGACGACTTTATTGAGCTCCGATGCGTCGATATCGACATGGATCACCGTCGCTTTTTTGCCAAAAATATCATATCGTCCGACAATGCGGTCATCAAAACGCGATCCGATATTCAAAATAAGGTCGGCTTCGTGCATCGCCATATTGCTCTCGTAGAAGCCATGCATGCCAAGCATTCCAAGATAATAGGGATTGTCGTGAGGTATCGTACCCTTTGAGAGGAGCGTCGTGACTGTGGGAATGCCGGTTTTTCGAATAAAATCATCGGCCGCTTTTTCCGCATGGGCCTGTTTGATGCCATGTCCTAAAAGAAGAATCGGCCGTTTGGCTGTGGAAAGAGCTTGAATGGTTTTTTTGAGAAGTCGCGAATCTACGGGAAAATAGGCTTGAAGCATTGGATCACGATCGGAAAGATCGATTTTTGGCATGGAAAATTTTAGCGGATGCTCGCTTGCCATAATATCTTTTGGAACATCAATGTGAACCGGCCCTGGCCGACCTCCGATGGCGATGGCAATCGCTTCACTGACAATCGGAACAATGTCGGAAGGTTTTTCAACAAGATAATTGTGTTTTGTGATATTGAGAGTAATGCCGGTAACATCAACTTCCTGAAACATATCTTTGCCAATCATCCGCAGTGGCACCTGGCCGGTGATACAAAGGATGGGAATGGAATCCAAATGAGCATCGGCAATTCCTGTGACGAGATTAGTGGCTCCTGGACCGGAAGTGGCCACGCAAACACCGAGCGTTTTCGTACTGCGAGCCCAGCCTTGAGCCGCGAAAGCCGCGCCCTGTTCATTTCGAACAAGAATATGGCGAATATCGGTATGGTATGGAAGCGCGTCATAAAAAGGGAGAATCGCGCCACCCGGATAGCCAAAAATCGTTGTTACTCCATGCGCTTTGAGAGTATCGAGCAACGCGTCGGCAACGGTATAAGTTCGATGGAAAGTCGTCATGCTTTGATACAATGAAGTGTTTGCAGCCGAGCAACAGTGTAATAAAAATATACCCTCTCCTTTTGCATAGTACAAAAAATTTTCAGCCAATTTTGTAAATTGCAGTAGTGAGCACGTTTTTTTAAAATTCCTAAATAGTAATAACTGAAATTTTTTCCTTATTTGCGATTTTACCGAAAAAAAGCTTTTTCAATGTTTCCGCGGAGATGAAATACAGAGCGACAAGGACTGTAATAAAGCCAAGTATATGAAGAGAAAGAGGTGAAAATTCAAAGACATTTCCGAGCGAAGTATACATAAGAATAATGAGCATCAGCACGGTTACAATTGAGGCAGTAACTAAAAGGAAGCTCGGCTTGCTTCGGAAAAAAACTTTTCTTGTACGGAGTGAAAAGAGCACGACAATTTCACTCAGAGCCGATTCCAAAAACCAGGCGCTACGAAAAGTTACCGCGTCGGAATGAAAAAGGAAAAGAAGACTTACAATAAGAGTTATGTCAAAAAAACTGCTCAAAAAGCCGAAAATCGTCATAAAAGAACGTATTTCACGAATATCAAGTTTTTTAGGCTTTTGCAAAGCGTCCGCGTCGACGATATCCGAAGCTATGGCGAGCATCGGCGCGTCAGTCAAGAGATTATTGAGGAGTATTTGTGAAGGAAGGAGCGGAATAAATTTCAAAAACAGCGAAGAAAAAGCGACGGTAAACATATTGCCGTAATTGGCGCTCACCGTATTGAGAATATATTTGTTAATATTTCCAAAAATTTTTCGTCCTTCAACAATGCCATCCGCAATGACCCGTAAACTTCCATGAAGGAGAATAACATCGGCTGCTTCTTTCGCGATATCGGTCGCGGTATTCACGGAAATGCCAACATCCGCGACTTTGAGCGCGGGGGCGTCATTGATGCCATCTCCAAGAAAAGCAACGGTTGTATTTTCGCCGGTATTAAGTAAGCGAACGATATTGTATTTTTGTTCCGGCGTGATTCTTGAAAAAACATTCGCGGTTCGAATGAGCGAAGAAAACGCGTTTTCATCAAGTTTTTCAAGTTCATCTCCGGTATAAATATGGCCGTTTTGAACCTCGAGACCTACTTTTTTACAGATGGATTCCGTGACAAAAGGATCATCTCCGCTTAACACCTTGATTTCTACGCCAAGCTGTTTCATGCGCGTCAAAGAATCCTTGGCGCTCTGTCTCGGCGGATCAAGAAAAGTAAAAAATCCTATCAATGTCATGCCTGTTTCATCTTCTTTTCCCGAAGTGTCCTTATCCCAGGATTTTATGGCAATGCCAATCGTATTGCAGCCTTCTTTGCGGTAGCGGTCGACGACTTCCACGCATTGATCCATTTCGTGAAGAGTGTTTTCATTATTAACAAGGTCTCGATCAAGGACAGTATCTTTATTGTGGCTCGTGAGTCGAACATCTGTGCAAATAGTCGCTATCGACTCAAAACCTCCTTTTACAATGAGAAATCGACTGCCGTCCGAATGCTTCGCGACCACGCTCATGCGCCGACGCGTGAAATCAAATTCGTTCCGATCAAGAATTGTATATTCCTTATATTGAGCTGAAAGTTCTGTACTGTACGGATTTTCCCAAAGAGCCCTGTCAATGCTATTTCCTTCAATTTTTTTCGCCGGAAGTGGAGAGATTATGGCGTCATTACAAAGAAGACCATAGAGAAGAAGCTGCGGGTTTTCATTTCCATCGGGAGTATAAAAACCTTGAAGAGTAATTTTTCCTTCGGTGAGAGTGCCAGTTTTATCGGTACACAAAATATCGGTATTGCCGAGTTCTTCAATCGACGAAAGTTTTTTCACAATGACATTTTGTTTCGCAAGAACTTGAACGCCGTTTGAAAGAGTTATCGTGATGATAATGGGTAAGATTTCAGGAGTGATGCCGACGGCGAGAGCCAAAGCGAACAAAAATGATTCAAGAATGCCATGATGCAGAAAACTGTTGCTGAGAAAAATGAAAACAGTCATAAGAGCGACTATTTTGAGAAGAAAACTACTGAGACGACCAATGCCACGTTCAAAATCAGAAGGCGATTCTTCTTCGCGCAGGTAGGATGCGCTTTTTCCAAAAAAAGTATTCGCGCCTGTGGCGATAACGAGGCCGGTTCCCGATCCACTCATGACATGCGTGCCCATGAAAGCCATATTTTTGAGATATTGGGGAAGGGTTCTCGATGGAGGAGTGAGATGGGTGGTTTTGACAACAGGCATTGACTCGCCTGTAAGAGAGGATTCGTCAATGGACATTTCTTCCTCGGAAAGAAGCCGAATATCAGCCGGAACGATATCGCCGATATTTAAGAAAACAATATCCCCGGGAACAATTAATTCCGCGTTGATTTCCATTTTTGTTCCGTCCCGTAAGACTTTCGAGGTGCGGGAAACGAATTTCGAAAGAGAAATGACCGTTTTTTGAGCTTTATATTCTTGAACAAAACCAAGTATGCCATTAATAATGACGATAGAAACAATGATATACGTATCGGTTTTTTCGCGCAGAAGAAGGGCGATGATGCTGGCAAAAATCAAGACAAAAATGAGCGGATTCGTAAACTGCTCGACAAAAATTCGCAAGACGCTCTTGTTTTTTCCGCAGGGAGTAGCATTTCTTCCGTGCCGACGAAGTCTTCTTTCTGCTTCGCTTGACGATAAACCGGATTCGTTTGTCTGAAAGCGGGAAAAAAGTTCGCTTGGGTTCAGCGCCCATGGATGTTTATTTTTTCCTTTATGAGACATGGTATGATTGTATCTGCCAAAAGAGCTAAAATATCTTAAATGTAGGCTATTTCATCTCTTTATTATACCATTTTGTGTACTTTTTTAAAATATATGAAATCTTTTTTAAAATATATGAAATTTCTTCTCGGCATTATATTTTTTTTCAGCGTCATAGCATTCGATAAAACGTCGCAGATGGGCTTTACATTGCCGAAACTCGTTCTCTTGAATGTATTTCTTCTGGGAAGTTTTTTGTATATACTTTTCAAAAAACGGAAGTGCCAGCGGCAGTGCCAAATGAAATGGCACGCTCATTTCAAAATACCGTGCATTGCTCTTGCTTACTTTGGGATACTTAGTCTGTACGTCATTTTTTCTCTTTCTCCGTTCGTAAGTTTTTATGGGGCTTATCCTGAGTTACAAGGATTTTCTACGCAAATACTCTATTTCGCGGCTTTTATTCTAACTCTCAGCGGATTTTTTGATTTTTTTTCGAGCTTGGTTGCCGCAAATAGCGTCGTGATTGGTTACGGATTATTGCAAATTTTCGGACTTGATCCTTTGAAACAATCTTTTTTCACGGAGGCATTCCTTGGTCGAACATTTTCTGCCATCGGAAATCCGAATTTTCTCGCTTCTTACATAGTCCTGACTCTTCCATTTCTCATCGGCGTTTGGCTGCGCGAGAAAAAAACCGAAGAAACTGAGAAACTCTTAAAAAACATTTTCTTTTTTCTCTTTGTATTAGCCAATATTGTCATTCTCGTCAGTACGGCAAGTAAAGGTGGCATTCTTGCTTTTGGAATTATTGTACTGATCTCAGTTTTTACTGAACGAAATATTTTTAAGAATCTGCTGCGAAAAAATATGAAACATAAGATGCTGTCAATCATGGGCTTCGTGGCGCTCATCGCATTTCTTACGTTATTTATGTTTTCGACTTTTCAAAAACGCCATGTTCTTGATTTTGAAGCCGGTCGATCGGTAAATGCGAGGAGGGTGATCTGGACCGACACATGGAAACTCATCCAATCTCGACCGCAGGGGTATGGACTTGAAACACTTTTTCTTTTTTATCCGCGGGCGCTGAGTTCGGAGCTTTTTGAATACGAAAAACTTACCGCTAATATTGATCGTGCTCATAATTTTATTCTCGATCTTTGGATCGCCACCGGACCACTCGCGCCAATTTTGATGATCATTTTTTTAGCCATGATCACGAAAAAATCTTGGAAAGAAAGAGAAACGCGTTTTATCTCACTGGGACTCATTGGTTACTATATTACTCTGCTTTTTAGTTTTGAAACGGTCACGACAGGTTTCATGTTTTGGCTTATTGCTGGAAGACTTTTAAATTACGATGTAAAATTTTTTGCAGACAAATCTTTAAATTTACAGTCAAAAGGATATTTTTTAGAAATTCCCTTTATAAAAAACACATTCGAAAAATTCGAAATAATATATTCACAAAAGCAAAACATAAAGAAAAGTTCGATGCGAAACGCGATGCGAAGTATGAGTCAAAACGTAATACGAAGCATCATGTGTCAAATAATTTTTGTCGGTCTCATTTTTGCGCTGACATGGACGTTGCAACTCAATATTCGTCACTTCATCGCTGATCGAAACTATGCAAAAGCGGAAAAGTTTTTGGCTGAGAAAAGGGTCGACAATACTCTTTTAAAGACTTTAGAATTATATCAAAAAGCCGTAAAAATATATCCGTACGATCAAGCGTATCTTCTTAAAAGTACGGAAGTCGCGCTTTTTATTCTTGAAAAAATGAAGAAAGAAAGCGCGCGAAGTGAAATTGAAAAAAATTTTATAACACTCGAAAAACTGACGCGTGGCTACGATGCTTCAACGCATCTTTTGAAAGCTTGGTATTTCGCATTGAACGGACAAAAAGAAGACGCGCGGAAAGAAATAGAAGAAGGAACAAAACTCTCGCCGCGTCATGTGAATACATATAAAATGTCGACCCACGTTTATCGACTCCTCGGCGAAAGAGAAAAAGAACAAACGGCATATAAAAGCCTTTTTTCGCTTCTGCCATTCTATCTCAATAATCCAGCGAGCGATGCCTCGCGGATATTTTGGAAAGAAAATGCTTGGCTCAAATCCCTGCCGTATGATACGTTAAATAATAACAACCCATAGTAATTAATATAATAGTAATTAATATAAATGAAACTCTGATATACGTAGCGTCATAGATATTTGACCATCGTAATGGGAAAAACTAAACGATATATGTTTAATAATTTAAGACGCTATGTATAGATAATGTATCAGAATTTCTTACAATATTATTCTTAACATTTTCTCAATGAATCCAAAATCACTGAAAGAAGCTCTTCTTTTCGGCGCCGTGCTTTTTGCGGCGTTTGGAGTGCTTTACTACCTCAATGGCACGCAAAATCTGACGAACAGCCTGATGACGAACGTTACAGGATCAACGGCGGAAAATCAGATTTTAAGTATTTCGCTTGATAAGGAAAATGTGGAACTTGAATCAGGAGAATCCTACACATTTACGGCCTATGGAGAATTTTCAACAATGACGATACCTGTCAAAGTGGATTGGAACTTGAGCGATAAAGCCATTGCTTCACTCGGATGCGAAGGAAAAACAACAGATACATGCAAGGCAACGGCAAAGAAAAAGGAAGGATCGACGACACTTACGATTCAAACTTCGCGGGATGGAAATATTTTTACGGACAGCGCTTCGATCAAAGTTTCAGCTCCTCTGAAAAATAATTTCAAGGATAATCTTCCAAGTTGGGCGCAGAAAGGTATTCTCAAACTCAATCAGATGGGAATTATTCAGGGATACTCTGATGGAAATTTCGGTTCCGCCGACCCGCTGACTCGCGCGCAGATTGTGACACTGTTGAGCCGACTGCTCGAAAAAGATGGTCTCAATGACGCGACAGTAACAGAAGGAAAAAATTGTAAAATTTTTGATGATGTAAATGAAAAACATTTCGCCTATAAACCCATTTGTTACGGTTTTTATGCCGGTTGGCTTGATGTGAGCAAAGGTAAATTTAAACCAGACGAAAAGGCGCCGAGGGGACTTACAAGCGATTTCGTGAATAAGTCGATTGGGAAAAAACTCAAATCCGCTCTTTCAAAAACGACTTCTAAAAAAGCAATATTTGAAGACGTGCCACAGACGCACGAATTTTACGAAGCTGTGAGCGCCATGTCCGATTTGGGTGTTATGACGGGATATGAAAGTGGCACATTCGGTCCTGATAACGCGCTGAACAGAGCCGAAGCGGCTGTTGTTTTATCCCGTGTCAATGATCTCATTATAAATGCCGGTCTCGTGGACGTTTCCGCTACCTCAACATCTTCCAGCGAAACCTCCAATACAACAACTACTGCGACAACGAGCTCGACAAATGATCTTCTGACGACCTGTGAAAATGAAACCAGTGTGCGTTCTGCTCTTGCCGGCGTTTTAAAAGATAATCTTGCGAAATTTGAATTGCGAAAAGTAAATTCGCAGGTTTTGTCGGATCAATTGTCGGAAGGCACACTGAAAATGACACTTGCCGACACAAACGGAAAACTCATCGACCGAGATCTCAAGGTAACGCCAAATGTTTTGCGTCGAGCCGGAGTAACCACGGGTATTATTCGAAATTCAAAGAGTGGAAATAGTTACGAAACAACGCCTTTAACGCCGGAAAATGGTTATATCGTTGATTGTGACGAGAATCAGCCTACTTGCGGGGCCATTACTGTTCTCGATGATGAAAAAAAACAAATTGAGGCAAGTTTCATGGATAAAGAAACCGGCTACAGTTTTATTGAACCTGCCGACAATCTCTTGCAGGTTTCTGGAGGAAGCGCGAGTCAAATAACGGCTGCCGCGGGTTGTCATCTTCTTTATAATGCCAAAGACCACAAAGATATACTTGGCGGTTTAGCTGAAGAAACCCAGGGATCGGCATCGGCTGAAACTGCGGCATCGACTAAAAATGCAACCTTAACTGAAAATACAGCATTGACTGGAAATTCAGCATTGCCTGAAAATGCGACATCGATATGGGATGTAAAAAAACTTTTTGGAAAATTTATAGAACCCTCGTATGCTCAAACGACTATCACTCCGCGAAAAATATCCATTATGCTCGATTCGGATGCGACTTTTTATGCGATCAATCGACGGACGGTGTGGGCGAGGCAGGAATCGATTTTGAGAGGAGTGAATCTTATATATGGCTTAGTCGAGCCACTCGGAAATGGAAATTTCATCGTGACATTTCCAATAGAAGGACAGGAAACATGGCTTCCTGGCTATGGTCCGACGACAACGGATACGGACGCTTTAACCGCGGAAATCAATGATTCGGACTATTACATGATCAACCATCCAAGATATCAGGATAATGAAATCAGTTTTTTCTTCATCGGTTATGATATTGCTGGAGGTTTGGCAGGTCAGGCTGGAGGTATAGGTTCATTTTGTACGTCGAGTAAGTATGATAAAAATCACGCTTATGGCCAACAAGTGGCTGACACAAGCGATGGATATGCATTTTCAACGCTCTACGGCCGAACGATTGTCATGGCTCACGAAATCGGACATCTGCTCAATGCGACTCACGGCAATGGCATCGCGAATACATGCGGACAAGGTCTTTGGACTAATTCATGCGGTTCGACTTTGATGAAAAGTGGAGCAGCCGGAGGCGCCGCGCCTGATAATCGCATGTCTTTTTTCTCGCCGACCAACAGCACTCGCGTCGACAATTGTGTCGAAGCCGAATTCTAGGATTTGTTCACATAAAAATTAAGCAAGGTTTCCCGCCATTGAACGAAGTGAATTAGCGTGCGGTATCTACGATTTTGTCATGAAGGTTTTCTAGTTTATAAAGACTCATAAATATGCGATTCATTACGCCGGTCGTGACGATTCGCGATGTAAAACTTGGGGGTAATTTTCCCATCGTCATTCAGTCGATGACGAATACGGACACGGTTGATGCTAAAAAAACAGCTGCGCAGTGTATGGAACTTGCGGACGCCGGTTCTGAAATTGTTCGAGTTACGGTCAATGACGAATCAGCGGCGAAGGCAATATCGGAACTTCGAAAGCGGCTTGATGATGCGGGATATGAAAAACTTCCCATTGTCGGAGATTTTCACTTTAACGGTCATTTATTGCTCGGAAAATATTCAAAATGCGCGTCAACGCTCGACAAGTATCGCGTCAATCCAGGCAATGTCGGCTATGGCGATAAGCACGATTACAATATTGTAACGATGATTAAAATCGCTGTGAAATATAATAAACCCGTTCGAATCGGCGTCAATTGGGGTTCTCTCGATCGTGAGCTCTTGACGGACATGATGAACGCGAACGCGAGGCGTGAAGCGCCAAAATCATATAAAGAAGTCCTCATTGACGCCATGGTGGAAAGCGCTCTTCGTTCAGCGCGGCTAGCTGAGGAAAATGGTTTGGCGCGAGACAAAATTGTTTTAAGCGTAAAAATGTCGATGGTAAATGACGTTGTGCAAGCTTACGAACTTTTAGCGAAGAGAATGAAGAAAGGAACCTCTGGAAAATTGGTTTCATCACGAAACATGCAGTCAAAAGGGTATTTTTCAGAGACTCCTCAGCATCCCTATGCGATACACCTCGGACTTACCGAGGCAGGATCGGCGCTGAAAGGAGCCATTGCTTCCACCGCGGCGCTTTCAATACTTTTACGGCAGGGCATTGGCGACACGATTCGTATTTCGCTCACGCCGGGTCATGGACATCCGAGAACCGAGGAAGTGGAAGTCTGCAAAATGCTACTGCAATCGCTCGATTTACGCTATTTCAGGCCGACAGTTACGAGCTGCCCCGGCTGCGGAAGGACTGACAATGATTTGTTTCAAAAACTGGCAATCAAGATAAATGAGCACGTCGAACAAAAGATGTTTGAGTGGGTGAAAAAGTATCCCCGAGTGAGGCAGATGACTATTGCGGTTATGGGCTGCGTGGTGAATGGCCCTGGTGAATCCATGCATGCCGATATTGGCATCAGTTTGCCGGGAAAAGGAGAGCAACCCGTCGCGCAAGTTTTTCAAAAAGGAAAATATTTCACGACATTAAAAGGTAATAAGATTACCGATCAGTTTATACAACTTCTTGAAAGATATATCCGTACCCATTTTTAAAATGTTCCTTATAAAAGCGAAGAAGATTGAAGCTTCCTCGCGAGTAAAATATTTTTCGTTCCGCAAGACATGCAGCTGCCGCAAGCCTTTATTTGGCGGGTGAGGACACGAACTTTGACTTGTGCCGTAAATTCAATACCCTCGGAAGTATACACAATTTTGTCAACAATACACGATGCTTGCAAACTTCCTGACTCTAATCCAAAAAGCACTTTGAGGCCATTTTGCAAAGCAAAAAAATGTTTAAGCCGTAAAAATTCTTGGATAATATCATCCGTCGGATATTTTTGAAGAAAATCTTCCGGCGACGCATCCATTATTTCCGTCGATAAACGGCCTCGAGCCCAAAATCCAAGAAGCGACGGATCTCCAACCGAACCACCGCAGGTTTTTTTATGAAGTCCATACTCTATTACTCGGTCTTCCTTATCCAAGATGAGTCGCAAAACTTCGGTAACATCATTGCAAGGCATAAATCTAAGGAGAGGTTTTAGAAGACTGAAGAAAAAGTGCTTACTATTGCAATTGCAAATTTCGTGACGAAACCATATTTTTCAGGGGTTCCTTTACGCGAATAGCTTCTAACCTCGGGCTTCGAGGTAATTTTTTTCTATCTGTTCCCAATTCACCACGTTCCACCATGCGCTGACATAATCAGCCCTTCGATTTTGATAAAGCAGATAGTAGGCATGCTCCCAGACATCAATTCCAAGAATCGGCTTCAAGCCTTCCGAAAGAGGAGTATCTTGATTCGCGGTACTTAGAATTTCCAGTTTGCCTGTTTCGTCGACAACAAGCCATGCCCAGCCACTGCCAAATCGATTCAGCGCCGCGTCATTCAATTTTTTTTGAAAAACGTCAAAAGAACCAAAAGTTTGATGAAGACTCACGGCAAGCGTTCCTTTCGGTTCGCCGCCGCCGCCATTTTGAGGAGAAGCCATCATATTCCAGAAAAGAGAATGGTTACAATGTCCGCCTCCATTATTGCGGACGACCATGCGAACATTTTCAGGAACATCATTCAAATTCATAAGAATTTTTTCAATGGTTTCATTTTCAAGACCTGTGGCGCTGAGCGCGGCATTAATTTTATCAATGTACGCTTGATGGTGTTTCGCGTGATGAATTTCCATTGTTTTCGCGTCAATGAAAGGTTCCAGCGCATTATATGCGAAAGAAAGATTTGGAAGAGTATATGCCATTGGATGTCTGGGTTACATGCTGAAGATGTCTCTACTATATACCCGAAACAGACTTCAGGGCAATTTATAATTTTTTTAGAAATATTTAATGTTTTAGGTGTACAAAAAAATCATAATTTATTATTTTCCACGTTATGAAAATTTTCAACCACGCGCGTAACCATCGTCTCTTCAAAAATAAGGATGATGCAAAAAAAGCCTGTTATTTTCAGTTTTTTAAAAATTTTACGAGAAAAAAATTGTACTCGCGCTTAGGAATCGCTATAATTT
>JACPHH010000013.1 GCA_016188705.1 Candidatus Peregrinibacteria bacterium | reverse complement strand
TGATCCGTCAAATATCGAATCATACGCTTTTTCCTTTGAAAAAAAGTACATATCGCTGGGAGGCGGGGGCTCGTCGCTCGGATACTCGGCTGGATCAAAAAGGACGAAATTCGCTAAAAATGCTATCGGCTACGCATTTTTTAACGCTCATTTTCGCCTCTTTTTGAAAACCAGCCTGCGTAACTCGCTCCGAACCCCCGCCTCCCAGCATATGTTTTCAAAGAAATTTGCGTATGATCCCAAATATCTATGACGCTATGCCTAGTTCGATGATGCGTAAATATATAATGTCGCTATGTAGGGAGGCGATAACGTCCGCCTCTGGTATAAGGATGGTAAAGGACTGCCTCATCACTAGAGCGGGTTTGTCGCGCCGTTACTTCCCGCCGAGGACTTTCGGACACCTTGAGAGTGAAGCATGAAATTCTCTGTCCGTTTCGAATTTCAAAATAGGGAGTTTTGACAACATCAAAGCAATATCTCTTCCCACTACCATTACGGGCAACTTGAAATGATATGCGGGCTCGATCTCCATCTACATCTACCTCAAGCTGATACTGAATAGGTGTTTTTGAAGCTGGAGGATACGGATGAACAGAATAAAACTCATGTAAAAAATACCAAATATTCCTTAAAACATTCCTTGCTGTATCCTCGTCAAGTGTAAAATGCGAAGCGAGTTCATCTACCAGTTCAGCTCCAGAGAATAATTGCTCTGACGTATCTTCAAGAGTTGTTTCCATAATAGTAATGTATGTAGAATATAATCACGTTGTATACAGTTTGATCTCGTGTAAGTATCAGCGAATTAGTTCCCATTATGATTAAAGGAGATTAGGTTTTGGATAAGCAAAGAGACTTCGGGCAAAATGAGGCTTGCTATTTTTACTTATAACTTACTGTCGCGCCCGCGGCTTCGAGTTTTGCTTTTATTTCGTCAGCGGTTTTCTTGTCAACTTTTTCTTTCACGACTTTTGGCGCGGCGTCAACAATATCCTTTGCTTCTTTAAGACCGAGACCTGTAAGCTCTCGAACAACTTTAATAACCGCTATTTTTTGTCCTCCTGCTGAAGTGAGTTCCACATTGACTTCGCTGGGACCTTCATCGGCATCGCCGGAAACAGTGGCAGCTCCACTGGAAGCAGCGGCAGCAGCCATAACAGGCATGGCGGCGCTGACACCGAATTTCTCTTCCATGGCCTTTACAAGATTGGCAAGGTCGAGAACATTGAGTTTTTCTACGAGTTCAAGGATTTTTTCAGCATCCTGACTGATAGGATTTTTTACGTCGTCTGACATAGAGGAATGAGGTTAAAAAAATGAAAATAAAATGTGTTTTGTATTGATACTTGAGACAATTTTCGTGAAAAAATCATATGTATCAGGGTTTTCTTAGGAAGTTTTTTTCTCTTTCACGGCATTGAGAGTGAGAACAAATTTTTGAAGTGTTCCGTGAAGAATTCCATAAAAACCATTCATTGGAGCTTTAAGAGTTCCTACAAACTGCGCGATAAGCTGTTCCTTACTTGGAAGCGAAGCAAGCTTTTGGATTTCTTCGCGATTCAGAAGCTTTCCTTCAATAAAACCGCCGCGAATCTGAATAGTCGGATGGGCTTTGGCAAAAGTCGAAAGAAGTTTGCAGGGTAAAATAACATCTTCATATCCAAAAGAAACGGAGATCGGTCCTTCGAGAGTTCCTGCGTCAATATCGGGAAAACCAGTTTCCTTTGAAGCTTTTTGAATAAGTGTTTTTTTCGCGACTTTATGATCAATTTTTTGTTCACGAAGTTTTTCTCGAAGATCTTCGGTTTCTAACATGGTAAGACCGCGGAATTCTGTAAATATCACGGCTTTGGCCTCTTTAAAATGCGATACAAGTTCCTGTAAAATTTTTTCCTTTTGTTGTCGTGTAACCGGCATAAAATGTAAATAAAAAAATCCTGTGATCAAAGACAGGATTGAAAGCGGAAACACTATTCTTACGATTTTTACGTATAAAAATTTTTACGTAAGAAATTGTTAATTTTGAGATATGAAAGTGATAAAATATCTCTTCCAAATATCAGAACGAACCGTGTTTTTCAATATATTCGTTAATCTTTTAAAGCATGTCTTTAAATCAGATCAACGTTCTCGGCAGGTCTTACCTTTATGCCTGCTGTCTTTGACGATCAGAAGTTTAGGGAAAACTTCCAACCATGTCAAGCTTTTTTAAAAATCATCGTAAATGGCATGTAACCCGACGCTCATGAAAAGAATATCGCCTTATGAGAAACGTCTTTTATGAGAAACATGGTGTCCGCAACTTTCACAGCCATTTGATTTTTTATATCCATCGATCAATTTTTGTTTTATTTTTTGGCCGGTGGGAGTCATGGCAAGTCCTCCCAGAGCGGTTTCTTTAAGCTTCGAAGACATGGACTGCCCAATATTTTTCATTGCCCAGACCACTTCGTCAAACGGAATATAGCTTTTAATACCGGCTATGGCCATGTCTGAGGCAGCGATGGCCGCTGCGGCGCCAATGCCATTTCGTTTCGTGCAAGGAACTTCAACGAGTCCTCCGAGCGGATCGCAAACAAGACCCAGATAACTTTTCAAGGCGATAGCTGCCGCGTCAAAACACTGTTCGGGCATGCCTCCGCGCATTTCCGTAAGCCCTGCCGCGGCCATGGCAACAGCGGCGCCGACTTCAGCCTGGCATCCGCCTTCCGCGGCCGAAAGCGTAGCGCCTTCCGCGATAATAAGACCAACCGCTGCGGCGCAAAAGAGTCCATTAAGAAGTTTTCGTTTTGCTGAGTGCATGTGTTCGGAAGCGCTGAAAAGAACTCCGGGAAGAACTCCTGATCCACCGGCTGTTGGAAAAGCCACAATACGGCTCATGCAAGCATTCTGTTCATTGGCGGCAAGAGCATACGCCATGGCGCGAAGCGTTACCTTGCTCGCCATCATGCCCTTCATGTGTTTGATGCGTTGGTAAAGTTTATGAGCGTCGCCTCCTACCATTCCCATTTTTGATCTTTCGCTCGTGGCAATGCCCCGTTTCACGGCGGCGTACATGACATCACGCCGCTTTTTCATTTTATTGCGAATAGCGCTCACCTTCATATTGGAAAATTCCGCTTCATAGCAAATAGCAACCTGAGAAACAGGGATACGATGCTTTTTTGTGAGTTTTAGAACATCTTCAGTATTTTGAAAGGCGTATTCCATGAATAAATTGTAGGTAAATTGCAGTAGATGGTACGTTTTTCAGAGGCTCCTAAGCACGTTTTTCTTAAGGTTCCTTTATTTATTGACGGGATTCGCTTTCATTTTGGGAACATTTGAAAAAAAATTTTCGACTTCAATTTCGTCACTCCTTTTCAAGTTTATGAAGAGACCGCACGAATTCAACACCTTCCATTTTTTCCAATTCCAAAACTTCCGGCAAAATAATACGTCTTCCTTGAAGGCTGAGAATACTGATCGCTTTGCCATTAAAAGTACTCGTCTGAGTTTCAACAACTTCGATGCCTTTTAATTGTTCAATCGCATCTTTAAGCCGTTCAATGAGATTGTGTTTTTTTTCATGACCGATGACAAGTGATTCAAATCGACCAGCCCGCCCTTTCAAATTCACATCAATTTCATTTATTTTGACAATTTTAATCATGCCTCCTCCAATGGAAGATCCGATAACTGACATTTTTGTGTGAATATTTTCAAGAACAATTTTTACGGTATTTGGATGGTACTGCTCTCCGAGATTTTTTATGACAAAATGAAACTCAAGTTTATGCTGGTTCGCGATGTCGAAACTTTCTTTCATTCTTTCGTCGCGTGTTTTGAATTTCATGACGCCTCCAAGAAGCGCTCGATCCGTGGCGTGGCCGTGATATACTTCGCCAAAAGAACCATGAAGGTAAAACGTGACTTTTTTGGGAGTTCCATGAAAAAGAGCGCGCGCGAACTGTCCGATTTTACAGGCGCCGGCTGTATGAGAACTCGACGGACCAACCATAATGGGGCCTGCTATATCGAAAATGGAATGCTGCGACATACATGAATTGAGATGTGTGCCTTGAAATTTGACTAGGCAGTGTTCACATAAAATTTTATATGAACAGCTCCTAAGCTGATTTGAGAGTATCAGAAAAAGCGATGGAGTGTCAAACGGCTTATATAAAGGTAAAAAGTCTTTTAAAATTGTGAACGAAAAAGACGCAGTATATTTTGAAGCTCGGCTTTTTTTACGCGCGCGACTTTTCGATGAATGAGACTTGAATGGAGAGTCGCGACCTTATCATATCGCACATAGGAATCAAGAGGTAAAACACCGAAAGAAAGCTTGTTGTTATTTAAAAGAACTTTTTTCTTACCATATTTTTGAGAAGTAATGGCAAGTACAATAACATCTGAAACATGACCATCGCAATAAATAACTATCGCTGGTCTATTTTTACTGGATTGAAGATTGGTATAGGGAAAAGGAATGAGTACTATGTCTCCAGGTTCGTACATCATATGTTACGATAAAATGAATCATAAATGTCATCCTCGACATTATTCCAAAAATCAAAGGATTTTTCAGAAAGAAGTCCAAAATTTCTAAGTTCATCACCTGACTCTCCAATGATTTCTATTTTGACAGGTTTTAAAACTATCGATTGCCCTTCCATATTTATCATGTATTGATCAAAATGAATTTTTTGACGATATTCTTTGGGAATGGTAATTTGTCCCTTGGGTGAAATTTTTACAACTTTCATATAAAAAGAAAGTAAAATATTTTTACAATAAAATAATACTACTTTGCTGACTATATTGCAAGACGAGAAAAAGAAATTGCATAAAAAGCAACGGCAGTGAGCAAATACATCTGCAAGTATTTACGGATAAGTTTTAAATTATATGTCTATAAATTGGAACGAAATTTTGAATCCTTTTTTAAAAAAGGCGAAAAATCCGCTGATTGTGATTCTCGGTCCAACGGCATCGGGGAAGACGGCGCTCGGACTCAAGATAGCTCATTTGACGGACGGAGAAATTATTTCGGCTGATTCGAGACAGGTTTATCGCGAGATGAATATCGGAACGGACAAAATTCCTCAGGAAAAACAGGAAAACATCCCGCACCACATGCTCAATATTGTAAATCCTGATGAGCCTTTTACCTTGGCTGATTTCAAAGATCGGACCGAAAAAATAATTGAGGAAATTCGGGAGCGCGGTCATGTGCCGTTTTTGGTAGGAGGAACGGGTCTCTATATCAGCGCCGTGACGGAAAATTACCTCATACCGCGCGTTGAACCCAACAAGGAATTACGTGAAAAATTGCTCGAAGAAGCTAAAAATAAGCCTCACGATTACCTTCATAAAAAACTTCAGGAAATCGATCCTGATGAAGCCGTGAAAATCCACCCTCATAATCTGCGCTACGTCATACGAGCTCTCGAAATAAATCTCAGCAGAAATGAAGCGTTTGCAGCCGACTATTTGCATGCGCGGCGCGAAGAGTGTTTTTCAGAAGTCCCCATAGTAAACCAAGAGAAGAAAACAAAAAAAGGGCATTCGCGCTATGATACGTTTTTTATCGGTATCAGGTGGCCTCGCGAAGAGCTTTATGAACGTGTCAATATGCGAGTTGATCAACAGCTGCGGGGCGGTTTACTCGCGGAAGTAGAAAAACTTTTAGGAAAATATGATCCGCGACTGCCATCAATGTCATCGTTGGGATATAAAGAACTCGTGAGTTTTCTCAAAGGCGAATGTACCTATCCTGAAGCGGTTGAATTGATAAAAAAAAATACGCGAAATTACGCGAAACGGCAAATGACTTGGTTTAGACGCAACGAATCAATCCTTTGGATCGACGGACATAAAATTGTATAAAAAATCTCTGAACAACACCCTTTCAGCTCTATTTTTGTTTCCGAAATTGCGTTTTTCAGATATTTTTTTTAGCATGGGAATATAAAAAGTGATGGGATTTTCCTTGATTATAGAGAAAAACCACTCATTGTAGCCACAGAGATTTTTCTATTAAGCCCAGAATATCAAACTTTTCAGCTTCAAAAATTGTCCATTATGCCTTTTTTACATTTCATTTTTCTCCTCGGCTCGTTATAATCAGTGCGAAAAATATCCCACTTCTTTCATGCTGAACGCGTTTCAAAAATTGATCGATCTCGCGAAACAGCTAAGATCGGAAAAGGGCTGTCCTTGGGACAAAAAACAGACCATTGCCTCGCTTCAGGAGCATTTTTTAAATGAAGCGAAGGAAATGCAGGAAGCCATAGAAAAAGAAGACTATGAAAATCTCAAAGAAGAGCTCGGAGACGTGATATTTAATATTGTGATGATGGTGAATATCGCCGATGAAAAAAAACTTTTTACCATGAAAGAAGTTCTTGACGATATCGCGAAAAAAATTATCGAACGGCACACATGGGTTTTTGGCGACGATAAAGTCGAAACAGCGGAAGAAGCTGTAAAAAAATGGAAAGAAAATAAAGCAAAAAAACGACTTATCGCGCAAACGAAAAAGTAGAAAAAATTTCTGAAAAGAAGGCTCAGAAAAAAGCGAAAAAAACACTGAGCTCATAAAGAAAAAATGAACTCATACAAAAAACGCTGAATTCATGAAAAAAAAACCTGCGAAGTGAACGATTTACAAAAAATTTACACGTGAACGCTTTATAAAAAAATCACAGATGTCCGTACTCAGAAAAACCTGGCTCGTCAAAAACACCGATACCGAAAAGACGCTCATAGAGCGTTTATTTAAAAATCGCAACCTTGCCGATGAAAAAGACATTGATTATTTTTTTCATACGGATTATGTAAAAGGTCTGTACGATCCGCTCCTTTTAAAGGGCATGAAGGAGGCTTTGGAACGCATCGATCGGGCGTTAAAAGAAAAAGAACGCGTGATCGTATTTGGCGACTATGATGTCGATGGAATTACCTCAACGGCAATTCTCTTTACGACACTCAAGGAACTCGGCGCGAATATTTCGTATCGACTGCCGGATCGTCAAAGCGATGGTTACGGTTTGAACGAGCGTTTTATTGAAGAATTTAAAGAAAAAGAGGTAAAACTCGTGATTACGGTGGATTGCGGGATAGCGAATAGTGAAGAAATTGAAAAAGCGAAAAATTATGGAATCGATGTGATTATCACCGATCATCATGCCATGCCGACGGAGGATCGATTTCCGCGGCAAGCCTATGCCATTATTCATCCTAAGCAGGAAGGATGCCCGTATCCGTTTAAGGAAATTACCGGCGCGGGAGTGGCGTTTAAGCTCTCGCAGGCGCTTTTTACTCGACATAAAAAGAAAAAAGGTTTTGAGAAATTTTTTGATCTCGCGGCTCTTGGAACCGTCGCGGACTGCGCGCCACTCATTGATGAAAACAGGCTCATCGTGAAGGGGGGCTTAAAAATGCTCAAAAATACACAAAATCTCGGACTTAAACATTTAAAAAATATTGCCGGAATCGATGAAAATCGCAGAATGAGCACGGAGACACTGAGTTTCCTTTTAGCGCCGAGGATTAACGCGGCAGGAAGGATTGCCCATCCATATTACGCGCTACAAATGATTCTCGCGGAAGATGAAAAAGCCCTTCAATTCGCGCAGAAGTTGGAAAAATTGAATCAAGAACGTCAGCGAATTACCGGTCTGGCGATGGAAGAAGTGGAAAAAAAGTTCGGAAAATCGCCTGAGAAAAAAAATATTCTTGTGGCTTACGACAGCAACTGGTCGAGCGGAATTATCGGACTGATTGCTGGAAAAATGGAAGAAAGATATGCGAGACCATGCGTTATTATGGAAGATCGCGGGGATACGCTTGTCGGGTCGATTCGAAGTCCTGAATTTTTTTCATCGATTCAGCTTTTGAATCAATGTAAGGAATATTTGGATCGGTTCGGCGGGCATGAGCAAGCTGGAGGATTTAATATCAGTAAAAAAAATCTCGCCGCGTTTTTAGAAAAAATTACTAAAGTGGCGGATGAATCACTTCGCGGGAAAGAAATCAAAAATATTCTCTCGATTGACAGTGAGATAATTCCTGCGGAAATTGATATGGCTACGCTTGAGGAGATTGAGGCGTTTGAGCCTTTTGGAATCGGCAATGAGCGTCCGACATTTCTTTTGAAAGACGTGCCGGTGCATGGAATCCGACCCATGGGAAATGAGAAAAAACATCTTTCATTTGGAGCTTATTTGGGCGATCATGATATTCGCTGTTTCGGTTTTCATTTGGGTCCCATGGCGCTACGGCTACATGAAGGAATCCACCTAGATATTGTGTGCCATTTGGAACGCAATGAATGGAACGGCAACACAAAAGTCGAGCTCAAAATGATCGATTTTGCCGTTGCAAAATAATCAATAATTAAAAAGCCTTAAGAAAAACAGATTTTCGTTGCAAAATAATCAATAATTTTAAAAATTATGGAATCAATCAATCCAAGCAATGCTCCAAGCAGCCAATCAGGAGAACAAATATATGTGAGTTCGCCAAAGCACAAAAAAATCGGTTTTTTTCTTATCATCGTGCCATGGATAGGGTTAATAGTTGTTCTTCTGCTTTTTTCCATTTTAAACATGGTTTTAAAAGCAAATATTGATAGTAGCATCAACGAAAAAACGCTTGCAGTATTCAATTTTCTTTTAACTATTTTTGGTTTTATTTGTTTTTTAGGGATCATTTTTGGTATTCCTTTAAGTATTATTTTTTTCAAAAAAAAGGTTCTCGCGGATGGTGTGCGCTATGACGCGCGATCGGGTAAAAAAGAACAGTCAGAAATACCATTGGAAATTAAAGGATGGAATTGGGGCGCGGCCGGTTTAACATTGATTTGGGGGCTCTATCACAACGTTTGGATTTCTCTTTTAAGTCTTTTACCTGTTGTCAATATCGTGATAATCATAGTATTGGGACTCAAAGGAAATGAATGGGCTTGGCAAGCGCAAAAGTGGCAAAGCGTCGAACAATTTAAGACCGCGCAAAAAAAATGGAAGCCATGGGGCATAGCTTTTTTTATTTTTATGGTCATCGGTTTCATTTCAAAAGGATTGAAAATGTTTTCGTAAGTTGGGCGCATCATTCGCAAAAATTTTATGTGAACACTGCCTAGTTAAAAATTGACCTTCTTAAGGTTTTTGGGTAAGATGAAATTGCTACTATACATAATAAAACATTACGAAATAATATTTGATTGAGTAAATTTTACGTATGAAAAAAAATGTAAAAAAAAGTGATACGCAATACGAATTTGAAGCTATCTTTATGCCGCAGAAAGAAGGCGGTTTCACGGTAGAGGTTCCGGATCTTCCTGGATGTATTTCGGAAGGCGATACTTTGGAAGACGCTGAAAAAAATATTCAGGAAGCTATCGGACTTTATTTGGAAACCCTTGAAGAAAGAGGTATCCCTTTGCCAGAACGTAAGCCTCTCAAAGTTTTAAAAATGAACATTACTATTATGAGGCTAGAAAAATCAAAGAAAATTTATGCCTAAACTTCCTGTAATACGACCGCGCGAGCTTGTCCGAGCCATCAAAAAGCTCGGTTTTTTAGAAAAAAGACAAAAAGGAAGCCACCTTATAATGATACACGAACAAAAGAACAAACAGATTACTATTCCTATTCATAATAAACCTTTAAAGAAAGGAACGCTTGTAGCCATTCTACGGCAAGGAGAAATTCGTATAGAAGACCTCTAAGGCATGGTAATAAAATGGATCATACGCTTTTTCTTTTGAATATATATGCTGGGAGGCGGGGGTTCGGAGCGAGTTACGCAGGCTGGTTTTCAAAAAGAGGCGAAAATGAGCGTTAAAAAATGCGTAGCCGATAGCATTTTTAGCGAATTTTCGTCCTTTTTGATCCAGCCGAGTA
>JACPHH010000011.1 GCA_016188705.1 Candidatus Peregrinibacteria bacterium | reverse complement strand
CAGGCCGGCTTTCAAAAAGAGGCAAAAATGAGCGTTAAAAAATGCGTAGCCGATAGCATTTTTAGCGAATTTTCGCCCTTTTTGATCCGGCCGAGTATCCGAGCGATGAACTCTTGCCTGCCAGCGATATGTACTTTTTTTTAAAGTAATATGCGCATGATCCATGTTTTCATTGGATAAAATTCATTTTTTGTTAAACCGCTTATCGTTTGTCTAAAAAAAATCGTTATCATGGCTCTCTCACTTGTCCATTTCCTCGAGCAATCCATTTGTAGGTAGTTAAACCTTCGAGTGCAAAAGGACCGCGGGCATGGAGTTTTTGCGTGGAAATCGCGACTTCGGAGCCGAGTCCGAATTGCCCGCCATCGGTAAATTGAGTGGAAATATTATGGTAGACACAAGCGCTGTCGACACTTTTGAGAAACCGCTCGGCGCGCGCGTGATCTTCGGTCACAATGGCATCCGTGTGACGGAGTCCGTGTTTTTCAATATGTTCCATCGCTTCATCCATGCTGTCGACCATTTTTACCGCAAAAGCAAAGTCTAGAAATTCACGATCAAAATCCATTTCGCCAGCATGTTGTAAATATGGATATTTTCCCTCAAATAAAGCATAAACTCTTTTATCTGCATAAATTTTTACTTTATATTTTTCAAGCTGTCTTTTGAGTTTCTCGAAGAACTCAGCGGGAACATCTTTATGGATGAGGAGCGTATCAAGCGCGTTACAAATGGAAACTCGGCGTGTTTTTGAATTTATCACAACGGGAACGGCCTTTTGTACATCAGCAAATTTGTCTATATAGAGGTGCACAATCGCCCCGCCTGCGCCAATCACCGGCATGGAGGCATTTTCACGAACAAATTGAATAAGTTTTTGGCTTCCGCGCGGAATCATGAGATCAATGTATTCGTGAAGTTTTAAAAATTCATGCACGATGGCGCGATCCGTGGAATCGAGAAATTGCACCGCTTCAAAAGGCACTTCGCTCTGACCCAAAGCCTCTTTCATGATGCGTACAAGAACGCGATTCGTATTGATCGCCTCGGAACCGCCTTTGATAAAAACAGCATTGCCGCTTTTAAGACAGAGCGTGGCAACATCGACCGTAACATTGGGTCGCGACTCTATAATGCAACCGATAACGCCGATTGGAACTCGAACTCTTTGCAGTCGAATGGCATTTTTAAGCACTCGATCTTCAATGACATCATCGACATAATCTTTGAGTACAGCCACTTTTATCACATCAGCGGCAATAGCCTTGATACGATCTTCGTTCAACATAAGTCTGTCAATCATGGAGTTTGATCGTTTCAAATTTGTATGATCGCGAACATCGGTAGATTTTTGTGCAAGTATCACATCCTCGGCATTGGCCTCTAAAATGGCTTGTGTGTTTTGTTTTAACCCTTCGGCAATGCGATAAAGTGCCTTATTTTTTGATTCCGTCGAAACAAATGCAAGTTTTTTTGAAGCGGTTTTAGCAGTTTTGGCTTGAGTGACGAGGAACATTTGGTATTTTTTTATAAAAAAATAATTCGAAAATCACCTTTACTCAAACGGATACACCTTTTTTATAATTTTTGAACATTTTGCAGCCGACATGGTAAAATTGTAGTAGATGGTACGTTTTTCAGAGGTTCTTAAAATATTTTTCCTCTATACTGTGCTTTATTTCCAAGTGTTTCTTCAATGCGTAAAAGCTGATTATATTTGGCGACGCGATCAGTTCGAGAAAGAGAGCCTGTTTTTATCTGTCCGGCATGGGTCGCGACCGCGAGATCGGCAATGGTCGTATCCTCGGTTTCGCCGCTTCGATGTGAAATAACCGCGGTCCATGAAGCGGCTTGCGCCATTTTTATAGCTGCGATAGTTTCGGTTAAAGTTCCGATTTGATTGAGTTTAATAAGAATCGAATTGGCAGCATTTTCTCGAATCGCTCGCTCAAGACGCTTGGTATTCGTGACGAGAAAATCATCTCCGACAATTTGAATTTTTCCAAGTGTCATTTGTAATTGTTTCCATCCTTCCCAATCATCCTCGCTGAGTCCATCTTCAATCGAAACAATGGGATAACGCTGGCACCATTTTTTCAAAAAATCAATCATCTGCGCCGACGTTAATTTTTCGCCATTTGATTTATGAAAATGATACATACCCGATTCTTTTTCATAAAATTCAGACGAAGCAGTATCAAGCGCGATGGAAATATCATCACCCGGCTTATAACCAGCGCGTTCAATGGCTTGAATCAGAAGTTCAATCGCCTCTTCATTGGACGAAATATTCGGCGCGAAACCTCCTTCATCGCCCACATTGGTTGAAAGGCCTTTTTCATGAAGCACTTTTTTAAGTGTTTGAAAAATTTCCGCTCCCATGCGTAGCGCCTCGCGAAAATTCGGCGCGGAGAGTGGCATAATCATAAATTCCTGAAAATCGATTTTATTGTCCGCGTGGCTGCCTCCATTGAGAATATTCATCATGGGTATTGGCAGCGATGTGGAAGAAGGATTGAGATATTGAAAAAGCTGGACGCCGCGTTCTTGAGCCGCGAGGTGGGCAATGGCAAGTGAAACACCTAGAATCGCGTTCGCGCCAAAACGGGATTTATTTTCCGTGCCATCGAGTTCGCAAAGATGACGATCGAGAGCTTGTTGATCAAAAATATCGAATCCTTTGAGAGCAGGATCTATGACATCATTGACGTTCGAAACGGCTTTCAAAACACCCTTGCCGTTGTATCGTTTCGAGTCGCCGTCGCGAAGTTCCAGAGCTTCATGAATGCCTGTTGACGCGCCGCTGGGAACAAGAGCGCGGCCAAACGAATGTTCCGAAAATGCTTCAACTTCAATCGTCGGATTTCCGCGGGAATCCAGAATTTCTCGTGATTTCAACGAAACAAGCTTTGTCATAAGAGAAAATTAAAACTATAGACACTCTGAAAAATGCCATTTTGGTGAAGAAATTGCAAATTTTTTGCCCTTTTTGATCCGGTCGAGTATCCGAACGACGAGCTTCCGCCTCCCAGCGATATGTACTTTTTTTCAAAGGAAAAAGAGTATGATCCCACTGAATAATGAGGAATTGATAGAAAAAAGTATGATTCGTTTTTATAATGATTTTAAGAGAGAAAAATGATATAATTATTATGATGATTACAAGTAAAAAAGTTATGAAATTTCGGCCATTGCTTTTCTGGGACATAAATCCCAAGACCCTCGATCCAAAAAAACATAGTCGGTATATTATTGAACGCGTATTGGATTTTGGTACTGACGCAGAAGTTCGTTGGATTTGGAAATATTACGATAGAAAAACTATTCAAAATGTGGTGAAAAAATCACGCGTGCTTCATCCTCAAACTCGAAATTTTTGGCAAGCTCTTACGAACACATGAATTTTTAATATGAATTTGTATCTCGATCTTCTTCCTCGTTCCACAAAACAAGCTCTTGATTATTTAGCTTCTCAGAAATGGTTCAAGAAGACGAACTGGTATCTTTCTGGTGGTACAGCGCTGGCTCTTTATGAAGGTCATCGAAAATCACTCGATCTCGATTTTTTTCTTCCTGAAAAACAATTTTCTCAGGAAAAAATCGTTGAACATTTTAAAAATGTCCAATGGATTACGGATATAGTGAGAGAAGGAACTCTTTATGGTCGACTTCTTAAAACAAAAACAAGTTTTATTGCTTTTCCTTTTTTTATCCCTTATGAGCAAAAGAATTTTTATGGAAGTGTAAAAATTCTTGCACCGGCTGATATTGCCGTTATGAAAGTTATAGCCATAAGCCAGAGAGGTAAAATGCGTGATTTTATTGATCTTTATTGGTACACGAAAAAACATGAATCATTGATAAATGTTATCAAAAAACTCCCTAAACAGTATCCTACCGTAGCCCATGACTATCATCATATTATAAAAAGTCTTATCTATTTTGAAGATGCGGAAAACGATCCAATGCCTCGTCTTTATTTTGATACAACGTGGAAAAGCATAAAAAGTTATTTTCGACACGAGATCCCAATAATAACACGAAAATTACTTCATTTATCATAGGAGTCTCTAAAAAATGCCATTTTAGTGGGAAAAAAGCAAACGTGAAAGAAGAGTATCTGCTTACCGTTTTTTTGAAAAAGAGGGCGGGAACTACCATTTGAGCGCATAGCGAAGCGTAGCGAAAATGGAGTTCCCGCCCTCTTTTATCTGAATAAAAAGCAACGGCAGTGAGCAAATACCGAAGGAGCGTTTTGATTTACGCAAAAAATGAGTTACAATATTACAGAAAATCTTGATAAATATGCTTATTACGGCAATTTTCATAATAATTTTTTTTTATCAGGGTTCCCTAAACCTTATAACATCATAATCTATGGAAATTATTTGGCACGGACAATCTTGCTTTACGATCAAAAATAATGACATCACTATTGTAACGGATCCGTATTCCGGCATCGGCCTCAAACTGCCGAAACTAGCGGCTGACGTCATTACGGTCAGTCACCAGCATCAAGACCATTCTTTTGTTGAGGGAGTGGAAGGAAATCCAAAAGTACTCGATTGGGCAGGCGAGTACGAAATAAAAGGCGTACCATTTATCGCCATTGATTCATTTCATTATGCCAAAAGTGAAGGACCTGAGGCGGAAAAGCGCGGCGGAAATCTTATTATGGTTTTTGAAATAGACGGCGTGAAAATGTGTCATCTTGGAGACCTCGGACACACTTTAACCAACGAAATGAATGAGGCTATTGGCGACGTGGACGTGCTTATGGTTCCTGTTGGAGGTGTTTACACTATTGACCACCACAAGGCGCACGAAGTTATTGAACAAATTGATCCGCGCTTGGTGATTCCAATGCATTATAAAGTTCCAGGACTTACAGTTGAGTTGGGTGAAATTGAACCTTTTTTAAAGGAAATCGGCCAGGTAAATATCGAGCCGATAAATAAACTCAAGCTCAAAAAAGTCGATCTCCCCGAGGATAAGACTAATTTTGTCGTTATGACACCGATAACAGGATAAGAAATTGGTTGATGTACTAGGCAGTGTTCAATATGCGATAAAATAAAAAAAAGTAAGATTCAAAAGTTTGAAAAATGAGAATCTTATGGACAAAAAGCTTAGGAACAGATATGACTGTTATGATCGTATGGGCCCACATAGTTCAATGGATAGAACGGGGGACTCCTAAGCCTCAGATCCAGGTCCGATTCCTGGTGTGGGCACCAAAATCTGACTTTCGGAAAATTGACCGACTTTTCGTTGGCGACGCAAAGCCTCAATATATAATTTTTCAGGTTAATGAATCGCCTCTATCCAATAATGATATGTTATAATAAAAAAAATAATTTTAACGAAACAATAAAAATGAACAAAAAATTTGGAAAAATCATTTCGTTGCCATTGCTATCACTATTCATTTTGATCGGATCCATGAGTATTTTGATAGGTTTTAAAGGAACGGCTTCCGCTCAAAACGAATTATTATTTGGTCAAAATCATTATTATACGGTTATATTTCGTGGTAATGGTGAAGCCATAATCTATGCCAAGATGGTTATTACGAATCCTGATGAGAAACCACTCAAAGAGTTTTCTTTTGAGATGCCAAAAGTAACTTCAAGCGAGATGGCTATCTATCAAATGAAACTCCCGCAAGAATGTGCCAAATATGATTACGATGATCGTTCAAAAAAGTGTTTGCAATACCGAGATCCCGATTATTCACGATCTTATGGAGGAAATAATCTCATTGGTTACGGCGGTAATGGCGAAATCGAGTACCAAAAAGTTCAATATATAAAATCTAAAAGCCTCTATCGCTTTACTTTTCCGACTGAAATTGAACCATATAAATCTACGGCAATTATTATAGCTTATGCCGCGAAAGGTTATGTAAATGAAACCGCCGGCCTTTACAAATTTCAATTTGAATCTCTCAAAATTTCTTCAAGGATTCAGGAAATTCGAGTTGCGGTGGATATTGATACGGATCTTGTAATGAAAGGTAAGCGTTCATCCGTTAATTACAATACAGAAACCTTATCCATGATAGCGCAAGAGGATGTGGCATCCAGTATTTCTTCGCGTAGTTTAAACAATGTGGTTGGAAAGATCGGTTCATATGGGCCATTGGTAAAGACCGCTAAAAATCTCTCTCCGAATGAAAGTTTTATCGTTAAAGGCGAATACGCAAAAAATTGGTTGAGACTGAATGTAAGCTCAATACTTCTTTTTATTTTGATAATTGTTGCCATTGTTACAGCAGTTTATTTCCTTGTAAAATTTTTAAAAAGGAGAAGCGAACAAAACGTAAAAAATGTAAGCGCGACGGATCAACAGATAATCGGTCAAAATCCAAAAAATCCCATAAGATTAGTGACTATTGCCAATATATCCGTGAGTTTTCTTTCAGTTGCCATCATTATTGGACTTACTTATTTGTTGGAATTTTTGGAAAGCTCTGATTTCATTCAAGGATTTAATGGAAGTGATGTTTTTGAAATTATTGCTTTTATTACAATAGTTTTGTTATATATACTCCTTATTTTTGGACCGGCGATAATTATTGCTCTCAAACGAGGCTGGAAGTCTTTTATAGCTATTTTGATCGCGGAATTTTTATGGTGTTTGGTTTTTATTGTAATATACTTCATTTTCTTTCAAATGGGACTGATTTCCGGCTCTTACAGTAGATATTAAATGAAATGAGTTGTGGATTCTATGCGCGGGCTTAAATAAAATTTGCACATGATATACCTTTTACTACACATAGCGTCTTAAATTATTCATATATCGTTTAATTTTTCCCATTACGATGGTCAAATATTTATGACGCTATGTATAAAGTCAGAAATATGAAAAGTATATGAAATTATTTATGACACTGTGCAGAGTTAGATAGTACTTTCCGATATGAAAAATCTTCTTAAAAACAAAGTAATTATAATTACAGGCTCATCGAGAGGAATTGGAGGCGCGACAGCGCGTTTGGCAAAAAAATACGGCGCGCGTGTGATCGTGCATGACAAAGATGAAAATAAGCAGTTGAAAAAATGCGCGAAAGCCTTGAAAACGTCGTATATTTTCTGTGACGTGGCGGACGAAATTGCGGTCAAAAAAGCGGTTGAAAATGTCATGCGAAAAGAAAAGAAAATCGATATTCTGGTAAATTGCGCCGGAATAAACAGCGCGAAATCTTTTTTGGAAACCACGGATCAGGATTGGCTGGAGGTTTTTAAAGTGAATGAACTGGGAACCGTTCATTTTTGTAAAGCAGTGATTCCATTCATGCAAAAAAAAGGCACAGGACGAATTGTGAATGTCGCTTCGTTGCGTGGTTACGATGTTGCTTCTGGAAATACCGCGTATTCCGCGTCAAAAGCCGCGATTATAAATCTCACGGCGTCACTCGCCAAAGAATATGCTCCGACCATCGCGGTAAATGCGGTTGCGCCCGGATTTTGCGACACCGACATGAGCAAGACATGGACAAAGGCGGTACGGAAAAAGGCAACGCAATCACTGCTCGGACGTATCGCTAAACCGGATGAAATTGCTGAAGCGATTCTTTTTTTAGCAAGCGATAAAGCAGAGTTTATTACTGGACAGACGCTTTTAGTCGACGGTGGATATTCCATCGCGGGAAAGTAAGAGCTCTAAAAATGAAGCAAAATATTCTCATTTTTTAGTCGCGAAAAAAATGCCATTATCCCAACAATTTTCAAAAAGAATCAAGAAAATTATTTTGACAGTGAGTAAGTACTCACCTATTATGTGAGCGTACACTCACCCACTAACCTATGCTCACTGAAAAACAAGAAGCCGTATTCAAGTTTATCGAGGAATATCAACTTGAGCATGGTTGTTCCCCTACATTGCGCGAAATGCGCGTTTCGTTTCAAGTCAATTCGGATAACAGCATTTTAAAACATTTGAAGGCTTTGGAGGAAAAAGGCTATATTCAGAAAGATGACACGCCAAGAGGAATAAAAATTCTTCCATCCATCAAGGAAAAGCTCGAAATGAAGCTCTGCAGAATTCCACTTTTGGGATTTGTGCCGGCTGGCGGACCGGTAGAAACAGAGGAGTACGTGGAAGATTATTTGACGGTTGGGGAAGATTTCGCGAAACATCCTGATGAATGTTTTTTCTTGCGCGTAAAAGGCGACAGTATGATTGATGCGGGAATTTATGATGGTGATTTAGTGCTGGCTGATAGCAAGAATCAGGTGCGAAGCGGAGATATTGTTATCGCGCTCATTGATGGGGCGAATACGGTCAAAAGATATAGTATTGAAAAAGGGAAAAAATTTCTCAAACCCGAAAATAAAAAATACTCTAATATTTATCCTGTAGAAGAACTCACCATTCAAGGAGTGGTAGTAGGTCTCATGAGATCGTATTGAATGAAAAAACCTGTTTATTTTTTTATTTTAAATATATGCCGAAAAAATCACATCTTTCGCCATCGTTTTATCTCTATCCTTTAAAACCATCACTCTCAATTCGAGTGTGGGCAAGTATACGTCCTCATCGACATTTCATTAGCGGCTACAAAAACCGTCAAGGTCATATAATCATGGTATAATGCCAATTTTAAATCGTAATAAGCCTTAATTTCTGATTATTTCAGTGAATGTTTTAAAATAGAATTGGTATAAGGTTATCAAGGAGTTGTATTTTTTATATTTAAAATGTACACTTAAGATGCTCTTTTAAATAAATCGACCATGACTACCAGACTAGTTGGGATGAAAGAATTTCGTCAAAATATGGCTTCTTTTGCAAAAAAAGCCAGGAAGCAAAATATCCGATATATTGTGCTTAAAAAAAATGTGCCGGTATTAGAAATTCGCCCGGTTGATGAAAAAAAATTTGCAATGGAAAAATTGACACATGAAATAAAAGAAGCGCGAAAACAGGTGAAAGAAGGAAACGTCTACACTCACGAAGAAATAATGAAAGAATTTGGTCTGAAATAAAGGCATTCATGATAAATATGCATACCATTATTTATACGAAAAATGCGAGAAAAGATCTACGAAGTTTAGAAAGCCACGTTGCAAAAAGGATTTTACGTAAGCTTAATTTTTACATTCTGCAAAATGATCCTTTAAAATGTGCGAAAGCGCTGAAAAATCATTCATTGGGTCACTATCGTTATAGAGTTGGAGATTATAGAGTTTTATTTGATATAAGCCGTGATGGAACGATCACAATTTTGATTATTTTAAAAATAAAGCACAGGAAAGACATATACTTGGCTTGACTTTGGACACCTTTTTCAGATTAACTGGATGATGTCAGGGCTTTTAAAAGTGCCTAAATATCGATAAAAAAGTGTTGCCTGTATGATAAAGTGATTAAGAACTTATCCATAAATATGTATTCCACTGCAATTTGCAAATTTCGTGACGAATCCCTATTCATGGATAAGTTCTAAAATACCATATTTTCTACTCTTTCATTTTTTTTTATGGCTCAATCCATTACAGATCTTAAAGTTGGTCGAGTTCTCAATCATGATGGCGAACCGTACGTCATAATTTGGAATAATTTTATGCGTACCGCGATGAGAAAACCTGTGATGAGAACGAAGCTGCGCGGTGTCATTTCTGGTAGAGTTTTGGATAAGACCTTTACCGCGGGCGAGGCGTTTGAGCTCGTGCATATTCAAAAATCAAATGCTCAATATTTGTATAAGGATGATGACAATGCGTATTTTATGGATTCCAAAACCTATGAACAGTTTCCTCTTCCAATCGAGATGTTGGGAGATCAAATGTATTATTTAAAAGAAGGAGAAGAAACAATGGTAACGCGTTTTGAGGAGCGTCCCATTGGTGTCGAACTACCGCCGAAAGTCGTGCTCAAGGTGGTTGATACTCCTCCTGGAGTTCGCGGTGATACGGCGCAAGGCGGCACAAAGCCGGCGACACTCGAAACAGGTCTTACGATTCAGGTCCCGCTTTTTATTAATTCCAGCGATTCCGTGAAAGTAAATACCGAAACGAACGAATACGTAGAACGAGGATAATAAAAAAATACAATTGAGACGCTGAACAAAGTCATTTTACGACAATAAGAGATTTCTAAAATTTTGCCTACTTAGCTCAACTGGTGGAGCAATCCCTTCGTAAGGGAGAGGTTATCGGTTCAACTCCGATAGTAGGCTTTTTTTTAACATGAAAAAAAGGTATAATTATAAGATAAAAACGTATCCCTAAATAAAAAAAAATATGGAAGAAATCGACGAAGAAGGAAAATTGATGGGGTTCCTTGATGAAATTGATATGATTATAGCCACGGATTTTCTCACAAATCAAATCACGGCGCTACGTGGCTTTATCGAAATGTTCGGCGAAAGTTTAAAGAATCCTCAATCAACCGATTGGAGTAATATAGAGCTTCTCTCATTCTTTCGCGAAAAACATTCGAATATTTTGAATGAATTACAAGAACGCTGCGAACCTGCTCGGCAAGCAAATCCGAAAACCGATCTCGATGAAAGAGCATTGGCAACCTTACTTAAAATAGAAGGCATTGATGCCGAAATTCAAAAATGCAATGAATCTATAGGGAGGAGATCATTAAATGACCTTAATACATCGATACAAAAACTTCATCTCCATACACTGAAAGGAAGTGGCAGAGTAAGCGGTGGATGGAAATGACTTGAATCCAGAAATATTTTCGTCCAACCATCGCAAAAATTGGATCATGCAATAAATAGTTTGAAAAAAAGATTGACAATATTTTTAGGCATAGAAGGTTGAAACTCTGAAAAGGAAAAAATTGATATCACGTACCCCCCTCACCAAAGCTCGAAAACCTTTCAATTTCGCATTGAAGCT
>JACPHH010000014.1 GCA_016188705.1 Candidatus Peregrinibacteria bacterium | reverse complement strand
TCTCCATCACGCGAAACGTTTTGCGCTGACGAATGAACATGAGGCGGATACTTTGCAACCGCTGTGCAAAGCACATGAAAACCTCGCCCATCTTGGACTTATCGAACATGAATCGCGGAGTCCTGAAAACTGGAAACTTCTTAAATTTTCCGACATCGATGATCCGAAATATGACATCGACGTGGCGGTTCAGCAATTCAGGTAGATCGATGAGACGTGTGACACCGATAGATGACATCGACGTGGCAGTTCAGAAACTCCGATATCCGAACATGTGATATCGATGGCAGTACAACAATACAGGTAGATCGATGTAGCCGAGCGACACAGGTAAATAATATCAAAGCAATAATAGTTCGGAAATTTCGGTATTTGAAGATATAATATCGACGTAATGGTACAAAATACAAGTAGATCGATTAGACGCGTGACACCGATAGATGATATTGACCTATCGGTAGAGCGACTCAGACATTTGAACGTATGATATTGACTTAACCCTGATAAATATGGATAACGTAAAAATAATCGAAAAAAAAGCGCTCGATCTGGCGCTTGAATGCGGAAAAATTCTCATGGACCAATGGGATAAAGTAGAAATTTGCCATTATAAAAAAAATTTTGATTTTTGCACCAATCTCGATATTCAAATTGAAAAACACATCCTGAATCGTCTAAAAAAATACTATCCGACCTGGAATTATCTCGCCGAAGAATCCGGATGGCACGACCAAAAGTCCGAATATACCTGGATTATTGACCCGCTCGATGGAACGAAAAATTACGAACGCCGGCTTCCGATTTTTAATACCACTATGGCGCTGAAAAGAAAAAACGAAATCATTTTTGGAGTCGTGTACAGTCCGGCAACTCATGAAATTTTTCACGCGATAAAAGGACAAGGAGCTTTTCGCGCCAAAACTTCATCTTCACACTCGTATAAAAAAAACACAAAAAAACCGTTAAAAATTTCACAACAAAAAAATCTCAAAAAAACAATTATTCACTTTGATATACCGCGAATGTACAAAACGAAACAATTTCATCCCGAAGTCATGATTCGAGCATTGGCGCTCAAGACGCATCTACTGAGGTCCATCGGAAGCGGCGCGCTCGGCCTCGCTTACACAGCGCAAGGTTCTTTCGACGCTTTTTTCGATCTACACGGCATGGGCGGACTTTGGGACGTGGCTGCGGGATTTCTTCTTATACAGGAAGCAGGAGGAATCATTACGGATTTTGATGGGAATATATGGAAACCAGGAATAAAGGGGACCATTGCGGCAAATCCTAAAATCCACGGACAAATTTTGAAAATAATCCGCGAATATCGCATTCATCAAAAATAGCTTTTTTTATAAAAAAAAGCTATAATAACGGCAATTGTAAAGCATAAAAATGCCGGCGCTTAAAAGCATGTATATTTGTCAGCAGTGTGAATTCCAAACGAACAAATGGATTGGTCGTTGTCCGAATTGCGATGCATGGAATTCATTTATAGAAGAAATTGTTGAAAAAAAAACAGAAAAAAAGAAAGCTCTCTCGGCAACTCCGCGACGGTTGACTCAATTAAACCAACAAGAATCGCGTCTTAAAACCAATATAGAAGAATTCGATCTGGTTATGGGTGGCGGAATCGTTACCGGAAATATATTGGTTTTGACAGGAGAACCAGGCATTGGAAAATCAACTCTCAGTCTTCAATTATGCGAAGCGCTCTCGAACAAATTGCAAAAAATTCTCTATATATCCGGTGAAGAATCCGTGGAGCAAATCGCGCTTCGTGCAAAACGATTAAAAACTCTGCCGGAAAATTTAGAACTCCTCAACGAAACCAATCTTGAAACGATTATCGCGACGCTCGAGAGCGAAAAACCAAATTTTGTCATCATTGATTCGATTCAAGTAATTTCCTCAAACGATGTGCCATCACTCTCTGGTTCCATCAATCAAGTACGCATCTCAACAGAACGTCTGATGGAATGGGGCAAAAAAAATCAAGTGCCGATGCTCCTTATCGGACATGTGACGAAGGACGGAACGCTTGCCGGACCGCGAGTATTTGAACACCTCGTCGATACGATTCTCTATTTTGAAGGTGACCGTTATCAGCAATTTCGAATACTCCGCTGCGTAAAAAACCGTTTCGGCTCAACGGATGAAGTGGGACTTTTTGAAATGACGGAAACCGGCTTAAAAAAAATGAAAAATGCATCGGAAAACTTTTTATCAGGACGAAAAGAAGGAGCCTTTGGGTCGGTCATAACCGCAACCATGGAAGGGACTCGTCCGTTTCTTGTCGAAGTGCAAGCGCTGACGAATACAACGGCATTTGGATATCCACGAAGGACGAGCAGCGGTTTTGACGTAAATCGTTTGCAACTTCTTATCGCGGTGCTGCAAAAACACGCCGGACTCAACTTGAGTAATCAGGATGTCTACGTCAATGTGGTTGGTGGTTTTCAACTCAAAGAACCAGCCTCCGACCTCAGTATTTGTCTCGCCATTGTGTCGGCTTTCAAAAAACAAAATCTTCCCGCGAACCTCTGCGCCATTGGCGAACTCGGCCTTTCCGGAGAGCTTCGAAATGTTACCCATATTGAAAAACGCATAAAAGAAGCCGAAAAACTGGGATTCCAAAAAATCATGATTCCTCAAGGGAAAAAAATGGAAACAAAAAATGAACATACCTTGCAAGTAAGCGATATCAACGAAGCAATCAAAAAAGTTAATTTTTCGAATCAAACACATTCATAAAAAAAAACCGATGAATGAAAAATAAAACGATTGTCGAGACAGTATTCACGACAAGTTATAAAAAAGCTCCGAATTACGATAAAGAGACTGAAAAATATCTTTTGAATTTCTGATTTCTTCAATTTTTTCAACAATTTCCGGCAAAAAAGAAGGTTCGTTTCGTTTACCGCGATGGCTTTGCGGAGGTAAAAAAGGACAGTCCGTTTCCACCATTATGCGATCAAACGGAGCCGCCCGCACCACCTCTCGAAGTGATTGAGCATTAGGATAAGTAATGATTCCTGTAAAAGAAGTATAAAATCCCCTCTCCCAGACTTTTTTCGCGAAGGAAAGATCACCAGCGAAACAATGAAATACGACTTTCTCCATCGCTTCTTCGATGAGTATTTGGAATGTGTCTTCATAGGCCTCGCGACAATGTATAATAACAGGAAGTTGAAATTCCTTCGCGAGACGCAGCTGTTTACGAAACGCCTCTTGCTGAACCTCGCGCGGCACTTGCATTCGATAATAATCCAACCCAATTTCGCCTATCGCCACAACCTTTTTTTCGCTTGATCTTAAACCTTGACTAGAAGCCATGCTTTCTGCAGAAACATTATTTTTTGATACAACATCGCTTCCTGCAACGAGATTGCTCTTTGAAAAAACATTGTTCCCTTGAGAGACGTCACAATTCTGAACGATCTCAATTGATAGCGAACACCCAAGAATCAAGCTACGGAGTTCTTCAAAAGCCACATCATTACATTGGAGTGATTCAGTGGGATGAATGCCAATAGCAGCGTACATACCATCAAACTTTCGACTCATTTCAATCGACTTTTTCGAACTTTCGAGATCAACGCCAATATTAATTACTTTTTCCACATTCGATTGTTTCATGCGTGAAACCACATCATAAAAATCAGGATCAAATGAAGGAAAATAAAGATGGGCGTGAGTATCAATATATTTTGAAATCATACACTCCAAAAAAATACAGGAAAATCAAAGAGAAAGAAAATTTTTCTCAGTAAAATCTCTACAATACGAACCAGGATCTATACGCACCTTTCGTATCTTTATTTTTCGTCCATCATGGATTGCTTTCGGATCAATAAGATAAGCTATCGATACAGAATCTCTCATCAATACTCTTTTTTTTTGAAGAATAAAAGAAATCACTCCTTGTCTATTTCTAACCGTTAGAGGAGTAAAAGTTTGAGTCTCTGGATCGTACGAATCGCCATCAACCAAAATCGAATCTCGTATCTTGCCATCATTTCTTACTTCCAACGACAAGGCGTTACTGACTATCTGACATTCCAAACTCGAGGTCCTTGCAATATGTTGAGGGACAACTTCATTCAGCCCATCAATTCCAACACAGGACACGAGAGATGTTTTTCGATCATAATTTGACATATCGGCAATAACTTTCTCCCCTGTTACAGTAACAATATTGTATAAAACACTCTTACCAACAATAGAATAACGCTGTGAACGTTCGTTATTACTGGAAAGAAAACACTCTTCCTCAACTCCGTCCCTCAGCTTAACTCTGATTGGATGTAAAGTTTTTACATCGACAAGCCGTAAAGTTTTTTTATCTAATTCATGACGCGCATAAGTAGGTCCGTCTGTTGCTTTATAAGTAGGTCCGTCTGTTACTTGATAAGCAGGTCCGTCTGTTACTTCAGAAACAGAAAATGTAACATTTGCAAAAACATTTCTTCCAAAATGTTCGCATAGCTCAACTTCCAAGACTCTTTTTCCGCCTATTTCTAAAAGATTAAGATGAGAATCAAAAATGTCTTGACCGCCTGAATGGGTATCAAATCTAAGAATATTTCCATAAGTGAATGGATGTCCATTATAATTATCGAACACTCTTTCCTTGTGCGTTTTCGGAGAATATACCAAACATGATTGAAAGGACGATCTATCACAAACAAAAAAGCTATCCGGAAACACGAAACCATCTCTTTTAAACCAAAATTTTCCCAATTTATAAAAAAAATCTTTGCGATTATTTCCAAGATAAAAATCATCAAGCGGCGTCAAAACACCTGTCTCTCTTTCTCGCATATAACCGTGCTGTTCTGTAAAAAGAATATCTTGTTCTGAAACATTTGCATCTGAAAACCGAGATGAATCGCTCGGAACATTTTTATGACTCACTTGAGCGATAAAAATAACCGGCTCGCCTTCATATTCTGCTCTGACAAAATTATTTCCATCATGGGTGAGATACATTTTTTCATCGAAACCAACCACTACTTTGTAAATTCCAAAGGGAGTCATTTCATAACTTTTGATTTGCTGACCATCTATAAGGAGACCTCTGTACGGAATTTCCTTAGCTGGATGATTTGAAAAAAGTTTTTGTATTTTTTCTTCATCTTGAGCTTCTGTTTCAGATTTTTGAGAAAAAACCTCAACATATTCGAGACAAATTTGAGGAAGATTTTCGAGACTCATTGTTTTAAATTCCATTGATCGCAATGGCTCAGAAAGACCGTGTTGCTTTTCAAACCTTGATTGAGGATTTCTTTTGGCTACATTCACGAGTTGCATTAAACCTTTTAACCCATTTTCCATTTGGAGAAAAAATTTTTTTCTTTCATCAGCAGTATGGACAGATTTTTTATAAATACCTTGTATCATTCGTCGTAAATTTCCAAAAAACAACTCGTTTTTTTCATCATCAATAAGGACTTTAAGAAGTTCAATATCATAATCTTCCTTAAAAGTATCTACGGTTCTTCGTAAAGCTTTTTGAAGGAGAGGATGTTGTAAAATATCCCAAGGAGTAGAACAAATCGAAGGGAGAATTTCCTCAGGATCGCTCTCTTCTCTCAAAAATTCCGGCTCATGCGATGATGCTGAAAGACGAGGAGTAAAATCATGGGCTTGCGGCATGGTGGACTGAACAACCATTTGAAGACCTTCATTTACTTTTAAAAACAGGATTAAAGTTTTGAGAGTTTCGCGAATCTGCATGCGTTGCCTCGAAATGGCATTCGATTGCAATGCCCATAATTCTTGAGATAACCCATGTTGATCGCCTTGGAGCCATTCATTTATACGACCAAATTTTTCTTCTCTTCGTTCTAACCTGTTACATTCCGCGAGTATTCCTTGAGTATGCATTCTTCGACCTCGCGGCGTCAGTACATCGGCTTCAGGCCTTTCAAGTTGAAATACATCTCCCCAAATATCAGTGATAGAATCCGAAATATGCAGATCAAAAATACTGAGTGCAAACTGGCGTTGAAGCGTTTTTTGAATTTCCATAAGAGTTACACCAGCATCTGGAGATCGATTTTGAGTTTTTACCTCGACAAACAAACCTCTTTCTTCAGCGCGAGTGTTCACATCAATTCCTAAAGAACTCCAACGCTCTTTTCCTTCTTGAATAAAAGCATGAAGTTGAGGTATCTGTTGATTATATTCATCATCCATCGGGGCTAAAAACCATTCAGCCCAAAATAAACATTGCCACCTATCCCGTTCTTCGGTTGAAACAAAAGGGTTTGCATGAGAAGAAAAAGGATAAGTACTAAAATCACGATCTGTAATATCTTTTTCCATATTAATGGATAATTTTAGTAGTAAATATATTTATGAGGGTTTCACTAAACATAAAATTTTATGTGAACACTGCTTAATGTATTAAATATGATAACGCCCTTTTTTTTGCAAAAAAACCCCAACCCCTTCTCTGTATCACAAGATCTTTCGAACCTCGAATCATACATGTCTCGGGATCATAATTTTCCACAGAAAAAACTATCGTCACAATATCTCTTTTTCCTGTTGTAGCATTCTTTTGAGAAAGAACAACTCTAAACTTTCTTATTTTTTCTCCGAAAGATCTTATTTTAACCACCGGTTCAATGGAAGTTATAAAACCAGGCATATCTTCGACTGTAATCATTTTTAGAGTGGAATTTTCTGGATCAAAAGAATCCATATCCACCATGAGGACATCATTTTTTATTTTTGCTTTTCTGAATCCCAAAATTTCATTCGGCATAGTTTGTTTAAGGAATGAAGACGTTTTATTAGGATCAAAAGCTGCTTCTAACCCCCAATAAAAAGCTTCTTCTAAATTTTCAATATGTTCGCCTTGAATACCTTGAATACGGACGATTTGAAATGTGCCTTCTTCTTGATTATAGCTTGAAAGATTAATTAAAGCTGGTCGTCCAAAAAATGATGGAACAGGCATAATAGGACATGTAATGGTGAAACTTTGTCTTTTCATCTGAGGAGTCCGAGGATCCTGTTTAACGCATTCAGCTTCAGAAGAAATCTGTAAGAATGATGGAATTCGTGAAGTGCTAGGCAATCCGAAATTTGAATCAACTACTCGAGTACATTTTGCTGTTTCGGCATCTATTATTGCTGCCCGTGATAACATACCAGCAGATTCTAGACGTACCCATGTTCTTTCACCAAAGGTAAAAATTTCACTTATCTGACATCCTATTTCCTCATCTATCATCACAGGATCTAAATTCACATCAAAAATACAATTAGGAAAAGCAGAGCTAGCTGTATGTGGAGTGTAACAGATAAGATTTCCTATATTCCATACGCCCTTACTCATTCCTTCGGGTATAATAATTTCTTTTTTCCCTTTAAGACTGATAATGACAAGGTCAACAGTTTCATTTGAATCCGCACGTGATTTTTCTCGAGTCAACACAGGTTCTACGATACAACCATCATGATACCAAGAACCATCTTTTTCTGTCTGATAAAAAAAATCGCCTGTAACGGCGCTACAATAGGCTTGAGCGAATTCCTGCATAACCCCAGTGCTTTCATCTACGAAATAACCATGATCATCTTCTGTTATAATGGCATATCCTCTGTTCTTTTCTGTAATTTCTGAAAAAGAAATAGAGCAATATTGTATCTTTTTTATTTTTTTATTTTTGTAGATTGCTGGTAAAAAGGTCCCTGTTGAATCTTTTTGAAAATAGAAAGTTTCACCCGATGGTGAACGGAATTCCTGAATTCCAAAAGGCAAACAAGAGGAATTCTGCTCTTTCGATCCGGGAATTTCCATACTGGCATCATCAACCAATGTTTCAGGACATTTCAAGTCCCTTAGACGTTGAGCCTTGAGTTCCGTACTAAATTTTTCTCGAGGATACGTTCGAACATAACGACGCAAAGCATCCAGTCCTTTAAGCGCACGCGATTTTTGATCCTCCCACTGTTCATCATCACAAACGCTCTTTTCTCTCTGGATCGATTGAATGCGATCTACGATTTCTTTAAGATGTCTCAGCAGTATTCTGGTCCCTTCTTCCGTGGAAAGGAGATATATGAGTGTAATTTCATGTGTTTCTCTTGATTGAGGAACAGCTTTTCGCACAGCCGCTTGAATAAGGGGATGTTCTAAAATATCTCCAACCGTGGAACATAGAGAAGGATTTACTTCCTGGTGATCAGAAGATGTATCTCGAAGTGATGCTGAAGACATTATTGAAGACAAAGGCACAATCTCTGGAATCGGAAATCTGGATATATTCTGTGTGTCTGTAAGCATACCTCCAAATTTTAAGGGTTCGTCAGTCTTCTGCATCGTTATTTCTATAAGTTGAAGAGCTTTTTGAAGTGCGCAAATCTGCCGTGCTACCTGTTGTCGATAAAAAGCAATGAAAGGAGAAGATGAGGTATCACTTTCTCCTTGTTCATGAATTTGAGAAGTTCCTCCGGGTGAATCTTCTAATATTCGTTCGACCCTTTGTTGACGTGCAAGAGCTCGTTCGAGCCTCCAGCGTATAATTTTTTGTGATTGAAGTATAACTCGTCTCCCGCGAGCTTCGACAAGATATGCTTCAGGGCACTGACTCATTACACTACTAAAATCATTCTCAAAAAAACTATCAATATTTTCCGCCATATAACCATCACGCAGAAGACATCCATGTTTTTCTTCAAGTTTTTTCTTAATTTCAATAATTTTTTCCATCGCCACTTGAGAGTCCTGTTTCGTTTTTACTGCCACAATGAATTCTGTTTCATTTCTTGTGACATCCAAAATAACACCCATGGGTTCGGAAACGATTTTCTCTTCTTGAACAAAATTTTCAAGCAAACCAACTCTTTCTCGATACTCATCGTCTATTTCAAGGTCAAAAAACCACTCTCCATAGAACACATACTGCCACCGCTCCCGTTCTTCGGCTGAAACAAAGGGGTTTTCATGAGAAGAAAAAGGACGAATTTTCGAAAAAGATGATTCCATGAAAACGATAAATATGAGATAAAAATTATTGTCATAAATGTGTTTTTCGAAAAAAAATTACTGCTTCAAAATCTTCAATTTTTATGAAAAAACCATCAAAAACTGCTCAATCTCTCATCCTTTATTCTTCTCCCTCTTCTCCTTTAATTTTTTCTTCTGCAACCGCATTTATTGGATATCCCCCTCCCCTTTTTTCACCCTCAACGACAGACGAAGAACCTAAAAAGCGAGAAGTTGATATTGTTAGAGAAAATAAACCATCAATGACTCCAGCAGAACCTTCAGACAAGGAAGGTAAAGACATTCTTAAAGCGCCGTCCAATCGCTTCCTTGCGTCTTCTATGGCTTCAATAAAAAGTTTATCATTTCGTGCATTAATCTCTTCTAATTTTCGCATAGTTAATTCATCAAAAACAGTTGCCCCAACAAGACGAAGCGCGTCTTGTTCATTTCTTCCACTCATTTCAGCATTAACGAGAACAAGCGTATTATTAAGCTCATAAAGAGATTGCATAATTGTTTCCAGAGCAGCGAGTTCAGCAGCGCCCTGGGCAATTCCGCCAGAAATCATCAAGCAAGATTGAAGGAACGGCAAATCCGCAGATAACAAATCTACTACAACCATTCTATTTTCTATATTTTTTCTCAAAAATCTAGATTGTTTATATAATAAGGCTAATCCTGCATTTCTTTTGGCAAGCATTGCTAAAAGCTTATTTCTGGAGGGAGATGGGCTTTTTTCTCGATGAGAAGAAATATACAATCCAACAAGATCAAACTTTGCTCTTATTAATAAACAATCCGAATCTAATTGAGCCGATAATTCCATCAGGGGATCAATATTATCTCTTACCTGTTGAAAAGACTCAACGGCTTTTGTAATTAATGAGGCAACTCGAATATCAATAGGTTGAGCACTAAAAAAACGCATTTGGACAGCATCTTTTAAATCGACTAAACCCCCTTGGACTTTCGATACTACTCTTCTTAAAAGACGAAGTCGAAAACGACTCTTAAAACCGTTAACTTTATCAGAAAATATTCCTTGCGAACCATCTCTATTAACTGTCTCGGAAGATGATAATTCTCGACGCGCTGTTTGAAAAGCATCAGTTACACCTTGAAGAGCCCTATCACTTGGTTTAAAATCAACTTCTCTCAGTTTTTGTAAAACATCATTCAAAATGCCATCACTCTCGATTAAAAGTTGCATGGCTTCTTCATCGGATTGAGGCATGCCATCGGGCGTACCATCAAAATCTTTAACAGTAAGACCATAATTTTCTTGACCATCCAAACCATCTTTTTCAATATTTAAGCCACCTGATGCATGATCTTTAGACATAAAATGTATAATGAATTTATAATATCGTTAGTTAAATATATTTTAAACTTCTTTAATTTTTTGTCAAAATTTTCTTTAAAAGGTCGACATGATAAACATATCTTAAAAAAATGTCAATAAAAATAAAACTTGAAAAAAAATGGATATTTCAATATAATACAATCGTGAAAGCCATATATTTCGAAAAAATATTCAAAAAAATGACTTTGGAAAGGCAAAAAAATAAGATAAAAAACCAAAAATATTTCGACACGAAATCGAAACAAAACGTCATATCATTTTGGGGTTTCTATTTTTATCCTCTGACCTGCGCGAGGTAGTTTCAAGTATTCCTGATCCATATACTCCTCGCGCATTAGAGCGGGGATTTTTATTATTTAATGAAAAAAAACCATGTTACAATCCTTCCTGCGCGAGAAAAAACGCGAAAACTTCATAAAAAATCAATCGCGACACGCATTCGCTGGCACAAAAAAAGACTATCTTTATCGACTTTGGCAACAAACAAAAAACAACTTTTATTGCCTTTGGCGATAAAAAACAATCAAACAAAAAAAACTTCACGGTAACTGAAAACCGCGCACGTCAAATTCACACTTTAACCCCGTCAAATATGATTATCGTTATGCGTCGACAGGCTGAACAGAAGCTCATCGATCATGTTATACAGGAAATGATTACCCAAGGTTTAAAACCAGTGCCACTCATCGGAACGGAACGAACCGTTATCGCGGTCATCGGTGATGAACGGATTCTCGACATTCACCACCTGCGTTCGCTTCCAGGAGTGAGCGACGTTCATCCTATTCTCAAACCTTACAAACTCGCGAGCCGCGAAACCAAATACGAAAACACGGTTATTGAAGTAAACGGTGTTCGAATAGGAAGCGAAGAAATTGCAATCATGGCAGGTCCCTGCGCCGTAGAAAATGAGGATCAAGTGGAAAAAACAGCAAGTTCGATAAAAAAATCCGGCGCGAAAATTCTTCGAGGAGGAGCATTCAAACCGCGCACAGGACCTTACTCTTTTGAAGGATTAGGCAAAGATGGCCTAAAAATCCTTCGGGCTGCCGCGGACCGCCATGGACTTGCCGTCATTACGGAACTCATGGATATTCGCGACATCGATCTTATTATGGAATATGCGGATATTATTCAAATCGGAGCTCGAAATATGCAAAATTTCACACTCCTTAATGAAGTTGGATCCGTAAAAAAACCCATACTTTTAAAACGCGGACTTTCTTCCACGGTAACGGAACTACTCCTTGCCGCTGAACGTATTATGGCAAAAGGAAACCTTGAAATTATGCTTTGCGAACGTGGTATCCGCACTTTCGAGCAAGAAACAAGAAACACTTTTGGTCTCAATTCCATTCCTCTCATAAAAGAGCTGAGTCATCTTCCGATTATAGCGGATCCAAGCCATGCAACGGGAAAAAGGACGCTCGTGCCTCCAATGGCGCGTGCCGCTATTGCAGCCGGCGCCGACGGACTCATTATCGAAGTTCATCCGCAACCCGATGAAGCGCTTTGCGACGGAGATCAATCCATAACGACCGATACATTTGAACAGCTCGTCAAAGAAATAGCCGTCATCGCCCCTGCGGTAAGACGAAAATTCACCATAAAATCATGATAAAACATATTATATCACTCCAAAAAAAAATCGATCATTCGTATTCCATCGTCATTGGAACGAATATGATGAACAGTATAGCGGATGAACTCAAAAAACATTTTCCAGCGAGCAAATATATCATCATCACGGATCATACGGTAAAAAAACTTCATGGAAAAAAAATTTTAAAAAAATGTAAAAAACATGGTCTAAAAACCAGCATTATCGCGCTAAAATCAGGTGAAACATCAAAAAATCTCCAATCAATTGAAAAAATCATCAATAAAATGACAAAAAAAAGCTGCGATCGATCTTCGATGATTGTGGCATTAGGAGGTGGAGTTATTGGCGATATAGCCGGATTCGTAGCTTCTATTTTTATGAGGGGAATTCCATACATTCAAATTCCTACGACGCTTCTCGCAATGGTCGATTCCTCAATCGGTGGAAAAACCGGCGTGAATAACAGTTTGGCGAAAAATATGATTGGAACCTTCCATCAACCGAAAAAAGTCTATATTGACACGTTTTTTCTACAAACCTTGCCCCGAAAACACATACAAAACGGTGTGGTGGAAGTCATAAAACACGCCATTATCCGCGATGCCGAGCTTTTTGATTATTTAGAAAAAAACGCTCATGCTATTTTCAACGCGAAAAATGCGAAAAATAATAATCATTTAATGGCGAACACAAAAAATCATGAAAAAAACATTAACACTATTCTTCGTTCAAAAAATTCAGAAAAAAATGATGAAAATAAAATAAAAAACGAAATAATGAATAAAATAATTATTCAGTCTTGCAAAATTAAGGCTCGCGTTATAGAAAAAGACGAAAAAGAAAATAATATTCGCATGCTGTTAAATTACGGACACACACTCGGTCATGCCATTGAGCAAGTCACGAATTATCGTCTCCTTCACGGCATTTGCGTAGCCAAAGGAATCATTCTTATCAACAAAATCGCCGTGAAAAAAAAATGGATGGAAAAAATTGACTCGGAAAAAATCCAACGCCTTTTAGAAACCTTTGAAATCGATACATCTCTGCCAAAAAAAATCGATAAAAACGCTCTTATGAAAACACTTCATCATGATAAAAAATTTCACAACGGTAAAAAAAATTGGATCATAGTAAAAAAAATAGGCCATGCGGAAATAGTAACCGACATTAAAAATGAAGATATTAAAAGCGTTCTCAAAAATGAACACGAGACAAAAACTCGCCTTAGAAAATCTTGATAAATATGCTTGCTACTGCAAATTGCAAAATTCGAACGAAAACGCTGAACAACGTTCCACTGCATGAGACAACTCACCAAAACCACGCCAACTTTTAAAGGAGCCTTAAAAAAAATATCTTTTCTACTGTAATTGCAAATTTTGGCTGCAAATTCTTCACCGCACAAAAAAACCATGTCCATTTCCATCAAGCCAACTCGACTCAAAAAATTTTTCATACGTGTCCCGAGTTCTAAAAGTTATACCAATCGAGCTCTCATACTCGCCGCGCTCGCCAAAGGCACCAGTATCTTAAAAAACGTACTCATTTCAGACGACACTTTGGTAACTATTCATGCGCTCAAAAATCTCGGCATAAAAATAACCAAACATGGAAATAATCTTATAATCAAAGGAAAAAAAGGACATTTTACTTCTGCGAAAAAAGCGCTCTCTTTGGAAAATGCCGGAACCGCGGTGCGATTTCTCACAAGCGTACTCACTTTGACACATTTCAAATCCGTCATTACCGGAAATAAACAGATGCTAAAACGTCCCATTGGAGATCTTGTAGACGCGCTCAATCAACTTGGCGCCAATGTGCAATGCGAAAATGGCTGTCCTCCAATAATTATTGACGGATGCGGATTAGTTGGCGGAAAAACAATCATTCGCGGCGATATAAGCAGCCAATTTATCTCAGCGCTTCTTATTGCTGCGCCTTACGCTGAAAAAAAAACGACTATTCAAATAACAGAAAAAATAACTTCTGCATCCTATATTGATACAACAATCGATATCATGGATCATTTTGGCGTAAAAATAAAAAAAATACTCAGCGCGACCTTTATAATTAAACCCAAACAAACATATCAAGCCTCTACATATGCCATACCTGCCGACGCGTCTTCCCTGAGCTATTTTCTTGCCATTGCGGCGATTCACAATGCCGAAATTATTGCGCGTGATATTACATTTTCCGCTCAAGGAGACTTTCAATTTCTGAATATTTTAAAAAAAATGGGCTGTACGTACGAATATAAAAAAAATACACTCATGTTTCGTGGCCCGAAAAAACTCAAAAATCTCGGAAAAATCGATCTCAATATCATGCCGGATGCCGCGATGACAACGGCAATAGTATGCGCCTTCGCAAAAGGCGAAAGTCATTTACAAGGACTGAAAAATCTTCGATATAAGGAGACAGATCGACTGCTTGCTCTCTTTCAAGAACTTGAAAAAATCGGTTGTCACGTAAAAAAAACTTCTGATGGACTCATTATTCATGGAAATCCAGATAATCTTCATGGAGCAACAATCGAAACGTACAAAGACCACAGAATGGCAATGTGTTTTGCCGCAGCCGCGACAAAAATTCCAGGCATGGTGATCAAAAATCCAAAATGTGTTGCGAAAACTTATCCACTGTTTTGGAAAGATTTGGAAAGTATCGGTGTACAATTGACTTTGTTACAATGCCTTAACGAAAAAATATGAACATTATTCTCACGGGAATGAGAGGGACGGGAAAAACCACGCTCGGACGATTGCTTGCAAAAAAGCTTGAATCCACTTTTATTGATTTGGATGACGAAATCGAAAAGGACGCGAATGAAAAAATCGCCGATATTGTAAAAAAATACGGCTGGAATTATTTTCGAAAACTGGAAAAAAAAATCACAAAACGAATTGCTGAATCTGATGGATGCATTATAGCAACCGGCGGAGGAACGCTTATGGATGAAACAAATGCAAAAATGTTAAAAAAAAATGGCATGATAATTGTATTAAAATGCTCATGCGAAATTATACGAAAACGGCTCAAAAACGACACGTCGCGTCCTGCTCTTCAATCCCATAAAACAATTCACTCGACAAATTTTCTCGATGAGCTGGAAAATGTATGGAACGAAAGAAAAAACACATATATAAAAACGGCTGACCTTATTCTAAAAAATGAAACAAAACATGATGAAATAAAATGTTTAAATACGCTCTCCTCTTTGGCAAAACATAACAACTTGAGCGCATAGCGAAGCGTAGCGAAAATGGAGTCCCCGCCCTCTTTTATCTGAATAAAAAACAATAGCGGCGGACAAGCACAATTCATAATATCCAAAAACATGGCATAAAGGCGTATAATGTGAACGTGAAAATCAATTATCTCATTATAGGATCAGGAATCGCAGGCCTTAATTTCGCTCTCAACGCTGCTGAAAAAGGCAAAGTTCTTATTGTAACGAAAAAAGAAACAGCTGAAACAAGCACAAATTACGCTCAAGGCGGAGTGGCGGCTGTACTCGCTCAAACGGACAATGCCAAAAAACACATGCAAGATACGCTCATAGCGGGATCTTTTCACAATAACAAAAAAGTCACAGAATTCATGATTCATCATTCAAAAGAAGCCATTTACAAACTCATTGAAAAAGGCGTGCCATTTGCCACTTCGAGTAATGGCGAACTGCTTTTGACGCGTGAAGGCGGCCACACGGAACGAAGAATTGCTTTTGTTGGCGATTATACTGGAAAAGAAATAGAAAAAACTCTCGTAAATAAAACAAAAAAACATCCCAATATCACGATTTGGGAACACGCGACAGCTATGAAACTCCTCACAAGCACTCAAAAAAAAGGAAAGAAAAAAATCTGCCATGGAGCGCATATTCTCAAAAAATATTCGAAAACCGCTCAATCAACCCACAAAAAAAACATAAGGACGTATGCCATTAAAACCGTCTACGCGGAAAATACGATTCTCGCGACAGGAGGTCTTGGACGCATATACAAATACACAACGAATCCCGAAATTTCTACCGGTGATGGTATAAAACTTGGATTTGAAGCCGGATGTCATTTTCAAGACATGGAATTCATACAATTTCACCCCACGGCGCTCAATATTGAAGGAGCTCCGAAATTTCTTATTTCCGAAGCCGTTCGCGGCGAAGGCGCTTTTTTAAAAAATGCTCGCAAAGAACGATTTATGCATCGTTATCACGAAATGGCGGAACTCGCGCCAAGAGACATTGTCGCGCGTGCAATTTTTGAAGAAGAAAAAAAAGGACCCGTTTACCTCGACATTACGCATAAAGACGCAAAACAAACAAAAATTCGCTTTCCTCAAATTTATCAAAAATTGCTTAAATACGGCGTTGATCTAACGAAAAATCTCATCCCCATTTCCCCTGCCGCCCATTACTCTTGCGGTGGAATCAAAGTCAATCTCCGCGGAGAAACGAATGTAAAAAATCTCTATGCCTTTGGCGAAGTAGCATGCACCGGAGTCCATGGAGCCAATCGTTTAGCCTCAAATTCGCTTCTCGAAGCGCTGGTATTCAGTGAACAAATTCTTAAAATTTCACGAAAAATATCAAAACAATCAATGGAAAAAATGCCGCATTATAATAAACCGCAATGTAGAGAGTTAAATTTTCCGCAAAAAAAACACCTCGAAAACGCCAAAAAAAATATTCAAAATTTAATGTGGGAAAAAGTTGGAATTATCCGAACCAGCCAAGGTTTAAAGGACGCGCTAAAAATGCTCAAAAAAATCCAAAAAAATCATGAAAAAAACATATTGAGCATTAAAAATTCATTAAACATAACCCATCCGCTCATTCACGAAGTCGAAAGTATCCTCTGCGCGGCAACGCTCGTAACAAAATCAGCCCTCAAACGCAAAAAAAGCCTCGGCAGCCACATGATTAAAAAAATCACAAAAACTGAAACGCATTCACGAACTTCCTCCTCCACTCGACAAAAAAAGTACATGAAGTCATCAATTTCTTTCATCTTCCCATTTAAAAAAAATATATTAAGGAACCTCTGAAAAACGCAATTTCAAAAACGAAAATGCAAAAATTCGAGCGAAAACGCTGAACGACAAGCCCAAAATTAAATTAAAACTTCAGCAAGTCTTTGTGTCTGATCTTCCAAAGCGAGTTTTTCAATAATCGCATCCATTTCACCGTTCATAATACCTGAAATATTGCCCCAGCTTACCTTTATTCGATGATCGGTAACTCGATCCTGTGGAAAATTATACGTGCGAATTTTCTCAGACCGATCTCCGCTTCCAATCTGAGCCAAACGCGCCTCCCCTTGTTCCCGAAGCCGCTTTTCCTCTTCCATGGCATAAAGACGCGAACGCATGACCGACATGGCTTTTTGACGATTTTTCATCTGAGATTTTTCATCCTGGCAAATAACAACAAGGCCGGTTGGAATATGCGTCAGCCGAACCGCTGAATCAGTCGTGTTGACACTTTGCCCACCAGGTCCGCTTGAACGAAAAACATCGAGTTTGATATCACTCTCCTTAATTTGAAGATCAATTTCCTCAATTTCGGGTAAAATGGCGCAAGTAATGGTGGACGTATGAAGCCGTCCTTGGCTTTCCGTAACAGGAATACGCTGAACTCGATGCACGCCGCTTTCGTATTTCATGCGTCCATAGGCTCCAGAACCGCGAACATAAAATATTATTTCTCTCACGCCGCCTTTTTCCGCTTCGCTTGTACTTATAAGTTCAATTCGAAATCGATTTTTTTCCGCATAACGCATATACGCTCGCGCCAGTTCGCTCGCAAAAAGAGCCGCCTCCTCGCCACCGGTTCCCGCGCGAATTTCAACGATACAATCTTTCTGATCATTCGGATCCTTAGGAAGCAACGCAATTGTAATATCCTTAACCAGCCCTTCTTTCCGCTCTTTGCCAAGAGTAAGCTCGCTCTTCGCAAAAGAAACAAGCTCTAAATCATTTTCACTTTTCAAAAGATCTTCAGCGTCTTGAATATCTTTTTCCGTTTGCTTCAACTGTTGATAAAGGATAACAAGAGGCTCGATTTCAGCGCGTCTCTGCATGAGCTTTCGATATTCATCACGTTTCGCCGGCGAAAACATCTCCGGATCAGTAATGCGGTGCTCTATGCCGCGAAATTCGTCTTCAATTTTTTGCAATATATCTTTCATTCAATGTATTTCAAATATAAAAATAATAAAACCTTTGTAGTCAAATTTTGAAAAATACTGTAAAAAATATTTTTCTTAAGGCTCCTAGTGTTCACATAAAAATTTCATATAAACACTGACTAATCATATGTATCAAGGGTTCCGATACATATTCATGGATACATTTTCAGTACAAACATTCGGTCAAGTCCAGCCAAATCTTGTCGTATTTCACAAAAAATTTCCGGAAAAAAACGCGCGGCTTCGGTTCTCAGTCCTTCTCCTTGCAAAAATCCTATTTCACCGAGAACATATCGCGGCCGAATTTTCATCTGGGTTATTTGTAAAAAAAGACGACGATAACATTCTAAACCATCTGATCCTCCGAATAAAGCGAGATGGGGTTCAAAACGTTTCGTCTGATCAGAAACAAAATGGTACTTTTCAGTGCCAATATAGGGCAAATTCGCCACCACGGCATCGAAATTTTCATCGGCAAATCCGGAAAGGAGATCATTTTGACGAAGTAAAACGCGATTTTCAAGACCAAAACGCCGAACATTCATGGATGCAACATCAAGAGCGTCTTTTGAGACATCAAGAGCGAGAACGTGCGCGTTTTTAAAAATATGAGCAAGCGCGATCGCCAAATTTCCAGATCCCGTGCCAATATCCACAAATTTTATATCGCGTTTCAAACGAACATCATTTTTCAAACAAACATCATCCTTTAAATAATTACTACTTTTCAAACAATCATAATTTTTTAAGCGACATTCAGATTCTAAATAAATATCACTATTCAAATGTTCATTTCTATTTTCATGCAATTCCTTAAGCGTTTCGACCAGCATCTCGGTTTCAGGCCGAGGAATCATCACTCGATCGTCAACATAGAAAGAAAGTCCATAAAATTCTTTTGTATTAATAATATAAGCAAGCGGTTCACCTTCTTTGAGACGCTGAAAAAAATAAAAAAAACGTTCCAACTGCTCTGAATCTAAAATTTTTTCTTGAGCCATGAAAATATCTTCACGACGAAGCTCGAGCACATGGGCTAAAAGAAGCTCGCATTCCAACCAAAAAACATTTTTTTCAACCGAAATCTTATCAAAAGCGTCTACAGATTTTTCAAAAGCAACTGTAACATTTTCACAAACAGCCACTTCTTTTTGACAATCAGCGACGCCTTTTTCACAAACAACCTCACTTTTCTTAAAAGAAAATGGTGTTTTACTAGAGTACAATGGAACTCCACGATAAAGCGAAAGTTCACGAAACGCATGCTGAAGAACTTTTGAAACGCATGCATTGTCTTGAACCGCGTCAAAAAAAAGGCTCATAAAAATTGTAAGCCGATATAAAACAATCGACAATTAGTAAAACTTCTTTCTTTCTCGTTCCGTTCTATAAAAATCACGCATTTTCGCGGCTTGCCGGGTACGCCGCTTATTCGACTTTTTTTTAAAATGCATCGAATCCTTGGCTGCCAAAACCACGCGACTCTTTTGAACTTGAGCATTAAAACGCTGAAAAAAACGTTCCGTAGATTCTTTATCATTTTTCCAAACTCGTGTTGACATAGAAAAAAATACCTCCTATTTAAGAGTAAATTAAGTACATGAATACTCCAAAAGTATAGTCAAACACGAAAAAAAGTCAATGATACTCGACGCCACAAAAACCTTTTTAAAAAAAAATTGACAGAGAAAAAAGAATATATATAATTAAATCACAATTCAGTTTATCCAGAGTGGTGGAGGGATTCGGCCCTATGAAACCACAGCAACCTCTCCTTAGATGGCCATCAGGAAGTGGTGCTAAATCCGCCCCAAGCAATTGGGAAAGATGAAACCTACGGCCTGAGCAGCCATATTTATCTTTCTCGTTGGAAAGATTTTTTTATTATATAACAAAAAACAAAGCTCAACGCATAGCTCAATAATAAAATTTTCATTATGCAATTTTTTACTTTTTAATCACAAAACCATGACATCTACTAGTGGAGAATCCACGCAAGAAATAAGAAAATACCCTGATTTATGCGATCTTTTGGAAACAGATGAATTTAGAGAAACTGGAATAAAAGTGCCTCCAGCCCATTCTCGTGAAAGATCAAAATTTGCAAGTACACCTTTGCTGTCGGCGCTGCATGCGATACAGGAGGCAACAGGCATACCGCCAACGACGGATATAGTACAAAAACTTCAAGCAGAATGCGGAACACTTGCAAAATTGAAAAAACTTGCGACAGGGGATACTGACTTATTAGAAGCAGCCTTAAATGTTTACAGAGCTGACGGAAATAGTCTAGGTGAAGATGGAGGACTGAAAGAAAGAAGGACAAAACTGCGTGAAGTTTTAACAGGAACAGCCTTAACAACAGATCTCGAAAAACATTAAAATTCGAGACTAGGCAGTGTTCACATAAAATGGCTGTCGCAAAGGGAAAAAATAACAGACTGTTTTTTCCCTTATCCCTAAAATTTTATTACTTTGATTTCGCGCGTAGTTCGAGAAGAAAATCCATAACATCCTGACTAATCGCGTGAACCTTATTTCCAACAACTTCAACAAGAGCATAATCCAAATAATCATCGCCAACATCCTCTTCAATAAGCCAAGAATTTCCTTTTTGCCTGATAAGAGCATATTTCCCGACCTTTCGATCATTCAATTTTTTGATCATTCGTTTCACTCCTTCCAGCGTATCAAAAAAATAATGACTTTTTTGCGGACCAAACGTGATCATAGGAAAAATAAAAAGCTCTTTTCAACAAAATAATTATAACATACTTTTTATAAAAAAGCAATAAAAACATCACAAAAAATTTGCTTAAAAAACGCAAAAAATTATAATAAAACCTAATATTTAAAATTTTATATGACCAGATTTAGAAATGAAAGACAACATCGCAAACCTTCAGACGAAGATAAAGATAAAGATAAAGATGAAGATTATATAAGCCCTGATGAACGATATAGACGATTGGTTGAACGTGCTTCAGTTCAATCAGCTCAAATTGTAGCTACTCAAGAAAAAGATGAAAAATTAAAATCGGAAATCAACAGGACTAGTGAAGAGACTGTGCTAAGAATAAGATATCTCATGGAGACAGGAGACTTAAGCAAGGGGCAAAGAAGAGAACTCAGAGGATTAAAAGCATCAACGAGAAAAACTCTGGATCGAGAAGGATATTTTGGAGCAGCGCGCCATTTAGGGCGCGCAGAGTGGAGAATGATGAGAAAAAATCCAACAAGCAATCCAATTACAGCTCTAAAAAGAGAATATCCAAGCCGAAACGACCAAACATCTCCGAGCAGATATTGTAGGAAAAATATTGCAAAAACAATGAATTCTGAATGCCCAGCAACAGCCCCAAATGAAGGGCCTATTAAGGAGGAGCCTATTAGGGAATCACGATCTGAAAAAGTAAGATATATTGCTCAACTAAGAGAAGGAGATGAAATCACCATAAGTGAATATGGGGAGGAAAAAAAATTTAAATACGTAAGACTTTCCTTAATGAATAGAAATACATTGGAGGTCAGAGATGATAGGGGAATCATATCTTACATTGATATTAAAGATATCAAAATTCCTAAAACATTTTCTCCTCAATCCCCATCATTCAGTCTACGATCTTTTTTAGAAAATCCTTTTCGCTTTATGAATCAGTTGTGATGAAAATTCAAGGGCATGACGAAAAAAAACCTTATGCCTTTAAATATCCAAATTTCTCACTCTTTTGGCGTGAGTTTGAATGAATTTTTTTCGTGGCAAAACTTCAGAACCCATAAGGGTATCAAAAACAAAATCAGCCTGCTGGGCATCTTCAATGGTTACTTGAAACATAGTTCTGCGATCGGGATCCATGGTTGTTTCCCAAAGCTGCTCAGGATTCATCTCTCCAAGACCTTTATAGCGTTGAATATTCACTTTATCAGGAGTTTCAAACGTTTTCAACGTATTTTCCTTTCCTTCATCCGAGTAAACATATTCTGATTTTTTACCAAAACTGAGCCTATAAAGCGGAGGTTGAGCAATATAAACATGTCCGGTTTCAATAAGTGATTGGAAATAACGGTAAAACATGGTCAAAAGAAGAGTTCGAATATGAGCTCCATCCACGTCGGCATCAGTCATGATCACGATACGATCATAACGAAGCTTCGAAGCGTCAAAAGTTTCCCCTATTCCGACTCCGAGCGCGATAATAAGCGCTTTAATCTCATTGTTTGCCAAAATTTTATCCATTCGGGCTTGTTCGACATTGAGAATTTTACCCCGTAGCGGCAAAATAGCCTGAAATTCACGATTTCTGCCTTGTTTCGCGCTGCCTCCGGCGGAATCACCCTCAACAATAAAAAGTTCGGTATTGGACGAATCCCTGCTTGAACAATCCGCCAGTTTTCCAGGAAGCGTCATGCCTTCAAGCGCGCCTTTACGTATCACAGTGTCGCGAGCCGCGCGAGCCGCGAGCCGCGCGCGAGCCGCCAATGAACACTTAGCGACCATTGCCCTGGCTTCATTCGGATGCTCATCCATATACTGCATAAAATATTCCGAAAATACGGATTCAACCGCTGTTCTCATTTCAGGATTTCCCAATTTCGACTTCGTTTGTCCTTCAAATTGCGGATTTCCCAATTTTACGGAAATAACGGTTGTAAGCCCTTCTCTGACATCATCGGACGTAAGATTTTCTTCTTTTTCCTTAAGAAGAGCCGCTTTTCGAGCATAATTATTAATGGTGCGCGTCAAAGCCGAACGAAAACCCGTTAAATGCATGCCTCCTTCCGGCGTGTGGATATTATTCGCAAAAGTAAAAATATGTTCCTGAAAAGTTTGCGTATACTGCAAAGCCACTTCAATAAGACCTTCCGGAGCATCTTTCTCTATATACACCACTTCTCCAATCGTTTCTTTTTTTCTATTGAGATAAGATACATACGATTTGATACCGCCTTCAAAATAAAAACGAAACCGCTTGCCGCTGCGATAATCGGTAATACTTATCGTCACGCCTTTTGTAAGATATGATTGCTGACGCAGCCTGCTGACAATGGTATCAAAATCAAAAACAACAGTCTCAAAAACCTTGGGATCCGGCACAAAAGTAATCTTCGTGCCGCGCTTATCGGATTTTCCAACCTTCTTCACGTCAGCCACCGCCTTACTGTCTTTATAGTCCTGCACCCAATGATAACCGTCACGAAATACTTCAGCTTTTATCGTGGAAGAAAGCGCATTCACAACGGAAATACCAACTCCGTGCAAACCTCCTGAAACTTTATACCCGCCATCACCAAATTTTCCACCTGCGTGCAAAATCGTCATGACCGTCTCAAGCGCGGATTTCTTTGTTTTTTCATGGGTTTCAACCGGAATACCGCGTCCATCATCTTCCACGGACAAACTTCCATCTTCAAGAATTTCAACATTAATATTTTTACAAAAACCTGCCATAGCCTCATCAATCGAGTTATCAACTACTTCCCACACCAAATGATGAAGCCCTGAAACATCCGTAGTTCCAATATACATCCCAGGCCTTCTTTTCACCGCTTCAAGACCTTCTAAAACTTTAATTTCCGATGCGCCGTACTGTGAATCCATAAAAAATAATAAAGAATCTCGCAGGAAAGATTCTAGCAAGAATGAAGATCGAGAGCAAGCAGCTCGATGTAAGGTAAATTTTACGGATTTAAAATATGTTCATATTCGGTTTTTGCCTTTTCGTAGGTCTCAAGAACCGTTTTTTCGATATCATTCAAACCTAAAACGCCAGTTATTTCGCGCTTGCCAAAGCTCATTTCAAGAGTCAAACGCGATGCAATTTTTTTATCAAAATCAAATTCAAAAGAAAAAATGATTTGACGATCGTTCGCAAGAGCAGCCTTTGATATGAAAAAACGTTTTTTTTCAAAATCCAAAATCTGCGCATTTTCTGAAGAAATTTCAATATTTTTTTCAGAAAATTCGCGAACAAGCAAAATAATATACTCTTTTTCAATCGTCGTCAGAACAGGAGGTGAAATTTGAGATATTCTCGACGTTTTCTTTTTTTCTTCTTTTTGAATAAATTGAATAAAAGAAGAAAATCCATCAAGAAAAACGCTATAAGTATAAGGTTTCCCTCGAATCACCATGTCATAAACCAAAGTTGTCTGTGTATCATATTTCACCTGAAAATCCACTCCGTTAAATGTCCCTTTTCCTATGGAATAAAGCCTTGAATCATTTTCTTCCACTGGCTCAATATTGGAAACCTGAATATCACGATCCGAAAAAAGCTTCTCCACTTCGGACACGCTTAACGTGGCGGCATTTCTTTTAACACGTTTTTGCGTAGTTTTACTAAGACTATCGACATAACGTTTCAATTCTTCACGATCCGCCTGCATTTTTTTATATGCCGCAAACGTTTCATCACTGTACAAGCCGACAGCCTGAAAATCGGAAGACGCGAAAAACGCGAAAAGTTCTTTGTAATTACGAATATCTTCTTCAAAAACTTTGTCAACCGCCACGTCATAATTCCCCTTGCTGATGCGAAGTTTTTCAGAACGCGAAATAAGCATATTGCCAAGATCAAGACCTGATTCAACGGGCAAAACATTCTGCCGCATAAGATAGGAAATTTTCTTCAAAATTCGAAGCGTGTTACTCACAAAGGTTAAACGATTTTCATAATGTTCTTCCTGCGATGTAAGCTCAAGAATGCGATCTTCAAGTTTTTCAAAAACATCAAAATAATTACGATCCAAAAAATCATCATGTTCAAGAAAAAGATGAAAAACAAGGTAATAATGGTCATTCAAAAGAGAAAGAACATCTGACTGTCCAACATTCAACACCTTATGAAGTTGTGTTTTATAAATAAGAAACGCGGACTTCGCTTCAGCCCGCTGTCCTGATAAAAGAGCGTCGTACACTTCATAGAGACGATCTTGTAGAAAAAAAAGAGTCTGCTCTTGAACTTTCGTTTCATCAAGGAGAGAAAGAATCATCCTTCTGAGGGCATCTTTTGCTTCATATAAAGGATCTGTTGGCAAAATAGAACGAAGATTTTGAACTTCCTCAAAAAAAATTTTAAGAAGAACATCGCGAATACGCGTAAAATGTTCACTTTTTTCCTGACGCAAAGACGTTACCGCTTGCTCCAAAAAAACAAGTTTTTGCAAACCCTCGTCACGTTTTCCCTCACTTAATAAATATTCAGCCGAATAGAGCGCGTCAAAAATATGAGAAAGAAAAAGTTGGTCTCTTTTTTGTTGACTTATGGTAAAATAAAAACCAAAAGCATAATAGGCATTTTCAAGACCGGAACGGATATTATCGGAAGAAACAGCTTCACTCCGAGAAGAAAGAATCGAAAAAAAACGTTGCTGAAAATTCTTTGTAAGAGTGGACGTCTCTCGACGATTTTCCTGAATCCACTCATCAGTATCGATCACCGCGGTATCAAGCCGTTTTAAAAACTCTTTTTGTAATTTGGAATAACGGATATTTTCAAATTTTTCGCTTAAATGATCTGGATCAAACAAGAATTTCGTATGATCCGGAACAAGAATCGGCTTCATGGATGACTGATCAAGAGAAAGTTCAACAAGAGCGCTGTGTCTATCAACATACACTTGAAAAGATTCAGTATTGGAAACACGTTCTACGCTGACAGCGGCGTTTTCCAATCGAACAAGATGCCGACCAATTTTTAAAATAACAGGTTCTCCGCCGAGCGTGTTGTCAATCCAAACTCGACCTGAGATAAGGTCAAAATCAAAAGGCGGAACTTTTATGACAACTGCAGTATTGATATCAAAACGAATCATGCTTTTTTCAGAAAAAATCATGCTCAATTTTGAAACTGGACCCGTAACAATTTGAGCGTCTTGACGCAGCTGCTGAAAATTCGTCAAAGGTTTAGCGCTATTTTTCAGCATGTCTCTAAAAATCGCGTTTTGAGTAATCGTCGCATCGCCGGTCAGAGCAAAAACTTGAAAATCCTGCCGAGCTCTCTCCTGCTGCCAAAAAGAAAGCGAAAGAGCGACAAGAGTAATGGCAATAACAGCCGAAAGAAAATAGCCCACGCTTTTATGGGAAGCGATCCAAACATATTGAGAGACAAACTCATTCGCCCCAACGTTCGACCCAACATTCGCCCCTGATTGATTCAAAAAATCATTCCCTTGAAGACTATTTTTGGAAAGGATACCATTCTTCGAATTTGAAAGGACAGTTGAGGAAGAAATCGGATTGACTTGTAAGGGGAGAGACATATTTTTAAAAGGCATATAAATATGGCAGCATATCTTATAATTTTACCATAAAAAAGGCAAAAAGACAATTTGGACAAAAATACTTGCCCATCGCTTTTTTAGAAGAAGAGGACGGGGACTCCCATTTGAGCGCATAGCGAAGCGTAGCGAAAATGGAGTCCCCGTCCTCTTTTATCTGAATAAAAAGCAACGGCGGTGGGGAAATATTAATCAAAAAAGTTAATGTCTTGCATTTTTACGTTCAAAATGGCATTTTTCAAAATGCCCTTAATTTTTTTTCATGAAAACTTTTTCTGCAAATTCTACAAAAATTTCCGCGAAAATTCTTGTTTTTTTCGTATTTTTTTCGCTTGCGATTCCAAGCGTCTCAGCCGCTTCACCTTTTACCGATGTCCCAACAAATCACAAAAATTATGATGCCATCAATTATTTTTATGAAATGAACGCCATTGATGGAGTGGAATTTTTACCGGACAAAGAAATGACACTGGAAAATTTCATAAAAATGGCTTTAATTTCGCTAAAATACGCGCCAACCGACACGGAAAAAAAAGCAAAAAGCCAATGTAGCGATGTCACGTCAAAAGACCTCATTCCTTATTTTAATAAAGCTCTTTCAGTACATATTATTTCCAAAAATGTTCTTTCAAAAAAATGCAACGCCGAAAAAAAACTTTCGCGCGTCGAAACTCTAAAATTAACATTTTCCATATATGGAATACCAACGCCGCTCATTGCCGAAACAAAAACAACCTACAAGGATGTCAATGAAAACGTCTGGTTTATGCCATATATTCAAAAAAACGCGGAAATAAACCTTCTTGAAACGGACAATAAAAATTATTTCCGGCCCTATCGAAAAATAACAAGGGCGGATGCCGCGGAACTTCTTTACCGCGCTATCCAATATATAGATGAAAATAAAAAACAATCCGAAAGCCAACCGGCTGAAAATACAACCACTGAAAACAGCGCCAAAAACAACTCCGTGACAGCTGAAAATAATGCTCTATTAACAGAAATCAGCAATATACCTAAAATCGACATTTTTCTTGATGTCTGGAAAAAACTGAACAAAGACTATTATTTCCATGAAAAAGAAGGAATCAGCGAAGAAAAACTCATCTACGGAGCATTAAGCGGACTCACGAATAAAGTCAAAGATCCTTATACGGAATTTCTCGAACCGTCAACCGCGACAGGCACGCAAGAATCGCTCAGCGGTAAATTTGAAGGCATCGGAACAACGCTTCTCGAAAAAAACGAAAAAATCATTATCATCAGTCTGATAAAAAATGCGCCAGCTGAAAAAGCCGGAGTTGAAGTAAAAGATGAAATTATAAAAATAGACGGTGAATCCGTGGAAAATATGTCGCTCGAAAAAACCATCGATAAAATTAAAGGTCCAGCAGGCAGCAAAGTAACACTCACTCTTTACCGCGAATCAACGGGAAAAACACTAGAATTCACCATCACTCGTGAAATTATTGAAATTCCTTATATTTCAGCCCATATTGTTGAAAAAAATATTGGTCTCATTGAGCTCAGTCTTTTTGGTGAAAATACAGAAAAAGACTTTATTGAGGCCATGGATTCATTAGAAAAGGAAAAAATAAAAGGACTCATCATTGACGTGCGAAATAATCCGGGAGGCTATCTTACCAGCGTCATTGGAATTCTGAAACATTTTATCGCCAAAGGGCAACCAGTAACCGCCATTCGTTACATAGATGGAAGCATATATACCGAATATTCCGACGGTCCAGGAGAATATGCAAAATATCCCATAATAGTCATCGCCAATGAAGGATCCGCCTCGGCGGCTGAAATTCTAGCCATTGGATTACAAGAAAATTCACTCGCGACTATTGTGGGAACTCAAACTTTTGGAAAAGGGACAGTGCAAGAACTCAGTTCTTACGAAGACGGATCTCTTTTCAAAATTACTATAGCGGAATGGCTCAGTCCGAAAAAAAACAGTATTCAAGAAAAAGGCGTAACTCCTGATATTGTTGTCACTATTTCACAGGAAGATCGCGATGCAGGAAAAGATCCGCAGCTCGAGAAAGCCATAAAAGAAGTACAAAAAAAAATCTAAAAGATACGTCACTTTTCCTCGATCTACTTCTTGCAACACTTTTGTCATAATTCCTTGAACTGAACAAAATATATCTTTTCCAAAAATATGTCTCTTCCATCTGTAAAAATCATATGTGAACCCAGCCAAGACCGAAAACTTCGGGACAATGCATGGTTGATGACGGAGTTTGAAACACTATGGAAGCAGTATTTTTCCGATATTGAACGAAAAAATCCTGTTATGGCAGCCTTTGGACGTCCTGCTCGGGTTCGACTCGGATCAATTCGACTCACGCGAAAAAAAGTATCGAAAATTATCATGAATGGACATTTTCGCGATCCATCAATTCCAAACGAAGTGGTACAGGCAATCTTGGCGCACGAAATGACCCACTACGCGCAAGGATTCGGATCACAGTTGGAGAAAAAAGCCAAATTTCCGCACAGATGCGCCCTTGTTGACAAAGAACTTATTCGAAGAGGATTTGGTGAAACGCTTTCCATTCAAAAAAAATGGACGAAAAACCACTGGCAGCATTACATTGAAGAATACAAAAAAAATACAAAAAAATATTCTTTCAGTAACAAAAAAACACGTAAAAAAAACCATTCCGAACCTTTTCAAGGAACCTCTGAAAAATGTGGTTTCGTCACGAAATTTGCAAACTTTGTGCGAAAATTTTGAACCGCGACGAAAACGTATCAGATAAGATACGTTGAGGAGCGGTGAAAAATTTGCAGCCAAAGTTTTCAAATTGCAGTAGTAAGCACGTTTTTCAGAGGTTCCTCAATTACTTACTTCAGTACTTCGGTTATTTAAGCCTTAAAATCTTTTTGCCCCGCGCGCATGCGCAACAATTCTTCCGGATTGGTGGTAACAAGCTTGTCCTCACTGTAGGAAGCAATAACTTGAATAGCAACGTGCTTAGTTCCCGCGAAGAAAAGCCCTTGACCAACTCCGCTATTAAGCAGGAGATATTTTTCACCTTCCGTAAGATTAAAAATTTTCGCGAGCGGCTCAATCGCGGAAGCTGACTGCTTCAAAAGAAGCTGAATGGAAGAATTCGTAATAATAGGTTTTCCAAAATCACTTCGAACAAAATCTTCCACGTCTTGCGTAATAGTCGAAATGCCAAGGTAATATTTTCGCGAACGCTTCACCAAACCATAAAGAAATCTCGCGGAATCTTCATGCTGCATCATGGTCCAGGCTTCATCGATGACAAGAATACGCCGTTTTAACTCACTGCGAACACGATTCCAGATATAATTCAAAATAATATACATGGCAATCGGCCTTAAAATATCTTCAAGATCACGAATGCAAAAAACCATAAGTCCTGTTTTCAAATCGACATTCGTGGGTTTATTAAAAATACCGGCAAAAGTACCCCGCGTATATTTTTGCAAACGCTGGGCAAGATTAAGAGCTCCTTCCATTCCTGAAAGAACATCGTAAAAATCCTCCATTGTGGGAATTTCAAATTGCGTAGGATCCACAACATCCATGGTTATACCTTTCAATGAATAAGTATCCATTAAAGCCTTATCAAGAAGCGCTTCTTCGGCAGTAGTCATATCACCAAGCATAAGCTTCATAAGACCGTTAAGACTTATAATATTAGAACGAAGAAGGTCGCCAGGCTTGGGCTCTTCATCCATAAGCGAAGAAGGAAGATCGAAAGGATTTATGCGGCGGTCGGAATTCAATGAAACACGCAAATAACTTCCGCCAACGGTTTCCGTAAGGGCTTCATATTCATTTTCAGGATCAATAACAATAATATCGGTACCGAGCATAAGGGTACGAAGAATTTCAAGTTTTACCGCATAGGATTTACCAGCGCCGGATTTCGCGAAAACAACCGAATTCGCGTTTTCCAGAGAAAAACGATCAAAAATAATCAAACTGTCATTGTGACGATTCAGTCCATAGAGCACTCCTTCATTCGATGTAAGATCAGATGAACTAAAAGGAAAAGTGGAAGAAAGCGGAGATGTATTCATATTTCGTAAAACCTCAAGTTCATCGAGACAAATAGGCAAAGTCGCATTAAAAGCATGTTCTGCCTGAATATAGGCGCGCTTCGTAAGCACTAATTTGCCTCCAAGAAGGCCTTCCAATTGTTTAGAAATTTTCTGAAGCTGCTTTTCATCTTCATGATAGATCGTAAAATACAACGCGAATTGAAAAAATCGTTCTTCTCCGCGCTGCAACTTAGTACGAAGCTCTTCAGCATCTTCATAAGCGGTTTCCAAAGCCGGATCACGAACTATCCCCTTTTCCTGTTGAATACGAATCGAAGCACCCATTTGAGCGACTTTTTTTCTCAAAATACGCATGATTTTAGCCGAATCCATGGGATAAATAAACTGGGAAATATCCATGGAAACATCAAAATTGATAACAGGAGAAAGCCAATTAGCTTCGAGATAGCGCGGATAAGCAAAAACATAAAAACTCATGGAATGAATGCCGTCTATCGTAAGACGGTCGCTAAAAATTTCCACCGAAGACGGAGCAATAAGATCGCGAATGGAAGCCAACCCTTGTTGAAAAAGTTTTTCCGCTTCAACAAGGTCTTTTTGTTCTTGGCTGCTCAATTTTTCCTCGGCTTTAATATTTGGTTTTTCGACAACTTGAAGAGCATCAAAGTTCTTTTGAGATGAGATTTTCACGTCATGAGAAGATTTTCGCCCATCCTCGGATGAAATTTTCACATCCTCGGACAGCGTTCGCACATTTTCAGAGAGTGTTTGCGAATCCTCAGATATTTGCAAACCTCGCTGGCGGCGGGCTTCAAAACGAGATTTCAAAGGATCCAATAATCGTTCAATCCAATTCTTTTTTTTTGTTTCATGCTGCGCCGCGAGTGTTTCAATATGTTCCTGTTCCATTTTTTTCTTTTCAAAAAGCTCATCAATTTTTTTCGTGTCTTCACTTTTCGTTTCATCAACGTCATTTGTAAAAACGTCTGTTTTTACTTCATCTTGTTCTTTTTTTAAAGAAATTTTTGGAAAAATACCAAGTTTTTTTGATTTTACAGGCGGATCAACAAGAGCCGTAAGCACTACGTCTTTTTCAGACTGCGCTAAACCTTTCGTAGACTGCGCGCTTTTTAGAGACTGCTCAGCTTTTGTAGACGGCTCTACCTCTTGCGCAATTTGCGCTACGCTTTTTGTAGCATGAACCACGCCTTTAGTAGATTGCGCGGCTTTTGTAGCTTGGACGCTTTTCATAACTTGCGAACCTTTCGCAATCTGTGCATTGCTATTCTGTAAAATACCGCTATTATTCTGAGACATAAAAAAACAATAATTCAAATTATTATAGCACAAAATAGCACGATCTACAAGAAGAGAGACCTTTTCGACGTGATTTTTTTCTCTCTTTATGCTATCTTCACGAAGGCGAAACATTCATACTTAATTTCCTCTTTATAATATGCCAAAAAAGGACAAAGAATCACTCGAAAACGAGGTGCCGAAAAAAAAGACGACTTCGAATGAAAATAATAAAAATACAGAAAATACGAACGATCCTCCAAAGCTCGATCTCCGCGTTCATGCCGGAATCATCAAACCGAAAAACATTTCCGCGGAAATGGAAGAATGCTACCTCGATTACGCGATGAGCGTGATCGTTTCGCGTGCCCTGCCCGATGTGCGCGATGGCTTAAAACCCGTGCATCGACGCATTTTGCATACCATGAATGAAATGGGACTTCGGCCCAACGCCAAATATCGAAAATCCGCTGCCATAGTCGGGGATGTTCTGGGAAAATACCATCCGCACGGAGATGCCGCGGTTTACGAATCCATGGTTCGCATGGCTCAAGACTTCGCGCTTCGTTATATGCTTGTGAATGGTCAGGGAAATTTCGGTTCCATTGACGGAGATTCCGCGGCGGCCATGCGGTACACGGAAGTAAAAATGCAAAAAATGGCTGAAGAAATGCTCGCGGATCTTGATAAAGAAACCGTAGATTGGCAAGATAATTATGATGGAACGCGCAAAGAACCAAAAGTGCTTCCAACGAAAATCCCGCAACTGCTTCTCAATGGAACAATGGGAATCGCGGTAGGCATGGCAACAAATATCCCTCCTCATAACTTAGGTGAAATAATCGACGGTTTAAATCTTCTTATAGAAAATCCTGAAGCAACCATTGATGATCTCATGCAGCACGTCAAAGGTCCAGATTTTCCAACTTCAGGAATTATTTATGACATAGAAGCCATTAAAGCCATGTACGTCAATGGACGCGGCGGCATTGTCATTCGCGCCAAAGCGGAAATGATCGAAAAAAAAGGTGGAAAAGCGCAAATTATCGTCACGGAAATCCCCTACCAAGTGAACAAATCCATTCTCATAACAAAAATTGCCGACCTCATTTCAGAGAAAAAAATCGTCGGAATTCAAGATATTCGCGATGAATCAAATCGCGAAGGCATACGAATCGTGATTGATCTCAAAAAAGACTCATTTCCGAAAAAAGTGCTCAATCAGCTCTACAAATTTTCACAGCTTCAAAGCACGTTTAATATGAACATGATCGCGCTGGTCGATGGCATTCAACCGCGTCTTTTGAATCTCAAGCAAGTGCTGGAATATTTCATTATACATCGACAAGAAGTAGTAACAAAACGCACGCTATTTGAGCTTAAAGTGGCTCGAGACCGCGCCCACATTCTCGAAGGTTTAAAAATCGCGCTCGATCACATTGACGCCGTCATTGAAACAATCAGAAAATCGGAAACAAAAGAAGAAGCACACGCCAATTTAATGAAAAAATTCAAACTTTCCGATAAGCAAACCACCGCCATTCTTGAAATGAGGCTTCAAACGCTCGCGGGACTCGAACGGAAAAAAATCATCGACGAATACAACCAAATACTCGAACTTATCAAATATCTCGAAGATTTGCTCAAAAGTCCAAAAAAAATCCTTGGCATCATTAAAAAAGAACTTCAAGAAATCAGGGAAAAATATGCGGATGAACGTCGAACAAAAATTATACCGCATGCAATTGGAGAAATTGCTTCAAAAGATTACATTCCGAATGAAGAAATGATTGTTATGCTTACAAAAGAAAATTACATAAAACGCATTGCTCCAGCAAGTTTCCGATCACAAAAGCGCGGCGGAAAAGGCGTTGTTGGAGCAACCACAAAAGACGAAGATGAAATTCGCATGATGACGCACGTCAAAAATCACGATGAGCTCCTCTTTTTTACGAATCTCGGACGGGTTTATCGTTTGCCGGTTTATGAAATTCCACAAACCCTGCGAACCGCCAAAGGCCAGGCCATTGTAAACCTTCTACAGATCGGAAAAGATGAACGGGTAACAGCAATGCTTGTCGCGAGAGACGGAAAACTCGAAGGAAAATTCCTGTTTATGGCAACCCACACGGGCACCGTAAAAAAAACCGCGGTGAAAGAATTTATAAATGTACGAAAAAGCGGACTCATCGCAATAAAACTCCGACCGGAAGATTCACTTGAATGGGTAAAAGAAGTAAGTCCTGATAACCAAATCATGATGGTTACAAAACAAGGAAAATGTATTCGATTCAACGAAAAAGAGGCTCGTCCACTAAGTCGGCCTTCGATGGGAGTTCGGGGAATACGTTTAAAAAGCGGAGACGAGGTAAAAGAAATGGATGCTATTAGTGATCTCAGTGATTCCAAACTTTTTGTGCTTATGGAAAATGGACTTGGAAAATATTCACTCGTAACGAACTATCGCCTCCAAGCTCGAGGTGGCTCAGGTGTAAAAACCGCGAAGATTACACAAAAAACAGGCCAAATTATTGCGGCAAAAATTATTACGACAAATACAAAAGGCGATCTTCTTATTATTTCAAAAAAAGGTCAGGTTATCCGCATGGCTCTTGAATCCATTCCAACGCAAGGACGCGCCACGCAAGGCGTCTACATGATGCGCATGAAAGGAGACGACAAAGTAGCTTCAGTTTCAACGCTTCCAAAGGAAATAGAAGAACCAGACGCTGAAAAATCCGAAGCGCAAACCGCCCAGCCAACTCTGGTATAAAAATAATTTTCGGATTTTCGTTCATTTTTTTCATAAAAATGCGCAAAAAAATATTGAAACTTCTAAAAAACATGGTTTCATCACAAAATTTATTTAATAAAAAAAACCCTGATAAATATGCTTACTACCGCAAATCACCCGCTGAGTGCTTCTTAAAAGCTCTATTTTCCATTTTTTTATTATTCTTATTGATCCCATTTCAAACTGTCTCAGCCGCGAATACAAATGGAGACTTATTTCTTACGAGTGAAAATATATTTTTTTCTCAAACTGAACTCACTGAAGGGAAAAATGTTCGTATTTACGCAAGTGTCACCAATGCCGGTCAAAATGACGCGCTTGGCACTGTCCGATTTTATGATGCCGCGACGGGAACGCAGATTGATTCAGACCAACCCATTTCCGTGATTGCGGGAAAAACCGATGATGTATTCGTAGACTGGATACCGAGTTACGGAACTTATACCATTTACGTTACACTCGATCCATGGAATTCTGAAACTGACGATCCCAATAATAATTCCGCATCCAAAACCACAAGCGTTGACCGCGATACCGACCGGGACGGCACGGGAAATCAAAAAGACTCGGACGATGATAACGATGGCGTAAAAGACAATGAAGATATTTTCCCTCTCGACAAAAAAGAATCAAAAGACACTGACAACGACGGCATCGGAAACAATACCGATCTCGATGATGATGATGATGGCACGATTGACACGCTTGATGCCTTTCCTGAAGATTCAAAAGAGGCTCTTGATAGCGATAAAGACGCTATCGGAAATAATCAAGATACCGACGATGATAATGACGGTCTGAGCGATGACGAGGAAATAAAAAAAGAAACAGATCCTAAAAAAGAGGATACCGATGGTGATGGAGTCGATGACAAAACCGATATTTTTCCAAAAGATAGCACGGAGACAAAAGATTTCGATCAAGACGGGATTGGTGACACAAAAGATACTGATGATGACAATGATGGAGTAAATGACGATGAGGATAGCAATGATGAAAACAAAGGTCCTGTTATCGCGCTAAATGAAATACCAAAAACAATTTCCCCTGGTACCGAACTTTCACTTTCGGCCGAAAATACCTTTGATCCTGATGGTAAAATCGCCAGTATCGAATGGAAAATCATAAAAGACGAACCTGGCGCAACAAACATCCTTCTGGCAGATAAACAAAGTGAAAACTTTTCAGGACCGGTGCTTAACAAACTTTTTGCTCAAAATGGCATGTACACGCTCACGGTACAGGCCATTGACGACAAAGGAGAAATAAGATCTTCAAACTTCAAAATCGAAGTAAACAATTCCGGACGCAATTGGGCTCTGACAATATTCTTTCTTTTACTTGCGTTTCTGGCCATTTTCTATTACACTGCCACCCGTAATGGTTTCCTTCCGTCACAATGGAAAACAGGAACCAAAATACGTCATAAAAAATGATCATCATGAAAAAAAATATACATCCTACATATCACGATGATGTAAAAATCCTCTGTGCGTGCGGAAATGTGATTATCGCTGGCTCAACGCACAAAGAACTTCGAACGGAAATCTGTTCAGCGTGTCATCCATTTTATACTGGCAAACAGAAACTCATTGATACAGCTGGACGTGTTGATAAATTTAGAGCAAAAGTTGAAAAAGCCGCTGAAAAAAAATCAAAGGCTTCAAAAAAAGTAACAGCAACAATCGAGACAGACACCGAAAAGAAAACCGTGGAAAAAAAGGCTGTCAAAAAAAACGCAAAGAAAGGAAAAAAGTAATTTTTTGAACTCTTCATGGCCGGAAATACTTTTGGTCAGATCTTTCGCATCACTACTTTTGGTGAATCACACGGACCAGCTCTTGGGGTCGTCATTGACGGCTGTCCCGCAGGCATTTTTTTAAAAGTGGAAGACATTCAAAAAGAACTTGATCGTCGAAAACCGAAATCGAATGTCATTTCTACGTCTCGAAAAGAACCCGACGTGCCTGAAATTCTTTCGGGTGTTTTTGAAAATCGAACACTCGGAAGCCCTATAGCCATTCTTATACGAAACGCAAATCAAATGAGCAAAGATTACGCTCCTCTAAAAAATGTATATCGACCTGGCCATGCTGATTTTACCTATGAAGCGAAATACGGCATACGGGATTATCGTGGAGGCGGCAGGTCTTCAGGGCGTGAAACCGCGGCCAGAGTCGCCGCGGCAGCAGTTGCGAAAAAAATACTCGAACCATTCAAAATTCACATTATTGGCTATGCGAAACAAATTGGAAACATCAAAATGTTGATGCCACAAGAAAAAATCCTGCTAAAAAATATCGAAAAAAATGTCGTGCGATGCCCGGATCTCGAAATCGCAAAACTCATGGAAGAGCTTATTGCCAAAAAAAAACAAGAGGGAGATTCGCTTGGCGGCATTGTTGAAATTATTATAAAAAACACACCGATTGGACTTGGAGAACCTGTTTTCGACAAATTGGAGGCGGATATAGGGAAAGCCGTTTTGTCCATCGGGGCCGTAAAAGGCATTGAATTTGGAAGCGGTTTCGAAGGAGCAACGAAAACAGGATCAGAAAATAACGACGAATTTACCATGAAACATGGAAAAATAACGACACGTAGCAATCACTCAGGAGGCATTCAAGGAGGCATATCAAACGGAAAAGATATTGTTATGAGAATTGCGGTAAAACCCACTTCAAGCATTCTAAAAACGCAAAAAACCGTATCAAAAGACGGAGGCGAAACGCCGCTAAAAATCGAAGGTCGCCACGACGCATGCATTGTTCCGCGTCTTATTCCTGTGGCGGAAAGCATGGTGGCCATTGTCCTTGCCGATCACATTTTACGGATGAAAAATGCTAAGGAACCTCTGAAAAACGTAACTTCGTAACGAAATTTTACCATGTCGAGCGAAAAATGTGAAAAGCGACGAAGGCGTATCAGAGAAGATACGTTGAGGAGCTTTGAACATTTTGCAGCCAACATGGTAAAATTGCAGTAGATGGTACGTTTTTCAGAGGTTCCCCAAATGAACGAAATTTCAAAAACTAGGCAGTGTTCACATATGATTTCGTCACAAAAATTGCAAAATTCGAGCGAAAACGCTGAACAATCGATGAAGGCGTATCAAAAAAAAATACGACGAAACCGAAAAAAACATTTTTTTGAGTTATTTCAAAATGAACCGGAATTTCGATGGAAACAGATCGAACAAGCTATTTTTAAAAAAAAATATTATGGGTGGAAGGACATAACAACTCTGCCGAAACATATAACCGCGGAACTCGAAAAAAAAATCCCCTGGATGAGCATAGAGCCTGTCAAAATTTTTGAAAGCGAACGAAAAGACACCTATAAAGCCATTCTAAAAACTGAAAATGGAGAAGAATTTGAAAGCGTGCTGATGAAAAATAAACGAGATCAATGGAGTATCTGCGTTTCTTCTCAAATTGGATGCGCCATGGGATGTCGTTTTTGCGCGACGGGGAAAATTGGCCTCAAACAAAACCTCACAAGTGATGAAATCATGGATCAGTATCGTTTTTGGAATACTTTTTTACTGAAACATCCTAATCTTCCGCAGCGTATAAGTAACGTCGTGTTCATGGGAATGGGTGAACCACTTGCTAATTACGAAAATGTCAAAACAACCATTCAAACATGGCTGAATGTTACGGACCTCGGAAATACGCGCATCACGGTTTCGACCGTGGGATTGCTTCCGATCCTCGATCAGCTTCTCAAAGATCCGCAGTGGCCTGATGTAAAACTCGCGATATCACTTCATAGCGCTGATTCAAAAACTCGTCAAGAAATCGTACCGACTTCCATGCAACAATTTCTTCCAAAATTGGAAGAATGGGCAAAAAAATACCTTCAAAAGCATGGAAATAAAAGACACCATCTGACATTTGAATATGTCATGCTCAGGGACGTCAATGATACCCTGAAAAACGCTATTTTGCTGGCAAATTTCGCGCGTTCAATCGACAACGTAAAAATAAATCTTATTCCCTATAACTTTATCGATGACGCGCCGTACCAAAAAAGCACGAATGAATCCATCAACCGATTTGTCCGCGTACTTGAAAAAAACGGAATTACCGTGACAGTTCGAAAAACCATGGGAGATGATATCGCAGCGGCTTGCGGCCAACTTATACAAAAAAAATATCCATAACGTAAAAAAATCTCTGAAAAACGTGGTTTGGTTAAAAAAAATTTAGAAACTTTGTACGAAAATATTGAACCGCGATAAATTTTATTACATTCAAAAAATGATTATTCTTAAGACCCTCGAAAAAAAATTGCAAAAACATAAAACGGAAATAGAAAGTTGGCTCGCTCAAGAACAAAAAAAAGTTATTATTCCTTTCTATACTTCCGTCGATATTCGAAATAGCGGATTTAAAATAAGCGCCATCGACACGAATCTTTTCCCCGCCGGATTTAATAATCTTTGTCCTGGATACACGAGAAAAGCGAGCGAATTGGTAAAAAAATACATGGCAAACCACTTTCCCGATGTTAAAAACATTCTCATTATTCCGGAAAGTCACACGCGAAATCAGTACTACCTTTCAAATGTAAAAAAACTGCAAAGCATCATAACCCAAGCAGGTTTCGAAGTATGTCTTGGAACCATGAGTGAAGAAATGGAAGGCGACATTTTAGAACTTACCACCGCGGAAAATGAACCAATTATTTTAAAAAAAATACAGCGGAAAAAAAAGAAACTTATTGCCTGCGTTGACGAAAAAGGGATAAAAATACACTATGATCTTATTATCATCAACAATGATCTTTCGGATGGCATTCCTGATATTTTAAAAGATATCGAACAATCAATTATTCCAAGTCCCTTGCTTGGCTGGGCCTATCGAAAAAAAAGCGATAATCTGGGCTACTTCGAAAAACTCATCAAAAAATTTGCCAAAATCATCGATATGGATCCGTGGTTTTTTACACCAATGACGGAAACAATGGATAATGTTGATTTTATGAACGAAAAAAACATTCACTCAATCGCTAAAAAAGCTGAAATACTTTTGAATGAAATCACAGCTCAATACAAAAAATACGAAATTGATGAAAAACCCTATATTTTTATTAAAAACAACAGCGGAACTTATGGCATGGGTGTGGAAAAATTTGAAAACGTGGAAGAAATTCTGCGCATGAATCGAAAAATAAAAAATAAACTCCAAAGCGGCAAAGGCGGAAACAAAGTAAGGTCTATTCTCATTCAAGAAGGCATTCCAACAATTGATCGTTATCAAAATTTTGTCGCGGAACCTGTGATTTATCTCATTGGAGGAGAGCCAACCGGCGGATTTTTCAGGCTCAACGAAGAAAAAAGCGAACGCGACAATCTCAATGCTCGCGGCATGAAATTCAATTGCCTCTGTTTTCACAAAATAAACGAATATCACAACAAATTCGACACCGATTGCGATCTCAATTGTCTCGCCATGCTTTATTTAGTGATTGCTCAAATCGCCACTCTCGCCGCCGGATACGAACAAAACGCGGTCCAATCATTTTCGAATCACCATGTTCTAAAAAATTAATCCGCTTCGGATACTTTTGTTGGATCGGATTCTTTTTCAGGAGAGGACGAAGGAGAAATAGACGTCAAATCACGATCCGACTTCTTCCGAAAAAATTGAAAACGTTTCAATTTTTTTTTTATAATATCTTTAAAAATTTGAGAAACACTATGATTTCCAATAATTAAATGCATTGCACGAGAAAGACTGACTTCATGAATCTTTGAAAGACTATCAAAATGAGCAATAGCATCATCAACCTTAGATACCAAAGCTCCACAAAGTGTATCTTCAATAAAAGATACTCGTAATCTTGAACATTTCAAAACACACTCCAACACAGAAATATTATCTAAATGTTCTTTCACAGTCTTTTCGAGATCATCAACAAGATCATCAGGTGTATTCGAATGATCAAACAACGCATAAACATAGCTATCGTTTCTACTTAAAAGATAATCACTGCTATTTCTTCGTGCATCTCGAAAAATACGCCTCAATGTATCCGGCGACGTTTTCTGTCGAACCAAAGCAGCAAATGCAAATCTTTCATCACTAAAATCAAAACTTTCCAAAAAAATATTAATTGCAGTCGCCACCTGTTTTTTCCCATCGGATTCCTGAAACTTTTTAGAAAAAAACCAAAGACTTTCAATAAATGAAAGGTATCTTAATTCATCCCTCATACAATTTTTACTTACATCTTCCAAAATCGCAATGCAAACTCTCTGATCAAGGTGTGGACACATCAAAATCTTAAACAAAACTTTAAAACTCTTCATTGCACGTTTAACAAGCTCTTCCAGCACTTGATTACGCAAATAATCAGAAGCTTCCGGATTTTGAAAAAATCGAAAAAGAACATCCTCTGATTCAGAATCATCAAGTTGAACAAAATCGTCATCTTCAAAAAGCATACCATGAAGATCACTCAAAGTATCTTCATTATGAGTTAGATGAGAAGATAAATGCTCTAATAAAACTGTTAACGCATGCAATCCAACACCGGAATTCGCAAGAAGCGTTTCAAAAGATAACGATTGAGAAGATGAGACCAGAGAAGGGGTCGCACTTTCGCTGAAAAATACTTCTCCCGAAGCTGCCAATGATTGTTTTCCGCCTTGAACTCTTTTGACACCTGTAATTTTTTCCCACTGATTCCTATTGGCAAAAATAACGTCAAGAACTTCTTGCAATGAATCCGAAGTAGTAATTCCATCAACATAATCAATAAGACGTGACAATGCTTGCTTATCCTCCGTCGTTTCATCGCCACTTACTATTTTTCCAGATTCTAAAGGACCCTGAATCATACTTCTTTAAAAACAAAAATCACATTCTAATATTTATCCATTTTTTTAAAATATGTCAAGTAAAAACAACACATATACCTGAAAATATAAAGAAAAAAACTGATATAATACAAAGGTTTTAAAATTATTTCATGCGGAAATACTTCGCGGTGCTAAAAATCACTCTTAAAGATTTTGCCGCATATAGAAGCCAAATATATATCACCTATATCGGCTGGATAACGAGACTTATGATTATTGTTTTTTTATGGAAAGCCATTTTCGCATCAAAAAGTCAGATCGGAAATTATAATTTTTCAGAAATTATCACGTATTTTATTCTTGTTCAAATGGCTATGGGCTTCGTTTTTTCACATATCGGTTTCCACTATGCTCGCGATATCAATAACGGCGATCTCTCCAATTTTCTTCACCGCCCCATTTCCTATCCTCTTTTCAAATTCATCTACGAAATAAGCATGAATTTCGCTCGAACCATAATAGGAATCACCATTTATGGAGTCATAATCGCTATTTTTTACCGCTATTTTTCCTTTCATCTCTCGCTCTCAACGATTCCACTCGCGATCATCAGCCTGATATTTGGCTTTGTTATCAACTACTGCATGGTGGCCATGATCGGCATGCTCACATTCTGGTTTTCGGATTCAAGCCGACTCGTTTACATTTATTTTTCCATCGTCACTATTTTTTCCGGCCTCACCATACCTGTTGACCTTTTTCCTCAAAAAATGTTCGAAGCGCTTAAATACACTCCATTTCCCTACAGTTTTTATCTCCCCGTAAAAATTCTTCAAAGCGCCGATATAAACAGCAATATTTTACTCCTGCGAATGCAAATTTTCTTTGCAATACTCTTAAGCCTCGCCGCGATGTTCATGTATAAAAAAGGTCTCAAAAAATACGAGGCATCCGGAAAATAAAAACAAAAAACGATGGTCATGAAAAACTAAAAATCATAAGCGCCACAAAATTTCAAAAAATATCACGATGAAAAAATCGATAAAAATCTTCATTCAACTGCTCAAACTCAATTTTAAAAATTTCACGATTTACAGGACGAATTTTTACATCAGTTTCGTCGCGACGCTACTCTGGACCACGGCATATGTCATTTTTATCGAAGTTATTTTTCAGCATATCGACACTTTGGCCGGCTGGGATAAAGGAGGAATGCTGATGATTATGTCATTTTATTATCTTTTTCAAAACGTGGGCAATGTTTTCTTTCGAGATAATTTTGAAAATTTCGGCGACGCCATGAGGCAAGGCCAACTCGATCTAGTACTCACAAAGCCAGCATCATTAAAAATGATGCTTTTCTTTAACAAAATTCGCATGGATTCACTCGCCAGCTTTATCATTAATATTTTCCTTTTCGCTTATGCGATTCGTGAACTTTCCGAACCTATTTCAATCGAATACCTTATTCTCGGAATCATATATACAGGAATATCGATTATTTTTTTCTTCTATTTTCTGCTTTTTATTACAACTTTTACGTTTTGGTTTCAAAAAAATGAAACCCTGAATACGATCATTTGGAATCTGCTTCAAATCGGACGCTATCCGCGACAAATCTATCAGGATATCGCTAAAATTGTCTTTATTTTTCTTATCCCTCTGGCCATGGTCGCTTCCCTTCCGACCGAAATCGCTCTGCATCTAGGATCATGGAAAATGGCGCTCTATTTTATAGGCGTTACGGTCATTTTTGGAATTATCAGTAATATTTTTTTTCATTACGGCTTAAAACAATATTCATCAGCGGGATAAACATACTGTAATATACATTTTCCTGATACAATACATTATGTCGGAATCCTAGTATACTGGCACATAAGTTTATTGAGAACTTATCCATAAATAGGGATTCATCAGGCAATCTGCAATATTCGATGAGATTGAATGGACAAAGTACGACTCTCTAAAATAAAGCACTTTCAAATGGAATACGCCATCACTGTCAAAAATCTTTCAAAAACTTATGAATACCACAAAAGTGAGCCTGGCATAAAAAACACCATAAAAAATCTCTTTCATCGCAAAACAGAATACATTCACGCGGTAAATAGCATTTCGTTCGACATAAAAGCTGGTGAATTTATTGGATTCATAGGACCAAACGGAGCAGGAAAAACCACCACGCTCAAAATGCTTTCCGGAATTCTCTATCCTTCAGGCGGAGATATTACGGTACTCGGACACACGCCGTGGAAACGGGAAAAAAATCTGCAAAAACAGTTCGCGCTCGTCATGGGACAAAAAAATCAACTTTGGTGGGATTTGACGCCACTCGACAGTTTTGAACTTTTTCGGGAAATGTACGAACTGCACGAAAAACATTTTCAAAAAAATCTTGAATATTTAAGCGAACTTTTAGGAATTCACGATATTCTCAATATTCAAGTGCGAAAACTTTCGCTCGGCCAGAGAATGAAATGCGAACTCGCCGCCGCGCTCCTTCACGAGCCAAAACTTCTTTTTTTAGACGAACCAACTATTGGACTTGACGTGGTTTCTCAAAAAGCCATTCGTGACTTTCTTGCCATTTACAATCGCGAAAAAAAAGCCACTATTCTGCTCACTTCTCATTATCTTGAAGATATTCGCCGACTCTGCAAACGCGTCATGATTATCGATCTCGGAAAAATTATTTACGATGGAAGTTATATCAACCTCATCCGAAAATACGCCGATACCAAACTGCTCGATATATCCTTGCGAAATCAAGTGGAAAAATCAAAACTTACCCGTTATGGCGAATTAATTTCACAAGAAGGAAATCATATAAAAATTGCTGTTCCGCGCAAAAAAATAATTGAAATGACTTCAAAAATTCTCAAAGAACTTCCCATTGATGATCTTTCCATTCACGAAAAAAGCATGGAAAAAATCGTCCGTGAAATTTTTGAACACGAAACGCTCAACCGACAAAAAACTTAAAAAAATTCGTAATTTCATACAAACGCCATCATAAACTCCATGCCAAAAAATCAAAAAAATTCCGCATTCTCATTTAAAATCGAAAAAAAATGCTCTCATACGCGAGCGCGAACAGGCATTTTTTCAACGCCTCATGGAAATATTCACACTCCTGTTTTCATGCCCTGCGGCACAAAAGCAACGGTAAAATCGCTAAGTCCCGAAGAGCTCGAAACCATCGGGATTGAAATACTTTTAGGCAATACCTATCATCTTTCACTCCGGCCCGGTGAAAGTCTTATTGAGAAAATGGGCGGTCTGCACGAATGGATGCATTGGCAAAAACCGATTCTCACAGATTCAGGCGGTTTTCAAGTTTTTTCGCTAAGCGATAGGGAAAAAAATAAAGGATCGAATAATAACGTAACAATTCGCGAAAACGGCGTTGAATTTCGATCGCACATTGATGGAAGCTCTCATTTTTTAAGTCCTGAAAAAGCCATGAAAATTCAGGAAAAACTCGGCGCCGATATTATTATGGCGTTCGATGAATGCGCTCCGGCAAAAAGTGATAAAGCTTACGCGCGTGAAGCGCTCAAACGCACGCACAAATGGACGCTCGAATGCAAACGCGTTCACGAAATTTTACAAAAAAAACGCCTTGAAAAAGCATATAAATCTGAACATGCGAATCGACGATTAAAGACATTTCAAAATCAAGACATGAATCAATCACGCTATCTGCCGCAAGCGCTTTTTCCTATAGTGCAGGGTGTTATTTTCGATGATTTGCGAAAAAAATCTGCTCAGTTTATGAACGAACTCGACCTACCGGGTATCGCCATTGGCGGATTAAGCGTGGGAGAAAGTAATGAAAAACTTTATCATACGATTGAAGTCGTTGAGCCATACCTAAACACGAAAAAACCGCGTTATCTCATGGGAGTTGGAAGTCCTGAAAATATTGTTGAAGCCGTAGCTCGCGGAATAGATATGTTCGACTGTGTGCTGCCAACTCGCCTCGCTCGGCACGGCGCGTTTTGGACGAATGAAACGCGTGAAAATATAAAAAATACGCGATTTCGAAGCGATCCAAAGCCTTTACTTGAAACTTGCGACTGCTACGCGTGTCAACATTTTTCGCGAAGTTATATTCGACACCTTATAATAGAAAATGAAATTTTCGGACACCGACTCTTAAGTATCCACAATCTCCATTTTCTTGTACAATTAACACATACCATTCGTAAAGTCATTAAAAATGAAACCTTTCAAAGCTTCCAAAAACAATTTCAAAAAACGTGGCGTGGATAAACCGCAGGAGCCTTATGAAATTTTGGAAGAAAAAATTGAAAAAAAATACGAACAACGCGAAATGAAAAATCGAAAACGCATGGAAGTAAGCGGAAAAAGCGTTTTCAACCTCGCGCGTGCCATCGACAAGCATCCCGGCAGAAAATTCCTCTATCTTCAAAAAAGAAAAAAATAACTATCAAAAAAAATTCCACAATCGCTCTGCTTTTTTATCGAAATACCTCATTTTTGAAATAAAAACATCCTATTTTTAATATTATTTTAAACGTATGATTGCTTATCTTAAAGGAAAAATACTTGAAAAAGAAGAACGCTACCTCATTATGGAAGTAAATGGGGTCGGGTATCAGATATTCACAACCAATTCAATACTTACGGATTGTCAAAAAGGGCAGGATTTTCAGCTTTTTATTCATACGCATGTTCGAGAGGACGACATAAAACTGTACGGTTTTCTCAGCATGTCGGAATTAAACTTTTTCAATCTTCTTATTTCAGTTTCGGGAATTGGACCAAAAATCGGCATAGAAATTTTATCGGCGCCTATCGCGATGGTAAAAAACGCGATTTTTACAAGCAATGTCGCTTTTCTAACAAATATTAACGGCCTTGGCAAAAAAACAGCGGAACGATTAATACTGGAATTAAAATCAAAAGTGGAGCCAGTTCTTACTTCAGAGGGAAGGCTGCCTCACGGAATCACTCCGGGAATATCGCAAAGCATTGACCCTGACGCCGTAACCGCGCTCGAAAGCCTTGGATATAACAAATATCAAATTGTAAAAGTACTAAAAAACCTCGACAAAAAACTCGAAAAAACCGAAGACGTCATCAAATATTTCCTGCAAAACGTATAGCGGTAAAAAATTTGCAGCCAAAATTTGCAATTACAATAAAAAAAATGTTTTTTTAAGGCTCCTTAAGTCAAAAAAAATAATTATCGGTTAAAACTTTCCATTGCAATGAAAACCTTGCATTAAAAATAAAAAAACCTCTAAAAAATATGAGTCAAAAAGCCATTTACATAACCAGTAAGGAAAACATTCAGTATCTCACGGGATTTACGGGAAGCTCGGGATCAATACTCCTCACGCCGAAAATACTCTATTTTTTCACGGACTCGCGCTATTTTGAAGAAACAAAAAAAACAATCCGACTCTTTGGCAGTTTTACAAAAAATACCCACGAAGAAAGTTATAAAAATGCCTGGTTAAGACTCAAAAAAATAGGATATCAGCCAACTCTGAAACTTGTAGAATTTAAAAAAGGAAATAAAACCCATCCACTCACGGAACTCATCAAAAAACATGACATACAAACGCTTCTTTTTGAGGAAAATCATGTCAGTTTTGCCCGTTACCAAAATTTTAAAAAACTGCTCAAAGGACTGACGCGCAAAAAAATTAAAAAAAACTCCATCAAAACCGCAAAGTCAGTGAATCACGCCATCAAACTCAAACCTTCAAGCGGCATAATGGAATCTCTGCGTGCCATAAAAACGCCGCAGGAAATTGAATACACGAGAAAAGCCCAAAGAATCACGGAAAAAGTATATGAAACGCTTAAAAAAACCATAAAAATCGGTCAAACCGAACTCGAAATCGATCGAAAAATTCGCATGCTCGCTGAAGATTTTGGAGCGGAAGGTTTTTACGGAAACACCAACGAATGAGCAAAAAAACATCTATTCGCTCGTCCTGGATGCCCATGAACGAGCGGTGTCAAAAATTCAAAAAGGGATCAAATCCAGTTTTCTCGAAAAAACCGTTCGTAATTTTTTAAAAACATACGAGCCGTATTTTACCCACGCTCTAGGCCATGGAGTCGGCTTGGAAATCCACGAATCCCCTTCCCTATCAGAAAAGCTCTGGAATAAATCAAATCCACAAATCCTTGAAGAAAATATGCTCATAACCATCGAACCCGGCATCTATTTGCCAGAAAAATTCGGCATTCGCCTCGAAAATATCTACCAAGTAACAAAAACTGGCTCCAAAAGCCTCAATACACTCTCATTTGAATTAAAATTCAATATTCTTGTTTAGGAAACTCTGATACATATGATTTCGTTACGAAAAATCAAAAAAATGAGAATCATACGCAAATTTTTTTGAAAACATATGCTGGGAGGCGGGGGTTCTTTGAAAACATATGCTGGGAGGCGGGGGTTCGGAGCGAGTTACGCAGGCTGGTTTTCAAAAAGAGGCGAAAATGAGCGTTAAAAAATGCGTAGCCGATAGCATTTTTAGCGAATTTTCGTCCTTTTTGATCCAGCCGAGTACCCGAGCGACGAGCCCCCGCCTCCCAGCGATATGTACTTTTTTTCAAAGGAAAAAGCGTATGACCCAAAAATGAGCCATAAACTGTTTATTTAAGGAGCCTCTGAATTCGTAACGAAATTTTACCATGTCGAGCGAAAATCGTGAACAGCGACGAAGGCGTATCAGATTAGATACGTCGAGGAGCTGTGAACGATTTGCAGCCGACATGGTAAAATTGCAGTAGATGGTACGTTTTTCAGAGGCTCCTTAAGCGACGGCTTGTAAAAAACACGAACCGCATCTATAATCCTTTACGTTTTTTACTTTTTTCCATGTGTGGAATTTTTGCGTACAAAGGGCATCGAAATAACGCGCCGGAAATCGTCATTAAAGGCTTAAAAATGCTCGAATACCGCGGGTATGATTCATGGGGAATTGCCTTTAAAACCGATCATGCTTTAAATATTCACAAACAGGTCGGAAAAATTGGCGATTTCAAAATTTCGGACCTCAAAAAAATGACTGCTAAAAGTCAGCTCGCCATTGGCCACTCGCGCTGGGCTACTCACGGAGGCGTCACGCAAATGAACGCGCACCCGCACTGCACGGAAAAAAATGAAATCGCGATAGTCCATAACGGCATCATCGAAAATTTCACTGAACTGAAAAAAATACTCATCAAAAATGGTCATATATTCAAATCCGAAACTGATACAGAAGTCGTCGCCCATCTCATAGAAGAAAATCTCAAAAAAGGTCTTGAAAAAGCCATAAAAATGGCAATTAAAAAACTCGAGGGCCGATACGCCATTCTTGTAATTTCCGAAAAGGAAGACGTTATTATCGCGGCTCGAAGAGGCTCTCCCCTTATCGTGGGAGTAGGCAAAGATGAAAATTTTATCGCGTCCGATATTCCAGCGTTCCTCGAATATACAAAAAAAGTGCAGTACCTCGACGATAATGAAATGGTGATCATTGATAAAAAACCGAAATTTATCGACTTAAAAACCGATAAAATTATTAAAAAACGTGAAGTTCCAATTGAATGGAACGTGGAAAATGCTGAAAAAGGTGTTTATCCGCATTTTATGATCAAAGAAATAATGGAGCAGAAAGACACAATCTGCCGGACGATTAATCAAAATGGAGGTGGCATAGAAAAAGTCGTGGAATCCATAAAAAAAGCCTACGGAACATACCTCGTTGGCTGCGGAACAGCGGGAAAAGTATGCCTAGCCGCTTCATATCTTTTTTCAAAAATCGCAAAAAAACACATCAATACAACGTTTGGATCGGAATTTCCAAGCTACCATCACTTCCTCACGAATCGCTCGCTTCTGATTGCCGTTTCTCAAAGCGGAGAAACTGCCGATACTCTGGAAGCTATGGAAGTGGCGAAAGAAAAAGGTTGTAAACTTATTTCCATTGTAAATGTGGAAAGTTCCACGATGGCGCGAATGTCCGACATCATAATTCCGCTGAAAGTAGGGCCTGAAAAAGCCGTAGCCTCAACAAAAGCAACCACGGCTCAACTCGCCATTCTTACGCTCATTGCTTACGCGCTTGCCGGAGACCTCGACCGCGGAAAACAGCTTCTCATCAATACCGCGGGACAAATTAACGACATGTTGAATCCGCGCTACGAAGACCATATTAAAACTCTAGCGAAAAAAATTGCCGGAGTGGAAAGCATGTATGTCATTGGAAAAGCCGTCAATTACCCAATGGCGCTTGAAGCCGCCATTAAACTTCAAGAAGTTTCCTACATTCACGCGGAAGGTTTTGCGGGCGGGGAGCTGAAACACGGACCAATTGCGCTCATTAGCAAGGGAACACCCTGTATCGCTATTGTTGCAAATGATGAAACAAAAAATGACATTCTTGGAAATACCATTGAGATAAAAGCCCGTGGCGGATACATCATCGGCGTTAGCCCTGAAAATAATGAAATTTTCGATTATTGGATCAAAGTGCCTGATGTTGGAGACGCATCACCGATTGTAAACATTATTCCCATTCAAATTCTCGCCTATCATTTGGCTATCATGCGCCAAAATAATCCCGATATGCCCCGAAATCTGGCCAAAAGCGTCACGGTAAAATAAAAATTACGCGAGTGCAAACCATCGCAATGTACTTTTTTCAAAAAAATTTATTTTTTTATATACCTGCCCGCCGCTGTTGCTTTTTATCTTTAAATAAAGGCATTTTTCTGCTATAATTAAAAGAAAACAAAAAGTATAGCATTGAAAACAATCATGGAGAAAAAAACAAAAATTATCGCAACCGTAGGGCCGAATACCGGCACAAAACAAAAAATAGAACAGCTCATAAAAGCTGGAGCGAATGGCATAAGGCTCAATTTTTCCTATGGAAATCACGCGGAAATGAAAAAAATCATCGATGCAGTGAGAAGTATTGAAAAAAAGCTCAAAATGCCGATAAGCATTATTGCCGATATTCAAGGACGAAAAATCAGAATTGGAAAATTATCACAAAACATACTCCTAAAAAAAGGCCAAAAAGTTCTTCTCGTAAGCGAAAACACATACGAAAACAGTATAAAAAAAGAACAGCAAAATAAAAAAGCTCTCATTAAAAAGTTCTCTGAAAAACAATCTTGGTTCCAAAAAACTCCAATCATTCTTCCGATTGATCTTCCTCATATCGAAAATATTCTCGAAACAGGATATGAAATTCTTATCGACAACGGTGAAATTGAGCTAAAAGTGCTCAAAACGCATGCAAATGGAATAGAAACAGAAGTAATAACGGCAGGAACCGTGCGCAGCAATAAAGGCGTAAATATTCCAGCGCTTCAAATAAAAACTGCTCCTCTCGGAAAAAAGGACATCGAAGACACATATTTTGCTCTCAAAAATGGCGTACATTACATCGCGCTTTCATTTACCGAAACCGCTGACGATATCATTCAACTCAAAAAACTCATTGAACAGCAGGAAAACCAACATCCGACAAAACTCGCACAACTCTATGAAGACACAAAAACAACCGAGGCTTATCGAACTCATGTCATTGGCAAAATCGAACGTCGCGCCGCTTTAAAACATTTTGACGAAATTCTTGATGTTGCGGACGGAATCATGGTGGCTCGCGGCGATCTCGGAATTGAAGTGCCGTTGGAGAATGTTCCTCTTATTCAAAAATACATCACTCAAAAATGCAATGCCTATGGAAAACCATGCATAATCGCAACTCAAATGCTGGAATCCATGATAGAAAACCCTACTCCAACAAGAGCGGAAGTTTCGGACGTGGCCAACGCGGTACTCGATGGAGCCGACGCGCTGATGTTATCGGGTGAAACGGCTGTTGGAAAATATCCGGTAAAATCCGTCCAAATCATGAGTACCGTGGCAAAAAAAATGGAACCGACATTGATGAAAAATGACGCGGATCCTATCATTGCAAAACACCGAAAAAGTATGAATATTACGGAAGCCATAAGCCAAGCAACTTATAAAATCGCAGAACAAATCAATGCCAAAGCCATTATGTGCATTACCAATTCCGGATTTACGGCTCGAACTATTGGACGTTTTAAACCAAAAATTCCCATTTACGCCATCACTCCTTCAAAAAAAACAGAACATGAACTCATGCTTTCCTGGGGAATAAAGCCTTATTTACTCCCCTTTTCTTCTTCGCTTGAAAATGTTATCCACGAAAGTATCGAACACCTTAAAAAACTCAAACTCATTCAAAAAAACGACAAAGTCATCATCGCCGCGGGATATTCAAAGCTTTACAAAATCAAACGAAGCAATGTCATAAAAGTTCATATTGTACATTAGAAATTGTTTATATAAAAGCCTCAATTAAATAAAATCTCCAATCTAAAAAATATTTTATCTACTGTATGAAAAACACAAACAAAACCCACAATCCATTTATTCTTTGGTTCAAAGATCTCACCATTAAAGATGTTCCTATCGTCGGCGGTAAAAATGCTTCTCTTGGAGAAATGTACCGTGCGTTCACGCAAAGTAGCAGTGGAAAAAATCGCATTCTCATACCAAACGGTTTCGCCGTAACCGCTTATTCTTATCACTATCTGCTCGAAAAAGCTGGCATAAAAGAAAAAATTCAAAAAATTCTCACGGGCTTGAATACTCACAATATTCGCGATCTCATGGCGCGTGGCCAAAAAGTGCGCGAAACTATTTTAAACGCGCATTTTCCAAAAGATCTCGAAAAAGAAATCCGTGAAAGTTATCGAAAAATGGAAAAAGAATACGGCGAAAGCGTTGATGTTGCGGTCCGTTCATCGGCAACCGCGGAAGATCTTCCTGACGCTTCATTCGCGGGCCAGCAAGAGACCTACCTCAATATCAAAGGCGAATATGCCCTCATAGAAGCTTGTAAAAAATGCTTCGCTTCACTTTTTACAAACCGTGCAATTTCATACCGAGTCGACAAACATTTTGATCATTTTTCCATCGGACTTTCAATCGGCATTCAAAAAATGGTTCGAAGCGACAAAGCTTGTTCAGGAGTTATGTTCAGTATCGATACGGAAAGCGGTTTCAGAGACGTTGTGCTTATCAATGGAAGCTGGGGTCTCGGAGAAAACATTGTTCTTGGAAAAGTAACACCGGACGAATTTTATGTTTTTAAAAAAACACTCGCGACGCATCAACCGATTTTAAGCAAAAAACTTGGTTCTAAAAAAATAAAAATGGTCTATTCAAACGATATAAAAAATCCCACAAAAAATATAGCAGTAAGTCCTGAAGATCAAAAACGATTCGTTCTTACCGACGAACAAATTTTGACACTTTCGCGTTGGGGCTGCGCCATTGAAAAACATTATAAAAGACCAATGGATATGGAATGGGCGCTGGATGGTGAAACAAATCAACTTTTTATAGTCCAAGCTCGTCCCGAAACCGTGCAAGCAGTCAAAGATCTCACGGTTCTGGAAGACTATGAAATGGAATCCCACGGGAAAATACTTATCATCGGCTCGCCTGTTGGAAATAAAATCGGGGCGGGAAAAACGCATATCATTAAAGACAGCGCGAATATCGATCAATTTAAAAAAAATGAAGTGCTTGTAACGGACATGACTGATCCCGATTGGGAGCCCATTATGAAAATTGCTTCAGCGATAGTAACAAATCGCGGAGGAAGGACATGCCACGCGGCCATTGTTTCCCGTGAACTCGGGATTCCCTGCATAGTCGGGACGGGAAAAGCAACTCAGATAATCAAAAATAATCAAAACGTAACGGTTTCCTGCGCTGAAGGGGAAAAAGGTTTTGTCTACGAAGAAATCAGTAAATTCACCATTCGAAAAACGAATTTAAAAAATATGAAACGACCAAAAACGAAAATAATGATGAATATTGGAAGTCCTGATATTGCCTTTCAATCATCATTTATCCCCAATGATGGAGTCGGACTCGCTCGGGAAGAATTTATCATCAACAATCACATTAAAATTCATCCGCTGGCGCTCATTCATTTTAAAAATCTCAAAAACCGCGAAGATAAAAAAGAAATTGAAAAAATTACCGCGGGATATAAAAATAAATCGCAGTATTTTATCGATAAACTCGCTGAAGGCATAGCGATAATCGGGGCTGCTTTTTATCCAAAAGATATTATTATGCGCCTTTCCGATTTTAAATCAAACGAATACGCGAATCTCATCGGAGGCCGAGAGTTTGAACCCGTCGAAGACAATCCAATGATCGGATGGAGAGGCGCGTCGAGATATTACAGCGAAAAATACCGTATTGCCTTTGAATTGGAATGCAAAGCGCTAAAAAAAGTTCGCGAAAAAATGGGACTGACAAATGTTAAAATAATGATTCCATTTTGCCGAACCGTTGAAGAAGGGAAAAAAGTTATAAAGGTCATGGAAGAAAATGGTTTAAAACGAGGAAAAAACGGTCTGGAAATCTACATGATGTGCGAAATTCCGTCCAATGTGATTCTCGCGGACGCGTTCTCCGAAATTTTCGACGGATTCTCAATCGGTTCAAATGATCTCACTCAACTCACGCTCGGAGTTGACAGGGATTCGGAACTCGTAAGCAACATTTATGATGAAAGGAACGATGCCGTAAAAAATCTTATTGCGAACGTTATCAAAAAAGCGAAAAAAAATAAACGAAAAATCGGAATTTGCGGCCAAGGACCATCAGATTTTCCAGATTTCGCGGCTTTCCTTGTTCGAGAAGGCATTGACAGCATTTCTCTCAACCCGGATACCGTCATCAAAACGACGCTCAAAATTCTCGAAGAAGAAAAAAAACGCAGACGATAATTTTTTCAGATACCTCATCAAAATACACTTAGGGAGCCTCTGAAAAACGTAACTTCGTAACGAAATTTTACTATGTCGAGCGAAAAATGTAAAAAGCGACGAATTTCGGGGTCCCCGTTCTGGACTGAGCGAAGCGAAGGAAGAATGGGGTGAAGGAGGCGTATCAGATAAGATACGTTGAGGAGCTTTGAACATTTTGCAGCCGACATGGTAAAATTGCAGTAGATGGTACGTTTTTCAGAGGTTCCCTTATTGCACTTGAAATTTGAATGTAGCAAAAAAAGTGCGAAAATTTTAAAAAGATTTCTCAAAAACCAAAAATAAGATAGTATAAAAGAACCTCAAAAAAACATCTTTTCTACTGCATTTTATAAATTTTGTATAAAAATTTTTTAGAGGTTCCTAAAAATATCTTAAAAACATTGCATGCGTATTCTCGGAATCGATCCCGGAACAGGCACAACAGGTTTTGGTATCATTGATGTTACGGGCATCAATCTTCAACTCCTCGATTTTGGCTGTATTAAAACATCACAATTGTTAAGCGCCGCGGATCGTCTTCATCAAATCGCGGAAGATTTTAAAAGTATAATGCAGCAATGGAATCCACAGACCTGCGCCATCGAAAAAATATTTTTTGCAAAAAATATTAAAACCGCGATCAAGGTGGCTGAAGCAAGAGGCGTTCTTTTGCAAAACGCGCGAAAATGGAATCTTGATATATATGAATACAGCCCAAGCGAAGTAAAAATAGCAGTAACTTCAGACGGACAAGCCGATAAAAAACAAGTGCAAAAAATGGTGCAACTTATTTTGAACCTCAATTATATGCCGGAACCCGATGACGCGGCCGACGCCCTCGCCATTGCGCTCTGTCACGCTCAAAGCATGAAAATACGATCGCTGGAACGACGATAAAGGAACCTTTATAAAACGGATCATGCTCAAATCACTTTGAATAAAATGAAAGATTGCTGGCAGGAAAAAACGTATGATCGTATAAAACAAACTTGACCCCTCCAAATGGTTTCGACATAATTGACATAAGAAGCCTCTGAAAAAAATTTTCCTGCTACGCTTCGCAACGAAAATCTGTTTTTCAGGCGTTCCATAAATAATTAAAACAAATGAAAAAATTTATTGCTTGTCTCGCCACAACCGCAATTCTTCTTTTCGTAGCAATCGTCTACACTTCTATTGATATCGAAGGCTACGTTCGAAAATTTATCGACAACTACAAGGCAGGTGGCGAAAATACGCAAACGAACGTGAGTGACATTCCAGAAAAAAAGAAAGTTTCGCGGAACATCAGCTTTGATGAACGCATCGAAAAAGGCGATAAACTCATTGAAAACGGCTATTCAGGCTTGGCCATTAAAGAATACAGCCAAGCAAGTAAGCTGGATGAAACAAAAGCGGAACCGTATATAAAAATCGGAAAAATCCATTTGCAGGAAAAAAGTATTGATAAAGCCTACGAAAATTTTGCAATTGCCCTGAAACTCGAGCCGAATAATATTGAAGCGAAAATATATTCCGCAAAAAGTCTCATCAAAAAAGATCAATTCAGCGAGGCAACGAAAATTCTTGCTTCCATCTCGGAAGAAAACCAAATGGCACAATTCTACCAAGGAATGATGGAAGCATTCAATCTTGATAAAGTAAGCGCAAAAAAACATTTTCAACAAGCCATTGATCTAAACACGACCGAAGAATTTTCAAATAACGCCCGAAAATTCATCGAAGCCATCGAAACATTTGAATCAAGCAGCGGAAGCGAAGAAGTGTATTACAAAGCGCTCATATCCAAAGTTTATAACGAGATAGAAGAATTTCATCTTGCCAAAGCTCTGAGCAGTAGCGGAATTCAAGAAAAAAATGACTATCGTGATCTCTGGATTTTACTCGGTTATTCTTGCTTCAAAATCGAGGACATGAAGTGCGCGCTCGATTCATTCACGCGGGCTCAAAATCTCGATCCTGAAAAAACCGAAACGCTTTACTTTTTAGGACTCACTTATTTTGAACTCGATCGACTTGACGATGCGGAAAAATCTCTCGAATTAGCGCTCGAAAATGGATTTGAACCCGCGTTACAAGCAAAACAAAAACTCGCGGAAATCTATTTTGTAAATAAAGAATATACGGAAGCGGTGACTTACTATGAATCGATTGCTCAAGAAAATCCTCAAGACATTGAAGCATTCGTGCGACCAATTTGGATCTACCTTGAACATCTTTTAAAACCGGAAAAAGCGCTCAAACTCGCGCTGGATGCCCTTAAAAATAATCCAAATAACGCCATGAGCTATAATTTGCTCGGTTGGGCATATTTCGCGAATGGAAAACTGGATAAAGCCGAAGAAAATCTCAAAAAAGCCCTGGAAATAGATCCAAATCTTGCGGCAGCCTGGCTGAATCTGGGACAGCTTGAAGAAGCGAAAAAAAATCTCGATGAAGCTAAAAATTACTACAAAAAAGCATATGAACTCGGAAAAAACGATGCCGTTGGAAATCTCGCCTTAAAAAAATATAACGAACTTTCACAAAAATAATATGCAAATACTTTTTTCTTTCATTATGGTGATGCTTGGAGCCTCGATCGGCAGCTTTCTCAGCGTGGTCATACCGCGTCTCAAATATCGCGAAAAAGGCATCGTCACTGGAAGGTCAAAATGCCAACATTGTAAAAACACGCTCTCGGCAAAAGAACTGATTCCTCTCGTAAGCTATATTTTTCTTCAAGGAAAATGCCGATATTGCAAAGCAAAAATAGGACTCTGGTATCCAATGATAGAACTTTTCACCGCTGCATCTTTTCTTTTAGTATTTTCAAAATGGAATCCATTGGAATCAAATCCTGAAATGTCTCCGCTCATTTTATGGCTGACTTTTCTGCTTTTTCTTATCTATGCGACAATTCTCATTGGCACATTTTTTTATGATCTCAAATACATGGAAGTGCCGGACGCTCTTCTCGTTCCTGGAATTATTCTCGCGCTTACGGCAACAATACTTCCAACAACTCCGGTGCTCATCGACGCGCTCATCGGTTCGCTCATACCGCTGGGATTTTTTGGATTACAGATTATTATTTCAAAAGGAAAATGGATGGGGCTTGGAGATCTGCGTATAGGCGTTTTTATGGGACTCATACTTGGATGGGAATCTGTTATAGTTGCGCTCATTTTGAGCTACCTCATTGGAGCGATTGTTTCCTCCTATATTTTACTTTCTCAAAAAGGCACGCTCAAAACGAGAATACCTTTTGCGCCTTTTCTCGTCATTGGTACATTTATCAGCATTTTCTTAGGAAAAAATTTAATTGATTGGTATCTGAAAATCATACATTTTTCATAAAAAAAACAGAACTTCATTTTTTAAAATCGATCAAATTTTGAAAACGAATAATTATGGACAAATGTTTTACGAAAACTTCTGAAATATCTCACTCTCAAAAATCATGAAAGCAGTAATACTCGCCGGCGGCAGCGGCACGCGGCTTTGGCCGCTTTCAACAAAATCGCTGCCGAAACAATTTCAGACGCTCATTTCTGATAAAACTTTATTCCAAGAAGCGCTTGAACGGCTTCATTTTCTTTCAAAAAAAGATATTTTCGTTGCCACGAATCAAACATACGCGGATATCATAAAAAAACAGGCTCCTGAAATTCCTGAAGAAAACATTATCATTGAACCGGCTCTTCGTGATACGGCGAGTTGCATCGGCTTGGCCTGCGCGATTATTGGGAAAAAATATCCCGACGAAGTCCTGAGTGTTATTTACGCGGATCATCTTATTCGCGATCCAAAAGAATTTATCAAAAAGCTCAAAATTGCCGAAAAACTGGCGCTCAGCGACCATACGCTCAATATCATTCTCGTGAAAGCCTCCTCTCCAAATCCGCATCTCGGCTACGTAAAACGCGGAAAAACTCTCAAAGAAATTGATAACACTGAAATTTTTCAATTCGAAAAATTTATCGAAAAACCGAACAAAAAAATCGCTGAAACCTTTGTTCAATCATATAAATACCTTTGGAATACCGGCTATTTCGTATGGAGAATTCAGGATATTCTCAAAGAATACAAAAAACACTTGCCCGATACTTGGAAAAAGCTTCACCTCATTCAAAATGCGATTAACACGCCGAAGGAAAAAGAAACGCTTGAAAACATCTATCCAACTCTTGAAAAAATCTCCATTGATTATGCGATTATGGAAAAAGTCGATCCAGCGCGCGTGAGAATTATCGCGGCGGATATTGGCTGGAGCGACATTGGAAATTACGAAGCTCTTTTTAACGAAATCGCCGAAAACGATAAAGAAAATATTACAAAAGGAAAAAGCGTAAATCTTCTTACAGAGGGATCCATTATTTATAATTTTGATAAAAAAACAGTGACAACTCTTGGACTGAAAGATATGATTGTCATAAACACGAAAGATAGTATTTTTATTTCCACTAAAAGCGAAAGCAAGAATATAAAAAAACTTATTCAAGAACTAAAAAAAACACATCCTGAAATCTTATAAACGTTTAGAACGTATCCATAAATATGTATTCCACTGCAATCCGAAAATTTTTGCCGCAATGGATAAATTTTTTATATTATTTTATTTTTTAATTTTTCTTTATGAAAAAAGCCAAATGGCTCATGGGAGCCGCAATCATTCTCACGGTTACAAATGGAATAATCTTTTTTGTAAAAACTCCGGTTCAAGCCGCCGACATCATGCCAACAACGACGATCGGTTTAAGCGGTTGGGTACAAAGCGACACGGCTATTTATACGCGTGATTCAGGAAAAAACGTGGGCATAGGGACCTCAACTCCCCAAACAAAACTCGATGTCAACGGCAATCTTAATATAAACGGCGCGCTTGACTCAAATGGAACAATAAACGCCAATGAAAACCTCAATGTAAGCGGAGAACTTGATCTCAATGGCAACATGCGCTTCTCAGGAGGAAGTGGAAACATCACGTCCGACGGCGCCATTTGTATCGGAAATTGTAACTAAGGAAACCCTAATATTAAATTATCCATGATTCATACACTCAAATTGCATAAACTTTGGACTCTCGCTATCCTCGGAATAATATTATATGGAGGCATGTACGTCGTTTACAAAACAAAAAATGCAACGGCTATTGCGCGAAAATCTGTTATCGAAGCAAAAACTGCGGAAAAAAATATTAATAACGTATTATTACAAAAACTCGCGCTCAAAGCTCAGAGCACGGAAAGCGTTCGAATTATCATAGAAATCGCGAGTCAAAAAACAAATTTCGCGAAAAATAAATATTTTTCAGAGTTACAAAAAGCGGTAAAATCCGCGCAAGACGAATTTTTATCAACTTTTTCCAATACAAATATACAACGAATCAAACGCTACCGATATATGCCATTTATAGCGCTTGAGGTCAATGCGGCCACGCTGAAAACAATTGCAACGAATCCGAACGTGATAAACATATATGAAGATGAAATACTCACTCCGAGCCTTTCGGAAAGTATTGGCATCATCAATGCCGACGACGCATGGACACTTGGAAATCAAGGGGCTGGGCAAGCAGTGGGAATAATCGACACAGGAATTGATTCCACTCATCCTTTTTTAACAGGAAAAATTGTCTCCGAGGCTTGCTACTCGGATAATCTTTGCCCTGGAGGAGGACAAGAAGAAACAGGTCCGGGAACAGCGCAAAATTGCGACGTAACGAAAACAACCCAGTGTGAACATGGAACACATATCGCGGGCATTGTAGCCGGAAAAAACGGATACTACAGCGGAAAAACATTGAACGGTGTCGCTCCTAACGCCAATCTCATCTCCATACAAGTCTACAGCATGTATGAAAACAAGCCTGAATACTGCGGATCAGATGCTCCATGCGTCGTAACTTTTTCTTCCGATGTCACATTCGGATTCGAACGCGTACTGGAACTCGCATTAGATGAAAATTTCGGATTTAGCGTTGTAGCGGTCAATGGCAGCCTCCAATCGAGTACAGGATATTCCACGTCATCGGAATGCGATACAAAATACTCCTATTGGAAAACGGCATTCGATAATCTGCGCGCAGCCAACGTCGCTCCAATCATGAGTAGCGGTAATAATAGCTACACAGATAAAATTTCCGCGCCTGGTTGTTTATCAAACGCCATCAGCGTGGGCAATACCGAAAACAATGATACCGTTCGCGCAAGCTCTAACAGCGCTGCCTTTCTTTCACTTTTAGCTCCTGGGACATCAATTCTTTCTTCCATTCCCGGAGGATCCTACGGCGAAAAAACTGGAACATCACAGGCCACTCCTCATGTTGCAGGCAGTTGGGCGCTTATTCGGGAAATGATTCCAAATGCCTCAGTCAATGATGTCCTTACATTTTTAAAACAAAACGGAGTATTGATTACAGACAGTAAAAATGGCATAACAACAGCAAGAATTGACGTGGGCGCTGCCTCACAAAGTTGCCAAATAACAGGCACTACGGAATGGTTTATTGAAAAAAATTGCATTCTTCGTCAAACTCTCGGGCCAATGGGAGCTGTACGAGTAGGTCCATCAGGAGGCATTTTCATACAAGATGGAGCGGCTCTTGATATCGATTTCGTCTCTGCCTCACTTACCATTGAACAGGGGGGGAAAATGCTTATAGAGCCTTTGGGAAAAATATATTAGGCAGTGTTCACATAAAATTTTTCATCGCTCCTCGACGTATCTCACCTGATACGCCTCCCCTACCGCATTCTTTCTTCGCTTCGCTCAATCCAAAACTTCGTTGCGGTTCAAAATTTTCGCACAAAATTTGCAAATTTCGTAACAAAAATCTGTTTTTCAAAAACTCCTTAAATAGAAAAGTTTGGAAAAAGGCTTTTTTTTCTGGTAAAGTATGAAAGCTTAAAAGTAAAAATCGACTTCAATGATAAAAAAATCCTTAAATAAGACGAAAAAAAATATTCTTCTTGCAAAAGTGCAAATAAAAGAAAAACCATGGGGAAGAGAAATTTGGTTTGCTCACACGGGAAAATACGCCGGAAAAATTCTCGAAGTGAAAAAGGGACACCGCTATTCGTTGCAGTATCATGAGAAAAAACAAGAAACACAGTATATTTTTCAAGGAAAAGTGCTCTTCACCATGGGATCGAATATGAAAAAATTACAAAAAAAAATACTGCTCAAAGGCCAAAAAGTTGATGTTACCCCTGGCTGTATTCACCGTCTGGAAGCCATCGAAGACGCTCTTATTTTTGAAGTATCAACTCCTGAACTTGATGATGTTATAAAAATTGAAGATGACTACGGACGAAATGGAAAAGGCAATAATGAAACGGAAGATAAAGAACTTCACAAATTTCTCAATAAAATTTCTCAATAAAACTCTATGAAAAAATACCTTTCTCTGCAAGTTATTGGCATCCTTGTGGCAGCGCTTCTGCTCGGATTCTTTGATCTTCCGAATACGATTCAAAAAACAATACTTCCCGCGACACCCGCGTCGATTTTGAACGCAGGTATTCAACTCGGACTCGACTTGCAGGGAGGGACTCAACTCGATTATAAAATTGATCTGAGCAATGTTCCCGATAGTGATCGCGAAAATATCGTTGAAGGAGTAAAAGAAGTCATCAATCGAAGAGTCAACGGACTTGGAGTTTCTGAACCCTATATTTATACATCCAATGTTGGAAATGAATTTCATATAATAGCCGAGCTTGCTGGTCTGACGAACATTGAAGACGCAAAAAAAACAGTCGGAAAAATCATACAGCTAGAATTCAAAGAACAAAAAACGGAAATCGAACCTGAAAAGAAAGAAGAAATACGAATTCAAAGTCAGACGGTACTCGAAACTCTTTTAAAAAATCCACAATCCGACCTCAAAACTATTGCGGACGAAGAAAATAAAAAATTATCGGGAAAAGTGGAATTCATCGAAGATTCAGAATATAGCTACGCTGATCAACTTTCAGGAAAAATTTCCGAAAAAGCTTTTGATTCCAGTTTAAAAAATGGAGATATTATCCCAGAACTTATTGAAATCAAAGAAGAAGATGGTAATTATGGAGTAAATGAATCAGGACAATTCGTTACTCAAAAAGGCTATGCAATCTATAAATTGCTTGAAAAAATAGATAATAGCGAAAGAAAAATTGACCATCCGAAAGAAGTTCAGGCAAGCCATATTTTAATTCAATACAAGGGAGTAAAAGATGTGCCTGAAACCGTTACGAGAACGGAAGACGAGGCAAAAAAAAGAGCGGAAGAAATCCTTGCCAAGGCAAAATCCGAAGGCGCTGATTTTGCCGCTCTTGCCAAAGAATATTCCGAAGATCAAGGAAGTAAAGAAAATGGCGGAGATCTTGGATTTTTCACTGCGGAAAAAATGGTAAAAGAATTTTCCGATGCCGCTTTTGCAATGCAAAAAGACCAAATATCCGACATTGTAAAAAGCCAATACGGTTTTCACATAATCAAAGTAGCTAACATTAAAGAACTTTCTACTGAAACAAAAATCGAACCAAAAGTAAAACTGGCCCGCATTTTCTATTCAACGACACCAGACGCATGGAAGGACACCGGTCTGACAGGAAAACATTTTGTTCATGCCGACGTTACATTTCAGCAAGGAGGAAATCCCTATGTGTCGATTAAATTCAACGATGAAGGAGCCAAACTTTTTGAGCAAATAACTGAACGAAATATTGGAAAACAAGTAGCTATTTTTGTCGGAGGCGATCTCATATCAGCGCCTCGGGTCAATGAAAAAATCTCAGGTGGGTCCGCGCAAATCAGTGGAAATTTCTCCATAGACGAAGCGACAAATCTTTCCCGCGATCTTAATACCGGCGCGATTCCCGCGCCAATCACACTCGCGGGACAATATACGATTGGAGCAAGTTTGGGCCAAATAGCGCTCGATAAAAGCATGAAAGCGGGAATTTTAGGGCTCATTGCCGTAATACTTTTCATGATTCTTTATTATCGCTTGCCCGGGCTGGTCGCAACAATCGCACTGTTTATGTACGGCGTTATTCTTTTATTTCTTATAAAATCCGCCTTACCACTTTCATACGCATTATTCCTCTCTTCCATACTTTTCGTGCTGATCGTTTCAAAAGTAATGAAAAGCAACGAATCAGGGGGTGAAAAAATGATTGCTTTTATTCTGGCCTGTTTTATTCTTTTCTTTACGACCCTTGTACTCATAACTCCAGTAGTATTGACCCTGGCAGGAATAGCAGGAGTCATACTTTCCATTGGTATGGCGGTTGATGCGAATATTCTCATTTTTGAACGCATAAAAGAAGAAATACATGAAGGAAAACCTCTTACTTCCGCCGTAGAAATTGGATTTGATCGAGCATGGAGTTCTATTCGCGACTCAAATTTTTCATCACTTATTACTTGCGCTATTCTGTTTTACTTCGGCACATCTCTTATTCAAGGTTTTGCCTTCAATCTTGCGATGGGAATTCTTGTATCGATGTTTACAGCTATTACCGTGACACATACCCTTCTGCGTTGGATGATTAAAACCAGTTGGGGACAAAAACTTGCTCTCTATGCGCCAAGGAAGAAAAAAGAAAAGAAAACTTTTGATTTTATCGCGCGAAGTAAAACATGGTTTACAATTTCAGGAAGCTTGATCGTTGTCAGTATGATGGCGCTCATAATTTTCGGCACAAATTTCGGACTCGATTTTACTGGAGGAAGTCTCATGGAATTAAAATTCGAGGATCAAACCGTAACTACTGATCGCGTAAGCAACGCTCTGCAAAACTTGGAAGGCAAAACATTTTCCGACGTAGTCGCTCAAATAAAACTCGATGAGACTAACTCTGAACCACAAAATCAAACAATAACACTCGGAGCTCCTCTTGTTATGCCAACAGATCAACAAAGCTTCATTATACGGACAAAGTATATCGATAACGAGACTCACGAAATTATTAAAAAAACATTGAATGAAAAATTAGGAAATTTTGAAGAACCGCGCTTCACCACAATAGGTCCCACCATAGGAAAAACACTCAAAATTCGTGCCTTGTACGCCCTTATTTTGGCCCTCATCATGATTGTTCTTTATATTGCCTTCGCGTTTAGAAGGATTCCAAAAAGGATTAATCCCTGGCGTTTTGGTATATGTGCCATTTTAGCGCTTATACACGATGTAATAATCACGATTGGAGCCTATCTCATTGTTGGAAAATTTCTCAATGTTGAAATCGATGCTCTTTTTATTACGGCTCTTCTTACCATTATCGGATTTTCGGTGCATGATACCATCGTCGTGTTTGATCGAATTCGTGAAAATCTAAAATTTCAGACGCGTAACGAAACATTCGAAGATATTACCAATAAAGCCTTAAATCAAACTCTCGCTCGATCGATCAATACATCTCTTTCGACCTTGCTTACCATCCTGACTCTTTTCATTTTTGGAGCGCCGACCATACGATTTTTTGCTTTCGCGCTCTTAGTTGGCATCACTGCGGGAACATATTCATCGATTTTCGTTGCCTCCCCGCTTCTCGTTGCGTGGAGAAATTGGGATATAAAAAAGCAACAAAAATAGCCTAAAAAATCTCTAAAAAACGTCATTTCGTTACGAAATTTACAAATTTTGTGCGAAAATTTTGAATCGCGATAAATTGCGAGGTCCCCGTTCTGGACTGAGCAAAGCAAGGGAAGAATGAGGTGAAAAAGGCGTATCAGGTAAAATACTCTCAAGAAGCGGTAAAAAATTTGCAGTCAAAGAGAGAAAAAAGCTACAATGCCGATGCTGCGCCAGTAGCTCAGAGGATAGAGCACCGGTCTTCGGAACCGGGTGTCGGGGGTTCGAATCCCTCCTGGCGCACCAATTTTTTTAAAAAAAAATAAAAATTCTTCCGGCTAGCTTCCAGTGATGTTTTAAAAAATCGACTTACTTCAGGTTCTTTTCTCTATTTTTTTCAAAATAAAACACGTAGGATTCTGGATCATACGATTTTTTTTTAAAAAAAATGTTAGGCAGTGTTCACATAAAATTTTTACAGATGGAAGAGACGTATTTTGTTCAGTTCAAGGAACGACGACAAGAGTGTACCCAAAGGTACATCGAGAAGGAGTAATGCAGAAATGGACAAAATACGTCTTTTCCCTTCGGGTTGAACGAAAAATGGAAAATCAAGACAGCATGTGATAGTTTATGAGACAGCTATGAAATTCGCAGAAATTCTTGTCAATCACCCGATTTCTTCTCTCAAGGGAAACTTGACCTATGAAGTACCTGAAACCTTTGAAATACAAGAAGGACAACTCGTTTCTATCCCCTTTCGAACTCTCAAAAAAACAGGAATAGTTATTAAAATACACGAAAAAAAACCATCATATCCGACAAAAAAAATTATAGAAATCCTCAGCGAATGTCCAATTCTTCTTCCTTGGCAGCAAAAACTTCTCGAATGGATACAAAATGATTCTCTATGCGACCTTTATCGAGCCTACAAACTTTTTATTCCTGAAAAAATTTTTTCGGGAATAATACCGCTTCATCTGACGCTTCTTTCAAATCCTTTGTCTGAAAAAAAAACTCCAAAAACATGGATATATCAGCATGAGCTCGAAGAAGAACGATTTGAGCAATACAAAAAAATGATCGAAAAAACCATTCAAAAAGAACAACAAGCCGTGCTGCTCGTGTCAGAACTTTGTATGGTAAAAAATATCCTTCCAATCTTTCAGGATAAAAATTTTCAGGATAAAAAATGTGTTCTCTGGCATGGATCTTTGACGGAAAAAACAAAAGCTGAAATCTGGATGGATGTTCGAATGAATAAAACATCTCTTATAATAGGATCAAGAAGCTCTCTTTTTCTTCCTTATCAAAACCTCGGTCTCATCATCGTTGATCAAGAACATGACAATATCAGCTACCGACAGGAACAGTCTCCAAAATACCACACAAGAAACGTGGTAAAAAAAATACAAGAATGTGCTAAAAATTCAGTCGTGCTTGCCAGCCACGCGCCTTCGATTGAAAGTTATTATCTCACTCAAACCGGAAATGCGCGACTCGTTCAAAGTAAAAAAAAGAAAAAACGAAATATCATTATGGTAGACATGAGTGACGAATTAAAAAGAAAAAATTATTCACTTATAAGTGAATGTCTTGAGCGCGAAATCACAAAAAATCTTCATGAAAAAAAACAAACAATACTTTTTATAAACAAAAAAGGAAGCATTTCAGCCATTCTCTGCCGTGAATGCGGAGAAAAAGTGGAATGCCCGAATTGTCATACCGCGCTTCCTTATTTTCGAACAAAAAAATTACTCATATGCAATACCTGCGGTCTGAAAAAAGATCTTCCCGTAAGATGCAAAAAATGCAATAGCACATACTTAAAACCGCTTGGAGGCGGAACCGAAAAAGTCGAAGAAACGGTCCATAATCTTTTTCCGAAATCCAACATAATCAGAATTGACAGCGACACCGTAAAAACTATAAAAGATTTCAAAAAAGCAATACCGAAAATCCAGGAAGCAGATATTATTGTTGGAACACAGCTCCTGCTGAAATTGGAAACGTATCCGAGGGCGGGATGCATTGGAATTATTTTAGCCGATCTTCAACTTTCGCGTCCGGATTATCAAGCCTCGGAAGAAAGCTTTCAAACCTTCAGCCAACTTATTCTAACAAACATGCCAGGAGATACCGTAATCATTCAAACCTACCAACCTTCGAATATTTTTTTTACGAAACTGAAACAAAATAATTATCCACTATTCTTCAAAGAAGAAATAAACAAAAGAAATGAATTCCAATATCCTCCTTTTACGAGACTGCTTCGGCTCACTTGCCAACACGAAAATAGTAAACGAGTTCAATATATGACGAATATAATGTTACAAACTTTAAAAAAAATAGCTGAAAAAAAAGAATTATCGAAAATATATGAAATTCCGGCGATCCCCTCTTTTCACCATGGCAAATATCAACATCATATCATCATCAAAAGCGAACATCCTCAAAAATTACTCAAAAATATTCCTTTAGGAAAAGAATGGAAAATAGATCCCGATCCCATAAACCTAACATGATACTGTAAATGTAAATGGTCATCTGCTATACTGGCAAAGATTTTATATTGAATAAAAATATGCGTGTTCTCTCCGGAATGCAGCCGAGCGGCAATCCTCACCTTGGAAACTACCTCGGAGCCATGAAACAACACATTGAACTTCAAAACCAACATGAAGAATGTTTTTATTTCATTGCCAATTATCATGCTCTCACGACAGTACGGGATCCAGAAAAACTTCGTGAAATGACCTTCGAACTGGCAGTAGATTACCTCGCGTTGGGACTTGACCCCCAAAAATCGGTATTTTTCAGACAAAGCGATGTACCGGAACATACGGAACTTGCTTGGATTCTCGAATGCATCACTCCCATGGGCATGCTCGAACGCGCGCACGCTTGGAAAGATGCCGTTAAAAAAGGAAAAAAAGAATCTTCCGTAGGCCTTTTTAATTATCCCGTACTCATGGCGGTTGATATTCTCATGTATCATCCGCATATTGTTCCGGTTGGAAAGGATCAAAAACAGCACGTCGAAATCGCCCGCGACATTGCACAACGATTTAATAAAACATTTGGAGAAACATTCACCTTACCCGAAGCCCTTATTAAGGAAAACGTCGCTACGGTTCCTGGAATAGATGGAGAAAAAATGAGTAAAAGTTATGGAAATACCATTGATATTTTCGCGCCTGAAAATATTCTCAAAAAACAGGTTATGAGCATTATAACCGATTCAGCCACGGTTGAAGAAAAGAAAAATCTAGAAAAAAATATTATATTTCAACTTTACAGCCTCCTTGCAAAACAAGAAGAAATCAAAAAATTAAGGGAAAAATTTCTCAACGGCGGTTTCGGCTATGGCGATAGTAAAAAAATGCTTTTTGAAAAAATAATGGACGAATTTCATACTCCGAGGGAAAAACGTGAAAAACTCATGCAAGAACGAAATTACGTCGAATCCGTTCTCAGCGAAGGCGGAAAGAAAGCAAAAGCTCTTGCAATAAAAACTACCGAAGAAGTACGAAAAAAAGTCGGCCTAGATTAATAAATCTTCTAAGGAACCTCTGAAAAACGGATCATACGCTTTTTTCTTTGAATACATATGCTGGCAGGCGAGAGTTCAGAGCGAGTTACGCAGGCCGGCTTTCAAAAAGAGGCAAAAATGAGCGTTAAAAAATGCGTAGCCGATAGCATTTTTAGCGAATTTTCGCCCT
>JACPHH010000010.1 GCA_016188705.1 Candidatus Peregrinibacteria bacterium | reverse complement strand
GGTCCTGCGAAACCCACGACGAATTTTGAAAGCTGTCCGAGAAATTCCAGCCCCTTATCAGTGGCAATCCCCGGATTTACTCCTTGTCCCGCAATCGGCGTTGAACTTTTATGTAATGTATAGAGCACATCATTTATAAGAAAATCCGAAACAATAATAACGATCAGTCCGAGAAGTATGACTCCAAAATTTTTCTTTGATTTCGTGACGGTTTCATCATTATCACCGCCTGTAATGAGTTTCGCCGCCGAAAGTATCAGATAAAGAATGGCAATGCTTCCGATAATGTAGCGTCCAAAAGTCAATACTATTTCCAACTGTTTATCAAAATATCCCACGCGGCGCACGATTTCCGTCGGATCCTGAAAAATACAAAGTGTTTGCGTGCCTCCGACAACACGGCATTCAAAAATTTTCTGTATGCCATGAGTGATGGCCAGAAGTATAAGCCCTAGAAACGACCAGAGCATATGATTTTTTTGCTCGGTAATGGTCTGTTCATCGTTATTCGCCGTTACCATCTGAAATCCGGAAAATATGAGAAACGCGATCGCGAGTCCGCTGATAATACCCTTGAGGTTATTGTAGATGCCGTATGCCAGCTGCATAATAATATCCGTTCCTTTTGCGTTAATATCAGACGGATGAGGAGGATTACCGAAATTTTCAGGAGGGGGAATAGGAAAAAATCCATTCGTCGCGCTATTGACCACCGTAACAGATGGCTCCTTCGAAAACACCGACGGCGTGGATAGAGACTGTGCTAACGCCGAAGGAATCGATAAAGCCTGTGCTAACGCCGATGGAGTAGATAGAGACTGTTGGAAAATGTCAGATACTAATTGCTGGATCACGGGTATTTTGACCTTCAGATTCGATTGAATATCGTAATCGAGATGAGATATAAATAAAAAATTCAAAAGTAACATAGTGACTCCAATCAAGAAAAAACTCTTTAGAGGTTCCTTTCGTTGATTCATTGATCGAACCTTTGAAACATTCTTGTCCGTTATTTTTTTGCAGACTTTTGGCATGCGCTTTATTTTTGTTTTTTTAAGAAAACTTATCTAGATATTATACCAATTTTTTCATCAGGAGTAAATGCCAAAAATCGTATCTGCCCGCTGGAGTGAATAGATACCAAAGATAGTCTCACTGAATTTGTGTTGAATTTTAAAAAAGTATTCATTATAATGCCTTTTGCGATATCTTTTTTGACGTATTTTTTTATGCTTATTCAAACTGTCACGAACTATTTTAGGGAAAGTTTTCAGGAATTGAATCGTGTGACCTGGCCCACGAGAAACCAGGCGGTTCGCATTACGGCGATCGTACTCATATTTTCTCTCGTGAGCGCGATTTTTATTGCCGCGATTGATTTTCTATTTCTCACTGCTTTCAATCTATTACTTGAAAAAATAAGCTGATGGCAAAACAAGCGCGAAATACTGGAAGACACTGGTATGTTGTTCATACATATTCGGGATATGAAGATGCCGTGCGTGAAGCGCTTTTACAGCGTATTGAATCGATGAATATGCAAGATACGATTTTTGATGTTGTGGTGCCGAAGCTTACGGAAATTGTTATGAAAAAAGGTCAGCCCAAGGAAGAAAAAAAGCGTATTTTTCCGGGCTATGTACTGGTTGATATGAGTGTTACCGATGAATCATGGTACGTTGTGAGAAATACTCCGAACGTGACAGGATTTGTGGGCGCAGGAAATACTCCTGTTCCTGTTTCAGAAGAAGAATGGAAGGTTATTAAAAAGCATATGGGCGAAGTAGAACCGAAATTCAAGATTGATTTCAGTGTTGGTGATAATGTTCAGGTTCTTGATGGTCCGTTTGCTAGTTATGAGGGCATTATTGACAAAATCGATGAAGAAAAAGGCAAGGTGAAGGTGCTTATTACGCTTTTTGGACGCGAAACTCCCGTAGAATTGGATTTTGTTCAGGTAAAGAAAAAATAGGTGGCTATGCATAAATTTACCATTTTTACTATCATACTTTCGATTATTGTCATTGCCGTGACGGTCGATCTTGTTGTTAACGAATATTGGAAAAACAATCCAAGCGGGATTCAAAATTCCCTTTCCAATGCGGCTCCGAATGTTCTTGACGCGGATAATTCTCAAAAAACCGTTTCAGACGACTCACTTCTTCCTGTTTCGAATATCAGTAATGACCTGGCTCGCAGCGCCGGTATTATTGATCCGCAGTTGAAGGAGGTTTCGTTTAATGGGAAACTTTTTCAATTTATTGATTTATCCGCGTATGGATTTGAAAATATAACGAAAACTAATGTATTTGACGGTTCTGATTTTCGTTTTTCTGTTTATGAAATTCATTCAGATCATCCCACTCTCGCCAAAGAAATGTATAAACTGATTCAAGAAGAAGCCTCAAAAAATAGCGATATTTCCGCGAATGAAACAAATCAATATGGCGATCAATCCTTTTATATCAATCATTCTCTTAAGAAACAGACGGTTTTTTTGCTGGTTTTAATGGATAGCTCAGTCTATGCGTTTGAATATCCTCGCTCAAGTCACGATGTCGTTAAGAGTATTTTGGATTCTCTCAAAGCATCCATTCCTCAAAAAGATGAAAGTATTGCTTTTGAAAAAAGTATGATTTTTAAAAATGGATTTAAAAATGGGCGATTTTTTGTTTATAAAAATATTGACAACCTCCTATTCGACTCATTATAGTATTTCAAGCCTAGCGGTATTGTACATTTATTATCCTCTCATAGCTTCATGTTCCAGATTTATGCTGGCATGATGACTAGAAAAACTCTTATGGCTAAAAAAGTTGTAAAAATTATTAAGCTTCAAGTATCTGCCGGAAAAGCAAATCCAGCTCCTCCAATTGGACCGGCTTTGGGTCAACACGGTCTTAATATTCCTGATTTTTGCGCGAAATTCAATGAACGGACCCGTCAGATGGGTGATACGATTGTGCCCGTAGAAATCAGTGTTTATGAAGATCGCAGTTTTACTTTTATTACAAAAACTCCACCTGCTTCAATTCTTATTTGCAAAGCTCTTGGAATACCGAAAGGATCGGGTCAGCCGAATCGTGAAAAGGTTGGGAAAATTACGAAAGAGCAGATCAGAAAAATCGCGGAAGAAAAGTTGCCTGATCTGAATGCCTATACGGTTGAGGCTGCCATGAAAATTATCGAAGGTACTGCGCGAAATATGGGTGTCACATTAGAAGATTAATTTTCGTTACCATGAAAAAAACCATACGCGGAAAAAAATATCAAAATGCCGCCAAACTTGTTTTAGAGAAACTGCAGGGGAAAAACAATTTTGTATTGCAAGATGCTGTTCATGTATTAACAGAAACTTCAACTGTCACGTTTGATCCTTCATGTGAAGTCCATATCAATCTGGACATCGATCCGAAACAATCTGATCAAATGGTGCGAAGTACCGTGGTTCTTCCGCATGGAACTGGTAAAAGCGTGAAAATTATCGCCTTTGTGCCGGATGAACTTGTAAAAGATGCGATTCAAGCAGGAGTTATTGAAGCGGGTTTGGACACGCTCATTGATAAAATCAATAAAGGCTGGCTTGATTTTGATATTGCCGTCGCTCATCCTGATGCCATGAAATCGCTTGGCAAAGTCGCAAAAATTCTTGGTCCGAAGGGACTCATGCCGAATCCAAAAGCAGGAACGGTGTCCGCTGACATTGTAAAAATCATCAATGAACTGAAAGCGGGAAAAGTCGAATTTCGCGCGGATAAAGATGGAAATCTCCACAATACTTTTGGAAAAATTTCTTTTGGAAAAGAAAAACTTTTCAATAATGTAAAGGCATATCTTAAAGCCGTTGTTGACGCGAAGCCAAGTTCTCTGAAAGGCAGTTATATTCGTTCCATTACGTTCGCGACAACAATGGGACCTGGCATTCCTGTTGATGTTTCGGACGCCATGAAAGCCTGAAAAACACCTTTCGAGATTATTCGCAGATCACAATACATAATTGAGAAACCTCTGAATACATCAGTGAGTAGCTCAAAATGAATATTTGATGCTTATCGGAATTTTTTATGGTATGCTTTTTTTGATTTTTTATAATCGCATGACCACGGTAAAAATAAGACGGATTGATACAAATTTGCCGCTTCCGATCTATGAAACTTCAGGTTCAGTTGGATTTGATTTTTTGGCGCGCGAGGATGTGGAAATTCCATCGGGGCAGATTGCTCTCATTCCTTCCAATGTCATTATTGAAGTTCCGGAAGGATATATGCTCATTGTGGCATCAAGGAGCAGTACGCCGCTTCGCAAGGGACTTACTCCTCCTCATGGTTTTGGCATCATCGACCATGATTATTGCGGTCCCGAAGATGAAGTAAAAATTCAAGTTTATAATTTTACCAAAGATTCTGTTCACGTAAAACGCGGTGAAAAAATTGCGCAGGGTGTTTTTGTCCGCATCGACAAATTTGCATTTGAAGAAGTTTTGTCTCTTTCTCAAGCGTCTCGTGGTGGGTTTGGAAGCACAGATTCCTCATTTGCTCATAACTTATGATTTTCTAAAATTAAATTGGCTTTCTTCTGAGTAAAAACAATGATATTGAATTAGGAAACCTCTAAAAAAGGTACCATCTACTGCAATTTTACCATGTTGGCTGCAAATGTTTTTATCAGGGTTCCTACACAGCGCGTAATATTTTTTTATTTCTATGAAACGAGGCAAATTTATTACATTGTACGGCGTCAATACTATTGGAAAAACGACACATGCCAAGCGGCTTGTTCGCAATTTGCGCGTTTCCGGATTGAAAGCCAAATATGTTAAATATCCAATCTACTCGCTTCGTCCAACGGGTATTTTTCTTAACCGTGTTTTGCGTTCATCCGCTCCGCTTTCGATTCCAAAAAAATCCCATTCCCCCATGAGCGAAGAAGAACTCCAGCTTTGGTTCGCGCTCAATCGCTATCAATTCGAATCGAAACTCAAACAAATGCTTGATCAAGGAATCTACGTGGTGGCTGAAGATTACTGCGGAACAGGAATCGCGTGGGGTATCAGCAAGGGATCGAATAAAAAATGGCTTGAATCGATCAATAATTACCTCATGAAAGAAGATATTGCGCTTTTTCTTTCCGGCAAACCGTGCCTAGAATCACGGGAAAAATCCCATATTCACGAACAAAGTGATGCGCTTATGCGGAAGGCTGAAGTTGTTTTCGAGTCGCTCGCTGACGAATATGGCTGGAATCGAATCAAGGTTTGCTCCACCCCTGACGAAACGGAACAATTGATTTGGCAACTCATCAAAAACCTTGTTACATAAAAATTTTGTATTTGCCCACCGTTTTTTTTGAAGCAAATGGGTTGGGATTACAGGAACTCCCGCAAATCCCCATTTCTACTGCGATTTTTAAATGATTGTTTTTCAGAAGACGCGCTGATACAATATAATCGTCTTTTTTCATTTTGATATGCAGATACTTGATGGCAAGAAGGTGGCATCGCGGATTCTCGCTCAAGTGAAAAAAGATGTTTCAGCGCTCAAGAAAAAAAAAATCATTCCCAAACTTTTGATCATTTCCGTCGGCGAACACGCGCCGAGTGAAGTGTATATTCGTCGAAAAACAAAAGCCTGCGAACAAGCCGGCATACAATGCGAACACCGCCATTTTACCGAAAAACTTACTTTTGACGAACTCATCGATGAAATTGAAATATTGAACGCGGATCCGCTTGTTTCTGGAATTATCGTGCAGCTTCCTTTGCCGCCTCATATTGAAACACCCAAGGTCATGAAAGCCATCAATCCTTATAAAGATGTTGATGGATTTCACGCCTATAATCTCGGCAAAATGTTTTTGAGTTCGGAATTTGAATACCTCGCGCCTTCAACTCCGGCTGGCGTTATTGAGCTTCTTCAAGCTTACGATATCGAAATCGAAGGTCGCGATATTACTGTTATCGGCCATAGCAATCTTGTGGGTAAACCGCTTTCGATTATGCTTCTCAACCGAAATGCCACGGTTACGACCTGCCACAAATATACAAAAAATCTCAAAAAACACACGCGGAATGCCGAAATCCTCATTGTGGCGGTTGGTAAGCCCAACCTCATTACAGCCGATATGGTGAAAAATGGAGCGATTGTGGTTGATGTCGGAATCAATCGACTGGCAAACGGCGCTCTTTGTGGCGACGTGGACTTTCCAAATGTGTCAAAAAAAGCTAAATTTATTACGCCTGTTCCCGGCGGAATCGGTCCCATGACCGTGGCATGCTTGCTCAGAAATGTCGTGAGAGCCTCTACAAAATCTTTAACATTCAAACTTTAAATATATGTGCGGAATTATAGGCATCTGCGGCACCAATGAAATTGTCCAAGAACTCTATGACGGCCTCGTCGTTCTTCAGCATCGTGGTCAAGACGCGGCAGGAATTATGACTTATAACGGCACATTTAATCTCAAAAAAGGCGATGGCCTTGTCCGAGATGTTTTTTCCTATAAAAATATGACGCGCCTCAAAGGAAATATTGGCATCGGACATGTGCGCTATCCTACCGCGGGAGTTTACGAATCAGCCGAAGCTCAGCCGTTTTTTGTCAATTCTCCGTTCGGCTTAAGTCTTGTTCATAACGGTAATCTTACGAATCATGAAGTCCTTACCGAAGAAATTTTAAAAACGAATTTGCGTCACCTCAATACTTCCTCGGACTCCGAAGTTCTTCTCAATATCGTAGCGGATGAAATTTTAAAATTGCGTACTTCTGATTTAACGCCATCGAATCTTTTTAAAGCTTTTGAGCAGGTGTATAAACGTGTCGGCGGCGCATTTTCCGCCATTGCCATTATAGGAGGCCAGGGAATGGTGGGTTTTCGCGATCCTAAGGCTATCCGTCCGCTGATTTTTGGAAGAAGGAAGTCAGGACTTCAGTACGATTATATTTTTGCGTCGGAAAGCGTGGCTCTTGACGCTCTTGGGTTTGAAATTGTACGCGATCTTGAGCCCGGCGAAGTTATTTTCGTTGACAAACATAAAAATGTCCACAGTAAAAAATGTTCTTTTAAGGGCTGGTCTCCTTGTATTTTTGAATATATTTATCTCGCCCGCCCCGACTCGGTGATTGATAATATTTCCGTGTATAAAATGCGTCTCAGACTCGGGCAAAAACTCGCGAAGCAAATTAAAAAGGCAAATATTCATATTGATTCGGTGGTTCCCGTGCCGGATTCATCGCGAAGCGCCGCCATGGCGCTGGCGCATGAGCTCAAAGTTCCGTACCGCGAAGGTTTGGTAAAAAACCGCTATATTGGTCGAACTTTTATCATGCCCGGCCAGGAAATGCGCAAAAAATCCATCAGGTTCAAACTCAATCCCATTCCTCTTGAGCTTCGTAAAAAAGACATTCTTCTCGTGGATGACAGCATTGTTCGCGGCAATACATCGAGACAGATTATTCGAATGGTTCGGGAAGCAGGCGCTCGAAAAGTCTATCTCGCGTCTTCGGCGGCTCCCCTTCGCGATCCCTGTGTTTACGGCGTCGATATGCCTTCGAAAAGCGATTTTGTGGCGAATAATTTGACCACGGAGCAAGTTGCGAAGTCCATCGAAGCCGATATGCTTTTCTATCAACCTGTTTCCGAAATGGTAGCGGCGGCTCATGAAGGCAATAGAAAAATTTCAAATTTTTGCACCGCATGTTTTGGTGGAAAATATCCCACGGCCGACGTTACTCCGGCTCTTCTTAAACGCGTGGAAGAAGCCCGAAAAAAGGCTCACATGAAGCGAATCATGCTTGATAAAGAAAATGTAAGTGATGAACAGCTCAGTCTTTTATAACGAAAGATATCTTTATTTGCGGATACGTTTTAGGAGCTACTGAGGAACCTTAAGAAAAACGTACCATCTACTGCTTTCGCTACGCTATGCGCTCAAATGGCAGTCCCCGCCCCATTGCCACAAAAAAGCTGTTGACAGTTACCTTAATTTTTTATTAACTGAGGCACATCGGAAATGGCGCTCGAGAACATTGTATAGCCGAAACATTAAAACGAAGCCGAACCCATTTCGAACTTATATGTCTTGCTACCGCCGTAAATCCTGGCATTCGCGATCTCTGTTCGTCGTATCATGTTGGAAATTTTGAAGACGTGAATTTCGTGAAGGATTTTGCTTTGGCGCACACTCCGAATTTTGCTTTTATCGGACCGGAAAATCCTATTAGTCTCGGAGTTGCCGATATGCTCCTTGATGTCGGCGTCAAGGCTGTCGCGCCGTTTCGAGAACCCGCTCGATTGGAATCTTCAAAATCATTCGCGCGCGATCTTTTAAAAAAATATGAAATTCCGGGTAATCCGCGTTTTCGAGTATTTCACACTCCTGAAGGTATTGACGAATTCATGCACGAACTCCATGGAAATTGTGTCATTAAAGCCGATGGACTTGCTGGCGGCAAGGGCGTAAAGGTTGCAGGCGATCATTTTCATGGCTACGATGAAGGACTTGTGTATGCTCTCGAATGTATTCAAAAATTCAAAAAAGTCGTTATAGAAGAAAAATTGATTGGGCAGGAATTCAGCCTTATGAGTTTTGTTGATGGCAAGACGGTTTTTGATATGCCGGCGGTTCAAGATCATAAAAGAGCATTTGAGGATGATCGCGGCCCCAATACCGGAGGCATGGGTTCTTATAGCGACGAAAATCTTTCGCTGCCCTTTCTTTCGCCAAAAGATTTGGAAGCAGCTCATTTCATCAATCAGTCCGTTGTATCAGCGCTTCAAACCGAATCTGGTTTTCCGTTCAAAGGTATTCTCTATGGAGGGTTCATGGCCACTGCCGATGGTGTTCGGCTCATTGAGTATAATGTTCGTTTTGGCGATCCTGAGGTCATGAATGTTCTTCCTTTGCTTCAAACGGATTTTGTCGATGTGTGCGAAGCTATTATTTCAGGGGAGCTACATCAGCTACCGCTTCGTTTTGAGCGAAAAGCCACGGTGGTGAAATATGTTGTTCCTGAAGGGTATCCCGATAATCCAAAAAAAGGCGCGAAAATAGAACTGGCCGAACTTCCGTCAGGGGTAAAGCGTTATTTTGCGTCGGTGAATGAAGAAGATGGCACGCTCTATTTGGGCGGATCGCGAACGGTTGCCTTTGTCGGCTTTGGTAAGAATGTATCTGAAGCTGAAGTTTTTGCTGAAAAAGGCGCAAATACCGTGAGCGGCCCTGTTTTTCACAGAAAAGATATTGGCACGGAATCACTTGTTCATCTCAGAATTTCCATGATGCGCAAGCTCCGAAGTTAAGATCTAGAAAAAAATTATTTTTTATCGTTGGAATTTGGTATTGTTGTCTTAATCCAAGATTTAATTTTAATAAATCGTGGGTCTACTTCAAGGTCTATTAGGCCACGTAGTCGTTCGAGTTCGAGTTCGAGAACTCGTTCGAGTTCGAGTTCGAGAACTCGTTCGAGTTTGAGAACTCGTTCTAGTTCGAGTTCGAGAACTCGTTCTAGTTCGAGTTTTTTTTTAGCTTTTATTCCTAAATTTATAATTCCTTCAGGTCCTTTTTGATCATTTATTACTTCTCCTGAAACAGGTTTTTTGGGAATTCCTGTTGCTCCTTCACCTCCTTTATCTCCTTCATCTGGTTGTCTCATAATTTTAAAATTAAAATGTAAAAACTTGTTAGTAATCCATGTATAGTATATTATTGATATTTTGTCAAATGAAAATTTAGACCACTATTTTTTGTTTATATTTTCGGTGTAAAAAATCCGCC
>JACPHH010000001.1 GCA_016188705.1 Candidatus Peregrinibacteria bacterium | reverse complement strand
CCATGTTTATTTACTTTTACCGAACCGCATACACAAGCCTTTTTTTAGACATAACTACAAGCATTAAAAGATAAACTCCATTTAACAGCTTACACAAGCTATTTCTAAAGCAAAATAGCAACCCGTTTTTCCCTATATCCCGATAAACCTAAAGTTATATCCAGCACACATGGCTTAACAAAGCGATTTAAGCTATATTTTGGAATGCCTTGCTGTGGCATATGAATTCATATTATTAATAGGAAAGTACAAACATCTTTCAAAATCAGATTGGACTTAAAAAATAAAAATGGTCTTTTAGCAAGTCAAAATGCCCCAAAAATCCTCCCCAACTCCTCCACCAATAAATGAACAGCAGTAGAAGGATTGTTCCCAACCGCCCCTCTTCTATAAAGCCTCTTGGCATTTGCAATAGCCGTGGACTGCAACGGTATTAATGGCTCAAAAATGCCTTTCATATTTTTCTCGTACTTCCCCAAATCTTCATCCTTAAATTTTTTTGCAAGCTTTTTGTGGTAGTCCGTACGTGGGATCGCAGAATTGTAGAATCCGAAATGGCACAAAAACCAAAACTCAAAGCACTCATTACTCCAAGCCACATTCAGTCCATTTTCCTCAGCCAACTTCAAGGCATCACGAAATTTATTCTCATTATCACTCCAATAATTATCGACATCAAACACAAGCCATATTTGATCGTTGTCATCCTCGGAAAATTTCCCTTTTTGCTGTTCTTCCTCTTTGAATTTAATGGCAGCTTCAATGAAACTCCACGGTGCTTTTTTGAGAAATTCCTTCCTGTATCTAACCAGAATATTATGAGCTTTTAAGTGATTTTTGAAGTCTTGAAAATATTGTGGTTCGGCCAGCTCACCATTGCACAATATATAAATCCGCGGTTTCATTCTTGTCTTTTTCATTCCCATTGATTTTCGTTAGATTTTATATAAGGCAGAGCACCATAACGTCCTTCAAAATATCGCTTCCGGTAGCTTAGATCTTTTCTCTCGCCAAGACTGCTGAGTGAAAAAAGATTGGAAGCGCCATATTTATCTTTTTCTATAAAAAATATTTGGTCACGTCTTAAAATTTCATTATCCAAAAGGCTGGAATCGTGAGTTGTGAAAATTAGCTGTGCATTTTTAGGATTCTTTTTCTTGGAATTAAATGTTTGTACGATAAATCGACAGAGTACCGGATGTAGGCTTGAATCCAATTCATCTATAAACAACGTTTTACCTTCTTTAAGAGCATTAAGGAATAGTCCTGCAAACCCAAACATTTGCTGTGTCCCCCCTGATTCTTGAGCCATGAAATCGAAAGCCACTTTACCGACAGCATTCCCTTTATCATCATATTTAGTGCGAATGGTCTGTAATTTTGTATGCAAAAATTTAGTTTTTCCGGTAGTTGCTAAATCAATTAGCTGATGAGGTGTTTGGGATGGAAAGGTGCTTGTGAATTCATCTTTATCCATTTCTTTTTGTTCAAATAAGAATTCTTCAATATTAAAATCTGCTTCTTGAAGTAAGCTTAGTATTTCAGCTTCATACTTTGAATAATGACTGAATCCATAGTTTAAAATCAAATTTCTTTCTGCGGGATAAACATTGATTTTCTTAATCTCTTCAATAACTTCATTTGAAATTGGGCCATTATCGGCAGCAAGCTTACTCAAGAAAAGGACATTTGATTTGGTTTGCTTTTCAAGAGCAGTTGTTGCTTCCTTGAAATGGCGTTTATTTGAATTGATTTCATTTCCAATACGGTCAAAAAGGTTTTTTTTCTGAGGATATTGATCCAACCATTCTCTTGATACCTTTGATTGAGAAACTTCAAAACCGTAAATGTATTTTTTATCTTTTGTAACTAATTCGATTTCAAAAAATGACGGCTCATTTTCGGTTTTGCTGTTTAAAAGAAATGGAACAGTTGGAATTCTATTACTTAAAGCATTTGCATAACTGGTTACTATGAAATTGTGAAAGAAGACGAAAGCTTTTGAGAAATTTGATTTACCCGAGGCATTAGCACCATAGATCACTGCACTTTTAAGTAGTTCGACATCTTGAATCGAGAAAAATGAGTCATTGTGTGAATCATCACTTGAATCTCTTTCGAGAGAAAATTTCACCTCATCCCTAAAAGAGAGGAAGTTTTTGAATGTAAATGTTTTGATCATGGTGTTTGAAGTTAAGGTTACTTCTCTTCCTATTTTACACAAATAAATGCAAATTGCAAGCCTTTTTGTGATTTTTTCGCAATAAGCTTGATAATTTGCAGAAAAGTGCTAGAATTGGGATTGCCTGAGTGATCATCAGGCTGGTGCATTCTGATCAAATGCTCCTCGTAATGAGCGCAACGGCCATTACGTGCGATGGTAAAGATCGATTACCAGAGAATCTAATTCCCGTTGTTCTAAACAGTAAAAAGCTTATGCGAACCTTAAAACCGGGCAAAGAAGCCCCATTTTCAGGTCAGTACGTTATGGTCGGTCCTCGCGGAGGGCATACTGGCATTGAACGTACTGTCGTCAAAGGAGAGCCATTACCTCCAACATTGAGTGCAGGTCAAGTCTACAGGGATATAGGGAAAAACGGGTTGCTATTTTGCTTTAGAAATAGCTTGTGTAAGCTGTTAAATGGAGTTTATCTTTTAATGCTTGTAGTTATGTCTAAAAAAAGGCTTGTGTATGCGGTTCGGTAAAAGTAAATAAACATGGCAGAAGAAGAGAGAGGCAACGATATATTTGTCTACAATGCGGTAAATGTTTTACGAGTCTCAAACGAGCAAATCTGAATTGGATACATCAGTCTTATGAAGATTACACAGTCCACAAGCAAACCTACAAAGAACTCTCCTGTAAGTACAAGAAAGATCCTAAAACTCTGCGTAAGTACTTTGATGGATATGCCGGAGCAACAGGAGAAATGAAGGAGATTAGTGAACCTTTTGTGCTTATTTTGGATGCCACTTTCTTTGGGAGAGGCTATGGTATTTTGATGTCTAGAAACCTGGAAAAAGTGCTTGTTTGGCGAGAAATTGGCTCTGAAAGTATTCGGGAGTATGAATATTTGTTAATGCAACTGAACGCAATATCAAAGTCGTAAATCCTGCCATGGAAAATTCGGATCAACCTCGTACTCTCTCAGATATTATTGAAGCCACACTTTAATCTTAATATTCGTATTTATCGATCAAATTTTTGTCAGCATCATATAAGTACACCGTCTCTCCTGAATTATTCCAAATGGCTTTCTCATTGTTAAAGGAATAATCACCTTGGTTCGTATAGACTTTTACGGTCTTGCCCTTCTCTAATTCTAATGTTGGAAAAACATAATTCTCATCTCCTTTCGATCCCTTTATTGTATAGCCCTTGAGATCAACGATTTTAGTCCCTTCATTTTTAATTTCGACATACTCATCACTTTCAACCTCTGGAATTATGCCGTCATAAAAAACATAGTGAATAACCACGCCTACTGAATCGTCCTTCGGTTGTTCACATGCTTCCCAAAGGGCTTTTCCTGCATCTCTCGCAGCTTTTTCCGCATTTTCAAATTCAGCCATCTTTTCAAATTTATAACTGTCGTAATAGTACGCATATCCATCCTCAAGCATTTTTTTATTCACCAGAATCTCTGCTTCCCTGTCGCCAATATAAACGTATCGTAATAATCGATCATATTTATCCTTGTCATCATTTTGCGAATCTTTTTCCAAACGTACTTCTTTTCCGACAATCAACCCCTCCAAATACTCTTTTGATTCCGTCGCATAGCAATCCGAGCCTGATAATTCAGGGGTATCAATGCCAATGAGGCGAACTCGTTCTTCATTCTCTAATTCAACAGTATCTCCATCAATTACTCTGGCCACGATGCCTCGTTCTTCATCATCTTCCAATTCAGTCTCTTCCTTATTGAGTAGATCAACGAATTCATCTGAAAATTGGATTTCATCAAATTTTCTTATGAGCATTATTCGAAAAATATTCTCACTGATCCCGGCTCTTGTCATTCCATTTGTGGGGTAAAAATACTTTCCGTTTTCTTCGAGTAAATTCTTATCTTTGGCGACTTTAAGATACGGGCTATACCAAGCTGTTTTGTCGGTATCAGAAAACATATCTTCTTCAACCGACTCCGCTAATTCGGGCTCGAATCCCTGTGAATAAATCATCATTTTTAACGCTTCCACCTTGTTGACTGTTTTCGCCGGTTGAAATGTCCCATCCGGATAACCCTCAACCCAGCCCTTTTCTTTTGCATAACAAACATATTTCACAAACCACTCGTCAGATATATCGGGAAAACAATTCTGGTTTGTGGTTTCGTCCAATTCAAGACCTTGCCCTTCGATGAGAATTTTTAGTAACTCGGCTCGATTCACCGTATTATTTGGTTTAAATGTACCATCCCCATATCCTTGTATTACGCCCTGATCTTTTAAATATTCAATAGCGATTTTGTTTTTATGATTTTCCGAGACATCAGAAAAAACACTCGTAGCGGTGGCGGTACCGACATAAGCCATAGATACAACGAGAGAAAGGTAGAGCAAAAATGATTTTTTCATAAATTTTAATTCCAATTCATTCGCACTAAGTTGCCAGTTCATTTTCTGTCCTTCAGTATCGTCCTTCTGTTGGACTAAAAGCGGGTAACGGGAGTCGAACCCGTCTCTACAGCTTGGAAGGCTGTCATAATAGCCACTATACGATACCCGCTTATTGAATACTTATTTTATAACTTTGATCCAGTTTGTACCCATCGCATTGTAAATAAAAACCATACTTCTTTCAAGCACGATTGATTTGTACACAATTACGGATAAAAAATTTGTAGAGGACTCGACATCTACAACTTTATTTCGTCGCCGAATGCGGGAATGGTGACATCGTCGATGCCGTGTTTTCCCAAAAGACCCTTGAAACTCTCGGCTTGCTCTTGTTCACCATGGACCAAAAAAACTCTCTTCAATCCATCGATACCTTTCGCAAAATCCAATAGATCATTCCTGTCGCCGTGCGCTGAAAATGCATTAACAACGCCTACTTCCGCTTTGAGACGATACGGTTTTCCAAAAATATTCACCACTTTCCTTTTTTCAATAATTTTCCTCCCGAGCGTTTCCTGCCCCTGAAATCCAACGATAAGAATCGTATTTCTTGGAGTTTCGATGTTATTTTTTAAATGATGAAGAATGCGTCCATGCTCGCACATCCCCGAAGCGGCAATGATAATGCATGGTCCTTTAAAATCGTTCAGTTTTTTTGATTCCTCCACGGAATGCACATATTTCAACCGCTGAAATCCAAAAGGATCCTTGTGATTCACGATAAATTGATCGTAAGTTTCTTTGTCAAAGCATTCCGGATGATTTCTAAAAACCTCAGTCACATTACACGCAAGAGGACTGTCAACAAATATCGGAATTTCGGGAATGCGCTTCGCGTTATTTAATCGATGCACCGCATAAACGACTTCCTGCGTTCGCCCCAACGCAAAAGCCGGAATAATAATTTTTCCGCCTCGATTCGCGGTGCGATTGACAATGTCGGCTACAATTTTTTCAACATCCTTCACTTTTTCATGCACTCGATCGCCATAGGTACATTCACTGATGAGATAATCGGCGTGTTCGATCTGCTCGGGGTCACGAAGAACAGGAAGATCTTTTCGCCCAAGATCGCCGGTAAATGCCAGAGTGATATGTTTTCCAGCTCGTTTATCATCAATATTGAGTGTAACATTCGCGGATCCGAGAATATGGCCCGCATCCTGAAAAATAGCTTTAACTCCATCAGTAACATTAAATTCCTTATTGTAATTGATACTTTGAAATGAAAGCAGCGCATGTTCGGCGTCTTCCAGGGTGTAAATCGCATCCAGATTATCCTTTTGGCCTTTTCGATGAAGTTTTTCGTTGATATATTCGATTTCTCGTTCCTGAATATAGGCGCTGTCCTGAAGCATAAAGGTACAGAGATCGCGCGTCGCAAATGTACAATAAATCGGCCCTTTAAAGCCTTTTTTCACCAATACTGGCAGATTGCCGCTATGATCGATGTGGGCATGGGAAAGAACCACGGCGTCAATTTCACTGGCATCAAATGGAAGGCCAATATTTCTCGCGTATTCTTGTGATCGCTTTCCTTGAAACATTCCGCAATCAAGCAGAATATTTTTGCCATTTACATGAATCAGGTGTCTTGAACCAGTTACCTCGCGATCCGCGCCAAGAAATTTAATATGCATTTTTTTTATTATATCGTGTTATTATAGCAAAGAATAGGGGTCAAGTCTATATTAATATTAATGAACGTATTTGCCTAAACTGAAATTAAAAACGAAATTGAAAAAACATGATCGACTTTCGATTACCGTTGAAGATCTCGCGCTCGGTGGACGAGGCATTGCGCACGTTGACGGAATGACGGTTTTTTCCGATCGAACAGTGCCTGGAGATGAAGCCGAAGTGCAAATTTTAAAGGTAAAAAAACGCTACCTTGAAACGAAACTTCAATCCATTACAAAATCATCGCATCTTCGAATTCAACCGCGTTGCGAGCATTTCGATATATGCGGTGGATGTACTTGGCAGATGCTTTCGTATGAGGATCAGCTTCGTTTTAAAGAAAAACAAGTTTTTTCAACTCTCGAACATATCGGCGGGCTCAAAGAATTTGAAAGAAAATCAATTTTCGGATGCCGATTTTCGTGGTTTTATCGCAATAAAATGGAATTCAGCATCGGATGGAAAACATTCGAAAAAATTTCCAATCATTCATCGGAGCAGGATGCGTTTTCCATCGGACTTCATAAAACCGGAAGAAAATACGATCTTTTTGATTTACAATCGTGCCATTTAGGGAGTCCATGGAATCCGGACATCGTTGATGCCATGCGCCAATTTTTCATCAAACATCATCTTCAGCCGTTTCATTTTCAAAAAAATAACGGCCTTCTTCGTTCGCTTTTTCTGCGCGAAAGTAAATCCACCGGTGATATTATGATCAACCTCGTTATTTCTCACGAACCTTTTCCTCAAATAAATGCTTTCCGCGATTTTATGGTGGAAGAATGCGATCGAATTTTTCGTGCGACGCCACAAGTTCCCGAGAAAAAGGTGTCAGAAAAAAATGAGCATTATCCTTTTCAACCGCCGAAACTTCGATCGCTCTATGTAAGCCGTATTCTCCCTCAAAAAGGACAAAAAACGCGCATCGCGGAAATATTATTGCATGGAGAGCCGACCATTCGTGAAACACTTACGGTAGAAAACGACACACTCCATTTTCAAATTCTTCCTCAGGCTTTTTTCCAAACCAATACATTTCAAGCGGAAATTCTCTACGCGCAAGCACTTTCACTCGCAGAACTTTCAGGCAATGAAGTGGCGTACGACCTCTACTGCGGAACCGGAACCATTGGGCTTTTTTTCGCGAAACATGTCAAAAAAGTGTATGGCATTGAAATGAGTCAGGATGCGGTAAAAAATGCCCGTGAAAGCGCGCTTCTGAACAATATTAAAAATATTGAATTTTTCTGCGGCGACGTGGCTGAGGAAATTCATTTTATTTCGGAAAAACCTGATATTGTCGTGGTTGATCCTCCTCGAGTCGGTTTGCGCGACAAAGTGATTGAATATATTTCAGCTCTACGCGTGCCAAAAATCGTTTATGTTTCCTGCAATCCCGCGACCTTTGCGCGCGACTGCCAATTTTTCACGCAACTTGGATATACACTCAAAATTGTTCAGCCCGTTGATATGTTCCCGCACACTTATCACATCGAAATTGTCGCGCTTCTCGTTCATGACTCTGTCTAAAAAACCTCTGAAAAACACGATTTTGCCACGCTTTGATCCGCGCTCAAATGGTAGTCCCCGCGCTATTTTTTTTTACTTCTCAGCCATACAAGGGCTGATTTTTTCGTAGTAAGTTCTTTCGCCAACTGTTTTTCACGAAGTTCTTCTAAAATTTTTCCAATTTCTTTTCCGGGTTTCAATTTCAGCTCTTTCATTACATCGTTTCCTGTAAGAAGCGGTTTCGGAGATTTCGGCATTTCCTTCATGGAAGCCTTATAGAGAGCGTCAATTTCATTATAGAGTCCATACTCACTCGGAACCGTTCCCGCGATATCTGCCCGAAAAAGCTCCATCAGCTCATGAAAATATGGATGCAAAAACCAATGCCTTCGCCTTCCGATCGGCATTTCCTTCAACTGAACCATTATCATATGATGAATTATCAGCCACTGCACGCGTTTCATTTCATTGGAAGAAAATTTCAGCCGCTTCATAATTTTTTGCGCGATTTCTGCTCCTTTTTCCGCATGTGTGTCAAATCGAATACGTTCTTTCAGCGCGAAAGTTTCAGGTTTTCCGATATCATGGAGCAAGGTAGCCCATTTCAGCGGCAGAGAAGCATCTTTCGGCAGTGATTCCACCGCCCTCAAGCTATGATCCCAAACATCACCCTCATGATGGTATTCGATGGGTTGCGGGACGCCCTTCGTCATTTCCATTTCCGGCAAAATATGCTTCAACACTCCTGTTTCTTGCAAATCCTCAAAAGCCCGCGCAATATTCTGTCCTTCAAGAATTTTATTCAATTCCTCTCGAATTCTTTCGCTGGAAACCTTATCGCTCAATTGAGCATGTTTCAAGATAGCCTTGTACGTTTCCGGATGGTATTGAAATCCAAGCGAATTCCTCATGCGAATGGCCCGTAAAATACGAAGATGATCCTCGATAATGCGTTTGTGCGGCTCTCCGATAAATCGGATGAGTTTTTCTTTCAAATCTTTCTGGCCGCCAACGTAGTCATATATTTTTTTGGAAATGGGATTATAAAAAATGCCATTGATCGTAAAATCCCGGCGCTTCGCGTCTTCCTCTGCGTTGGTAAATAAAACCGCTGTTGGACGCCGACCATCTTCATAGCCGCTGTCCGAACGAAAAGTGGCGACTTCAAAATGATGGCCATTTTCCACGGCAAGTATCACTCCAAATTGTTTTCCGATGGGAATGGTATGCGACATTATTTTTTCAATATCGTCCGGAAGCGCGTTCGTCACAATGTCGTAGTCCTTTGGTTCTTTTCCGAGAAGCATATCCCGAACACATCCTCCCGCCCAGTATGCTTCGTAGCCCGCGTCTTGAAGAATTTTTACTAATTTTATGGATGTTTTTTGCATGGCGAAAATAGTGTATCAGAGTTTTCCTCTCATTCAAATGTTCTTGTTTAAACCAAAAATTTTATGTGGACAGTTACGATTTCTATGGAAATTTGCATCGTGCTGCGCTAATATTTTTATGGAATTTTAAAAAAAATTTAATTTTATCATGAAATTTGAATAAGTAACGACGTTTTTTAAGGTTTCTCAAGGACATGTCTTTTCAAATTGTATGCTTATTTTAGGAATTGAAACATCGTGCGATGAAACCGCCGCATCCGTGATTTTAGATGGCCGAAAAGTGCTTTCGAATGTCATTGCCTCGCAAATTGACCTTCATGCGCTCACTGGCGGAGTCGTTCCGGAAGTGGCTGCTCGAGAACACGCGGTAAAAATCATTCCGGTCATTCATCAATCGCTCAAAGAAGCGAATGTCGGTTTGGATGATATCGACGCGATTGCCGTGACTCAAGGACCCGGCCTCATTGGATGCTTGCTTGTCGGAGTTACTACGGCGAAAACCATTGCTCTCGCGAAACAAAAACCTTTAATTCCGGTCAATCACATTGTTGGCCATCTCTACAGCAGTTGGCTTTCTCATGATGAAACTATTCAATTTCCGGTGGTTTCGCTCACGGTATCCGGCGGTCATAATGAGCTGGTGCTTATCCGCGATCATTATGATTTTGAAGTTTTAGGCGAAACGCTCGATGACGCAGCAGGAGAAGCGTATGACAAAGCGGCTCGCCTTCTTGGGCTTGGTTATCCGGGAGGTCCGGCTATTTCAAAAAGAGCTTTGAAAGGCAATCCGCATGCTTACCATTTTCCACGCGCGTGGCTTGAAACCAAAAAAAACCCGAAAAATTGGATAAATTTTCATTTTAGTTTTTCCGGTTTAAAAACCGCGTTTAAAAATGGATCAAGTATCTTTTTGAACGCAGAAAACGATTCCAAAATTTCTCTCAATAAAAATCAAGTTCGTCGAAAACATAAAAAAGACTTGACCGCTGATCTCGCGGCCTCTTTTCAACATGCCGTTAATGAAGTTTTATCAACAAAACTTCTCAACGCGGCGCAACAATATAAAGCTCGAGAAATTCATCTCGTGGGCGGAGTTTCCGCCAATCAAGACCTTCGATACAAAATCGAACATGCGCTGCGAAATGGAAAAAGTGATATTCTCGGCCCGCTCGCGTTTTCACGCCATGTCACCTTTCGAACGCCGCGTGATTTGAGCTATTGCACCGATAATGCCGCGATGATCGCGGCTGCCGGCTATTTTAAATATCAAAAAAATCCTTCAAATTTTCACCAGTGGCGCAATATCGCAGCAACGACGAATTTTGAACATCTTTTTTAAATTCGAGGCCGATTTTTATTATATCCAACCTCTATCGAATTTTTAAGCAGCTCTTTCAAGCTTTTATATACGACAAAAATATCAGGCAGCTTTTCTTACATCATCAGGGTAATCCGTATCGTTATCAGGTCCTTTTCCTAAAAGTAACTGCGAAACTCCTGAACCCAGCGCGTTTCCTGCTCTCTGAATAACATTATGCCCAACATCACCTGCTCCTCTTAATATGCCGTCAACCGCGGCGTGCGTTTTTGAAGATTCCTCACCTATTTCAGGCGCTATTTCTCCTTGTTCGCCAATTCCGCTTAACGCTGGACTTTCGAGCACAACAGCCTTAGGAGCCATACCATCAGGCGTAACACCATCAGGCGTAACACCATCAGGCGTAACACTCTCAGGAATAGCGCGTCCTTCTTTAATCATTTCCCATCGATCGGCAGGTATACCGGTTTCCATATATTTTTTTATATCGTTTTATTATACAGTTTTTTTCTTGCCTTTTCAATATTTTATGTGGAGAGTGTTGAATTAAACCTCTTGCATAAAAAACAAAAAGAGTCAAAACTTCATTGGTTCACGTTTCTTAAAAGGCAAACTATGCCCAATAAACCAAATCCCTATGAAAACAGCTTAAAATTGGCTTGAAAACATCAAAAATTTTCACGATTTTGCAAAAAATGAAAAAATATCGAAAATGGAAGAGAATTCCCCTTAAAAAATTTTTAATTCAACACTCTCCAAGTGCTAAACATTGATTCAAATTTCAAGAAGGAATCAATTCACTTACGACCACGCCCAGCGTGTGAAAAATAGCATTAAGTCGTCCACTGGAAGGCATAAAAACACCTGTTTCATTACTAATAAAACCATTAACCATGCCCATGGCCGCAGGGCCAAAACGACTCATTATTACAGTAACCATGGCGCTTTCTAAAATCGGAACAATCGTAACTCCCAAAGCCATAATCTCAGGAGCAAAAGCTACAGTCAAAAAAACAGCGCTTCCTATAAGCACGGCTTTGGCAATATCTTTCGCAGTCAAAGAATTCACCCAATCAATTATTTTTTGACGCAACGCGGGATCAACGACAGTTTTTTCGAGATTATGGCTGATATCACTTTTAAATCGTGTTATATCGCCCTGTGAAATATTTGACGCGATCTTTTCTTGTGCATCAGTAGTCAATCGATCTAATTCAGCTTTAGCCTGCAATAAAGACGCATTATTTTTATTTTCAGCTTTCTGCAAAAGAATCTCAACAAATTCATAGGTAAGCTGAAAAATACGTAATTGTTGTTCCTGCTGAAGATTTTCCGGAACTCTCGGAATGTTATCCGATCCAACAACAACTCCCGCGTCCTTCAACTGCAATAAAATTTGCGCGGGACGCGTCAAAATTTCCGTCTGTCCTCTCTGCAGTTTATTCGATTGAAAGTTCCCCTGCAATGCAACGCCTGGTTTCAAATTTAAAGGCATCTCAATTTTTCCAAAAATAGTATCGCCTTTTTGAACAATCCATGCACCGGCTCTTAAAAAATCTTCCTCAGAAAAAAGCGAAAGAATCTGAGCAGAAAAAACTTCCTTTTCCCGCAAAGAAGGAGACGAAACATTTAAATCTTCCACAACTTGAGTTTGTACCGTTAAAAACGAAGCAATATCATGAAAAACCTTTTGGTCATTTTCATGAGCGCCAACACCAAGCGCATCACATTTTTTTACAATTCTTTCAACTCGTTTCAAAATTTCCGCTTTAACACCTTCTTTGATCGGAGAATCATCCAAAACTTTCTCCAGACGATCGTGCGCTTCACCAATAAAATTCTGATCGGCAGATGGAGTAATTTCGTTATTCATGTGAGTTTGTTTAATACTTCCTCCGCTTGATCTCGATCTGCATTTTCCATTTTTCTTTTTTTCACATTGACGGCAAGTTCAGCAAGGGAGAAGTTAAAAACGAGCAAAAAAGTGCCAAAATCCTCTTTCAACTGTTGATTTTTCTCTGAAACGCTTCTAATTCGGGACATAAATTCTGTTTTTTTTTCCTCATTCCATTTTTGCGTCATGGATACAATCTGAACCTTCGCTTCTTCTGTAAAAAGCGAAAATTTTTGAACGAAATGAATAAAATCGTCAGACATTGTATTTTTGCTCATTTATTCATTTATTATAACAGAAAATAGATCAAAATTCAAACGCGCAAACGAGAGTGTTGAATTAAACGGGCTATTTTTTCGCATTCTCTTGAAATTACAGGAAAAAATAGATACACTGTATTATCTGGAGAGTATTTATATTCAAGCGTATGAATGAAAATAATATAATTGTTAGGAATCCGCATGGAGTTATCGATATTTTGCCTCAAACCCACGAATATTTTACCTATATCAAAAAAGTGGTTCGACATCGATGCAGACAGGCTGGTTTTCGCCGTATTTCTCCTCCAATGCTTGAATATAAGGATGTTTTTCAAAAAACCCATGGCCAGCATGATGATATTCTGAATAGGCTTTTTACGTGTACCGATGGTCAGCAGGAAGCCTTCTCTCTCAAGCCTGAAAGTGTTTCGGGGATTATTCGATGCTTTATCGAGCATGAAATGAATACTTGGCCGCAGCCGGTGGAGCTTTTTTTTATTGAACCCGCTCTTTTTCATCCTGAAACACAGACGCATTTGAAAACAAAAAAAAATGCTCTTTCGCAGTATAATGAATTTGGAACCGTTGTTCTTGGCGAAGATGATCCGGCTCTTTTTGCCCAGCTTATTCAACTTGCTCACAAGGTGCTGCAAGATCTCGGACTTGAAGCTCTGTATCGTCTTCAAATCAACAATCTTGGCTGCCCTGAATGCCTTCCGAAATTTCTCGCGGATTTTCAAGGATTTTATTGCGGCAAGGAACGCGCGCTCTGTGAGCGGTGTAAAAATTTTCTCGCAGATAATCCTCTTCGAATACTTGAGTGTCGCGAAGAAGACTGCAAAATCCTTCTCGAATTAGCGCCCAAGCTCGATCCCTATCTTTGCAAAGAATGCACATCGTATCATGGAGAATTTTTGGAATACCTTGATGAAATGGCTCTCGTTTATGAAAAAAATATACGGCTCATTCCCGAAATGAATTTTTATAACCGTACTGTTTTTTCCTACGTCAATGATTCGGGTGAACGCGTATGCGGCGGCGGAAGAATGGATGGAATTGTTGAAAATCTCGGTGGTCCGAAAAACGTACCTGTTTTTTCATTTACCATGATAATTGAAAAGATTATCAATGCCATGAAACAGGAAAAAATCCATGTGCCGTCAAAAGATGACGTTCATATTTTCGTGGCGCAACTCGGAAAAGAAGCAAAAAAGAAATGTCTCACTCTTATGGATCAACTCCGTGAAGAAGGCATTAAGACCGTAGGCGCTCTTGGAAAAGGAAGCATGAGGGAACAAATCGATATCGCGACGAAATTTAACGTGCCGTATATGATTATTATGGGGCTGACGGAAGTACGCGAAAATAAGGCCATTATTCGTAATATGAAACTTGGTCAGCAGCGGATCATACCTCTTTCCGATGTTATTTTTGAAGTAAAAAAAGTCATCGGTGAAAAAAAACTGGACAAATATTCTCCCGGAGAAATTTTGTATTAAGTCGGTAATGTTTTCATCGTAAAAAAAATGAAAAGCGAACATATTTTTTCGTCCTATCATGGACTCAAAAATAATTCGCTTCCCATTTTTGGAAACCACAAAAAAAGCAGCGCAAATTTAAGATCATGCGCATATTACTTTGAAAAAAAGTACATATCGCTGGCAGGCAAGAGTTCATCGCTCGGAGGGCGAAAATTCGCTAAAAATGCTATCGGCTACGCATTTTTTAACGCTCATTTTTGCCTCTTTTTGAAAGCCGGCCTGCGTAACTCGCTCTGAACTCTCGCCTGCCAGCATATGTATTCAAAGAAAAAAGCGTATGATCCCAAATTTATTGCAGTTTTAAATAAGGTTCGCTATAGTTAAAAAAGATATACTTAATTTTTTTTATGCCACGAAAAGTCGGTGTGAAAAAAAATAAAAAACGAGAAATAAATTTTCTTTCTTTTATAATCGCGGGGATTGCCATTATTATTTTTTTATTCATTTTCCTTCGTATACTTTTTGTTGTTCCTTACGAACAACCATCTCTTGATGCTTTTTCACAATGTCTCACGAACAAAGGAGCTCGAATGTACGGCGCCGATTGGTGCAGTCGCTGTCAAAATCAAAAAGATATGTTTGGCGCTTCTTTTCAATATGTGCAGTATACGAACTGTGATTTTCGTGAAAAGGAATGCGCTGATCTTGGCATAACTTCTTATCCCACCTGGAACATAAATGGAAAAACACTGCCTTCGGGCACCATGTCTCTTAAAAGCTTGGGCGAAATCTCTCAATGTTTACCGCTGATTCCTGCCGAATATCAACCTTAAAACTTATCTATTTTCCATGTTTCCTTTTCCTTTTACGAAAATTACGGAAATTCAGATTGGATTTCTTTCCATTAAAATTTGGGGGCTTCTCGTTGGCATTGGCATGCTCGCGGGCCTTTTTATAGCCCTTAAAGAAGCTCAACGCAAAGGAGTAAAACGCGAACTTATTCTCGATTTGTTCATCTGGATTTTTATCAGTTCCATGATTGGAGGCAGACTTCTCTACGTGGTTCTTTTTTGGAAAGATTTTTTGGATAATCCGCTGAGCGCCTTGGCTCTTTGGGATGGAGGGATGGTATTTTACGGCGGCGTGCTTGCGGCGCTTGTCGCGCTACTGCTTATTATAAAAAAACATGGAATTTCTTTTTGGAAAATTGCCGACGTGGCGGCTCCGGGTCTTGCTCTTGGCATTTTTTTTGGACGTATTGGCTGCTATCTTGTCGGTTATCACGTGGGATCAAAAACGTCTTTTTTTCTTGCTTCGAATTATCATGGCGAACTCCGACATGAGCCTGCTCTCTATGATCTTTTTATCAATGGTTTCGTTCTTTTCTGTATTCTCTGGTATCTGCGCAAGTATTTCAAAAAAGAAGGAATGATTGCTTGGTTTTTTATTATCTGGTACGCCGTAGCACGATTTTTTCTGGACTTTTTTCGCAACACTGATCTTCCGGGAGCGCTGGCTGATCCTCGTTTTTTTGGATTTACCATCTCGCAGTTTATCAGTCTGATTATTCTTTGTATTTTTCTTCCAATTGGATTTCGAAAATTTTTTTACGTCTCAAAATGATCACGCCATGAAACGTGTTTTTCTTTCCTTTTTGGTTTTTTTTCTTGTCATCAATGTATTTCCCGAGACGACCTTCGCGGCGAATTTTTCCGACGTGCCAGAATCGCATCTTCATTTTGAAGCCATTCGATTTCTGAATGAACGAGCCGTTATTTCGGGTTATTCCGAGGGAAATTTTCAACCTGAAAATGACGTTAATCGCGCCGAACTCCTTAAAATGGTCATGGCATCCAGCCACAAAGAAGAACTCCAAAATCCATCGCAAACAAATGCGGCAGGTTCAACTTTTACCGATCTGGAATCGAATGCCTGGTATATGCCATTTCTTGAAATCGCTCTGAAAAATGGCATCGTTTCCGGCTATGAAGACAAAACTTTTCGTCCGGCTCAAACCGTGAATTTTGCTGAAGCTCTGAAAATTATTCTTCTTGGATTTGGAATAAAAGGAGAAGAATTACTTGCCGAAACTGATGCTTTTTCCGATCTTTCGCCTGACGACTGGTTTTTCTCTTTTGCTTCGTACTCATGGCAAAAACGTCTCATTGAACCTCAAGACGATGGACTCCTTCATCCGGAGCGGCAAATGACCCGCGGCGAAATAGCCGAAATAGTCTATCGGCTGATTTTTATTCGTGAAAATCATCTTGATTCATTTGATATCAGTCTCAATTGGCCGACATTGACGCGTGATTCTCAATATTTTTCTTTGAAATATCCTCAGGATTGGAAGGTTTACACGACTGAAAAGGGAAGCGTTTTGTGGAAAAAAATGCCTGAGCAGCCGAGTCCAGAACGTCTTTATCGCAACGCGGCCCGCATAACCATTTTTCTTGATGACAATGAAGAAAAGCTTTCAAGCGCCGAGTATTTTGATGCCGTTCGATCGAATGCGCTAAATTTTCCCAAAGTTCAAATAAAAGATTTTATATGGAATAATGTGTATCCCGCTTTGCGAATCGAGTATGAAACCCAAAATGAGCATGTCAATGACTGGTATCTTTTTTTACCAAATGGCAAAGCGCTTATTTTTTACGGGACATTGAGTCTTGGTCCGGCGCTTTCTTTTTTGGAAGAAAAATTGATTGCCGTGGAACATACCTTTACGTATATTGAAAATAATCAGGAAAAAAAGGAAAATAATCAAAAAGTGCTTGAAGATGCTCGAAAAAATATTTTCGTGGACGGCGCGGGCGAAAAAACTTTAGCGCTTTTTCCAGACAAAGAGCTCATTGAAACCGATGCTATCGGCATTGGCACGGGGCCAGTTGATTATTACTACAGCGCCATCCATGATGTCACCTTGAAATACGAACGCTCCTTTGATGTCATACTCGGCATCAAAGAGGGAAAAATTACATCATTTTAAATATTCATGAAAAAAAAGCAAACGTATACATGTTGGTGGGTGTCGGGAATATTTTTAGGATTTCTTCTTCTTATTGGTCTTGTGCTGTTTTTTAGCGAAAAAAATGAAATTTCTTCTGTTCAAAAATCGATAGAAACGCCCTCTATCCCCGCCTATCTTGCTCCGACATCGCCTCCCAAAGTGGTATCGCCGACTTCACCTCCCCCTGGAGTAAAGTAATATTGTAGCACGATTGTATTGTTGTGTGTCTGATGTTTTAGTTGCGAAAACCGTGTAGCATTACAAAATCGCACCATTGAATCGGCCTTACTTGTAAAATTTTCTTGTTGAAACACATTTCAACTTTGATTCCGCTTTTGATTGAATATTTTCTATGGACTACGATAAAAAATCACTCGAACTTCATGCGAAAATGAAAGGGAAGCTGGAAATAGCTTCAAAAGTTCCACTGGAAACGAAGGATGATTTGAGTGTTTCCTATACTCCCGGCGTGGCTGCGCCATGCAAGGAAATTGCTCAAAATCCGGAGAATGCTTATGCGTACACGGTAAAAGGAAATTTTGTCGCGGTGGTGACTGACGGATCCGCGGTGCTTGGTCTTGGAAATATCGGGGCGTTGGCGGGGCTTCCTGTCATGGAAGGAAAATGTTTGCTTTTTAAAAAATTCGGCGGAGTTGATGCTGTTCCCATTTGCTTGGCGACACAAGACACGGAAGAAATTATTGCCGCGGTAAAAGCCATAGCTCCAACATTTGGCGCGATTAACCTCGAAGATATTGCCGCGCCGAAATGTTTTGAAATTGAAGAACGGCTCAAAAAAGAACTTAATATTCCTGTTTTTCACGATGACCAGCATGGAACGGCTATCGTGACGCTCGCAGGTCTCATCAACGCGTTGAAAGTGGTTGGGAAAAACATGGCTGACGCGCGAATCGTGATGAGCGGCATTGGAGCCGCAGGTGTCGCCATAGCGAAACTTCTTCTTAAATATGGAGCCAAAAATATTATTATGGTCGATCGAGCCGGGATTCTTTTTCGCAATCGAATAGATGACATGAACTCCGTGAAAAAGGAAATGTCGGCTCTTACAAATTATGGTAATCTTAAAGGAAATCTTGCTGACGCGATGAATGGAGCGGACGTGTTTATTGGCATTTCAGCTCCAGGTCTTGTTGAAGCGGAAATGGTGAGAAGCATGGCGAATGACGCGATTATTTTTGCCATGGCTAATCCCATTCCTGAAATTATGCCAGATATTGCTCTTTCATCTGGCGCTCGCGTCGTTGCAACGGGTCGTTCCGATTTTCCCAATCAAGTGAATAACGCGCTTGTGTTTCCCGGAATTTTTCGAGGCGCGCTGGATGCACGCGTGCAACAAATCACCGATGATATGAAAATTTCCGCCGCCATAGCTTTAGCTTCCTTAATCCCCTCACCCACTCCCGCAAAAATCATACCTTCGATTTTTGATGAGGGAGTTTCTCAGATTATTTCGAATTCTCTATTTCTTAATCGGTAACGTTATGTCAGGACATTCAAAGTGGCATCAAATCCAGCATAAAAAAGGTATTTTGGACGCGAAGCGCGGCGCGAAATTTACAAAAGCCGCGAGAGTCGTTACGGTTGCGGCCCGAAAAGGCGGTGGAGATCCGGCTACGAATCCTTCTTTAAGGACGGCCATAGAAAAAGCGAAGGAAATCAATATGCCGAACGCAAATATTGAACGCGCCATTAAAAACGGCACGGGAGAATTGAAAGAAGGATTGATTATCGAAGAAGTCGCGTATGAAGCGTACGGCCATAATGGCGTTGCTCTTCTCATTCATGTTGTTACGGATAATAAAAATCGCGCGGTTTCGGAAGTAAAAAATATTCTCACCAAGCATGGAGGAAGCATGGGCGCGGCAGGTTGCACGGCATGGATGTTTGATCAAAAAGGCATTATTCATATTGATGCCGCGGGAAAAAATGTCGATGATTTGGAACTCGCGGCGATTGATTCGGGCGCCGAGGATATTAAACGAGACGGAGATGCCGTTGAAATATATTCACGACCTCATGACGTGGCCGCGGTGAGAGAAAAACTTATATCGCTCGGCTACTCCGCAACTCCATCGGAAATTGCCTATGTGCCTAAAACTGAAGTAAAAATTACCGATGAGGCGACTGCCCGAAAAATTCTCAAACTCATGGATACACTCGAAGACTTTGAAGATGTTACGCAGGTTGCGAGTAATTTTGATATTTCCGCCGAAATTATGGAAAAAATTTCGTAAAAATAGAACTTATCCATCAATAGGAATTCATCACGAAATCTGCAAATTTTAAGCGAAAATGTTGAACTCGTGACGAATTTCGGGGTCCCCGTTCTGGACTGAGCGAAGCGAGGGAAGAATGGGGTGAAGGAAGCGTATCAGAAGAAAATACGCTTAAGGAGCGATGAAACGTTTGCAGCAAAAATTTCCAGCCAAAGTTTGCGAATTGCAGTAGTAAGCACGTTTTTCAGAGGTTCTCATATATTACCCTCATACGCCTTCGTCATGGTTCAAAAGAATATGGGGTCGTTTTTTCTTCGTTGCCGCTGGCCTTTTTTAAAAGGTCTTCGACTAAAATCTCCTTTTTTTTCATTTTTTTCTTTTTGGTTTCATCGCTTAAATTTGGCGGAAGCTTGTTTGCGTAAGAAGTTTTTGCTTCATTTTTTGGACCGAAAATTTTTGACGTTTTGAGATCAATAGATTGAGGTTGTGGCTCTAATTGTGATTGTGGCAGCAGCTCCTCTGTCTGTAATTCCTGTTTCGGTTCTGACTGTAGCTGTTGTTCTGGTTGTGCTTCTAGTTCTGACTGTGTTTCTGCTTGCGATTGTGATTGAATTTCCTGTTGTGGTTGTAATTCTCGTTCTAGCTCTGATTCTGATTCTGGTTCTGACTGTGATTTTGATTGAAGTTCTGGTTGTGGCTCTGGTTCTGACTCTGATTTTGGTTGAAGTTCTGGTCGTGGCTCCGTTTCCTGCCGTGATTCTGATGGTACTTCCGGCTCAGTGTTTGACTGTGGCTCTTGTTCTTGTTGTAGCTCTGGCTCTGATTGTGATTCTAGTTCTCGTTCTGGCTGTGATTGCAGGCGTGCTTCTGGTTGTAATCCTGCTTCTGACTGAAACTCTGACTTTCTTTTTAAGGAAGTACTTTCAGGCTCGGAGTGTGTCATTAATTCAAGTATTTCCTCAGGCGCCGAGACCATTAAAGGTTCCCTATTTTCGCGGAGCTTCTGATTTTCTCCAGTTTCAAGAGCTGGAACCATTAAAGGTTCGATATTTTCTTGAGGTTTCAAATTTTCATGGGTTTTCGGCGCGAATGTTATTTTAGGAACCTCCGTGACTTTTTCATCCAAAAAAAGGCGTTCACTCTGATACTGCCGAATACGATCAATAACTTCCCGTTCGATAGTTTCAAAATTTTTCCCTTTCACGCGAAAACCAGCAGCTCTCACGTGGCCGCCCCCTCCAAAAGCAGCGGCTATTTTACTCACATCGACTTGATCCGTGGTTGAACGCAAACTTCCGGAAATGAACTCAGGCTCTCGTTCCTTTAAAATCAAAGCAATTTCCATGCCAGGAGCATTCGTCATAAGTTCATCAATAATATCTCCTGTTTCTTCAGGCCCGCTCTTTGTTTCCATGAAATCCTCAAGTGTAAGACTCGACCAGATGAATCGATATTTTTCATCAGACCGCATTTTTGTTAAAATTTTTCCCCAAAGTTTGAGTGTCGAAAGTCGTTTCGTTTTGTAAACATTTTTGATAATTTCCTGCTGTCGCGCTCCAAGATCGACTAAATCCGAGGCATATTCAAGAGATTTTGGCGTTGTGTTCGCGTTTTGAAAACTTCCAGTATCCGTAATAATTCCTGCCAAAAGCGCGGTAGCCACGTCGGGATCAATAAAATTTTCACCGGGCTTGAGTTCTTTTATAAGATCAAAAAGTATTTCAGTCGTTGATGAAGCCATCACGTCAACGAGATTGATTCGACCAAATTCCGAATTCGACGCGTGATGGTCGATATTAATCACAGGAGTGGTAAAGAAAAATTCCGTATGATCGTCATAGAGCTTTCCGAGCTGTTCGAGATCGCCGGCGTCAACCACTATAATGAGGTCGTATTTGGATTGGCCGTGTCTAAACGTCACATTTTTTTCCGAAAATTCACCTTTTTTTGGCGTCAGTACAATATTTACCTTGTCATTTTGGACTTGATGTTCGATATGAGCGAGTTCCGTTTCCGAACAATCAACCGTTACGATAAAATCTCTATTTAATGTAATGTCTCTTTGTATCGCGTTTTCACTTGGCAAAAATTGGTATGAATCCGGAATAGGATCCGTGCAGACCGCGGTTACCTCTTTTCCAAGTTTTTTGAGAACAATATAGAGCGCCACGGTGCTTCCAAGCGAATCACCGTCCAAAGGAGAGGAAGGCAGAATAAGGATTTTCTGACTCTTCAAAATAAGATTGATACTGTCTTTTTGTTGTATGTTT
>JACPHH010000005.1 GCA_016188705.1 Candidatus Peregrinibacteria bacterium | reverse complement strand
CTCGTTTTTCTACTCTCCGCCTTCATACTCGTTTGAAGGATGAAGAAGTTAAGCATCGTGAGTCTTACCTCAATTCCTCCATTACTACTGTTAATTCGGAGCTTTGTTCCTTTTTAGATCAAAAAATTAAAGCTCTGGATATCATTCTTCGCAAATATCATCCCCATCTCCAAAAACTCCTTAAAAGTATTCCTGGTATCGGTCCTCAGACTGCCGTTACCCTCCTTTCCGAGATAGGTGATATTAAAAGATTCCAATCCCCTGAAAAGCTTGTCGCCTATATTGGTCTTGATCCTAGAGTCCACTTAAGTGGAACCAGTATTCATGGAAAAGGTTATATTACTAAACGTGGGAATAAACTCCTTCGAACTCGTCTCTATAATGCGGCTTCCGTTGCCGTCCTTCATCCTAATATCTTTCAGGATTTTTTCCAGAAAAAACGCTCTGAAGGAAAATTTTATCGCGTAGCTCGTGCTGTCATGCGTAAAATGGTCCATGTTATCCATGCCGTTTGGTCTCGCGGCACTCCTTTCATCAATGAAAAAATTTGATTTCAAAAAGGGATGGCCTAAAACCATCCCTTTTTCTATTGACTTCGATATAGGTAGTTAGGCGATGAATTTGTTGACGATTTTATCTATAATGTTCGAAAAAAGTTTTTCCCTCGTATCTTCCTAATATAAACCAAAGATCTCCGGGAGTCATAAGATTCCAATGTGTTTCACCAGTTGCTTTGTCATCTAAAATTTCATGTAACTCTATCTCACCCCCAGGTTTTACAGATTTGTCCCCAAGGTTCTGCCAATGTGGAATAGCACTTAGTACTTTTGCCATCGCTTTGCGAAGGCCAGTAGCAGTATCTCGAATTTCAACGCTAAGTATTTCGATTTCGACTTCTGTTCCATATTTTTCACCAGGTGCGATATCTAAGCGTTTACTTTCCATATAGGTAATAAAAGGAACTGATGTTATATATAAAATGCTTTACAGTTAACAAATTTTTCGCCTAACGTCCCGCACTTTGCGATGTTTGGCGCTGGTACAATTTTAGCACGCAGTGCTACACCAGCGCCAAATATGGGCGTAGCGACCCTCCGTAGCTTCAGCGAAGGAGGGGAGCGGAGCCGCAAAGTGCGTGTTAGCTGATGTGGCGGAAAGTAAGATCGCGTCAGCGCTCTTATATTTTTGGCCCAATTAGGTTTCGTTTTCTTGTTTAAATTGATGAACTACAAATGCAGGTCCCCCATCCCAATCCAAATTAAATGCGATAGTCAAATCAAGAACGCGCTGTGCGTATTGTCTTGCTTCTTCTAAAACTCTTTCGTCTGTGGAAAAATCTTTTTCGTTTTCTAGCCAGCTACCTGCAATTGTCTTTATATCTACAGCGGCAGCCGTCCTGCTCCAAAGATCTTGCCGCCCCCCGTCATCACTTGTTGCTATTTCAGATAATGATCCAGCGACGTTATTTGCTTGGCATACCGCCTGAAAAGCTTCTTTGACCCTTTGTGCAAGTTGTTCTACTGACAGGCTGCGACCTATTTTTAACATATTTGATAACTTTGCGGCAAGATCTTCAGAAATATCATGTAAGTTTTTTAGCGTGTCGCCAGCAGGATTAGCTTTTTCCACTGCATTGAGTAAAGCTCTTTTGGATGCTTCTTCAGCATCAGCGCGTTCTTGAAAGAATTTATCGAATTCATTTCTGTCCATAATTGTTTAAGTGAAAGGGCTAAAATGATAATGTAATGGGCCAAAAATATCAAAAATTTTTGACTTTCCGCTATTTCAGCTAACGTCCCGCACTTTGCGATGTTTGGCGCTGGTACAATTTTAGCACGCAGTGCTACACCAGTGCCAAATATGGGACGTAGCGACTGAAAGGAGCGGAGCCGCAAAGTGCGTGTTGTGTGATGTAAAATAAGCCCCGTCTATTCTGTATAAAAAGGACCATACCATTGATCTTTATCTATACCACAAACATCTCCTTCGCAAACTTCACCTTGGAAATGCAGATAAGATGGATTGCCAGATTCTGCCAATAATGCAGTATAAAGCTTATATCCTGTAGGTAAGTTTGCACTTGTTTGCTCATCCCATTCGCTGGAGCCGTAGTATTGCGGAGGCCCATCCAACTTCATTAAATTGGATTCAGCTAATACAACAAAATTTAGATACCAAGAATACTGTTGGTCGGCAAATTTGAGTGTGTTATCGATGATGTCGTCAATTTGAGAAAGCGTTATTGCGTTGCCAGTAGTTCCAGTATTACCACTACCAATTTTGCTGTCGATTACACCCTTAATGTAATTATCATAGCTGTCTAGCATAACGGCTAGCTCGGCACGATTTACTTGGTTGGATGGGCCGAAGCTACCATCTGGATAGCCATTGATAACACCTTTTTGTTTCATGCTTACCGCTGCATTCTCAAACCAGCTTCCGATAAATCCACTTTGGTCTGTGAATAACATTGTAGCTGCAAAAGCAGTTGTGCTTAGAGTAAACAAGGCTCCAGCGACGAGATAGGTCAGTTTTTTCATGGTTTTATAGGTTAAATTATTTACTGTTGAGAGTATAGGGGCTTATTTTATTTCCGACAACTACTTTCTAGACGAACTAGATGAAATGTTTACAGTTAGGATAGAAGATTTTGTCCTTGAGGCGAGGAAAAAAAGTATGGAAAATTTTTTAAAGATTAGAGCGAAAAACGGATGAATTTGAGTATTTTTATATTTTCTCCGAGTTTGATGACGTGCTCGCTGATAAGTTTTTCGATGGTGATTTCAAGATTTTTGACAAATGGTTGTGAAAGAAGCGCTTCTCCTTCTTTGAATTTTTTTTCTTTTCCTTCCATAATATTGTTCCATATTTTTTCTGGTTTTCTTTCATTCTTGAGCTGTTCTTTCCAAATTTCGCGTTCTTTTTCAATAATATCGGCTGGAACATCCTCTGGTCGCAGATATTGAGGATTCAGCGCGGCAACATGCATGGCTATATCTTGTCCGAGATTCATAAAATCTTCATTTTTTGCAACAAAATCCGTCTCGCATCCCAGAGCGATCAGTACTCCGATTTTTTTATTGGTATGGATGTAAGAACTGATAATGCCTTCACCTGTTGATTTTTCCGCTCTTTCTCCAGCCTTTGCTTCGCCTTTTTTTCTCAATATTTCTATGGCTTTTTTGGAGTCGCCTTGTGCTTCTTCCAAAGCTTTTTTGCACGACATGGTCGATATTCCGGTGGCATCGCGAAGAGCCTTAATTTGTTCGAGAGAAATAGTCATATAAGAAGTTTTTGAAAGGAGGGGAGTGTTTTAAGAGTTTTTAGTGGATTGCGTTTCATTGGGAGCTGTGTTTGTCGCTTGCGCGTCTGCTGGAGGAGTCGTGCTGTTTTGAGATTGTGCTGACCTTGATGATTCTGATGATTCTGATGAGTGTGTTAATTGCGCTGAGAGAGTGTCGGTAGGAGAGATATTCGTATTTTTTCCGGAAGATGCGGATGATTTTGTAAATATTTTTTGGAGTTCCATTTTTTGGCCGAGTTCATAAATTCCGGGTATTTTCCATGCTATTCCTTTCCATGCTTTCACCATAGCTATGATACTTACGATTCCATATCCAATAAAAAAAAAGAAACTCAGATACGGCCAAACGCCCGCGAGCAAGAGAATGATAAAGCTTGCTATAAAAAGCACTGCTCCTTGAGAAGCGTGAAACTGGCAATATTTGCTGTTTTGTTTGAGAATAAGCGGCAATATTACCAAAACACTCGCATAGGCTGCCAGTGACCAGATTTTTTCATCGAAATTGATAGAATCGGCGTTTAGATTCGTATCATTTTGAAGTTCCATGATGTATTTTTATGATAGTTTTACCTTATCTATATCTATGACAGTTTTTCCTCAGTTTATGCCTGTTTAAGAAAGTTTTTTTCCCTCAACGATAGATTCTGTTATTTTTTCCGTCAGATAATGCAAGGATTTAATGGCGTCGTCATTGCCTGGAATTGGATATTGAATCTGTGAAGGATCAGAATTTGAATCCACGATCGCCACAATGGGTATTCCCAGCTTTTTTGCTTCTCGTATGGCAATAGCGTCTATAACGGTATCCAGAATGAAAAGCACATGAGGAATTTTTTGGAGATCTCTTACTCCGCCAAGAGCTAATTCGAGTTTTGCGATGGTCTTTTTTAAATTTTGAGCCTCTTTTTTCGTATATTTTTCAAATTCACCGGTGCGTTCCTGTTCCTTCAGATCACGGAGATATTTGATTCGCTTTTTTACAGTTTCAAAATTGGTCAGCAGCCCGCTGATCCAATGACCTGTCACATACGGCATTTCTGCTTTTATGGCATTTTCTTTTATAATTTTTTCACATTGAGGTTTGGTACTAACATAGAGAATAACTTTTTTTTCACTACTGGCCTTTTTGAGGAATTGGCAGGCTTTTTCAAGATAGGAAATGGTTTTTCGAAGATCAAAAATATGAATATTATCACGTTTTGTATAAATATAAGATCTCATTTTTGGATTCCATTTTTCGGCTTTATGCCCGAAATGAACTGCGTTTTCAAGCATTTCTTTCATAAGAGTTTCATTCATAAATATCTATAAAAATTAGATGTTATTTTTGTGGAGTTATCGGTAACAGGGTAGTACATTTCTCTTTTCTATGCAAGATTAAAGTTTTTTGTTAGAATAAATGATGAAAATGGATAATGATTTTTTTATCATATTTTAGCCATGAAACTTCAGAATTTTCGTTTTTTGCTTGATGAAATAGATAACGAGCTTTTTGAGATACTTACAACTCGTTTTGCGATTATTCGTGACTTGGGAAGGTATAAGAAAAAACGCGTTATCGACGTATATCAACCGCTTCGTGAAAAGGAAATGCTTGTGTCGAGAAAGGAAACCGCTAAAAAATTAGGGCTTTCCGAGGTCTTTATTGGTGATTTTTTTCGTCTTATTTTTCGTGAATCTCGGCGTATACAATCCGATAAAACGTATCATTCCGAAAAAAGTAACTTTGACAATTTGTGAAAAATTTGTTAGAATTAAGAGAATTTTTGAATCTTAAATTATTGCATGGACATGCGAAATGAAACATCCTTAGCTCTTCCAGGTCACCCTGAACAGCCGATTCGGATTACGATGACTCTGCCGACGAATGCTTATTTTTTATCAGGTATTCGGGATTTTACCTTTTCTCTTGCTAAAAATGTTACGGGTTTCAGTGAACAATGGGCTTACCGATGCCAGGCAGTTATTGACGAGCTTTGTAATAATGCCATTGAACATGGATCAAAGCCTGGTGATTCTGTTACGATATGCATCGAGAGTATTGTGGGAAAATATATTGAATTTAGCGTGGAAGATAATGGATCAGGCCACCCTGTAAATGCTGAAGAAATGAATAAGCTCATCCATGAGAGAAAAATACCGTCTTATATCCAGCATATTGGCGTTCGCGGTCGCGGACTTCCCCAAATTGTGATTGGTTGGACGGATGAATTGGAATTTAGTGATCTGAAACCACATGGTCTTAAGGTTCGCGCGAGGAAATATTTTGACAAAGCACACGAAACTCAATCTGTTCCGAACCGTTTTTCTCTCAAAACTTTTGCTCTTACTTAGAATGCATCAATAACTTTGTAACTTTTTTCCAATGACCTACGTTAATATTGCCATCGATGATGTCTCTTCGGGAGATAAAAATAAAAAAGTAAAATTGGTGGCTTTTTCAGGTCAACTTGATGAAAGTAATGTCGATGAAAACGCCAAGAAAATTTATAAACTCATTGAATCTCATCCGGATAATTTGTTTCTTATATTCGATTTTTCCGCTCTCGAATACATGAACAGTAAATCCATTGGGTATCTTACCGACTGGTATGGTCGCGTTACAGGGAAAAATGGTAAAATTGTCATAGCTCGCGCAAAGGAAAATATTTTGGATATTTTACAGGTGGTGGGTCTTACGCAGCTCATTAATTGCTATCCGAGCCTGGAAGAAGCAAAATTAGCTATTATGTAATGGGATATTAAGAAAAATGCTCCAGTCGAACGTTTTTTTTATTTGCCAGCGAGATGAGGATTCTTGTGTTCATTTTGTTTTTTCAGTATCATAAAAGCATTCTTTATCTGTTTTTTTCGTGACTTTTCATGGTTTGAATCAAAGTTTAAAAATTGCCATTGTTTGTGATTGGCTGACGAGTTTTGGAGGAGCGGAAAGAGTTATTCTTTCTCTTCATACAATGTTTCCCGAGGCCCCGATTTATACGTCTCTCTATCGAAAAGAGGGTATGGAGGCCTTTCATGACGCCGATATACGCACGTCTTTTTTGCAAAAAATACCAGGCGCCGTCAACCATCATCAGTGGTATCTTATGCTTCTTCCTTATGTTTTTGAACAATTTAACCTTGATGCATACGATATCGTAATTTCCAGCAGTCATGCTTGCAGTAAAGGGATTATTACAAAGCCTACCACTCTTCATGTTTGCTATTGCCACAGCCCCATGCGCTATGTGTGGGATTCGTGGCGGGAATATATCGATCAATACCATTTTCCGAGTGTTTTGAAACCTTTTATTTTTTGGTGTCTTCACGATATGCGCTTGTGGGATCGGCTTGCGGCCCAGCGCGTGGATAAATATATGACGAATTCAGAATTTGTTCGAGGCCGTATTCAAAAGTATTATTGGAGTGACGCGAAGGTGATTTATCCTCCTGTTGACGTGGATTGTTTTACACCCTCTAAAAAATATTTTTCACCTTCTAAAGAAGATTATTTTCTCGCGGTAGGAAGACTTGTTCCCTATAAACGTTTTGATCTGCTTGTGGATGCTTTTAACATTTCAGGTTTGCCTTTGAAAATTTGCGGTACTGGGTCCGAGATGAATCGTTTGAAGCAATGCGCTAAAAAGAATATTAGTTTTTTGGGAAATGTGTCGGACGCGGAACTTGTTATCCTTTATAGTCGTTGCAAAGCTTTTCTTTTTCCTCAATGTGAAGATTTTGGCATCGCTCCACTTGAAGCCATGTCTTGCGGAAGACCTGTTATTGCCTATGGAAAGGGTGGCGCTCTTGAAACTATCGTGAGGAATAAAACTGGTATTTTTTTTCAAGAACAGACCGTGGAAAGTTTGCTCGATGCGTTAAACCGTTTTTCCCAGATGAAATTTGATGCCACGACAATACGCAAACACGCGCTTACGTTTGGTCCGAATCATTTTGAAAAGGCTTTTCTTTCTGCTCTTTCGCGTTTTTGGGATGATTTTGCTCGCGAGAAGTTATGAAAACCCTGAAAAACCTACCATCTACTGCGATTTTGCAAATTTCCTAACGAAACCACGTTTTTCTTAAGCTTCCTTATGAATATTTCAATTGATGTTTTTTGTCGACCATTCAGCGTTTACAGATTTTACCGTTCACGGAAAACATAATCTTGCACAAAGAGCCAGATAATGGTCGTGACCGGTACCGCGAGAATGATGCCTAAAATTCCAAGAAATTTTGCTCCAATGAGCACGGCGAAGATTACAATAATAGGGCTTAATCCAACAGCTTGTCTCATTATAAGCGGTACGAGAATATTATTTTCCAACTGCTGAATAATAACATAAGCAATGATAACTCCGAGCGCTAGAGAACTTGACTGATTAAAAGCAATGAGAACCGCAGGTATTGCCGCGATTATCGAGCCGATATAGGGTATAAATTCGCCAATGGCAGCAATCATCCCAAGTGTCGCGTAGTATTCCACTCCCATAATTCGCAGCGTTATGGTGACGACTATTCCAATACTCAGACACAGTATGATTTGACCTCGAAGCCAACCACCGATTTTATTTTTTATGGCATGAGTTTTTGCAATAATATATTTTTCATGCCGATGGGGAAAAATTGATTTGATAAAATGTTGAATGCTCCGTTCTTCCAATGTCATATAAAATGTTATCACGAGCACCATGATAACGTTGAAAATGCCATTAAAGATCACTTTGAGCGCGTTCCAGGCGTTTCCCGCAAGCCCTTGTAGTTGTTCGCCGACTTTTAAAAGAGCGGTTTTAGCTCCTTCTATCAAGGTTTGTCGATCCGCGCTTTCAAGAAATTGGGAAACAAAGGGTTTGAGTCGATCAACAAAGGGAATATTGCTTGTACCTTTAATGGTGAGATTATTGACAATTTCTCCCACGCGTTGGGCAAGTTCTATAAGTTGCGATGCTACGAGCGGTATAAAATTGGATATGAAAATAACTAGAATAATGAAAATGATCAGGTAGATGCAAAGAATCGAGATGCTGCGAGGTATTTTTTTCCTTTCCAGCCTGTCGACCGTTGGATCGAGGGCGGCGGAGAAAAGAAGGGCAAGAAAAAATAGTAACAGAATATCTTTAATTCCGTACACAAATTGCGTCAGAGTATATAGTAAAATAACGACCATTGTTGCTTTCGCGATACTTTTTGGCGAAAGATCAACCAGGGTTTTTTCCGCTTTAGCTTTGGGAAGATCGTGAATAAGCGGTTCCTCCGTTTCCTGACTACGAATATGTTTCAGTTCTTCCATTTTTTTTCGCCACTGCTCTTTCAAATTTTTCATCGACATCATTGTTTCTCCGAGCAGTTCACTCACATTTTTTTTCATAATTTTTTCCTTGAAATTTATATTTATCAGGGTTTCTTAAAGTATATGTTTTTTTGATAAAAATAACAAATATCTTGGTGAAAATCGTTTGTGTTTTTTCATGCGATTGATAATGGATTATACGTTTTTTACTTTGAAAAAATATGCTGGCAGGCGAAAGTTTGGCGAATACGCAGGCTGGCTTTCATCAATTCGAACTTGTAACTGCCACCTGAATGATATTAATAATTATCCATGCCATAGTAGTCACGATGAGGCCGATAATGGCGTTCATTACGGTTTTTTTCCCTTTTTCTTTTGTGTCCGAAATACCGCCCAAAGCGTATTGAAGCCCTCCGAAAACGATAAAAAGGATGCAGAGCGTTCCAGCGAAAGTTACGAGGATTTCGATAAAGTAAATGATAAAGTACGGTATCATGTAGAGATGCACTCTTCCAGTTATTACGGCGCAGGCAAGATATTGATCTCTCTCTCCTATTGTTTTCAGCGCTTGTTTTATTGTTTCTGTATTGTTTGGGTTAAGTATCTCGTTACAAGTGTCGTAATTCGTATTTGTAAAAGGAATTAATGTTTGTGCCGAAGTAATCGGCGCAGACATTATCGGCATAAATATGAAGAGGGAATTGATAACACATCCGATAATCAGCCATTTTTTCGTCATAATTGAAAAATTATATTTCGATATGGTACAGATTTATTACTTTGATACAGAATGGACCTGTTACTTCAATATGGTATAAATATATCATTTTGACAAAGTATAGATTTTATTATAGAGTATGGATTTTAGTACCATGAATAGACGATAATCCTTTTATTATACCTGAAAATCGTGTTTTTTACAATTCAAACAGGGCGCGTCCGAGTCGGATCATGTTTGAGCCTTCCTCGAGAGCGATTTTATAATCGTCGCTCATTCCCATAGAAAGTATTTCAAGTTCTACCCCTGGAATATGTTTGTTTTGAAGATTTTTGAAGAGTTGATAAAAATTTTTATAATATCGGCGAATTTCTTCTCTGTTTTCGGTTTTTTTTCCAATAGTCATGAGTCCTTTTACGGAGAGATTTTTTAAAGTTTCGAGCTGGCGGAGCATTTTTTCCGTATTTTCAGTTTCAATACCGTATTTTCGAGGATCTTCGGAAATATTGACTTCTATAAGAATGAATATTTTTTTACTTTTTTTTCCAGCTTCCATATCGATTTTTCGAGCGAGTTCAAGCGAATCAACGGAATCAATCCAGTCAAAGTGTTCAATTGCGAGCGCTACTTTATTTTTTTGCAAATGACCGATAAAGTGTTTTTCCAACTTTGTAACAGGAAAATAAGAAGGAACGGAAAGAAAAGGAAATTTTTTAAGAGCCTCCTGCACGCGATTTTCTCCGATGCGATTTATGCCAAGATCAAGTATTTCCTTTATTTCGGCAATGCTTCGATTTTTTGTTACGGCAATGAATGAGACATTATCGGGCCTTTTTGAATATTTTTGTATATTTATCCGTATTCGTTTGAAAGATGTTACGAGAGACATATTATTTTTTTAGAAGAAAATCCATTGATTCGACCTGAAGAGTTTTCAGCTGAATTTTGCAATAATGCTTTATGTATACTAATATAATTATGAGCCTTCTGCAAAATTTAGTTTTTTACTGTAATTTGCACATTTAGGCTGCAAGTTTTTCACCATTTTTCATGAAACATGAACTTCCCATAGTCGCTATTGTCGGGCGTCCGAATACAGGAAAGTCCACGATTTTTAATCGACTTGTGGGTAAACGCCGCGTTATTGAATCGGATATTCCAGGGACGACTCGCGATCGCATTTATGAAAAAACGATGATGCGCGATTATGAAGTGATGCTAGTCGATACAGGCGGTTTGGAAATTGAAGTTAAATCCGATATAGAGAGCGATGTTCAGTCGCAAACGCGTATCGCCATTGAGGAAGCTGATGTCGTGCTTTTTGTTATTGACGCGCGTCAGGAACTTACGTCGTTGGATTTTGCCGCCGCGGATATGCTGCGTAAAGCCAATAAACCATGTGTGCTCATCGCCAATAAGTGCGATAATGGAAATGGCGAAGATAAAGCGTTTAATCTTTATGAATTAGGTTTTGACAAGCCGGTGCAGGTTTCTGCCATTCATTCCAGAGGCTTTGATGAAGTTTTGTATCATGTCGCTGGCATATTGGAGGAACTTCATTTTGTGAAAAAAGAAGAACAAGCATCGGACGATGGTTCCGAAGGTGTTCGCATTGGTTTTTTTGGAAAACCCAATGTAGGTAAATCATCCTTGATAAATGCTTTTTTGAATGAACAGCGCGTTGTTGTTTCCGATCAGCCAGGCACTACTCGAGATACTACGGATAGTCTTATTTTTTATAATGATCAAAAATTGACGCTTATTGATACAGCCGGTTTGCGAAGGAGGGGAAAGGTGAATGAAGATCTTGAATATTATAGTGTTTTGCATTGTTTTAAATCAATCGAACGTTCGGATATTGCTTTGCTCATTCTCGATGCTTCTGAATCGATTTCAAAACAAGATCTTCATGTTGTTCAATATATATTGGAGCAAGGAAAAGGGCTTATTGTGGTTTTAAATAAATCAGATCTCGTTATTCACAAGCGTTCGGATGAAAAAACGTTTCGTTCATATATCGCGAAAAAAATTCATTTTGTGCCTTGGGCGCCGCTTCTTTTAGTTTCAGCTTCGACAAAAAAGAATCTTAACATGGTTTTGGATTATGCTCTCCGTATAGCCGAAGTGCGCAAAAAAAGAATCCAGACCTCTACCTTGAACGCATTTATGCAAAAAATTCGCTATCGCCACCCGCCAATGTCGAGAGCTAAAGTTCAGCCGAAAATTTACTATGGATCTCAGGTTTCCATTGAACCACCGCATTTTGTTTTTTTCGTGAATGATCGTGATAGTTTTCATTTTTCCTATAAACGCTACCTTGAAAATCGCCTTAGAGAAGAATATGGATTTGAAGGTACGGCTATGAGTATCGAATTTCGCAACAGGCGTCGCGATGACTCAAAAGCGAAGTTTTAGTATTTCGTAGAGCGGATGAACAGCTCCTTAAGTTTTATAGAGGTTTTTTCCATCGTTGTATCCATAATTTTTGGATTTTTTTTCTTGTGTCTTTATCGTGAAATTTCAACATTGTGTCCGTTATTATCACATTTGGGAAGGTTTGATTGAGATTTCGCGCTTTTTTGAGAGCTCGGTTTTGTTGCCAATGTTTGAGCCATTTTTCCAGTAAGGGCGCGATGGTTATATTTAAAATCCATTCTTGGCATGTTTGAACTATTTTTAAAAATGCGCCGTGGGGAATAAGTCGGTCAAAATGAAAGCTTTGTTCAGAAAAATATTTTTTGTGCCAATGTTCATTTTTTTTCATCAGCTGGATGTATGTTTTTTTTCCGAACAAAGGTTTTAGGGTTTTGAGCCAATACGCCAGATAGATGTCATGATTTTTGAGCATAATATTCTCGAGATTCAGATGATCTTCGCTGATGAAAAAACTTAGACAAAATCGACCGGAAATTTTTGAATGATGACGTCGCGCGCCAAAAACGTGAAGCCAGAAAGTCAGAAAAGTCCTTCCGAGGTAAAGCCTGTTTTTTTTACAAATGACAAAAAGATCAATGTCGCTCTTTTCCGAAGGATTGTCGTATGAAAGATTGTTGCATACGGCAACCATCTGAATGAATGGCAAGCATTGCATATAATATGCGTAGCGTCTTGTTTTTTTCCAAAGTTTTCGCGCGCGTTTTTCACGTTCTTTTCTGAGCTGAACGATTGATTCTCGATTATTCAATACAATGTATTCGTCGCAGAATTTAATAGATTTATCGATTATGCCCGGAGAATTTTTTACAAAAAATTGTTGCGTTTCGGCGCTGGTTTTTCCAATGCCGGTTTTTTTAATTTTTTCGTCACCAGCTATTTTTATGAGATTTTTGAAACAAAAATTTGTTGAATTTCCGCGGTAGAGATATTTTTTCAATTCATTTTCCTTTAAAGGAAAATCAAAAATATCAAAATAAGCGATTGTCGCCATTATGGCATCATAGTCGTTCAGTGTTTTTGTTCGAATCTTTTCGTTTCCGAAATCGTGTTTTTTAGAAGTTTTTGAATTCATGTCTCTACGATACCTTCTTTTTTTTTGACATCAAATATTTTATACTGTAAATGGTTTTTTTTGTTTTATTTTATGTGAACAGTTTCTAGATTTTTTTTCATTTATACAACTTAGGGAGCCTCTGAAAAATATTTTTTCTACTGCAATTGCAAATTTCGTAACGATTTTTTTTCAGAGTTTCCCTTACTGTGTAATTTTTATTGAATTTTTATGGCTCTCCTATCCCAGCATCTTCAGATCATTCTCAAAAATATACCGGATACGCCGGGCGTGTATAAATTTTTTAATGAAAAGAGAGAAGTTTTATACGTTGGAAAGGCTAAAAGTCTTCTTCATCGCGTTCGAAGTTATTTTATACAACAAAACCAAACCGCGCTTCGAACTCAGAAGCTCGTAGAGAATATTCGCGATATTCAGTATATTGAAGTGGGAAGCGAGCTTGAAGCGTTTATTTTGGAAACAAATCTTATAAAAGAGTTAAGGCCGCGTTTTAACGTGCTCATGAAAGATGATAAAAATTATGTGTATATTAAAATAACCGCGAACGAGGATTTTCCACGTATTTCCATTGTGAGAAAGGTGGAAAAGGACGGCGCTCATTATTTTGGTCCGAAAACCGCGGCGTATAAAGCAAAAACTGTTTTGAAATTTTTAAAAAAAATTTTTCCGTACAGGCATTGTAATCTTGATATTGATTTTGTGCCGCATGAAAATGGCCAATTTGGCGTCAAGGTGCGAAAAAAAACGATGAAATATCCTTGCCTTGATTACCATACAGGCCGTTGCGTCGGGCCTTGCGTTGCCCAGTGCGCGAAAGAAGAATACGCGGCCATTATTCGAAAGATTATTGATTTTTTACAAGGAAAAGAGAACAAACTTAAAGAGGATTTACAGCAGGAAATGCTTAAAGCGGCCGTGGAGAAAAAATTTGAGCTTGCCGCTCGGCTTCGCGATAAACTTCAAATGCTCGATGAAGTTTTGGAACGTCAGCGAGTGAGTGATCCTTTGGCTGGAAATCAAGATGTTATTCATTACGTTGAACGAGGAGGAAAGCTGTATTTTAACCTTTTCATGATCCGCGAAGGGAAATTGATCAATCAAGAAAATTTTATTTTAAAATCACAGGAATATGAGAGTTTTTTGAATGAAAATACGATGAAGAAGAGTGAAGCGTTTGCGGCAGAATCTTTGTATTCGCAGTCAAAAAAGCGTTTTTCAGAGGTTATTTTAGAATCTTTTTTGCAACAATACTATGAAAAGGCTGCGGATTTTCCTGATGAAGTACTTTTACCTCACTCAATTGAGAATTTTTCTGTCATTGAAGAATGGATGACGTTTCTTCGATCAAAAAAAGTGCGTCTTATTATTCCAAAAATTGGAAAAAAGAGCAGGCTTCTCGATTTGGCGGCTCAAAATGCCGAAAGTTTCGCTCATCAAAGTCAGGCTCAATTTGAACATGACCAAAATCGAACCACGCGGGCACTCGCTTCTCTCGCGAAATTTCTTCATATTCCTCATGAAATTCATCGTATTGAAGGATATGATATTTCACATTTTGGCGGCACGGAAATCGTGGGTTCAATGGTTGTTTTTGACGATGGGATGCCAAAAAAATCGCATTACCGCCGTTTTCGCATTAAAGTGGCTCCGAAAAAGATTGACGATTATCTTGATATGAAAGAAGTGCTTGGACGAAGGCTTCGAAAAATAAATATGAAGAATCGCATGGCGACCGTTATTGAAGGAGTGGTTTTTGAAAAAGCGAAAAAAATCGATTTGAATTATCTTGTTGAGATTATTTTACGTGAAAAATTGGATGCTGAGGCATTGGATGTTCGTGATTGTATCGTCGCGCGGAAAAAAAAATCGCGCGGAAAAAAAACTGAGCAAAAAGAAATAATTGGTTTTGGTCGCGTTAAAGCTTTAAATGAAGAAAAAAAAGAAGCGGAACTCGCGTCACTTTGGGTGAAGCCCGAGGAACGCGGCAAACATATAGGGCAGGAATTGGTCATTCGATTATTGAAAAATTCCGCAAAACATTCTTGGAAAAAAATTTACGCGGTTGCTCCATCAAATCTCGAAGATTATTACGCGGCGCTTGGATTTCATAGCATTGAAATAGTTCCGCCTTCTTTGCAACAAAAAATGGAGAGGTGTCGTTCATCAATCGGCTGTCAAATTTCGTCCACTCTTCGCCGGCCAAAATTTTTTCCATTGCAAAACGATGAAGGCTTAGGGCAGATTTCAGAAATGGAAGTTATCGCCATGGCTTATCGACCTCAGAAAATGAAAGAAGATGTTTCATTTCGACAAAAACCAGATCTTCTCCTTATTGATGGTGGAAAGGGGCAGCTTAATGTTGTTTTAAAGATTCTTCGTGAATATCGGCTTGATATTCCGATTATTTCGCTCGCAAAACGTGATGAAGAGATATTTATTCCAGATCAAAGTGAGCCGCTTCGACTTTCAAAAAACGCGCCGGAACTTCATGTGCTTCAGCGAGTTCGTGATGAAGCTCATCGTTTTGCTCATGCGTATCAGATTGAACGAAGAAATAAACGACTTTTTGTTTGATTTTATGGAGGAGTTGTTTTAAAATTTCTTTACGAAGTTACGTTTTTCAAAGGTTCCATAAGAAATTTTTGAAAAATCATGTTTTTTAAAAATTGTATTCAAATGCCATTATTTAAAGAAAAAATTCAACAAGATTTAACCCAAGCGATGAAGGATCGCGATGAGCTTCGGGTAGGCACTCTTCGGCTTCTCAAATCAGCGATTATGAAATGGGAAGTTTCTGGTTCTAAAAAGGAAATTAATGACGAAGTAGTCATGGAATTGATACAAAAAGAGATTAAGCAGCGCAAGGATTCCATTGAGCAGTTCAACAAAGGCGGAAGACCTGATTTGGCGGAAAAGGAAGAAATGGAAATGGCTGTTTTGCAGGCTTATCTTCCTGAGCCGATGAGTGAGCAGCGTATTCGCGAGATTGTGAAAAATACAATGGAAGAAAATAACATGTATTCAAAATCCGATATTGGTAAACTTATGAGTGCTATTATGCCTCTTGTGAAAGGGAAAGCGGATGGCGCGATGGTTAGAAAAGTTGTCGAGGAATTGTTGCAATAGATGATTTTTATGAGAATCGTGCTTTTCTAGGGTGATCATAAAATCGCCGGGATGGCGGAATTGGTAGACGCGCGGGACTCAAAATCCCGTGTCCTCAAAGGATGTGTGGGTTCGAGTCCCACTCCCGGCAAATAGTAGTTGATTTTTGTATTTTATTGCTCGTTCGATAAGGAACCTTAATAAAAACGTAATTTCGTAACGAAAATGCGATAGCCGGAGTGGCGGAACTGGTAGACGCGCTGCGTTCAGGGCGCAGTGGGGGAAACCCCGTGGAGGTTCGAGCCCTCTCTTCGGCATGGCATGATGATATAATAGGACCCTGAATAAACATAGGAACCTTAAGAAAAACGCACATCTACTGCAATTTTATCATTTCAGCTAGAAAATGTTCAGAGGTTCCCATAGATTTTTGTTATGAAATTTGCGGTTGTGGTTTTTATTTTCGTTCTTTATAATAAAAATCGGTAGTTTTTAATAAAACATCATGGATTCACAAAAATCTCGTCAAAATACCTATTCTTCTCCTCCAACGAATCCTTGGATGGTATCGACCTTAGTGCTTTTTGGTATTATGGTTGGTATAGCAGGTACTACAGCGTGGTCGTCGTATAAAGGAAATTTTGTTGATAAAACGCCGGGTGCTCAGAAAAGTGTCTCAAATAACGGTCAAAATACACAGCCACCCGTCAATCAAAAACTTGCAACAGAATTTTTTCAAGATTATGCCGGCACTCTCAATCTTGACGTGGCTGCTTTCGCGTCCTGCCTCAATTCAGGCAAGTACCTCGATGAAATTCAAAAAGATACTCAGGAGGGCGGGGAAGCCGGTGTAACAGGCACGCCGGGTTTTCTTATTAACGGACGATATGTGAAAGGAGCTCAAGCCTATGAAAAATTTGTTAGCATTTTTGATGAAGAATTAAATGGTACTGCTTCAAAAGATGTTATTCGTGTCACGGCCAAGGTCGATGATGATGCTGTTTTGGGTGATATAAATGCTCCTATTACCATGATTGAATGGAGTGATTATCAGTGTCCGTACTGCGCCCGTTTTTTTAATCAAACACTTCCGAAAATTGAAGAAAATTATATTAAAACAGGAAAAGTAAAATTGATATACAGAGATTTTCCTTTGGATATTCATAAATTTGCTGAAAAAGCGGCTGAGGCAGCCGAATGCGCGGGTGATCAAGGAAAATATTTTGAGTATCATAATGCTCTTTTTGAGAGAATGAGTGAATGGACGAATGCTTCATAAGCTATTGAAATTACGTTTTTCAGAAAGTTCCTATGTTTTCAGATCAGGCTAAGGTAACATTTAAAGCCGGCAAAGGAGGTGATGGCATGGTTCATTTTCGACGCGAAAAATATATTGATCGAGGTGGTCCTGATGGAGGAGATGGCGGAAAAGGAGGATCAATTATTGTTCGAGTGGATGAAAATGTTAATACGCTGGCTGATTTTAATACGAAAAAAATTTTTCAGGCTGAGGATGGTTCTCATGGAGATACCAGTAATAAACACGGAAAAGACGGTGAAGATCTTTTACTTTCTCTTCCTTTGGGGACACAATTTTATAATGATGAAACGAACGAACTCATTATTGATTTGGCGACTCCGAAAGCGTCTGCGGTTATTGTTCGCGGAGGTAAGGGTGGTTTCGGTAACGCTCATTTCGCGTCAAGTGTTCGACAGACGCCGCGTTTTGCTGAATTGGGTGAAGAAGGTGAAGTCATTGAGTTTCGCTTGGAACTGAAACTCGTGGCGGATATTGGCATTATAGGACTTCCTTCGGTTGGAAAATCGACTCTTATTTCGCGTCTTTCTCATGCCCGTCCGAAAATTGCCGATTATCCTTTTACAACCATTATTCCGAATCTCGGCATTGTTGATTTGGGTGAGTTTGATACGAAAGAGCGCGGAAAAACATTTGTTATTGCCGATATGCCGGGGCTTATCGAAGGCGCTCATGAAGGTAAGGGACTGGGACATGCTTTTTTGCGTCATATTTCTCGCACGCGATTATTGGTTCATCTTCTTGATGCTTCATCGTCTGATATTGTTCGTGATTTTGAAATAGTTGATCGAGAGCTTCGTCTTTATGATCCTAAACTCGCGAAAGAGGAGCAAATTGTTGTTTTTAATAAAATTGACCTGATTGATGATGATTTTTTGCAACTGTTTCAATCTGAATTTTTAAAAAAATATCCGCGTTTCAAAGGAAAAATATTGGCTATTTCCGCGATTACTGGCAAAGGTATGTCTGAACTCGTTTTTACCATGTGGAAGCGTTTAAATGCGCGCAAGCGACTTGCCGCGAAAGACAAACCTGTTGTTTCGGAAGAGGAATATAAGGTTTTTCGTCCACATATTGATGATGATCAATATTTCGAGATTCGTTTTTTGCGTTTTCGACGAGGAGGCAAGGCTCGTATATTCGAAGTGAAAGGAAAACGGATAGAACAAGTTGTAAAAATGACTGATTTTTCTAATGATGAGGCGGTTGCCAGAGTGTATGATATTTTTTATAAAATGGGGCTGACGAAGGAATTATTGAAACAGGGAGCTGCTGAAGGAGACACGCTTCGTATCGCCGGCCGAGAAATTTCTTTTATGACTTAGCGAACCTTTGAAAAACGTGCTTACTTTTGCAATTTATAAAATTTTATGAAGGCAGTTATTCGTAAAAACATCGGGAAAAATCGCGTTTTTCAGAGGCTCCTTAATTTTAACTTCTTTTTCTGATTATTATATGAAACTTTTGGTTGGACTTGGAAATCCGGGTAAAAAATATGCGAAAAGCCGGCATAATCTTGGTTTCATGTTTCTAGACTGTCTTCGTGAAAAATGGGAATTTGAACCGTTTCATTTGGAAACAGTTTTTCAAGCCGAGATTTCAAAAGGAGATTTTTTGGGTGAGAAATTTTTACTTGTGAAACCTCAGACTTTTATGAATCTTTCAGGTGAAGCGGTTCAAAGCCTTAAACACTATTATAAGATTGATTTTCAGGATATTTGCGTGATCTATGATGATATCGATCTTCCATTTGGAACCATTCGGCTTCGAGAACGCGGGTCCGCTGGCACTCATAATGGCCTCAAATCCGTTGTGCAAGTTTTTGGAAATGAGAATTTTTCACGATTGCGTATCGGCATACATAATGCTTTTTTGGATCATGAACGTAGTGATATTTCGGATTTTGTTCTTTGCGATTTTTCCAGTGATGAAAAAAAAGCCCTTCCAAAGATATTTTTTCGTGGCATTGATGCTCTTGAACATGCTTTCAGTCAAGGATTCGATTCAGCCATGACTCATTTTAATTTTTGAGTAATTTTTTCTGTTGTAGCAAAGTTTAGGAATATCGTGCGCACTCCTTTGAATGAAAAAAAAGCTTGCATTTGGAAAATATTTCTTGTACCTTGTGAGGGCTTATTTAAAGATAATTTTTATGTTTGCTGTTGCTAAAATTCAAGGAAATCAGTATACGCTTTCAGAAGGTCAAACTTTGAAGACTCAAAAAGTGCCTGTGTCTCAAGGACAAAAATTTACCGTGAAAGATGTGCTTTTGATCTCAGATACTCACGGCATAAGAGTTGGGACTCCTTATTTGGATGGTTATGAGATAGAGTTTGAGGTTTTAGATCATGCGAAGGGTGATAAAATTCGCGTTTTTAAAATGAAAGCCAAGAAGCGCTACATGCGTACTCATGGACATCGGCAATGGTATAGCACTTTGAAGGTTGTTTCGATTTATGAAGCTGGTAAGAAGAAAGAGGAAATTTCTCGTGATTCATCGATATCGGTTTCATCTGAAACAGAGCAAATGTCTCTTGGCATGGAAATGGAATCGATCAAACCAAAGCCTCGTGTTGCGCGAAAATCTCATGTAAAAGATGATGACTCAAAAAATCAGGAAAATCTCGTTTCCAAACCTAAGGTTATTCGAAAGCCGAGAGCAAAAAAAGAGGAAAATTAAAGGATTTTTTATCGGTGCTTCAGAGTGATTTTTAAAAATTAAGCAGGAGTTCCTCTCCACTAAGAGAAGCGAATGTTTATGCAATTTTTACGATATAAGTTTTTGATTTGTTTGCCCGAGAATTTTTCTGAGATCTTTCGGCACGTCCGCGTAAAAAGTTTGCATTAATCCGGTGGAGGGATTTTGTATTTTGATCATAAAGGCATGCAGAAATTGGCGTTTTAGACCATATTTTTTTTCAAATACGGTATTTATTTTTGAATCTCCGTAGCCGCGGTCTCCAATCACGGGATAGCCGATACTTTGAAAATGGACGCGGATTTGATGAGTTCTTCCTGTAACAATATGCACTTTTACCAGGGAACAATTTTCAAATTCATCAATTACTTCATAATGAGTCAGAGCAAAACGCGCTTTTTTTGAAGCTGAAACCGCAATTTTTTTTCGATCTTTCCTTGACCTCGTTAGAGGCGCTTCGATTGATCCTTTTTTTGGCGTAATATGGCCTTTTATCAGCGCGAGATAGATTTTTGTTACCGTACGATTTTCAAATTGTTTTGAAAGAGCTGAATGTGTTTTGAGATCTTTTGCGGCGATGAGTACTCCAGAAGTATCTTTATCCAGACGATGCACCAGCCCTGATTTTGGAAGATTTTGATGATTTTCGTAGGTGTTGAGGAGATGAGCTCCTAGTTTTTTTGGGATTGTGAAATTTTTGCTCATATCACTTTTTTGTTCGCAGTGCATGTTTGATTGTAACCAGTCTTCAATGGTTATTTCTTTAGAAATTTCTGAAAAGCATCTTTTATTGTTTTCACTTTTTTGCACGGCAATGCCGGCAGGCTTGTTGATGACCAGCATATGAGCGTCTTCGTAGATGATTTTCAGTGTCGGATTTTTTGTTATTTTTTTTGAACGCAGGGTATTGTCGGCTGTCGGCTTATCCATGTTAATTTGAATAATATCACCTTTTTTTACAATGGCGTGTGATGTTGTTTTTTTATTTTTTAAAATTATTTGTTTTTTTTTAATGTCTTTTTGAATTTGATTTCGCGAAATATGCATTTTATCTTGCAAAAATGCATCAAGTCTCATTTTTATGGCTGATTCATGAACATGTATTGAAAATTTTGTTGACAAAATATTTTTTAAATGTTATTGTTGCTATAATTGTTAAATTTGTACCTACATTTTATTAAATTTAACAGATTGATGACAGATTATTACATTTATGATAAATATTCAAATGAACGGTGATGGTAAAAATAGTGATGATCAATTAAGGGTGGGGGGGGCGGATCATGACGATGATTCTATTATAGACGATGATGTCATTGAGCGTAAATTTCAAGAACATATTTCTTGTTTAATGCCTTCCATGCTCAGTTCTCTTGCGTCAGAACAACCTGGCGTAATAGTTTTACAAGTAAGAAATAGTTTAAATGCAGCTTTACGTTATCAGAGAAACAATCCTGCAACGCGAGTTGATCCTTTAAAAATTATTGAAGGCTCAGCTTCTGAATGGATTGCAGCAAAAAAGCAAATTTTTGCATATTCACGTTATTGTAAGCTTATGGAAGAACAAGGAGAGGATGCGATAGAATTTGATTTATTTAGAAAATATACACTTTCTAAAAGTGAGAGATCTTTTGGTGAGGGAAGAGGTCGACTACCTACTTATGACCGTTTTTGTTTTTTAGAAAAACATGGTATTAAAGTTGGCACTCGTCTCAAAAATGATGAAGGAATAGTATTTACTGTGTCGAAAATTAACAGATTTGCTCAGTTAATCCTCGTCGATCAAAAAGGAAAAATTCTTGAGGGATCTAATCTTATAAATTTTATATATCATTTCGGACAAAAATGGACCATTGTTAGTGATGCTTCGTGATTTTGAAAAAATGTATCAGGAGTAATTTTTGAGAAATTTGTTTTTCAAGAAAATGAGGCAATTTTTTGTATTGGTTGTTTTTAACTGTTATAATTTCGAGTGTTGATATGTTTTTTTTATGAATAATTCTTTGCGAATAAAGCCAAAAGCCTCTCGGTCTTCACGATTTTTCGAGGTAAATATTTTTCAAAATCTTCTTGATCGCGGAACAGTTGATGTTATTGTAAAAACCGATTTGGAAAAAAAGCTGCAATCGGGGAAAAAATTGAAGGTAAAATTAGGGATTGATCCGTCGGGTCGCGATTTGCACATCGGTCATATGGTTGTCGTGAGAAAATTGCAGGAATTTCAAGCTCTCGGACATCGTATTTTTTTGCTTTTTGGTAATTTTACGGGACAAATTGGCGATCCTTCAGGAAAAATTGCTACTCGCGGCGCGAAAACACAGAAAGAACTTGAAAAAAATGCTGAAAAATATCTCGATCAGGTAAAAAAAATTCTTGATATTTCAAAAGTTGAAGTGGTTTGGAATGCTGATTGGCTTTCGAAGCTGAATTTTTCCGATGTGATTCGTTTGGCTTCAAATTTTACGGTTTCACAAATGATGGAACGCGATATGTTTCAAGAACGCGTTAAAAAAGACCTTCCGATTTCCATGCATGAATTTTTTTATCCGTTGATGCAAGGATATGATTCTGTGGCTTTGGAAGCAGATATTGAGCTTGGTGGTACGGATCAAACTTTTAATCTGCTTGCCGGTCGAACCTTGCAAAAAGCCTATGGGCAAGCGCCTCAGGATATAGTAACGGTGCCGATTCTTGAAGGATTGGATGGCAAAATGAAAATGGGAAAATCGGAAAATAATTACATCGGTGTTGCCGAGTCGCCGCGAGAAATGTATGGAAAAACCATGTCCATTCCTGACGATCTTATTTTAAAATATTTTGAATTGGCGACGAATGCGTCCATGAATGAAATTGAAAAAATGCGTGAAGCGCTTAAAAATGGTGAAAATCCGAGAAACTTGAAAATGCGATTAGGAAGAGAATTGGTTTCGATCTATCACGGTGAGGATGCCGGTCGGATGGCGGAGGAAGAATTTATACAGATGTTTCGCCATAAGGAAAAACCTCAAAATATGCCAGAAGCGAGGCTTACAAAAGGTGATTATTCTCTTATTGAATTGATGGTTACTCATGGATTTGCTACTTCAAAAGGTGAGGCTAAGAGGCTCATCGAGGGTGGGGGAGTTAAAGTAAATGATGCAAAAATTGAGCAATGGGATGCGAAAATACAGGTGAGTGGGGAAATTATAATTCAGGTGGGAAAAAGAAAATTTCTGAAGTGTTTTACATAGGAATTGGAATTGATTTTCACTACGATTCGCTATGCGCTCAAATTCAATTCTTGCCCCTATGTAATTTGAATAAAAATCGAAACAGCGGGCAAATATATTGACGGAAATTGCCCTGCTCTATGAGTTATGATATAGATGGAGATAATGGTAAAATTTCGTTACGAAATTACGTTTTTCAGAGGCTCCTATATTTTTTATGCGTGAAACACGTGCAACATTTATTTTTGAATAAAAATTTAGTTCAAGCTTTAAGGACCACGAAAAACCATCTGGCAAAATTGGATTATCTTGGAGTTAAAACTATTGGTGATTTTTTGCAATTTTATCCTAGAACTTATCTTGATCGCAGTGTTTTCAATACAGTTTCGAATTTAATGGCCAATGAAATAGCTACTCTTAAAGGTACGATTTCATCTTTGACTCAATCCAAGTCTCAATTCGGGAAAATGCTCATACAAGCGCTTTTTACGGATTCTACGGGATCAATTGAAGTTATTTGGTTTAATCAGCCTTATTTGCTTCGAATGTTTCGGCCTGGCATGGAAGTTATTTTGTCAGGTCCTGTTAAATATCGTATGGGACGGCCGAATCTTGTGAGTCCGGAATTTGAATTTTTGCGCGATGAACAAGTTCATACCGCAAGAATTATTCCCGTGTATCATGAAACTGAAGGAATTTCCTCAAAATGGATGCGCGAAAAAATTAAACCGCTTCTTGAATATGCTGATTATTTTCAAGAATATTTGCCTCGGCAAATCCTTGAGTCCGAGAGACTTTTACCTTTAAATGAAGCCATAAAGCAAATACATTTTCCGGAAAATATGGAAAGTTTACGTCGTGCTCGCGAGCGACTTGGTTTTGATGAACTTTTTATTATTCAGCTTTTGGCGCTTATTCGTAAGAAAAAGTGGCATGAAGGCGCGGAAAATTTTTATAAAAAAATTGAACATGAGAGTGAAGTTTCGGATTATTTTATTCGAAATTTGCCATTTGAGCTCACGGGCGCGCAGAAACGATCACTTTTCGAAATTTTAGAAGACGTGAAAAAGCCTGTTCCGATGCTACGACTTTTGCAGGGCGATGTGGGTTCAGGAAAAACTATTGTTGCGGCGGCTGCGCTTTATAGTGCCGTCAAGGCGGGCTATCAAGGCGCTTTGATGGTTCCCACCGAAGTTTTAGCGCGTCAGCATTTTGATAATTTTAAAAAATTATTCGAGCCTCATGGAATAAGAGTGGAAATTCTTGTTGGCAGTTTAAAAGAAAAAGAAAAACGAAATGTTTCAGAAAATATTTCACTCGGTCTTATTGATATTATCATTGGAACCCACGCGCTGATTCAAGAATATATAGGTTTTAAAAATCTCGGTTTAGCGGTTATTGATGAACAACATCGTTTTGGGGTGAAACAGCGCGATATTTTAAAAAAGCATGGTTTTCCGCATCTTCTTAATATGAGCGCCACGCCGATTCCGCGTTCGCTTGCCATGACTTTATATGGTGATCAAGATCTTTCTCTTATTGATGAAATGCCGCCGGGTCGTCAGAAAATAATGACGCGGATAGTGCCGGACTCAAAACGGCGTGATGCCTATGGTTGGATACAAGAGCAAATTCGGCAGGGGAGACAGGTTTATGTGATTTGTCCGCTTATCGATGAATCGGATTTTTTGGAGGTTAAGTCTGCTATTCAGGAATCGGAATACCTTGCTCGGGATGTCTTTCCTGAATTTAAAATAGGGCTTATGCATGGGAAACTTCGGCCTCGAGACAAGGAGCAGGTTATGAAAGATTTTAATGAAGGCAATATTCAGGTTTTAGTGTCAACTTCGGTGGTTGAAGTTGGCATTGATGTTTCAAATGCCACCATTATGATGATTGAAGGCGCTGAACGATTTGGTTTGTCGCAATTGCATCAATTTCGAGGCCGTGTGGGACGCGGTCAGCATCAATCGTATTGTTTTTTATTTACGAAAGCATACAATCAAGATTCAGTTATGAGACTTGAGTCGCTGGTCAAGCATCATGATGGTTTCAAATTGGCTGAAATTGATTTGCAGATTCGCGGTCCGGGTGAAATTTACGGCGTGCGTCAAAGCGGTATTCCTGATTTGAAAATGGCGTCTATTTCGGATTCTGGACTCATGAAACGAGCTCGAACTCAGGCCGAAAATATTTTATTTACTGATCCGAATTTCATGCAGCATCCGGAGTTGCTGAAAAAGCTCGAAAAGTATTTCATGGATGAGCCGTGAAAAATTTATAGCCACAATGTGATTTTTCGCGCATTGGAGGTTTATGAAAAACTTTTTGTGTCGTTGAGGTGGTAGTTTAAGTCGGATTTTTATTTCAAACGCGTTAAATCGAAGCTTTTTATTATTTTGCCTTTTATAAGCCTGAATGAGGCGTTTTTTAATACAAAATTTTTCATTATGCCTCATTTCGTTTTTCATTAAGTTTGCACAAGATATATTGTGCGGAGTTTTTTTATCGGGCGTTTTGTATTATGATACGTTTTTTTTAAGGTTCCTTTACTCCCCCGTTGGCTTTGGGAATTCTGATTCCAGTTTTTTTAATTCAATATTCATTTTCAATATTGTTTCATCGTTTTTCATTTCCCCTGTTTTGAAAATTTTATCTTGTTTTTTTACATCCTCCTCAAGAATTTTTGCCAGTGTCTCTATTTCATCTGAATTGAGACGTGGAAGTGTTTGTAGAACTTTTTTTTGTTCTTCTGACGTCAGCGTTGAATTTCGAAGCAGTTCGGCGAATTTTTGAGGCGTTATTTTCATGGTAGACATTTATGGTAAGTATTTTTTTTATTTTATAATGTTAGGATGAATATTTTGTGATTGAGGAAAAGATGAGTACGTTATTTTGTTACTAAGCGGCTTTAGGCAATTCGATTGTATCTGTTTCTGGCTCATCTAAATTTTGGATTTCAGGATCGATTTCTGGCATGTCCCCTTTTGCAAACGAATAAATAGCATGACCGGCGGATGCTCCGATCAAGATGACGCCTCCGACAGTGCCGGCGCGTTCGACAGCTCTTAATCCAGATGCTACCCGTCCTCCGCTTTTTAGGTAAGCGCTTGCTCGTTTTCCAAATTCTTGAATACCACCGACTTTTTCAATAACTTTTTCGAGTCTCGGCCACATTTCAAGAAGTTTTTCTGCTATTTTTGATCCTTTTTTTGCTTTTACTCCAAGCCGAGCCGCCATCACTCCCGTAGCAAGCGCTGGTGAAGTAGCGGCTGCTGGAGAAATCATATCAGCGACAAGGAACATGTCTCCTACGAGGCTAGGTACTGTAAAAAGTAGATTAATGGCTCGGTGTCCAGCCCCTATTGATTCTCCTGTTATGAGTTCTTGACCGGTCGCAGCAGAATATAAAAGCGATCCGGTACCCGTAAGTGGCATGACATCCCACAGAAGTTGAACCATTTGCGGACCGTCACTTGTAATTTCTCGCATAATGGATACGAAATCGTCATCTTTTTCATCAAAAATTTTTTCAGCAGCGAAGAGAGCCGAAGCCATGATAACAGCAAATTTTGCTCTTCCTTTTACAGCGGTTGTTACTTTTGTGAGAAATGTCCCTTCCGCGCCTTGGATAGCTAATTTTATCTGAGATCGCATCGCCCGAGTTTGAAGCCCTTTTGGAAGAGATCGATACTGATTTTGGAGTTCGGTGATATAGGCCATTTTTCTTGTCGCGAATGGCTGCATAAGTTCCTTGTCTATTTTGAGTAATTCGTCTTGAATTGTCGTTGAATGTAATGGCAGTCCACTCGATTTTGCAAAGGTAGTAATGCGTTCGACCTCCACTAGAAATCGTGACTGAACGCCTCGTTCGATTCCTTCCATTTCAGCGGCAAGTATTTCAATTTGTTTTGCTTTTGCGGAGTTATCCAGACTCGTAAGACGACTAACATCAAGCGTAAATGTGTCTCGTACAGCTTTTTCCCTGTAAGCTTTAATGGCGTTTAATTCTTTCGCTTTTCCCGCGGTTGATGGATCGCCTCTGCCTAATGCCGTTATTTCAGATTCTAATTGAGTAGCTCTTGTCATTAATTCAGCATCGGTTTTCCCTTCAAAAACATTTTTTGCTTGTAGCGGAGTGGCCGCGTGCGTTAGGTCCCGGGTTCCAAATAATCGAAATGCTTCCCTAAATTCGCCTCTTTTTATGAGTTCAAATCTGCTTAGAACTCCGGAAAGTTCGGATTCATAAGCGGCAAGATCTTTTTCAAGAAATTTTAAAATTTCTTCGATTTCTGTTTTTGTCATAGCAGGATTACTTCGACTTGTGGCTTTCATTGAAATTTCCTCGAAATATTTGGTGATGCGATCAACTCTTTCAGCATATCGGTAGCTAAAATCCGTTCCTGATAACTTTCTTTTTATTTCTCCAATATCATCAGCCATAGCCTTTTGAGTCATTTTCATTGTTGAGTAGTGAATTTTGTCAAGAAGAGCTTTTTTTGCTTCTGGTGTTAATGCTGCGTTTTCTAATGATGCTAATTCAGCTTTTATAGATTTAACAGTTCCTTGCATTTGGCCTACCTGACCGCTTCTTGTTCTTTTTAATATCGGCACAAAGGGTCCAACACAGGCAGATTTTACGACAAATCGCCATTCTCGCGTCATTGGCGTCATAACTTTCAGGCTTCTCCAAAACATTTTTCCCAGAGAATCCCCTGACGTAATGGCTGTTACGTAAGCTTTGCTTCCATGCCACGCCGCCGTAGAAAAGAGATAAACTTCTAATCCTCCAATAATGGCTGGCGTAACTCGACTTTCGTCATTTTCCGGTGAGTAGATTTGCGCTAAACTTGTGGAAAAACTTTCCCAGCTAAGTTTGCTCAGTTGCAATGGTATTGAGACGGATTTTATAAAAAGAAGACACCTGCCGAAAATATCCCAACCAATCGAATATTCTCCTCTGCGATAAGCCTCCGTTGCTTTCGGTGATTGAAGAATTTTTAGAGGTTCTTCAAAAATAGATTCCAGGTAGGCTGGAACTTGTCTTTCAGCCAAACTTTCGGGTTTTGAACGATCAACGTGGCATAATGTGTCGAGACGATCCCTCATTGCTAATGCGGCTTCTCCAGTGGGATTTTCTTTGTACATTACGTGAACCAATTTTTCTATAAATTCTCGTCTTCCCGCATAGAGCGTTCCTGCGGCTACGGATAAAATGAGTGGGTGATTTTTGAGTAATTTCCATATTTGACTTCTTGCTATCCAAAGTCCATTAAGGCCGGCCATGGCTTCAATGGGATTTTCTTTGGCCCATTCGAGGAGTTCTTCCGATCTTTCTTCGAGTGAAAAATTTTCAAATGCTTCCGGGATAAGGTATTCAATTCCTGGTATATCTTTTAATTCGGCTATCATAAAATTTTTTGCCACGTCAACTTCGCCTGTTATACCTTCTATAATTTTTCCAGCATAGCTGTCTTTTCCTTCATTTATTAAAAGCAAGTAGACGGCGGCGTTGGCAGCGATTTTTTTAAAAGTAATCCAACGATACAGGAGGTAAAGTCCTCCGCCTGCCACGGCATATTCTTCCCATGATCTGGCATTTTCCGGTGAGATTCCAAGGTCGCTGGCAATCGATGCCAAACTTATTTTTTCTAACCAATCGTCTATCGGTATTCCATGACTTATGAGTCCTTCTTTCAGTTTTGCCACTCCTTCATTAAAGTGAATTTTTTCGTCGAGCCAATTCATATTTTTTGTCACTTCTTGTTTTACTTCATTGATTGTTTGACTTACTTGCTGACGAGCTTCGTCTATTTTTGGAAGCCCGGCTGCTTCTGCTATTTTATCGGTTATTTTTTTTCCGAGATCGATCACTCCTTCTTTTTGTTTTGTAAGAAGAAGTTCTCCAACTCCCTTTATTCCTTTTTGATTCCATGCATCAAGAAGTTCTCCCAATTCCAATTTTCCTTCAACAATGGTAACAATTGAACCGATGACGGCCATCGCAAGTGTTCCACCTAAAACGGCTTTCAAAATGGTTTCACACATTTTTCCGAGGGTTGAATTATGAAGTTTTGTTGTTTCTTCTTGGATTTGTTGTCCTTTATTAAAAATTGATTTTATACTATTCGTGAAAATTGATGCTGCTTTATAAAGAATGCGACCTGTTGCATAGGCGGCTATTCCGACACCTGCAAAAATAGCGGCTTTTTTCATCCAACTTCCTTCGCTATACTCTTTTATGAGACGGTTTGTACCATTTGCCACGAAATGTTGAACTTTTTCAACAATTCCTTCTGGTTTTTTTGCTTCCTCTAATCGTTCGTATTCTGTCTCTGTGGCTATCGCAAATGCTTCTGGAGTCATTTCTCTTTCTGTTTCGGGTATCTCGAACGATTGAAGGCTTCCAATTTGGTTTGTTCCAGAAATTGATGATGTTGATCCTGTATCACCCATTAGTTTTTTGGTTTTTGAGATTTTTCGTTCAATGAATCCAATTTTTTATTTGTGTAGAGCTGAAAAAGACGAGTAATGAGATCGCCCGGAATATGTTTGAATATTTCACCCAAAATTTCCTGGATTTTTTTGTCCTCGGTAAGGATGCCATTTTTTTCGAGTTCTTCGAGAGTGGCTATGATTTGTTTCTCTTTTTCGTCTGTATCGGGCATTTTTTATTTTTAATTTTTATCTTGATATTATACCATTATTTTTGATTTATTGCGAGAGATTTTTAACCATATAGCTGCCTTTGATTTTGTAGCCGATTTTTCTGTAATATTCTCGTGTGCCGATGGCGCTTATGACGGCTATTTTTTTATAACCATATTTTTTAGCGATATTTTCGGCTTTTTGTATAAGTTTTTTACCGAGTCCAAGGTGTTGAGGCGCTTTTTCTTCTCGTTTTCCGATATTAAGAGTTAATCCATAGGTGTGTACTTCACGAATTATCGCTGCTCCTTCGAGTTCTTTGATATAATGTTTTTTTTCATGATTAAAGGAGATTTTTCCTTGCTCTGTGTTTTGATGAGCATTGAGTATGTTTTCTTGTTGAGTAGTGTTTTTACAATAATCATCTTTGTCGCTATTATTTTGATAAAAAGGAAAACGTAAACGCAAAAGGGCGCAGATTTTATCGTTTCCTTTATTGTTTTTTTCAGAGGTTTCATGATTGAAACTGAGAAAATATTCTTTGCCGTCCGAGGCATCGTATTCAATTTGATGAAATTGTAGGCAATCCGGATCGACGGGCGTGTTTTTAATTTCGCGGCAACGAATGCACTGACAGTTGAGGCCGGGATATTTTCGCGCTATTTCTTGTCTTAGATTGGTTACTCTTGATCCTTCCAAAATACTTTCTCCAGGAATATCTCGTATCAATCGATCGACTCTCACATAGCGCGGAAAAGTTTTTTTTATGTCGACGAGAAGTTTTTCTAAAATTTCGTATGAATAACTTTTGTATTCACCTTTTTGCCACCATTTTTCGAGTTCACTAAAGTGAGTTACTGAACAGGGATAAACTTTGAGGTAATCAGGACGAAAGTCGGAATTTTTCCAGAGTTCTTGAAACATCTTGAGGTCTTTTTCCGGCGTGGAGCCTGGAAGATTGGGCATCATGTGAATGCAAACTTTTAAGCCGGCGTTTTTACAAAGTTTGATGGCTCGCGCGGAATCTTCGGCATGATGTCCCCTTTTTACGTAATCCAAAATTGTATTATCGAGGTGTTGTACTCCGAGTTGAATTTTCGTGCAACCAAGCTCGCGAAAATGCCGCACTTCTTTTTCATTGATGTAATCCGGCCGTGTTTCTAGGCTCAAGGATACGACTCGATGCTCCGCGGTTTCATTTATTTTTTGAGCTTTTTTTAAAATTCTTTCTTTTTTCCCGCCATTCAAGGCGTTAAAACAGGCGCGGATAAAATTTCGTTGATAGTTTTTCGGATAGGACGAAAAAGTGCCTCCGAGCACGATGAGTTCGATTTTATCTGTTGGGTGGCCAGAAATATCGAGCGCGTGGAGCCGGTTTTTGACTTGGTTGTATGGATCGAAGTCGTTCAGAAGGGCTCTCATGGCAGCAGGTTCATTGGAAAGATAGCTTTTCGGCATTTGCGTTTCCGTAGGGCAAAAAACGCATTTTCCCGGACAGGGATACGCCTTTGTCAAAACCGTTATGACCGTTACTCCAGACAAGGAACGTATTTTTCTTTTTTTGAAAATTTTTTCAAGAGAGGGATGACGTTCGATTTTTTTTTCTTTTAAAAGAAATTTATAGCTTTGTACCAGTTCTTGATTCGTCAAAGACGTTATCTTGTATCGGGTCGAAAATGCGTTTTTTAAGACTTGAAGTTTTCCTTCCGAATCGATTTTTTGTTGAATCGCTTCTTCAATAAATTCGTGAATAATGGAAGTCATATTTGAAAATTAATGAAAGGTTCCTAAAGGAAAAATAATTTTATGTTACCTGTCGACGCGCTGGGAAATGCGTAAAAAAATATGTAAAGCAATCGAGCTTTTCTTGCGTTGATAACCTTTACTCAAGTACAATGGCGGTACTCAAAGGAATTTTAGCGTATGAATGAGAAAACTGCCAGTTTTTTGCTTGAAAAAGTTAGGCGTGATTATAATTCCATAGCGGAAGATTTTTCGGCTACTCGTATGCGTGAATGGACGGAATTTGAACTTTTTGCGCCCTATATTCGTAATGGCATGAAGGTGCTCGATGTCGGATGCGGCAATGGGCGGCTTTTGAGTTTTTTTCAAAAGCGTTTTTCAAATATTTTTTATACGGGAATTGATAATGCTTCGCGACTTTTAGATGAAGCCCGTCTGAAACGGATTCATGCTCTGCGACTATTTTCCGATGAGAAAAATGGTAAAGAATTTGATACTCATAATGTATGTTTGAAACATGCGAATCATGAAAATTCGAAAGCGGAATTTTTTGAAGGAAATATGTTGTCACTCCCCTTTCCTTCCGAAACTTTTGATGCGGTTTTTTCCATCGCGAGCTTGCACCATATTCCCTCTGAAAAATTTAGAACGCAGGCACTCATGGAGATGAAGAGGGTGCTTAAACCTCATGGAGTTATTATTATTTTAGTTTGGAATCTTTGGCAAAAACGTTATTTTTACGCTTTTATTCGAGCGTTTTTTCGATCGATTTTTACATTTGGACAGTATGGACTTCGTGATCTTTTTATTCCGTGGAAGCATGTTCTCGATCGATATTATTACGCCTTCACGTTTTCTGAATTACAAAAATTTTTAAAAAAAACATCACTTTCTCTTGAATCTTACTCTCGAAATCGTAATATTTTGTTTGTATGCAAAAAAAAGTGATCGATATTTTTGGCATTCCTTTCTCTCCACTTAACCGTCAAAAAGCGTTGTTGATGGTTCAGGACTCTATTCGTTCCAACAATCAGCATTTTATAGTAACTCCAAATCCAGAAATTCTTCTTCTCGCGCGTGAGGACGCAACTTATGCTCGTGTTTTAAAGCATGCGGACGCACGGTTGCCCGATGGAATTGGAGTTTTGTGGGCTGCGGGGGTAAAGTCTCTTTCTTTAGGGAAATTTTTTTCGAAGGTTTCGTTTTTTTCTCGAATTTTGCTTATTTTTTCGGCATTTTTTTATTTTTTTTGTATTATTTTTTGGCCTTCTCGATTGAAACGAGTTTTGCCGGAACGTATTTCCGGCACTGATTTTTTGCAAGATATATGTCATTTAAAAAATCCTCGCGTCCATGTTTTTTTTCTTGGAGCCGCGCCCGGGATTGCTCATTTGGCCGCTCAACGATTGAAGTATGAGAATCCTGATCTTATTGTAGCGGGTAGTTCTTCGGGAATTCCTTATGATAATGAAGATGATGTTATTCGGAGAATTCGTAATTCAGGCGCTACGGTTCTTTTTGTCGCTTACGGATCGCCCAAACAAGAATTTTGGATTTATCATAATCTCCGCAAGATGCCGAATGTAAAAATTGCCATGGGAGTTGGAGGCGCTTTTGATTATATTTCAGGAAAAAGAAGACGCGCGCCTTTGTTTTTACGGCGACTTGGACTTGAATGGGTTGTTCGTCTTTTTAATGAGCCTCGTCGCTTAAGACGCATTTTTAACGCCACGATCAAATTTCCTTATATTGTTTTGAAGGAATGTTTGAGAAAATGAGATATGAAAAAAAACTGGCTATTAAAAATTTTCCAGAAAACAATCAATTATTTGTTTTTCTTTTTTTTGTCTTTTTTATATTCGTCCACTTTTTCCTGAATTTTTTCTTGAATGATTTCGTAGACGGGTTTGAGAGTTTCTCCAAAGTAGTATATGAATTTAAAGGGATGCACTATGTATTCATTTACCTTTTTTACTGTGTCTTTCGTATGCGAGGTAATTTTATTAATGTCCCTTAAAATGAGCACAATATACAAAATCATGACGCAGAGAAAAATTACGACGAGGATGAATCCGCCGGCAAGCGCTATATTGAGTATGTCTTTTGTAGTCGCGAACATATTTTTTGGCTTATTTTTTAAGCGCCGAATTTTGCAATTTTCGTAACGAAATCATATTTATCAGCGTTTCCTTTATTTTGAGTATGTATTCATTATAACTTAAGTTTCTGCTCCGAGCAATTCTTTTAAAATGTCCTGAACCATTTTCGGATTCGCCGCACCTTTCGTTTTTTGCATCATTTGTCCAACAAAAAATCCGATAACCGTTGTTTTTCCATTTTTGTATTGTTCAACGATTTTTGGATTTTCCGCGATGATTTTTTTCGCTAAATTTTCTAAAGCTCCTTTATCACTCAGCTCTTCCAATCCTTTTTCTTCCATTATTTCTTCCGCGCTCATTCCTGTTTCAAACATGGCTGTGAAAATTTTCCCCTTCGCAAGATTGTGGCTTATTTTTCCATTGTTAATAAGCAAAATAAGTTTTCCTAAATTTTCAGGAGATATTTTGCATTCGCCAAGAGATTGATGTTTTTCATTTAAATGACCCAAAAGCATGCTATTCATGAATTGAGCTGTTTTTTTTGGATCTTTTGATATGGTCGCAGCGTGTTCAAAGAAAAGAGCGCGATCGAGTTCTTCGGTTAGGATGCGCGCTTCTTCATCGCTGAGCTTGAATTCTTGTTCGTATCGTTTCTTTTTCGCTCGTGGCAGTTCGGGAATATTTTTTTTATACATTTCAATTTCCTCATTTTTTTGAATCAATGGCGGAAGATCGGGTTCCGGAAAATATCGATAATCCTGTGCTTCTTCCTTTGTTCTTTGGCTTTCGGTCACTCCTTTGATGTCATCCCAGCCGCGAGTTTCTTGAATAATTCGCTCACCGCATTCCACTGCCTCGGTTTGTCGTTTTATTTCATACTCAATCGCTCGTTCAAGTGAACGGAACGAATTAAGATTTTTTACTTCCACTTTGATGCCAAATTCCTTTATTCCTTTAGGTCGAATTGAAATATTGATATCGAAACGCATCATGCCTTTTTCCATATCGCATTCGGATGACCCAACGTAGCGAAGAATTTTTTGAATTTCTTTCGCGTAGGCAACCGCTTCTTCCGATGAATGCATGTCCGGTTCCGAGACAATTTCCATGAGTGGCGTTCCGGATCGATTATAATCGCACAGCGTTCCTCCAGGAGCGTGCGTCAGCTTTCCTGCATCGTCTTCCATGTGCAGACGGGTTATTCCTATTTTTTTGATGCCTTCTTTCATTTCAATTTCAATCCAACCTTTCAAAGAAACGGGAACATCGTATTGAGAAATTTGGAATCCTTTTGGCAAGTCCGGGTAAAAATAATTTTTTCGGTCAAATTTTGAATGTTCAGGTATTACACAATGCAGCGCGAGCGCCGCAATGACGGCTTTTTTTACGGCTTCCTTATTGATGCACGGAAGCGTCCCGGGAAATCCCATGCAGATTTCACAGGTATTTATGTTCGGTTCCTTATTAAAGGAATCATTGTCGCAGCGACAGAACATTTTTGTTTTGGTGGACATTTGCGCGTGTATTTCCAAACCTATGACCACCTCGTATATTGTTTTCATTGTTATACTATTAAGAACTTATTATAAATAGGAATTCGTCGCGAAATCTGTTTTTAGAGGCTCCTTTATCATATTTAAGATATTTTAATAAAGCAACTTTTGATAAATTCGTTTACTTTTTTTTCAAGTTTTTTTTTCGTGCCCTTGTTTTCAATGAAAAAATCATATTTTTCCGGCGTTTTTTGAAAAGAATGGATTTTTTTTATCTCTTCTTCTGATATTTTTTTTCTTTGTTGAATAAGCCGAATCGGGCTTGTAACGACTATGAGTTTATCGATCAGTTTTCGTAAATATTTTTCACTAAAATCCATGGCCTCGATAATAATGAATGGAGCTTTTTTCCGATCAATTTCTTTGCGAATTTCATGAAATACAATTGGATGTATGATGTTATTGAGTATTTGTAATTTTTTTTCGTTATTAAAAACAAGTTTTTTAAGTTTATTTTTATTCACCCTTCCATTTTTTAGAAGAAATTGGCGACCAAAAAAATTTTGGATTTTTTTCGTTCCCTGACAGTCCGGTTCATATATTCGCTCCACAACTTTATCGGCGTCTATTATAAAAGCTCCTTTTTTACGCAACATCTCGCTGATTGTGCTTTTTCCAACGCCAAACTTTCCGGTGATTCCAACAATCATGGGTGCGTTTGAATCATTTCTGACAGAATATTTTTTAAACTTTGAACATCTCTTCTGCTTTTGTCATTCATGAAATTGCTCTGCGCTTCTATGATAATTTTTGCGGCTTTTTTCGGATTCATGGCTTTTTTAATCACCGTTGGTTTGCTTCCGAATCGCGCTATTGTCAATTCTCCATAATTTAAAATAGTCGGGAAAAACCCTTTTACCGCGAAAGAAACTTCTTCAACTGTCTGATACTCCACCCTGCTCCATTCCTTGTTAAAAAATCCCTGCCATTGGCTTAAAATAATTCCCCTGTTTGTAATAAGCCACGCGTCATAATACCAGTCGATGCAAAGGTATATAATTTTTAAAATTCCTATAAACATCCATGCCACAAAAATCCATTTCATAAAACCCATGGGAAATATGGTATAAAAAATGAATGGCACGAGGACGCTTAGTATCATTTCTTTCATCATCTGTTTTTGCACCACATTCGGATGTTTATGCACGATATATTCGACTTTTTCTCCTTTTTCGAGACTTCCTCTAAAAAAAATTTGTGCTATGAACATTGTTCGTTTTAAAAAACATCAGAATCTATCTGTACATATATATTTTTTGTACATTTCGTGATGATTTTTTATGTACGGATTCATTCTTGATTGTATTGTACCTCTTTTTATTTTTCTTGTAAATTTTTTGACAAACAGGTATAATTGGCCTGCTGTTTAACATTATTTTATAAATGTCAGAAAAAGACGATGGTATAAGTTTTGGATGGGGCGATGAAAAAAAACGACCTTCTGAAAAAATTCGCAAGACCTATGACCCAATTCCACAAGATGATTTTTTCACGGTATTTAAAGATATTTTTTTCTTTTGTTTTGATGTTCTTCTCAATGCCTTGATTATTATTGGACTCGTTTTTCTTATTCGAAGTTATCTCATTTCGCCTTTTCGTGTTTTTGGACCTTCGATGTGCGACAGTTTAAATTATATTGACGGTGTTTGCGTTAATGCGAATGGCGAATATATCATTGTCAATAAAATTCTCTATAGAAAATTTCGTAATTTTCAAATTTCTCCTCCAAAACGAGGCGATATTATCGTCTTTCATCCACCTCAAAATTTTGAAGAGTTTTACATAAAACGCATTATTGGCCTTCCTGGAGAGAAAATTGAAATTCGTGACGGATATGTGTATCTTTTTAATGAAATCAATCCGAAAGGCATACGGCTTGAAGAACCTTATTTGAATGAAACAAATCAAGGAAATACTTTTGTCTATGGTCCAAATGGTATCATGAGTTATGAGGTACCGGAAAATTCTTATTTTCTCCTAGGCGATAATAGAATTAAAAGCAGCGATTCGCGGTTTTGTTTTAGCAATCAAGGAGGTTGCGCTCCCGGGGATTTGCCTTATCTTCCGTTTGAAAATATTGAAGGCAAGGCATGGATTTCTCTTTGGCCGATAGCTAGTTCCAGAATTCTGTAAAAATTTTAT
>JACPHH010000009.1:91434-179015 GCA_016188705.1 Candidatus Peregrinibacteria bacterium | reverse complement strand
TGGTTTTCAAAAAGAGGCGAAAATGAGCGTTAAAAAATGCGTAGCCGATAGCATTTTTAGCGAATTTTCGTCCTTTTTGATCCAGCCGAGTATCCGAGCGACGAGCCCCCGCCTCCCAGCATATGTACTTTTTTTCAAAGGGAAAAGCGTATGATTCCAAAAAAGCGGTGGGCAAATAACAGCATCTTCCTTGATTTTTACCTTAAAAATGGATATAATGTATTGATAATTTATATTTGTCAATGAGATTAGAAGCCGGTACATTTTGGAATGGTACAGGGTCATTTTATAGACTTAATAGAGATGTAAAACCTCTTGTTGAGCTGAAAAGAGAAAAGATGAAAGAAGAAAAAGAGAGACAAAGGATGAAAGAGATGAGCTCAATCGTAGGCCAGAAACAGGATCCGTATAGAGAATTAGATCCATTGACGGAAGGTCTTGTTGAAATCATCGAAATCATTCCAAAATTGGAGCCAAGTACTTATCAATATGCAAAACCAGAATCGAGTACTCATCAACATATAAAAACGAGGATAAAAATACAGCGCCTGCGATTATTTCAGTTAATAGCAAAACAGGTAAAGAGGGGAAAGGAAATCGTCGGAAGATGGAATGGGAAGAATTGGAAGGTTTTATTTCCTGCGGTAAAGTATGGCGCGCAATCGATACTGGTTTCGATGCTGATTTTTTTTATCGGTTATCTGACATTGAATTATCAGGCTTATTTTCAGATTTTCAATCATTATTGGAAAAATTCAGACAGTACTCAGGAATTTTTTGCGCGAGTGTCAAATCGAACGAACACGCAAGCTTTTTTAGCTCAAAAAATGACTCAGGATGGGAAAGCAGATGCAAAAATTCCAGATTTGATGCCAATTGCCACAAACAGGGAAAAATTCAATATACCGACTTTTTCCATTGTTTCGCCCGACAATCGAATTATTATTCCTAAAATCGATAAAAATATTCCAATCGTCGAAACCGCTTCAAAAAATCGTTACGAGGAAAAGTGGGAGGAACTCGAAAAAAATATTTTAAACGACCTGAAAAATGGAGTGGTTCATTACCCTGGAACCGCGCAACCTGGACAAAAAGGAAATGTCGTCATGACGGGACACAGTTCGTATTATCCATGGGATGAAGGCAAATACAAAGACGTTTTTGCGCTGCTTGATAAGCTTGAAATCGGTGATGAAATTATCATTTATTTTCAGCAAAAAGAGTATCGCTACAACATTATCGATTTTCGGGATGTGAATCCGGATGATATCAATGTGCTGGAGCAAAAAGACGGTTATAAACTTTCGCTCATTACTTGCACGCCGCTTGGCACGAATTTACGGCGACTTGTCGTTACGGCGGAACAAATTCGTTAGGGAACCTCTAAAAAATAGATTTTCGTTACAAAATTTGCAAGTTGCGGTAGAAAAGATCTTTTTCAGAGGTTCGCTTAGACTTCATTGAGTTTTTTCAAAATATTTTCTTCCTGTTTTTTTTCTTCTTCTTCATTTTTCTTTTCCTCGGCGCGGAGCTCTTTTCTTTTTATGGCGCTTTGCTGGTTTTTCTCAGCCGTTATTTTCGATTCATTAATTCGTTTTAATTCTTCTTCGTATTCTTTATCAAGTTTCGAGAGCTGCTCTTTTTCTTTCACCAAAATGCCTCGAAATTTATTGATCTGTTCTACCGTCATGATGGGGAGTATATGAAACCAATACTGTCGTTCCTCGTCATTCATGGATTCTGTTTGGAGAATAAGGTCAATGAGATCCGCGTATTTTTCACGAACAAGATCCGGAATATCAAAATCTTTTTTTGGCGGAGTAGATGTCGGAGTGAGAACTGCTGCCGACTGCTGACTTGTATTGGATGAAGGAGCAATCGTTACGGTTTGAGTGACTGAGCTTGTTGCGGTGGTTTGAGTTGTCTGAGGAGTAGAATTATCAGGCATAATCTCTATAAAATGAAGGAATTATCCAAGGAGAGGAGCGCTTTAAGTTGTAGGAGGCTGAGACGAAGGATTAAGTTTTTCTTGTCGAAAATTCCAATAAGCGAAAAGATTTTCTCGATTTTTTTTTGGTGAAAGATACGATGCGAGAGTTATTTTTTTATCATCATCAGACATGTCCTTTCCTTGTTCAGCCAAAAACGCATGGAGAATTTTAAATTCTTTTACTCCACCTTCATCAGGCGTAGTGTTTGAACTGAGAAAATCAACAAGTGAGGTTTCGAGAAGAGTATCTGCTTTTTCTTCACTTAAGCCCATGGCGGTAAAACGTTCTCTGGGAGATGTTTTCAGAAATTTCCTCAACGCGGAATTAATTTCAAATGCTTGAGTTTCAGGGTTAGGTATAATTCCAAAAAGGCCAGCAGTTTCAGCCGATACATCACCGCTATTACAAAGATTTACGAGCCACTTAAGCAAAAAAGATGGTTTTCCGTCCGATCCTTGAACGGAATTAAGTCCATCAAAAAATCCTAATCCCGCCATAAAATGAATAGCCAAATCCAAAGCGCCGTTACTTTTAGGTTTTTCTGATGATGTAAGTTGTGCCAATGACGCTCTATGATTGGAAAATGTAAGCGGATCTTTTTCATCAGAAACAGTTTTTTTAAATTCCTCCAACTGACTTTTTAATGTTGTATCGGCAGTATCGGAAAGTCGCTTATTAATTTCATTTAGGAGAGCTGTCCGAGATTGAGTTATATAATTGCTTTTCATTTCTTCAAGCTCTCTTTTTATTGTTTGCAATCGAGCCAGCGATTGAGAGCTTGCATTCTCAGTGTCTGCGCTTAGTTCTGATTCAGAAGAACGAGATACTTCAGGAGAATCTGATGTTTCAGAAGGATTTGACTGATTCATTTTTGTCTTGAGTTCTGCAATTCGTGTTTTTTCGTTTTGAGAAAGGTCACTGATTCTTTCCAAAACCGCCACGAGATCAAGCGCTCCATTTTTCACAGTGTCAATTTCAGTATTACTTTTTCTCGTCTCACTCGCTCGTGCTTGAAGCTGGGATTTCATGCCTTCCAATGTTTTTTTGATTTCTTCCAATGAATGAGAATCATGGAGAGAGGAGATTTTTTTTTCAATTTCAGCGAGTTTGCTTTCTTCTTCTTGATTCGGGTGAAGTGCGCGAATCTCAGAAATAGATTGCGAAATCGCCTCAATCCGCGGAACAATATCGACGTTCGCGAGCATGCCTTCTTTGACAAGAGTACTTTCAATATTTCCATTGCTAAAATCGCGATATGTAAGCAGTTTAAGAGCTCGTATTTTTTCTATTGGGATAGGACTATTTTTGTTATTATTGCAAGCTGCATCGAGATCGAGAACAAGTTGAGCTTTCATCGCTTCATAATAGTCCAGCCAATTTTGTGCTTTAATATATTTTCCATCGTCAATTTTTCTTTGTGTAGATTGTCTTACAAATTGGTCGCGAAGATATTCTCGGGCATTTTCATTTTGAAATGTGTAATTGTCAGCTATGAATTTAAAATCTTTATTGGCTCGCGCTTTCAAAATAAGTCGTACTCCTTCTTCAACGCGTTCAGAATGTTTTCCTGGTTCATGGCATCCTTCGAGGAGAAGAATCCTGTCATCGCTCGCATAATTTTTTACATCTGCTTTCACGGATGTGTAATCACCGCCTGCTAAATCTCTTTCATGACGGTCTTTTAAAAGTTCTTGTATGGGATTTTCGCATCCCATCGCTTCTTTCTCAGGTATCTCTGTTGGTGTTGCTGATGTAGCCATAGAAAAAAATCAATTTATTATGCGTTTAATTTAAAATTGTCATAAAAACCGAGAACGGTCTGCGCGTAATGTTTCGGCGAGTCTCCATAGTAATTTCGCGTGCTCAACGTAGATGGAGTCGATGCCTTCGTGGGATTTCCAAACCACTGCGCCGCGACCATTTGAACCCTGTCATCTTCTGAAAGCGGTCGAAAACGGTTGAAATATTCGGCCATTTTCATAAAAGCAACAAGGTCTTGATTTCGAGCTGAAGGAATCGCGAGACCATTCATTGTATCAGGCATTAAATCTCCAGACAGTGATTTGAGCTCATTCGACCAATTTTTCCAGTTCGTTGGCATGATTTGATATCGGCCAAGCGCCCTTTGTCCAAAATAACTGGAGCTGAAAACCTGAACACCCAACGCGTCATATTTTCCGTTACTTTCTTTTTCCGAAATGGCATCAAAAAGACGCTTGAGCATCTGAAATTCTTCTGTTTTTATGCCTTGGGCAGCCGCGATATTATAAAATTCATCATCCGAAGGTCGAGCATTAAAATCAATATCTTCGTCCATGATGTCTTTAAATTCTGAAAATTCGAGCGCGAGGTATTGAAGAAAATTGGCTTCTCCTTTTTCTTTCGATTCACGTATCTGTTGAATGAAGGTATGCTTCGATACTTCTTCACCGCGGCTTTGATCTTTGACCTCTTCGCTCGTAAAATAAACATGACGCAGATCATCGGAGATACTCATTTTCTTATCGCCTTCGTATTCTCGTATTTGAGCTTCATCGGGAATGATAATGGTATCACCGCTAAAAATAGGCATATAACCATGCTCATCATAGTAGCCGACTCGAGGGCTGCTGCGTCTCACGCCCATTCGTTTTTCGCCATCCTTACTTTCAACCATGATGACGCGAATTTGAGGAGGAAGTATATCTCCTGCGCCAATGATATTTTCCACTCGAGCATTATTGTGAAAATCAACATTCAGCGCGTCTCCCGGAAGAAATTCCAGCTCAGCGTTTGTGTTAAATTTTCCATAGTCGTCAAAAAAAAGAGGTGGTACGCCTTGTTTGGTTAAAAAGAGAGCGCCCAAAAGACCATGTCCTTTATCGCTCAGTTCCAAGTCCATAAGATCATCCGCGTCAAGGCTAGCAAGATTTTCAGGAGTAATTTCTTTCCCTTTTTCTTGGGAAAGCCGTTCAAAAGCCTGCCAGATTCTATCATTTGTTTGTGTTTGTTTTTCTTGGGAAAGCCGTTCCGCTGCTTGTGCTCCTTTTTCTTCGGAAACTTGTTCTAAATTCGATTTTCCAGCTTTGAGTTCAGATGGATTTTCACGATTATCGGGAGCTGAGGCTTCTGGAGACAATGGATTGAGCTTTGCTGGAATTTCAAGGCCTTTTGCAGGCATAGACACATTTTAAATAATAAAAACGTCTCCACTGACGCCTTCGAGGCGTTCTTTTAAGAGGCGAAGGTGGTGAACGAGATTCTGAATTTGGTAACTTTGCGAGTAGCCCGTTTTGTAAAGTCCATGAATTTGACGAATGGATGCGAGCATATTTATAGATTCCATGTCAACTTTTCCCTGAGCTTCTTCTGAAAGCTGACTATACGCTTGATCGTTGATAATGCTCGAAGGCTTAAGAACATTGATTTTGCCTGTGTCAATCATATTGACAATTTTTTCAAGAAAAGCTTGATTATCCGGATTGACTCCCGTGGGATCGACTGCTGGCGTATTAATCACATCTTTTTGAACTCTCTCATCGATGGGAAGGTTGTCGGTCGCGGGATCGTACAAAGGATTATATTTTTTCGGACTCGAATTTGGAGCCGGAGCCGCATTCGAAGTCGTATTTAGCATTGGCGGTTTAGGTACGGCATTTTTCTGCGCGTTTGCTGTTTGAGAACTTGAACTTGTGCCTAATTGGATATCGTCATTCTGCATAGATATGTAAAAATGGGGGCTGATACTTGAAATAATCGGTGAGAAGTTTAGAATAAAGGAAACCCTGATACATATGATTTCGTCACGAAAATTGCAAAATTCGAGCGAAAACGCTGAACGACAGACGAAGCCGTATCAAAAAAAGATACGGTGAAGATGTCTGAAGCGTTTGCAGCCGAATTTTGCAATTTGCAGTAGTAAGCATATGTATCAGGGTTTCCTAAGCGAGCGTTTTAATCATATTATTATATCAAAAAATACACTTGAAATCAATAACGAAAGAAGAGTCGCTTATTCGCGTACAAAAGCTGCGGAAAGAGATACATAAGCTGAATTACGAGTATTTTGTCCTCGATCAGTCAAATGTCTCCGAAGCCGTACGCGACGCTCTCAAAAAGGAATTGAAAGAACTTGAAGAAGCATATCCGGAATTCATTACTCCTGATTCGCCGACGCAAAGGGTTGGAAGCGCTCTTTCCGGACGTTTTAAAAAAATATCGCATTTGACGCCAAAAAAAAGCCTTCAGGACGCGTTTTCCGAGAAAGAAATAAGGGACTGGTCGGAGCGAATTCAAAAATTGGCGCCTGATGAAACAATTGAATACGTGTGCGAACTCAAAATCGACGGCCTCAATATGACGCTGCATTACGACTACGGTCGTCTTGTGCGTGGTCTTACGCGAGGAAACGGCATCGAAGGGGAAAATGTTACTCATACGATTCGAACCGTTGAATCAATTCCATTAACACTTAATCAACCTGTGGATTTGGAAATATCAGGCGAAGTGTACCTTTCAAAAAAAAGCTTTGAGCGCATGAATGAAACCTTAAAAGATGAGGAACATTTTGCCAATCCGCGAAATGCCGCGGCAGGAACGATCCGCCAGCTCGATCCTAAAATAGCAGCCGAGAGAAATCTTCAGGCATTTTTTTACGAAATTGGTAAAAATAATCTGACCGCCTCATGTAAAACGCAGGAGGAAGTACTCGAAACCATTCAATCGCTCGGCCTGCCAGTGAATAAAAATTTTGTTCACAAAAAAACTATTGATGAAGTGATTGAATGGTACAAAAAATGGCATGAAAAACGTGACGAGCTACCATATGAAATCGACGGAATCGTTATAAAAGTAAATGACCTCAATCAGCAAAAAAAAATGGGTTTTACCGCGAAATTTCCTCGTTTCGCGCTCGCTTGCAAATTTCCAGCGCTCCAATCGACTTCCGTGGTGGAGGATATTATTGTGCAAGTGGGAAGAACCGGCGTACTGACTCCCGTGGCTGTATTAAGGCCGACACTGGTTGCGGGATCCGTTATTTCCAGGGCGACGCTGCATAATCAGGACGAAATTGAACGGCTGGATGTGCGAATCGGGGATACCGTGATTATTCAAAAGGCGGGCGATGTTATTCCTGAAGTGGATCAGGTTTTGAAAGAAATGCGCGTGGGGGACGAGCGAATGTTTCGCATGCCGGATATGTGCCCCATTTGTGGAGGAAAGGTAGTTCGTATCGAAGGCGAAGCCGCGCATCGATGCGCCAACAAAAAGTGTTTTGCGGTTGAAAGGGAAAAAATCATACATTTCGTTTCCCGTCCTGCCTTAAATATTATCGGTTTCGGTGAAAAAATCATCGACGAGCTCATGGAAAAAAGTTTCATTCAAGATGTCGCGGATATTTTTACATTGAAAGCCGACGATTTTCTCACGCTGCCTCATTGTAAGGAGAAAAAAACCGAAAATCTTATCGCGGCCATCGAATCCTCAAAAAATGTAACTTTCGCGAAACTGCTTTTTGGCCTCGGAATACGGTATATCGGAGAGCAGACGAGCGGAATTTTAGCGCGCTACTTTGAATCGAAAGAGTATCTTTTAAAAATGCCTCAAGAAAAAACCCTGGAAAATATTTTTAAAAAAGCCGAAAAAACGACACTCGAAGAATTGATTGCCATCGATGGAGTGGGAGAGAAAGTCGCTCAATCCGTATTTGAATGGATACACGATAAAAAAACAAAAGAACTTATTCAAAAACTTTCGAAAGTCGGAGTAAAAATTTATTTTTCAAAAAGAACAAAAGTGATTCATTCAGCATTCACTGATAAGACTTTCGTTTTAACGGGAACTCTCGCGTCGATGAGCCGGGAAAAAGCAAAGGAAGAAATTCGAAAACGCGGTGGAAAAGTGATCAGTCAGGTGACGAAACAAACAAATTTTCTTATTTGCGGTACGGAACCTGGCAGCAAATTCGACCACGCGAAATCTTTAAAAATTCCAATTCTCGAAGAAAAAGATTTTTTAGAAATGCTTTAGAGAGCCTCTGAAAAACGTGGTTTCGTCATAAAATTTGCAGCCAATTTTGCAAATTGCAATAGTAAGCACGTTTTTCAGAGGTTCCTTAGGCAGTGTTCAACGTTTTCGCTCGAATTTTACAATTTTCATAACGAATGGAGTCATGTCAAAAAAGAGCGGCAACACAATTTTCATGTATTAACCGCCCTTAAAACATTTACGCTTGTTTTTTCTTCTTTCGCAGCATTGGAAGACCTGTCCTCTTGTTTTCCATTACTTCATAACCAGCGGGGATTTCATCCATGACGCCCTCTTTTTCCTCGCGAGAAAAGAAATAAATCGTCTGTTTTCTTCCTCCGCGAAGCGTCACAAGGCGCTGATGAAGGAAATACGTTTGACGCTTACTATTGACATGTGAGTAGGCCATACGAAACAGGTTAAAGAATATTTGTTTCCATTAAAGCCCAAATATTCTTCTTTGAAAAGGTAATTATTCCTGAAAAACATATGACGATCAAAAATGTTAAGATAAGAACCCTTGTTTTTTGGCTTCCCTTAGCAAATAATGAGACCCTATGATACAGGGAAGAAAAGATTGACTTTGTAAAGAGAAAATTTTATGAAATGCGTTTTTCATATTTTTTTCAAAAAAAACACGGCCGCGAAACATATCTCTGTGAACAAAAAAATTATACAAAGATTGGGAATTATATGCTCTTGGATGATGGAGGGAGGTTAAAACAAGTACATCATCAGGACGCATAAGCGTATGAAGAATGCGATGTTTCTTTTTATCTTCGAGAAAAGCCGCAAGAAAAACGCGGGGTTGATTGGGAAACACGCGGTCAAGCGTCTGTCGAAATGCTCGAGCGCTTTTCGGAGTATGAAGAACATCTAAAATAAACGGTTTGCCCTTTCGCGATCGGATTTCAAAATGCCCCGGAAGCCTGAGAGAGGAAAAAACTTTACGACATTGATTCACGAGCTCGAAAATTTTGACACTGGAAGCTTTAAAAACTAAAAAAGCGGTTAAAGCTATGAGGGCATTTTCCACAAAAACATCTCCGTGAAGCGCTTGCAGACGAATCTTTGCATTTGCGGTCGAAAGAGTATTTTTTAGAGCTTTTTCAGTAAATTTGGGAAGCATAGTTCCCGCGTTTTTCAGAGGTTTCTTATATGATTTTTCTCCCCAGGAATGGAGAATGAGATCAGAAAAAACGAGATCAAAAAAAGTTCCTTGCCTGTTGACAGTGCTATTTTCTGCGGTGAGAAAATCTGAAACTCGAACGAGTGGAATCTTCTTTTTTTTTACATATTTATCGATGCATCGATAAACCCGCGAACTTTGTTTGCCAACTATAAGCGGGATATTTTCACGGGTAATTCCAAGTTTTTCCAGTAGTATTGATTGAATGGTTTTTCCCAAAATTCGAGTGTGTTCAGCCTCCATCGAAGTGAGAATCGTGAGCGCCGGATCGTAGACATTTGTAGCATCAAGACGGCCACCGAGTCCAACTTCAAGTATCATGGCATCCACGTTTTGTTCAGAAAAAAAACGAAACGCCATTGCCGTGATAATTTCAAAACGCGTTATGTTTGGATGTTTTTCAAGAGCGGGCTGAAGATCAGAAAGCAATCGAGTAAAATCCGAACGATGAATTGGTTTATGAGAAACGCGGATCATTTCACGAATATCATAGAGGAACGGACTCGTGAAAAGACCAGTTTTAAGTCCATCAGACGCCAATAATCGTTCTAAAATATGAGCAACGGAGCCTTTTCCTTTTGACCCAGCGATAAGGATAATGGGAGCGTGTGGAACAATGTGAACCGTTTTTAAAAAATGTCGAAAAGATTCAAGATTAAAAATATTTTCAGCATTTTCATTTGAAATGCGCGAATTTCGCGAAAAAACGACTTTTTTCAGTGGTTTTTTTCGATTGAAAATATTTTTATTTTCAGCATAATCCAGACGTTTTTCAAGAAATGAACAGGCGTCGCGAAATGTCTGAATTCGATTCATGTTAATCTTCTTCAATAAGTTCACCGCCAAAAAGTTTCGCCGCTCGTTCCGCGAGCTGATCGGGCGTATCAGATTGCGCTTCGGATTGAGATGAAGATGGTACTGAATTTTGAGTTACGAATTGACCTTCGGATTGAGTTGAAGATTGCGCCGAACGTTGAGCTGCAGACTGGCCATCGGATTGTTTCGAAGATTGAGCGAGCTGCTCGGAAGACATCTGGTGATGAAAACCGTTTTCAATATCGATTCCAAGAGAAAGCGTTTTATAATTCACTGAAATCCGTGCTGCAAAAACTTCAAAGAGGGAATTTTCGAGTTCTCTTTGAGCCTGCGCTTTTTGAACTTTTTCCAAATGAAATTCCGAGGAAAAACCTAAAGAAATACTATGGTCGGAAATCGAAAGAACTTCTCCCTGTTCCAAAGAACGACGAAAAGCTGGTGTAACGATATGATCGAGAACTCTAGGCCAAAGCTTGCGAATGTCGGAAAGAGTCGGGAAAGCAGATGGTGGAGTTTTGCTGGATTCAATATGCGAATTATTATTGAGTGAATCATCAATATGCGAATTATCATGTGAAAATGAGTCAGCGACAGAGGAAGTATCTCCATTATTTGATTTGGAAAAATCGATATTTGAAGGAGAAATATCCATTGATTCCATCGGTATTTTTGATACATTGCCAGCAGATGCGTTAAGCAATCCGTCCGAGCTTTTGTGTCGCAAAATTTGCCCGGAAGTTGTGAGAGGCGAAGGGGTTGCCGTTGAGTCACTGCGAGAAAATGATCGAAGAGAACGGTGGGATCGATCACCGAAGGCGCTTTGAATGAGGGCCATTTCCAAAGGAAGCTGAGGGATCGAAGCGCCACCAATCGATAAGTGCGCTTCTTGAAAAAGTGAGATCAATTCAAGGATTCGTGATATCGCATCTTCTTCATTTTGAGAAACCGCTTGAAGCAAACGAATTCTGAGGGATTCCATGCAGGTTTTCGTGAATTGTGACAAATCGGCCCCATCCTCATAGAGTTTATTAAGGAATTCAAGGGCGCCAAGAATATTTCCGGAAAAAACAAAATGCAAAAAATTATCAACGGACTTTTTTCCGGCAACGCCAAGGTATTCTTGAATATATTCCATGGTGACGCTTTGGGAAACGACCATTTGTTCAAACAGACCAATGGCGTCGCGAAGCCCTCCTTCCGCATATTGGGCAATAAGAATAAGCGCTTCTTCTTCGGCAAATATTTTTTCCTGTTCCGCGATAAACTGAAGACGTTTTACAATATCATTTCCTTGAATCCGTTTAAAATCGAAACGCTGGCACCTCGAAATAATGGTTTCTGGAATTTTATAGGCTTCCGTTGTGGCAAGTATAAAATGAGCATGAGCCGGCGGTTCTTCCAATGTTTTAAGAAGCGCGTTAAAAGCTTCTTTTGTGAGCATATGAACTTCGTCGATGATGTACACTTTTTTCGCGGCGCGAGTCGGGGCAAATTGGATTTTTTCGCGTAAATCGCGTATTTCATCAATGCCGCGATTCGACGCGGCGTCAATTTCAATAATATCAATGAGTCTTCCTTCAGTAATATCTCGGCAAATATCACAGCTGTTGCACGGTTCCGCGTTTTTTTCGAGGTGAAGGCAGTTTAAACCCTTAGAGACAAGGCGCGCGGCGGTTGTTTTTCCCGTTCCTCTCGGTCCGCAAAAAAGATAGGCATGAGCTACCTGTTTTTTCCGCAGGGCATTGAGAAGCGTTTGTCGAATGTGATCCTGCCCGACAAGGTGCGAAAAATTTTGCGGCCGATATTTACGATAAAGAGAGATATCATCAGACATAGCGTGTTCAATTATAGCAGAAGTCCCAAAAAAATAGATATTTTTTTTAACAATTTTTTCAAAGAAAAAAATGTATGATCCAAATCAGAGGTTCCCTTTGATTGCAAATGCAGTGTGACTTGAATATGAAGCACAAAATGTTTCAATGGATGCTTGTATTTCTTTTTCAAAACGCGGGATGGAAAACCGTTGCGCGTGTTTTGAAATACTATCGGCATCATAATTTTTTTCATGCAAAAGCAGCCGCGCCAGACCATCTTCCATCGAATCTATGGTTGATTCATGGAAAAATTCTCCGGTGATGCCAGGAAGAACCGTTTCAGTAACTCCTCCTCTTCCAAGCGCCAAAATCGGTTTACCGCAAGCCATCGCTTCTACGGGAACAATGCCGAAGTCTTCTTCCCCTGGGAAAATAAGCGCGCGACAATTTTCTAAATATTCGGTTACCACATGATCTGGTTTGAATCCTGTGAATTCAATATTTTTTCCAGCCATCCGTTCAAGAGCGCTTCGTTGATTTCCTTCGCCGACGATAATAAGGTGTTTGCCCGTTTTATTAAAAAGACGAATCGCAAGATCGATTTTTTTATAAGGAGTCAGGGTTGATATGAGAAGAAAAAAGTTTTCATGATGTTTTTGCGGTCGAAATCGCGCGACATCGACTCCTGGATAGATAATTTGAGAAGGCATTCGATAATATTTTTGAATTCTTTTTTGAACGGTTTTAGAATTGGCAATATAAAAATCAGCTCGATCCGCGACAATTTGTTCCCACATGCGAACATGTTTCATCATCCATGCGATACTCAAACGTCGCAAAGAACCCACTCCCTGTTCTTCGATATATTCATGACTCCAGTCCCATGCGAAACGCATTGGAGAATGACAGTAGCAAACGTGCTTCGTGCCAAGAGGCATCAAAATACCATGAGAGAAAGAATTGCTCGAACTCAGCACGAGATCATAACCAGTAAAATCGAACATCTCAATGACTCGAGGAATGAGAGGAAGAAGATATTTGGGGCGTTTTCTCAAAAAAGAAGGAAGCGACTGCAAAATCGATGGACGAATACGTTTCTCATCGAACATCTGGCCGCATTTTTTTTTATCATAGAGCAAAGTGAAAATAGGAGCCTCGGGATAGAGATCACTGAATATTTTGAGCACGCGCTCTGCTCCGCCAAGTTTTGTGAGATAGTCATGTACAAGAGCGACTTTCAAATCAAAATCATAAAGATATTTTTTTTCAGACTCCTTTACTCTATAGCAAACCTTGTATCATGTTCGGAGCGAGTTACGCAGGCTGGTTTTCAAAAAGAGGCGAAAATGAGCGTTAAAAAATGCGTAGCCGATAGCATTTTTAGCGAATTTTCGTCCTTTTTGATCCAGCCGAGTATCCGAGCGACGAGCCCCCGCCTTCCAGCGATATGTATTTTTTTTCAAAGAAATTTGCGTATGACCCTAAAAAACACCCTTTTGACTGCAATGCGGGGTAGTAAGCATATTTTTCAGGGTTTTTTTGAATGAAATGACCCCCTTCCGAGCACAAGACCGCATACTTTTTCCACTCCGGCGGATTTTAAGGCATGAGAAGCTGCGTTCAATGTGGAAAGCGTGGTGGCAACGTCATCGACGAGTATGACATATTTTGAAAGTACAGAATAATGCTTACATTGAGGCGCTGAAGGCATCGATAATGTTGAAGCATCTGCGTTATGAAGGACTGATTGATCAATTTCGAAAACCGAATCGAAAGCAATCATGCGCTCTTTTCGTGAAAGAAGCGCGTGAGAAGGACCATCGCGAATCCTTTTCAACAGAGGAAAAAAAGGCAGAAGGAGGGATGAACTTACGTGTTTTGCCAATATGGCGGATTGGTTAAAGCCGCGCCATCGCAGCCGATGGGAATGAAGAGGGATAGGTACAATTATCCAGTGAAATTGAGTCGATGAAAAAGAAAAATTCGCCCGAAACGCGTCTATAAGAAGTGAGCTTAAAATTGGTCCGAGTTCTTCGGAAAAACGATATTTGAAAAGATGAAGCGCTTTTGAAAGGATGCCATTTTTTTGATACAAACTCGATACAATGAGCGCGTCGAGAGAAGTAAATTTTTTGCAAAAAGGATGACAAACAAGCCCGCCGCGACTGCGCCTACGGCACACGGGACATTCCTGAACATTCATTTTTTGAATTTTTCGAAAACACGATGCGCAAAGAATTTCACCATCCTTTTGACAGGAGATACATGATTTTGGATAAAGAAGATCGAGTAACCACGATTGAAGAGAGAGTAACCATGATCTCAAAAAGAATAACCATGATCTCAGAGTGATAAAATACCATCGAAGTGAGAGCAAGGATGATCGAAGAGCGATCAACCGCAATCGCAGAAAAGAAAGAAAATACGGAATGATTTTTGGTGAGAGTGTCATTATAAATGCGCAAAATTGTGGCAGAAAATATATGGATCATACGCGAATTTTCGTCCTTTTTGATCCGGCCGAGTATCCGAGCGACGAGCCCCCGCCTCCCAGCGATATGTACTTTTTTCAAAGGAAAAAGCGTATGACCCAAAATATATTTGCAGCTGAGGAATCTCTGAAAAACGTGGTTTCGTCACGAAATTTGCAGCCAATTTTGCAAATTGCGGTAGTAATCACATTTTTCAGAGACTCCTTGAATGAGTTTTGTTCATATTGTAAGAAAAAATGTTAAAATTTTTCTAAAAGAAAAATAAACTGGAAATAATCAGTTACTTGAAGTCTTGAGGGTGAGTTGATATATTACTCATGTCTTGGGCTCGTAGCTCAGTTGGTTAGAGCGCTACGTTGACATCGTAGAGGTCTGCAGTTCAAGTCTGCACGGGCCCACCATTTAAGCGCATAGCGAAGCGTAGCGAAAATGCAGTCCACGCCCTCTTTTATCTGAATAAAAAGCAACAGCAGTGAACAGTTACAGAAAATGACATTGCCTTGAAGGAGAATTTTACATAAAATTAACGCGCTATATTCAATTTACATCCATGAACGATCAAACTTTTGATCCGCAAAACGCGAATCAGCAAAATGGAACTCAGCAAAGTGGGTCTCAACAGGCTGGAACTCAACCGCCTCAACAAGGAGGAATTCAATCTTCTCAGCAAAATCAATCACACCCGCTCCAACAAAATCCGTTGAATCCACCTCAACAAGACCAATCACAATCGTATCAACAAGATGGGAGTCAACTACCTCAACAAAATCTTTCCCAATCACCATTTCCATCAAATGCAAATATGCCAGTTTTTTCGCAAGGGGAAAAACCAACTTCAATAGCGTCTTCAACAACGCCAACAACGCCATCAATTCCGACAGCTCCTTCGATACCACCTTCTCCAACATATTCAATTCCCTCAACGCCTGCGCCAAATTCTATGTATCCAGGAGTATCTTATGCTGGAACGCAGGGGAATCAACAACCAATGCCATCACCTCAAGGCTCGTCTGGAATGAATATGAGACAAACAAATCCTGGAATGAATCAGGGATTTGGAGCCTATCCGCAGTCAATGGGTGGAATGCCTGCGTCAGGAGCAGGAGGAATGCCAATGGGTGGATTTCCGCCTCCTCCACAAGGAATGGGCGCTCAGGGGATGGGCGGAGGATTTGGTGGCTACGGAGGTCAGGAACCGCCTCAAGACCCCGCGCTTATTGGATATAAATTCGGTGATGCCAATAAAAATTTCAAGACGAATATTAAAATACCGCAGCATCAACTCAAATTTAATGAGCAGTATTTTTTGCGGCTCCTTGCGGGGTCAATATCGCTTACAAAGGATGAAAAGTATAAAATTGTTCAGTCCGTTCCGAAATTGCGTCAGGAACAGGTGGATGAACTTATTCGTATTTTAGAGGAAGAAAAGGAAAAATTTATCGAACTTTCTCCAAAACACGCCGCTCAATTAAAAAAACTTGAAGAACAGCATATAAGCGACTGGAACGATCTCGAAAATCGTGAACAGCAAAACCAAAAGAAGGCGCAAGATCAAGCAAAAGCAGATGAAATTCGAAAAAGTCTGGGTTTATAATCTGGAATCATAAGCTTTTCTCTTTAGTAAGTTCTGAAAAACGCAATTTCGAAAACGAAAAGGTATTTTTCAGAGCTTTCTTTATGTAAAGTGATATGAGTATGATCCGAAATCAGCATGAGTACGCTTAAAACTCTTTAATTTGCCAGAAATAAAGTAAAAAGAGTAAGATAACTATATCCTCTATTTTTTTAACGATAACTTATTTATGTCACCTGAGAACAAAACTTTTCAAGAAAAAAATGAAAGCAAAATTTGGAAAATCGTGCTGATTGTTGGAGTAATTCTTGCCTTGGCAGGCATCATTTGGAGACTTTCAGGCTTTTTTATAGCGAAAAATGGAACACCCGAAGAAAACAATTTGACAGGAGACAAAACTCTTGAAGAACTTACGCAAAGTCAAATATTTGAAAATGACAAGCAAGCCCTTACCGAAGCAACGCAAAACGGAAAACCTGAAAAGTGCGATGGTATTCAGAATGAAATTTTACAACGCTCCTGCTCGGATTCTGCAATGATGGTGAAAGCAAAAATGACTCTGAATTCGGAACTATGTCAGCAGGTGATAAGCGAGCCAGCCAGAGTTCGCTGTTTAGAAATCGTTCAGGAAGCAAAAGCAGATGCTCCCTAACATTTCTGTGACCACCCTTCATCACGGAGTCCGTCACAATCATTATCCGCGCCATCGCAGACTTCTACGGCATTTGGGTGTATGGAACGATCCCAATCTGCGCAGTCTACTTCAGTGCCGCAGGATGCGGTTGAGTAATAACCATCTTGATCGGCATCTGTGCATGTCGTATCGCACGCATCGCCAATGCCATCTCTATCGCTGTCGGTTTGATCAGGATTATACACATCAGGACAGTTATCATCGCTGTCGCATTGACCATCTTTATCCTTGTCAGGACAAGATGTTTCGCATGCATTGCCTATATTATCCTTATCATCATCTTTTTGATCTGCGTTAGAAACCGTGGGACAATTATCTTGAAAATTAGGAAAACCATCATTATCGGAATCAGTAATTGTCGTATTCGTACTATTATTTCCGCTTCCTTCGGGATTGAAACAGTACGCATAGGCTCGAGCCTTGGTAGAAGAATCAGAAGTCGACACTCTGCAGCTCTGGTAGCCCATAATTGTGTAGGGAACCGCGGATTGAATAGTTCCTTCACCGCTGGTAACCTGGCCACTGCATCCAACAAGAAGAACGTAGGGCTGTCTGGATGTGTCACAGGAAGCAACAGAAGAACTTCCTTCATACGTTGATTCTTCAAAATAAAATCTTCCAATTTCCGTATCAGCGGTAATCGTTCCTTGAGAATAAAGATTATTTCCATCACGTACTTCGAGTTTATTAGGAAGAGAAAAAGTTTGATTGCCGCCTTGAATAGCTCCATTTCCAATTTCAAAACCTCCGGAACCGACGGATATCTGATTCGTGACGCCATTGGTATTGACGTTAACATTCGTGGCATCAGATGTGCCGTCAAGAACATCATTCGTCACTTGTACTGATGGCGCATTCCATGTGACAGTATCTTCAGAAGGCGAAGTATTTTTCCAAATCGGCGTAATAACCGTATCAATCACGGCTTTTTTCAAAATGGAAAGGACTCCTGAAATATTTGCCTTTCCTGCCACGGCAATTTCACCGTTAGAAGTAAGAGTTCCTCCGATTTTCGTTTCATAAGGAGTATAGAAGCCATAAAGAATGTTATCATAATTATAGCCAAGCGCTCCCCATGTATTGTCAGATTGATGCAACCCAAGGATGCCGGCTGCGGTACCATATCCAAGTACCCCAAAATCATTTCCCTGAGCTTCAAGACCATTTGATCCCGAGATAGAAGTTCCTATTCCATTTTCTGAAATAGCCTGAATGCCAATTTCACCAGAATTCACATAAATTCCATATTGCGATCCTTTTGCGTAAGTACCAACATTTTTGCCTTCTGTCAGAATACCAATCGTTGATCCCGTGGCGAAAACTCCAATACCATTAGAATTGAGAGATGTAGCCATAAGACCAACACCATCTGTGTTCGTGGAATTGATAGAAAATGAAACAGGAGATGTCTCTGATCGTACGACGAGTGAGCCTTCCGGAGTGATTTCGGTTCCGAGATTTTCTGCGCCGCCTCCTGTAGTTATTCCGGAAAAATTCGGTGTCACTAAACCCTGAATCGGTCCATTTTCATCAGGAGTTCCAACCGCATTTTCCGAAAAATTCATAAAAGTGTTAAAGCTTGACTGAAGAGAGGTAAGAAATCCCGTAGATGGCTCTGAAGGTAACGGAGAAGAGACAGGAATTGCGGTTTTCAGAGAGCTGGGGATAGCGTCAATTTGAGCGGCTGATGTAATATGGAGCATCAAGAGAACAATAAGTCCGGAAAGGAAGGAGCCAAATATGTAAGTGCGAAGACGTTTCATTGATTAAGAAAAAAAATTATATTCCATAATTACCAGCACGGATATCATTAAGATTGAGAGCATCCTGACCAAGAGATTGAAGCGCGGAGTTGAGAGAATCTGTAAAGCCATCAAGTCCATTCCAGCCTCCAGTTTTCCAAGATCCATCTCGAAAATTATACTGGCTGAGGAGATTAAGAGCTGCTTCCGCCAAGTCTTGGTTAGCGTCAGTAATGGCGGCAACATCCTGTTCACTGATTCTATTCATTTGAATCATGAAGGCAAGGGCTGAAACAGAAAGATCACCAAGAACATTGCCATTACGCGGATCTTCTGCGTTCCATCCTTGAACAAGAGAAGAGGAGTCTGTGAGAATATCGGCATTCAAACTTTGTGTTGTTGGAATATTTTCCGCACAGAAACCTCCAGTCGGGTAGCAATCCGTAGCGCTCACTGTGGCGGTTTGACTGGTGCAATCCGGCTCACAGGTAGGCTTCCATTTCCAATCCCAGATTTTTGAACTATTTGTATCAAATGGGATATTGACCTGGGCGCAAAGCGAAGGATCAGCAGAACAAGGATCATAGGTCGTAGAAGTTTTTTCACAAACATTACCGATACCATTGCCGTTACTGTCAGCTTGGTCGGCATTCGAATCGTTGACGCAATTATCGCAGGCATCGCCAACCCCGTCACCATCGATATCGGACTGGTTCGTATTCGCTGTATTTGGACAATTATCATTATCGCAGACACCATCATTATCGGGATCCGTACAATTATCGGAACCAATGCCTTGCGGTTCAAAGCAATAGGCATATACGTGGAGCTTTGAAAAATAACCGTCATTTGGCTGCCGAGCTACGCATGCGGAGCTTGAAGGATAAACGCTTTGAACAGCATCGCTCGTACCTTCAATGGAAGCTCCGCAGTTCATAAGCGTCTGTGGACTGTCACAGGAAACAGTTACTTGTTCAGCGGCTGCATTATATTCATGAATGGTAATATTGCCCATTTCGTAAGCATTTAGTCGAGTATTTACATTCAAATTTCCATAAATAATAACATCATCGTTGATTCCAAGGGTATCCGATGTCGAGCGAATGATATTAGAACTGTTATTGCCTTCAAAAGAAAAATTTCCACCGATTTTGACAGAAGAAGCAGTGAGACCGTCGGCTATATTTAAAGTATTTCCGTCAAGAGTTAGAATACCTGCAACCAATAATTCATCTTGAACGCTTTTTGCTTGAATAGCATCCAGTGATTCAAATTGCGCGACCTCAATGACATCCAGATTTTGACCATCAACATTTTGAAGGAAGGAAGCATCGGAATGAATTTGAAATTGTGTGGCTTTTTCGGCGATAAAAGCATTTTGTGAAGAAAATATACCAATCCCATCCTTAGCTCCTACCGAGGAACCGTCGCTCGCGGTAACGCCTAAGTTTGTTCCACTACCATAAACTCCAACACCGTTTGTTTGTGAAGAACCAAAAGCGCCTCCAAATCCACTGCGTGCTTCTAGTCCTGTATTGAATCCTGAAATTGAAAGCCCTATTGTTTCGCCAGATGTAAAGAGTCCGATATCTTTTGAGCCATTGATGTACAAACCTTTTCCACTGGATGAAGTATTCTGAGAAAAGGCAAAAATTCCTATGCTGCCTGTATTTTTTACAATAATGCCGGCATCGTAAATATTTGAAGAAGGGGCTGAAAGTCGATGCGAAATGGCTGCGAGTCCGAGAGCTCCATTGGTTTGGATTCCAAGTCCGATATTTTCACCGGTTGTGATGCCTGAAACTTCATTATCGCCAAGTAAAATAGCTTCAGATGAAGACGGACCGACGGCAATTCGTCCGAAACTCGGAATTACTCCGGCTTGAGAAGGAGCCGCGTCTGAAGGCTGCGATTGGTTTTGGGATAAACCTTGGAGCAGAGCTTCTATTTCGTTGATAATATTCGAGTCCAGCGCGAAAACATGCTGTGTTATCCCTGTAATCAAAACAAGGACTATACTGATGAGAAAGATCGGATATTTGTGGAGAAAATATTTCATAATTGAGATAGTATCATGGAATTTCAAATGGACCATGACCGCCCTGAGGATCAAAACAGTACGCATAGACTCTCACGGTTTTATTGGAATTTTGTGAAAATGCCTCGCATGATTGTGCTCCGCGCTTTGAAGGCCGAGCCCCGACATATTGTTTTGAATCCGAGAGAAATGCGCTGCAGGAAACAAGAAAATCACCCGAATCGCATGAGGCATACGGATTGCCGAGTCCATTTTCATTAAAAACACTATAAAATGCGCCTATTCCTCCATCAGCCGTAACTTTGCCTTTAACAAGAGTGTCGTTTGTAACCTCGACATTATTATCAAAGGCAATGCTATGAATACCGAGTTCGACCGATATTTTACCAGAACTCAGGTGAGTGACTTTTCCTAGTTCATCTGGACCTGCCTGAATATCACTCTGAGTAAGAATCGATCCATCTTTTAATACAATATTTCCGCCCACATTGAGACCTCCTGTTATATCAAGATTTCCAGTGAGAGCGAGAGAATCTTGTACAGTTAAGGAACCTGCAATCATATTGAGCATAAAATCACTTGGAAGCTGTGATTCATTGCCAATAAGATTCAAAGTCGTCAATGAGTCGGTAAAAGTGTTTCCTGTTACAGAGGTGGTTTCGGTCAATGCAGAAAAAGGAGTAAACAAACTATATCCTTTGCCGTCGAATCCTTTGCCATCAAGTAGAGCCCATGCAATCAATCCATCTGATCCATTCACTGCTCCAATAACATCGCCATATTTGGGAGTTACGCCAAGAGCATTCGCTGTTATTCCGTTATCAGTTCCATTCGCATAGATTCCAACATTTTTTCCCTCGGAGAAAATACCAATCTTCGTACCGGAAGCATATCCGCCCATATTCGTTTGTGAAATGGCAAATGTTCCGATATCGCCTGTAGAAAAGACACCGACACTAGGTTGTATATCTGAATATGATTCAACTAAAATACCTGTAGATTTTCCTTCACCATAGAGACCCACATTGCCATTGTTTTGGAGAGCAAGACCTGCGCTGCTGAGATTACTTGTTGGATTATTAAGGATAATTGATCCAACTTGAGAATTCGTTTTCAAAGCCATCGCTCCACTTTCGGACAATGGATTGAGCGCTGCTTTCGTGGAAATAGTAAGACGCGAAAAATCAGAAGATATGCTCGTTGATGCTTGAGGATTGGTATCAGGCTGTCCTTTGCCAAAAAGTGAATTAAGAGAATTTTTTAATGAATCAAGCGTTGAAGAAAGAAATGACGTATCAAAGGAAAATGTATTTGAAAAACACGAAAGAAAATTATCACTGGCGCTGCAGGAAGAAGTGGTTGCGGGGCACCATTCTTCTTTTTGGCCATCACAGTTATTATCAATAGTATCGCCGCAAATTTCAGTAGCTTTTGGATGAACGAAAGCGTCAGAATCATTGCAATCGCCATTGGTGGCAAAACAGGTATTCGTCCAATAGCCATCGCTATCGAGGTCGCTGCAAACAGTAGAAGGATCATCAGCCATCTGATAAGCTCCATTAAGATATGTCCAGGTTGCGCCGTCTTCGCCAATATAGGATTCACCGCTTGCCGGATTCGTTGATGGAATCGGTTGAGAGGCGGAAGCCTGTATCTGCGCAAAAATTTGATATATCGTCTGATACGAAAGATTATAAAAAAAGACGACAAGCAAAACGGAAAGCGATATTGAAAATGCTTTTGCGATTGAAAATGCTCTCCAAGAGAAAAATTTCATCTTTATTTTTGACAACATAAAAAAAGAATCTTTCATAAAATTTTACCATATTATTTTTTCATTCGCAAGAAAAAAACCAAAAATTGCATGATCTGCGACGAGCTCCCGCCTGCCAGCGATATGTACTTTTTTTCTAAGGAGTCTCTAAAAATCGTATTTTTGACTGGCGAGATAGCTGATTTTGGAAGCCTCTCCGCGAGTGATAAGTCCATGAGGTCGAAAGGAACCATCAGTGTATCCTTTAATAAGACCTGATTCATAGGCGCTGGATACATAACTCGTAAACCACTGTCCCATCGCGACATCGGGAAATACTTTTTTCGATGATTGTGACGGAATTTCAAAAGCTCGAAAAATAATAGCCAGCGCTTCGGCTCGCGTTACCGGCTCATTCGGACGAAAAGTTTGATTGTCGTAGCCTTGAATAATGCCGAGCGATTCGGCTTTTAAAACATATTTTGAAAACCAATCCGTTTTTCGTACATCGGTAAATCTCTGTTCAAACTTTACGCCATTTAAAGGAATATCCAGAGTTTCTAAAATGACTTTGGTAAATTCAGCTCGAGTAATAGGCTGATCGGGTTTCATCTCTCCCTTTTCATATCCTCGAAGCACGCCTTTGCGTCTAAAGTATTCAATGTATTGAGAAGACCAATGCAGCGAAATTTCTGAAATGGCGGTAGTGGTTTTTCCATCAGCATCTTTCACTTCAACTCGAACTTGAATTTTTCCGATTTTATTGACTTGATTATACTGAATTTTTCGGATGGGATTACTGCTGAAATTGGAATCGTATTCAATGTCATTAGGACCTGTGTAATCGAAATCAAAACGATATTGAAGCTTACCCGAACTCGGCTCAGGATCAAGAGATTTTGAAGCGTCAAAAACAAAGTTCGTGGAAAAAGTCCCTTCTCGAGGTGAAATATCAAATTGAGCTACCGGAGTCTGGTTGGAATAAATTTCAACTTGCTGCGTGGCGGTAGCGATTTTTCCCTCGGGATCCATTACTTGGAGCGTAATCGATTTTTTGCCAGGATTTTTAAATGTCTCCCTTCTGCTTTTGATGCTTTCAAATTTCGTATCGTAAATACCGTCGGAATTGAAGTCATAGCGTACACGAAGCGAGGAATTTCGATACTGGGCGTCTCGCGAATTTCTCGGATCAAAGGTAAAAACCGTTGCGGGCGTGCCTGCTAACGGCGTAATGATAAGTTTCGCTTCAGGATCAGTATTGGCAACAATGGTAACTTCTTTTGACACCGAAGTGATACTGCCGGCGCTGTCGAGTACCTGCATCATAGCGGTAAAATTACCGATTTTTAAATAACGGTATTCGGCTCGTTTATTGGTGGAAAATGCGGTATCAAAAATTGTATCGCCGTCGAAATCGAATCGTACTTGTAAATTCGTAGAGGAATCTTCATTGTCACGGACACTCTGGGCGCTGAAAGAAAAAACAGTGGAAGTGGTTCCAATCGCTGTTCCATTTTTCGAATAAGGCTGTTCCGCGAGTTTTCCATCGCCTCGAATGGTAAAATCCGCTTGCGGCGGTGTGTCATGCTCACGCACTTCCACCATAATGTAAGCCTCATCCATGTGCCCATCTTTGTCTTTTACCTGCACAACCGCAGTTTGCGTACCTGGAAGCGGGTAAATATACGAAGCTTTGGCATTTGATGAAAAATCCGTATCGAAAATGCCATCATTTTGAAAATCAAAACGATACTGAATTTTGAAAAGGTCTTCAAGGTCGACAGAATCAGAACCATCAAGGTAAAATATGGTGGAATTGGCAATTCCGACACCAGGATAGACGCTTATATTGGCATCCGGCGCGCCTGATCGAGCCACGAGAATCATATCTTCACGCTTTTCGCCCAATTCTGTATTATCTTCACCGAGTCCGAAAACAAGGACGGTATTCCCACTCGGATCGCGCGCTTCGGCTTTCGGCGTAAAGTAGCCGGTTTTTGAAAAGAGATGATACGCGGTATGTTGATTTGAAAAACGCGTATCCCAAGCGTTATCTCCGTCAAAATCCCAACGAACTTCATAGTCCGTGACAGGAGTCGCAAGATCACTCGTCATCTGCATTTGAAATCGAAATGAGGTATTGCTATCGCCTTTGAGGGGTGAAACGGCAATTTCAGCATTCCATGACAGTTTTTCGCCGACATTGAGACTGAGAATAGCACGGTCGGTTAAACCTGTTTCCCTGTCCCGAACGTCGAGAATGACCTTTTTATTGCCGGATTGGGTATAGGTGTAGTCGAATTGGCTTACGCTGTTCCATGTGGTAAAGGAGGAAGATGAGTATTCAAAATTTATTCTGTAATCGAGATTCCCCCTGGAACCGCGTGCATTGGTTGAAAGTGACGCGTCGAATGTAAAGGTTGTTTGTATCGAACCTCCCGTTGGAGAAACCTGCAAAACAGCCGTCGGTCCCACCTGAGAATCCGCCATGACTGTTTGGTCAAACAGATATGATGTCCCAGTTGTCCCTAGAAAGGCAACTATAAGGACTGTCCCAATATATTTTTTAAAATATGCTTTCATATGATTTTTCATTACGAAAATTGCAAAATTTGAGCGAAAACGCTGAGCGACCGACGAAGGCGTATCAGAAGAAGATACGGCGAGGAGGTCTGAAGCGTTTGCAGCCAAATTTTGCAATTTGCAGTAGTAAGCATATTTATCAGGGTTTCCTTGATTAAAAATAGAAAATTGGGTAATAAATTCAAAAATCATTGATATAGGAATTTCTTATAACATAAATATAAAAATATGTCAATAGATTTAAATATACAAAAAAAAATTATGAATTTAAAATAAAAAAAAGATTACCTTACCATAAAAATGCTAAAACAACAATTTGTAACAGATGAAAAAGGAAAAAAGTTAGCAGTTGTCCTCTCTATTGGTCAATTCGATGAATTGCATGAGGACTTGCATGATTTACGAATCATTGCCGAAAGAAAAAAAGAAAAAACAATAATATGCAGTGAACTCATGAAAAAAATGAAATGATACAATATGATGGGAATAGAGTTCAAAATTTCAGTTGAAAAGGATTTACGAAAAATTGATGCCGTTTTTCACGAAAACATATTTAAAAAAATAGACGAGCTTAAAAAATTTCCGGAAACAGGAGGTGTAAAAAAAATACAAACACTGAAAACCTTTTATCGAATGAGAGTAGGAGACTATAGAGTGATATTTCAAGTTCTCAAAAATGACCATAAAATTGTTATTGTTCACATAAGACACAGAAAAATTGCCTACAGAGATTTTTAAGCCTTCTTACTCAGTATGCGTATAATGAACACTGCCTAATAGGCTTTGGCGAAGAGGACGCGGTTTTTGGACGCGCCGCCACAGAAAATACAACTGCCTTTTTCCTTTTTCTGGTCAAACGGAATACAACGAATGGTAGCCAGAGTTTCTTCGCTGATTTTCTTTTCACATTTATTCGAGCCGCACCAATGAGCATAGATGAAACCGCCATCTTTTCCAAAATTTCTTTAAATTCCTTATAATTATTGACTTCATGCGAATTATTTCGTTGAAAATCTAAAGCGCGTTTAAAAAGTTTCTCCTGTATTTCGCTCAAAATTCGCTCAATTTCTTTTTCTGCCGATCCGCGCGGTACGAAAGATTTTTCCGATGTGTCGCGACGAACCAATACCACTTGATCTTTTTCGATATCTTTTGGGCCAACTTCAATTCGCACAGGAACGCCCTTTTTTTCCCATTCGTGAAATTTGCTTCCAGGAGTCAGGTGATCCCGTTCATCGATGTGAATACTCGAATTCGAAGTTTCAAAACTCATATCAGAAAAAAGCGATGCAACCATCTTTTTGAGTTCGTAGACGTAAGAAATAACTGCCATTTTTTCCTCATCCGTTTTCCAAATCGGAATGATAACAATTTTTATAGGGGCGATTTTAGGAGGAAGAATCAAGCCTCGGTCATCACCGTGAGCCATAATAAGAGCCCCAATAAGCCGAGTACTCACGCCCCAGCTCGTCTGCCATACATATTTTCGAACGCCATCTCGATCCGTAAATTGAATGTCAAACGCTTGTGCGAAATTTTGGCCGAGATTATGCGAAGTTCCTGTCTGGAGCGCCTTTTTGTCCTGCATCATTGCTTCAATGGTATAGGTTCGAAGCGCGCCTGCGAATTTTTCCGCTTCGGTTTTCAGTCCGCCGACAATCGGCAAAGCAAAATAATCTTGAGCAAAATTTTTATACACTTCATACATTTTCAAAGTTTCTGCTTCAGCTTCCTTTTCCGTGGCATGAGCCGTGTGGCCCTCCTGCCACAAAAACTCGACAGTCCGCAAAAAAAGTCTGGTTCGCAGTTCCCATCGCACAACATTCGCCCATTGATTTATGAGAATTGGAAGATCTCTCCATGACTGAATCCACTTGGCGTAAGTCGCGTGGATGATGGTTTCCGAAGTGGGACGCACGATAAGTTCCTCTTCAAGTTTCGCGTCGGGATCGACGATCACGCCTTTGCCCTCGGGGTCATTTATAAGGCGATGATGGGTCACGACAGCGCATTCTTTGGCAAATCCTTGAATATGCTCAGCTTCGCGACTCAAAAAAGACTTTGGAATAAAGAGTGGAAAATACGCGTTCACATGGCCTGTTTCCTTAAACTTTCGATCAAGTATTTTTTGAATATTTTCCCAAATGCTGTAGCCGTAGGGTTTAATGACCATGCAGCCTTTCACGACCGAATGTTCAGCAAGATCGGCTGCTTCTATAATATCGAGATACCATTGAGGATAATTTTCCGATCGTTTTGTAATGGATATATGTTCACTCATAGAGAAATAATTCAAAAAGTTTTCTTAAAAATTATACAGCACGAACTAAAAAATCACAATGAAACGCCTTTGAAAGGCACCCGAGTATCCGAGCGACGAGCTCCCTCCTTCCAGCGATATGTATTTTTTTTCAAAGGAAAAAACGTATGATCCGGACGAGCTTCCGCGTGCCGAGATTCTGACTTATTCAAAGTAATGTGCGTATGATCCGATTTTTATAGTATACACTGTCAATGCATCTGAGTTATTCAATAGATTCACCCTCCTTTACTACTTTCACTTCGATATTATTGGCAACTTTGGGGATGCTTGGAGCCCAGACCGGCCAGGTTTTGATTTCAACCTTATTAATTTCCGGTAAATTTTGAATAAAAGTTTTCGCTTCTTCCACGTTTTTTCCCAAAATATGCTCGGTGATTTTTTGAATGAGTCGAGCCCCGTTCACGGCATCGGGATTAATTTCATATTCTTCCTTTCCTTTAATGGTTGCGGTTACTTTAATTTTTTGAGTATCTTCATTTGTTTCAAAAACGCGATAATACACGGAATTTTCATCAATGGTGACAAGCCGTTTCTCCGGACTTTTTCTCAGTTTCAGTTCGGCTTTAAGTATATTTTGAAGTTCATTTTGATTAAAGGCGACACCTGAAACATCAAGCTCTGAACTGACTTCAAAGGTTTCCAACTGTTTTTCAACCAGATCATTCGCGATAAAAACACGAGGTTCGGATTGTTTAATCGCGACATTCCCTATAACATCATCAGCAAGTAAATTAAGAGAAGTGCCATTTTGCTTATTCATGGAGAGGACATAGTTCTTCAGCTCCTGAGCGGATGAATCAATGATTTCCTTTTTCGCTTTTTCTTTCGCCGCGTCGATATCTTCTTTGATAATTTTATGAATCACAAGAGTGGTGCCGCCGGCAAACAATTGATTGCTCTTGCCATAAAGCTGGTTACGGCTCGTTTCACTGAGGCCTGGAAGGAAAAAACTCGTGGGTTGAATATTGCCGCGTTCACCGATAGCCTTTCCGTTCGCGTCGATTTCATCAGCCGTGACAGATGCTTCAACAGTGCCAAATCCCTCGGGAGTTGCGGGAGGAACTGATAGAAATGTTGATGTGCGGAAAACAAGACCTTCCGCGGTTTGAAATCGAGTTCTCGGCTTAAGCGCCCAATCGTGATTCGATTCGTTGATAATGGTAATCTTGCCCGAAGCATTCGTTCCTTGAAAAATCTGGCCGGAAGCATTGTAGACAAGAGTTTTTTTAATAGTCATGGAAACCGGATACGAAGCCAGACTGTGAGGAGGATGACTCGAAAGCTCAATACTATTTTTGACGGCATCCGCGAAAGTTATATTGACGCTCATTTCAAGAACATTCATTTTTGGCGTAAGATAAATCGTCGCGCCAGGCAAAGTAATATAACTGATCGCGAGAAGCAAAACAGCGCTCAAGAGAATGAGTCCGGTCATGGCGCGTTTATTGGCAGGGAAAAGAATCAGTGGTGAACCTTGTTTGCGTTTTTCCCAACGGCGCTGGAGCTTCGTGACAATCGTTGAGTCATCTGATTTTGCGCGGCGGACAAGTTCGAAAATCGAAATTTTTTTCTTCGGCAAGCGAGTGGGATTTTCCTGGGACCTTGGATTACTGAAAGCCTGAAGCGGACTCATGCGAAGTTCCGAATGAAGAATTTTATCAACTTTTGTTTTCTCTTTGGGTTCTTCAATCCTGTCATAAACCGTGATTCCAGCTTGATTCGCGAGATGAATGCCAATGCGGTCATTCGTGATAATTGAAATATTTTTATCAAGATCAATCGCTTTGCGTTTGAGAATTTTCAAATTAACCACGCTTTGAAATAAAACGGCGCGAGCCGGCACCACAATATAAATATCGCGGATTTTCAAATTTTTCATCCGGTCATAGACTTGGGTAATTTCGTCATCGATGTCGATGTAGAGGATTTTTTTCATGGGCACTTGCGCCACTACCGCTTTCTGACTCGATTCGTTGTGTTCACTCGGGTCATTCGCGTTTTGCTGGGATTTTTCCGAATTGTCTGCGTTTTTTTTAGAGAGCATAATTGAATGGACAGAGAAAAATAGTTTTAGTTAGACTTGCATGAGACGAACGACTTTTCGCAGTATTTTTGAAAGAATACGTTCTTCTCCTGAAAGTTCGAGTGAAAGATTTGCCAGAGCCATGGGAGTGACATCTTGCTGGTTTTTTATCTGCTTCGTTTCATCTTTGATATTGCTGACACTTTTGGGATCAAGAAAATCAATTTGCGGTTTGCGCGCGAATGAAAGCGACTTACTCCACTCACGCGTCTCAAGCGCCAACTTGATTTCAGGAAGATGTGAGCCGCCTCCGCAGAGAAGAATTTTCGAAGGAAGCATATCAATATTATAAAATTCACTGAGCGTCAGCGCGACACCTGAAAGCCATACTTCGCAGTCGCTTTGCATGGCTTCTTGCACGATTTTATGAGACTGTTTTTCGAGCTGATGAGTCGAATACGCTATTTTAATATCTTCCGCTTCTTGAAATGAAACGTTGAGAGTTTGAGCAAGCCGTTTTGTAAAAGTTCTTCCTCCGAGCGTAAACATTTTAGTACCGTCAACGCTGCCGTCGCGCACAACGGCAATATCCGTCGTTCCACCGCCGATGTCGATAAAAATCGCGCTGAAATTCCCTCCATCTTCATAGCCGAGTGAACGCGCGACTGCATAAGGCTCCGCGGTAATCGCGAGAAGATCAAGTCCAAGCTCAGCGGCAATCGTCTGCAAAGCGCCGTAGTGAACAAGAGGAGCAAAAGCATTAAAAATACTGATCGTTACATCTTTTCCTTGAAAACCGAGAGGATTCCCTACTTTGTAGCCATCGATTCGCACATCGGTAATCGCGGCATGAACAAGTTTAACATCGATTTCGTTATAACCGGTTTCATAGGACATCTGCGTTCTTACTTGGTCAAAAGCCTTCCACTGCAATTTATGAATAATCGTTTTGAGTTCATCAACGTCAATTTTGGAATCAGGATTCGGCCGATTGTAGTGGGTTACGCTGGTTGAACCTTTGACGAGTTCGCCGGCGATTCCCATGATAAGCTGATCCGGTCTGACTCCTGCCATTTTTTCAGCTTCACGAATCGCCTCATGGCAATTATCAATAACGCTCGCGATGTCAGTAACTGTTCCGCTTTGCATGTCGCCGAGCTTTTGTTTTTTTCTGCCAACGCCGATAATGGAGCCTTTGTTATGCGAATTCGCGGAAATGAATGCCTTTACCATATCGGTTCCAATATCGAGAGCAAGCACAAAAACCTCTTTTCCTTTTCGTTCGCGTTTTTTAAAAAATGAAAGCATGAGAATGATTCAATCGTCTTTTCATACTATAAATTTCGCTGGGAAAAAAGCAATCCAAAGTCATCTAAGGAACCTCTGAAAAACGTAACTTCGTAACGAAATTTTACCATGTTGAGCGAAAAATGTGAAAAGCGACGAAGGCGTATCAGATAAGATACGTTGAGGAGCTTTGAACATTTTGCAGCCGACATGGTAAAATTGCAGTAGATGGTACGTTTTTCAGAGGTTCTCTAACTTTTCACCATTTTTTGAAGGTTCCTTTATTTTAATAAATCATCAAGCTCGCATGATAATAACGTTGACTTATTCAACACTATTTGCTCTTTTGGATTGAAATTATTTGTCGTCATGAGGATAATTTTCGTAACGATACTATCGCCGAACATTACGTGATTTATTTTTTTGAAATAATTCTCGGTCTTCTGATAAAAAAGTGTGGCATACTGCTTTTGTTTCATTACTTTTGGTCTCATGTTTTTTTGCGCTTCAGGAGTCATAAGCTTGATGATATGTTCGTCAATGACGATAGGTAAGTCGCCTTCCCGATTATGTATCCAGTAGTCGCTCAATCGATATTCTATCTTTATTTCAGGACCTTCCAGCGTGGCATAAATATAAATAAAGGAAAACACATCGGTACGAGAATCTATCGTAAGGCCTATGGCAAGAAGATTTGTTACTGTACAAATGTTATATCCATCTAAAAGCCTGAAATAACTCTCTCTCCAATTTTTCAGCCAGTTGGTGATAAATGTTGAATCTGCAAACAAAGGAGATAGGTCGTTTTTAAGATTTGAGTCACTTACTTTGTTCATCTGCAATGTAAGCTTATCAAAAAGAATGCGCGGATCTTTGATGTCAATGCCTTTGGCAATGAGATAATCAAAATCTGGCACTATTTTTTTACCCATATACCAAAGCAGATCATAAATATCGCGCCCCTTTTCTTCATAAACAACATTTCCAACTCCACGAGCGCCACGGAGAAAGATAGCGGCCAACTTGCTCGCCATCAGAGAAGACATGTTGTACGTCACAATAACAAATGAAAGCTGGCCATGGTTTATCGGCCAGCGTTCGATAACCGTTTTCGGGGCGAAAAAATGGTTCAGATCAATTTTTACGTGCACCTGATTTGATGAGTGACCAAGGCTTAATTCTTTGCCAACGTGAAATTTTACAAGCAACCCTCTGCCAGGAGTTATTTTTATTGTAAGAAAATCAGCGCTGGCGCCGTAAGTATTCATAAAATAATTTTCAATTTCTTTTTTTAATTTTTTCAGAAATTTATCTGTCACTGAATGAGAAACTTCAAAATCCAAATCAACAGACATGCGATGAAGTTTGTGAATGATGCGGAGCGCGGAACCGCCGTACATAATCCATTTATTGTACTGCGGATGGTGATAAATAAAATTGAGGACGTAAAACTGCAATTCTTCTTTCATGGCATTACGCATGGTTTCGGCGTCGATTCCTCCATAAGCGGAAAAATCATCAAGCTTTCTTTTTAAAATGGTGACTATTTGTTCGCTCATATACATTTTTTAAGCATTGAATAAAATTTTTTCTGTTCCGTTTTATCCATTTCGTCAATATCTATGCGCAGTTCTTCTATGAGTGCGTTAATATTTTCTATCGTAACGCCGCGAAACTGATGAGTTCTGAAATACAATACATCAAACAACGCTTTAGATGGCGAAGCAATATAAAAATCAAAATTTCCTTTGGCTAAAGAAAAATCTGAAAAAAGGTCTCTTTTTATTGACTGATACGAAAAATTTCCTGCTTTTGTCTGATAGCTTCTTGTGACCTTGGGAGTAACGGAAGTTATAGAATAGATTGCTTCGGTAGCAAGATTATAATATTGAAGAGCTGACCAAGAAGTGACGTAAGACGGAGTGCGAATAATATTAGCAAGATAAAACGAGTATGAAATATCCATTCGGTTTTTTTCGAAAAAATCCCCGGACACATATAACCCATTTTTTAGCTGCAAAATTTCTTTATATTTTAAAAATCGGCTGATATAAGTATGAACCGTGGAATCTTTAAGCCCCAACTGTTTGCTCAGCTGACAGACCGTATTTTTATTAAAATGGGGCAATGCTTTTAACTGTTCTAAAAGATTTTTTTTGCTTTTCATATATTTGACATTAGTGTATCAAATGTGAAATATAGTGTCAATAGTACAAACAAGTTTTTTATTCCGAAAGTTACAATTTATAACCTTCGTTTTATTCTCCGCAATCGTTCAATGCAATAAGTAATCCAATAGGTTTTTTTTAAAATAAAATCTTGTGCGTGAACATATTCCATGGAAGAACCTCCGAAACCGCGTTTGAAAAGACTTAGTCCCCACCACGGATGATTTTTTTGCTCTTCAGGAACCACGCCCCAAAAATTATAGAGTGACATGTTGCGGCGTTTTGCTTCCTGAATGGCGCGCCATTGTACAAGATAGGACGCTGGAATTTTTTGAAAAGCGGCGAGAGACGCGCCGTGATGATAAAAAGCGGAATTTCCGTAAAAAACAATGACAGCTCCTGCGATATACCGCCCTTCATATTTCGCCAAAAAAAGAGCAATGTGATCGTCCTCAAGAAAACTTTGAAATTCACCAAGAAGGTATTCCGAAGAAAACGGAACAAAATGTTGCCTCGTTACCGTGTCACGGAGAATTTCGTGAAAAATGGAGACAGCTTTTTCATCCTTCCTCACTTCAATTTCCACTCCATCTTTTTCAGCTTTTTTCACGAGGTAACGCGTTGTTTTTCGCATGCCTTGAAGAATCGATGCTTCGCTCGGAGTGATATCAAGCGTCCAACTAAGCTCCGGATGCATCATGTGAATGGGAGCGTCTCGAAAGCCAGCGCGAGAAAATATGTTTCGATGTTTTTCATCATTAGAGAGAAGGGGACTGATGCGTATAAAACCAACGCCTTCTTTTTTTCCCAATGATTGAATGAATTGAAAAAATGCCGTGACCAGAGACTCATCGTTCCAGTCCAAAAGTGGGCCGTGTGGACAAAAAAGAAAGGAACCGCGACGCGCCATGACTTTAATAATGAGGACAATACCTTTTAGATATTTTTTCGTATTTATGTCATTCGTATTTGAGTTCTGATGATAAGTATTTGAGCTATTGTCATTCGTATGTGAAACGTGATGATGCGTATTTGAAATATGATGAAGCGCATGTGAGCCATGGTCATTGATATTGAAGCAGTGACCATCGGTATATGAAGGAACCTCTGAACTTTCATCATCGTAAATTCCGAATCGAAAAATGGTCTCATCCGTGTTTTTATTGAATTCGCCCCAATGCCACGAATGGAGAAACGTCCTTTGCGGAAAATTTGAAGCGAATGATTCCCAAATTTTTTTATCGGTAATTTCTTGAATCGAGTAATGCATACTATGAATTTATTTTGTAACTGTCCACCGCTTTTTTTGAAGCAATGGGAAGGGAGCTATCATTTAAGCGCGTAGCGAATTGGTTATAATATTTGATTGAATGATGAGCACGGATATCTATTTCACTGAATATTTGAGAGATATTTTTCCAAAAATTGTACGATATGCTTTGCGTCGCGTTCGGAAATATGAATGTGAGTCGGCAGATTAAAAGTCTCTTCTGAAAGCCGCTGAGCCACGGGACAACAACCATTTTTGTATCCGTAGAGTTGGATGTCAATTTTTTCAGGAGCAAGAACGCTCGTGTACCAGTCACCCAGCACTATATGAGCCTCTTTTGCTTTATGCAAAATTTCCTGGGCTCTCGGAGTGGCAAGGGGATACCGCAAAAAAATCGTACCAGCCACATTTTGAGGCAGACGCATTCGGTAGGATTTTAAAGCCTTGTTATAGAATTCAGCAAGAAATATTCGATGCTGCTGAAATTTTTCCAGTTTTTTGAATTGATGAAATGCGAGAGCCGCCAGAGCATTCGGAAATTTTTTTGGAAAAAAGGATGGTTTTCGGGCGCTACGCTCTTCTTTCGATATTGCCAAGGAAAGAAGTCCGAGTTTTTGAAAAAGAACCAGAAGAATTTTGCCAATATTCAGAAAATAATAAAGCGGAATCAAGATACGTAAAATAAGCGGATGCCACAGCTGCTGACCGATCCAAAAAAGGCGGGGAAACTCATACTCGCTTTGAACCATTCGTAATTTCTCACCAAGAGCGGGATTATTCGTTATGGCCATTCCGCCATAAACCGAAGAAATGACTTTATCACGACCAAAACTGAAAAATCCTGCGTCGCCGAGAGTGCCGAGTTTTTTCCCATCGCGTTCATTTCCATTACCGGCATACACATTTCCAATGGCATGGGCGCAGTCTTCAATGACAAAAAGTCCATGTTTTTTCGCGATAATAAGAATACGCTCCATGTCAGCGGAGATTCCAAAAGTATGTTGCGCGATAATTCCTTTGGAACGCTGAGTGATTTTTTTTTCCAAATCATGAACGCTTAGAGTGAAAGTTGACGGATCCACGTCGACGAAAACAGGCTTTGCTCCCGCCCAAATAATGGGCGCCGGAACAGCGGAACACGTAAATGCTTGAAGAAGTATTTCATCATTTTTTTGAACGTCAAAGATCTTGAGGAGAGCGAGTAAACTGGATCGGCCGCTATTAAAACTCACGGCTGTTTGTACTTGAAAAAAATCGGCAAACGCCTTTTCGAGGAGCTCGGCATGCTTTCCATGTTTCCACCGCCACGGCGTTAAAAAAAGTTTAAGAGCCATAACAAAATCGTCTCGTTCAATATTGGGCGAAAGCGATGTAAAAATTGATGGTTTCATATCCGGTCAATTAAGAACTTATCTGAAAAACGTAACTTCGTCACGAAATCTGCAAATTTTAAGCGAAAAGGTTTAACACTGTCTAGTGTAACATTTTGAGCGCGAGAATGATTTGAGATGGAATACGATTTTCAAGAAGAAAAATATTTCCATCGGAAACATACGGATTCACTTTTTCCATAATCTCCTCCGCTGAGCTGATTTGCAATACTTTCTCATTATGATTGAAAAATGCGGCATCATTGAAAAATCCAACATTTTCGTTTCCGAAATTGCGTTTTTCAGAAGTTCCCTTACCGTTTTCAGAATAAGGATTTTCAGGGTGACTGATTTTGGAATGACTGACTGCTGGGTGACTAACATGAGAGTAACTTATTTCAGAGCGATTGATGATCTCCATGGCGCCAGCCAAAAAATCCGAGAAAAAATCCGTAGTCGTAAAAATAACAAGATCGCATACTTCCGCGGCTTTTTTCCCAACACGTTTATGAGCTTCAGCTGATTTTTCTCCAAGCTCGATCATCCCTCTCATGATCATGATTTTTTTCGGAGCCGCAAGCGAATCAAGATATTCCAACGCCGCCATGACGCCATCAGGATTGGCGCTGTAACTGTCATCAATAATGAGCGTGTTTCGGATGCCAGCCATGAGTTTTAAAGTTTTTTCTCGAGGCTGAATATGCTTGGCGGCTTCGGAAATTTCCGCGAGACTCATTCCAAAATACGAAGCCGTAGCCGCCGCCGCCAGAAGATTCGAAACATTATGGATTCCAGGCACAGGAACAAAGAAATCCTGTTGTTCATTTTCATTTCCAAAATGGTGTTTTTCAGAGGTTCCCTTACTACTACAATTTTGTAAAGAAACCAGATTTTTTAGCGGTTTTTTATGAAGAGTGCATCGAATTCCATCTTGCGTGCCTTTGACATTCGTGGCAGAGATATCGGAAGATTGTTTTTTCGCGCTATCAACATTTTTCCCATGAGAAAAATCTTTATCGACCCTTTCATCGTCAGTTTTTTGTACTGAATACAGAAGTTTCGGTTTTTTCGTTTTTTTATAAAGTTCGACGCAATAATCATTATCCCCGTTGAAAAGAGCCAAACCGTCATCAGGCAGCGATTCCATGAGCTCATATTTCGCCTGTTTTATGTTTTCAATGGATCCGAAAAGAGAAATATGCTGCTCATTGATTGCCGTCATAATGCCGATTTTCGGTTGTGTCATTTTGGAAATAAGCGCGATTTCGCCTTTTTTATACGCTCCCATTTCAACGATGAAAATATCATGAGTCGGAGTAAGTTTTTTTAAAATAATTTGAGCAACACCGATTTCACTATTCACGTTTGCTGGAGTGGCAAGAACCTGAAATTTTTTTGAAAGAATGGTCGTCAAAAATTCCTTGGTAGTGCTTTTTCCGTAGCTTCCCGTAATGCCTATGACGGTTAAATGACTCATTGATGTAATTTTTTTCGCGGCTCGCCAGTACATATATTTTTTTATAAAAATCGTCCCAGCTTGGAGTATGAGAAACCAAAAAAGAACAAAAAATGGTACAAAAAGATTATAAATGAACAAAAAAGGACTCATGAGAGAGAGAATCCACCCGCGATACAAAAGATCGAAAAGATTACGAATCATAAGAAACGTATCAAGAAAAAGCAGACGACTAATAAAGTAAAAACTATAAATAAAAAAGTCTGAATTCATTTGAGCAAAAATAAAGACAAGAATGAAAATAAGAGGAACGAAAAGCATCATTAAAAATGAAAGCGAAACGAAAAGAAAAGATTTTTTTGTCCAACGCGGCCGAAGAAGAGAATGATCGCGAAGTTTTTTGAGAATAATAAAAAATCCAGCAGAGTAAAAAAGGAAAACATTCGTAAGAAAAACAAATGGAGAAATCAAAGAAGTCCATGAAAATACAATAATGAAAAAAACAAGAAGAATGATCAAAAGATACACAAAGAAAAAAGGAGTAAAAATAGATCTGCGGCCTTCAGGCGATTTCAGAAAATCCAAAATACGATCCCACCGATATTCTTTAAGCTGGATGATATAGGTCAGTTTCAAAATCTGCGCGGCAATATTAATGACCCAAAGAAAAAAAATGGAAAAAAATAAAAAATCTATCATGCTTATTTAAGAAAAGATATTACCGTTTCCGCAAGTTTTACAGGGGCTTCACGCTGAATGCTGTGATGAATACCTGGAAAAATAACAAGTTCGGAATCGGGGATGGCCGACTTCATAATTTTGGCATCCTCCAAAGGAGTCACTAAGTCTTTATCACCCCAGATGAGAAGGGTCTGCGCCAAGATTTTCGGAAGATGGGGACGAAGGTCTTCCTCAATGACTTTCAGAAAGGTTTCGCGATTTGGACCTGAAACAAGATAGTCGCGCGAACCTGCCAGACGGTAAAGAGCGCGTCTCGCGGTCGATGCAAAAAGTCCAAAAACAGGAATGGCGACAATTTTTTTCCCGAAGCGAGCAACCAAAGAGAGTATTTTCATTTTCGGTGTTGGAGGGTGCTTGATGCCGGCTGACGCGACGAGAATGAGTTTTTGAACTTTTTCTGGATATTGATGAGAGAATTTTATGCAAATGCGGCCGCCGAATGAATGTCCTAAAAGAATAACCTTTTTTAAATTCAATGTTTCAAGGAGAGCTGTGACGCAGTCGACGTAATTTTGAACATTCCATGGCTTTTTCGGAAAATCGCTCTCTCCAAAACCCGGCAGATCGGGAGCTATAACCTCAAATCCTTGCGAATCAAGAATTTTCATGACAGGAAGCCAACTTGCGCGATTGCTGCCCCAGCCATGGAGAATGACTACGGGCACGCTTTGAGTGCCGCGCATTTTTGAGACCTCGAAAAAACGTTCTTTCAAATGCGCATTCGAGGTTATATTTTCGCGTTCATCAATCGTATTTTCATCTGATACGCCTTTGTCATTATTCAGAATTTTTGCTCGAATTTTTGCATTTTCGTTTCCGAAATTCGTTTTTTTTAAAGTTCCATAAATATTCATACTCGCGACAACGGAAATTCCATTGATCAAAATGCGCCTTGTAATCATGTGAAAATAATACGGATCATACGCGGATTACTTTAAAAACATATGCTGGGAGGCGGGAGTTCGGAGCGAGTTACGCAGGCCGGTTTTCAAAAAGAGGCGAAAATGAACGTTAAAAAATGCGTAGCCGATAGCATTTTTAGTGAATTTTCGCCCTTTTTGATCCGGCCGAGTATCCGAGCGACGAACTCTTGCCTGCCAGCGATATGTGCTTTTTTTCAAAGTAATGTGCGTATAATCCAATAATACAAAAGAATTGAAAAACTGACGAAATTTCATTCTTGACAAATATAAAATAAAATGTTACAATTATACGAATGCGAAAACAATAAAATGCGCTTCATGATAACAAAAATGCAGTGAAAACATAATGATAAGTCCATGATAAGCCTATACAATTTTTTTTAATTCATTAAATAAAAAAAACATGGAAAACAAAGACAAAAAGTACAGTGAGAATTTTTCTGACTACCTTCAGAAAAAGTATTCCATTATGGGGGCCGGAGCTTTCCTCCTCGTGATGCTTATCGCAGGACCCGTACTTGGAAAATTGGGCTATACAAATCTGATAAGTCAAAGTGAAATACCGAAAGAACCGACAAATACCGAGGGATCAACAGGAACCGATGTGCAAAATCCTCCAGAAGAAGGAGATTTTCAAAGTGAAGAGTCTGATGGAATAAACAATGAGGATGACCAAAATGGGTTTACGGAAGAAGATTTTACGCAAACAGAAGAAAATACAGGAAATACATCGGAAGATGAATGGAAGGAACCCGGCAATGATCAAGAAAATACGAATAATTTTATTCCAGAAGAAGATGATTTTAAGCCGCAAGGAATGGAACTCAATAATGGTTCAGAGGAAGTTTGCGGCACGGATGGAAAAACCTATTCAAATGAAGAAGCTGCTCAAAGCGGAAACGTGGAAGTTCAGCATGATGGGCCGTGTGGAAAAAGTGGCGATCGGGAAATAAGGGATATGACTCGAACGATAAAAAACTACAAATTTGAATTCAGTCACACAGTAAAAAATGCGACAAAAAGCCTAAAGAGGGTTGAGAAAATGATCGAATACCTAGAGAAAGCCGAGCTAAAAGGTAAGGAAATAAGCGCGGGCGACGATTTTTCAAAATTCGTGCAAACCCATCTCGATGAGCTGCAAACAGCTGCGACACAAATCAAGGCAAAGATTGAGAAGGCGGGAGAATATGAAAAACTCGTGCAAAATTTTAAAAAAGAACTTGAATCGAGATTAAATGCCGTAAAATCCGGAGAGCGAGAAGGTCAATATTTCTGGAATTACAATAATAAAGGCGATGCGTTTTGGGTGCTGAATGAAGCGCTTGACCGAAGCAATGATCGTTACATGAATGACGGCTATTACGATTTTATCAAGGATTTCGTAAAACAACGTTACGAAGCGGAAAAACAGGGCGTCGCCGATAAAGTCGATTGGAGCCCTCAAGATGAGATAATCGCGCATTTTGATGAGCAGTTTGGAAAAATAGAAGCAATCATAAAACAAATGGACGAGGCGGTAACTCTTGCCATGAAATTGATTCAGGAAGTCGATCTTTCTCAAGATGAGAGCGAAGACATGAGACAAGAAATGCGTGACATTATGGATGATGCCCGTGAAGAATTTACGAATATATGGGACGCGGATCGTGAATTTTGGGATTCCGAGCCGTGGAAAAATATGGAAAAAATCTGGCAGCAGATCAATTCTGTCCGTGAAGGCGGCATGGCGACGAATGAACTCGAAAATGTCATGCAGGAAATCGCCCAGGCAAAAGAGGTTTTGACGGTTTTGCAGGGCATTATGAAAGAAGAAAAAGCCCAATCGGTAATCAGCGATCTTCTTAATTTGATTGCAAAAGTCGAGAAAGGCGCGAAAAAAACGCAAGAATTGGCGGCGAAGGAAAACAAGCCGGAAATTATTTGGAAATTTTTTGAAAAAGTGATGGATCCGCTTGGACGCAAAGTAGAGCCGAAAATAAACTATCTTGCGGAACTCTATTTCAGGAAATATAAGACAAGCGTAAGCGGCGAAGAAAAAACACTCATTGAAAACTTTTTCAAAGACGACATGAGGCGCGATCCTCGTGAAATGATGAATGATATGGATTTTGAAGATAAAGACGCCAAAGATCACCTTTTTGATGAAATGGGTGATGATATGTCTTCCGAAGCCGTTGAAAAAATTGTTAAAGGAATCCAAAGCGACATATTGGAATCTTTGAGTAAATATGATGAGCAAATGGATATTAACCTCGGAAGAACTTTGGAAATGGGAGGCTTTGCGGATGAGGAAAATTTCAAAAAATTACTGAATGAAAAGGATCAACTCGCGGAAATCGTCATGCAAATGAAGCAGGAAATGAAAGATCTAAAAATTCAAAACAAGAAGCTTCAGGCTCAACTTTCGGAAATAGTTCAATATAACCTCTACGGAGCGGATAAATTTCAGGCAGAATTGAAAAACATCAATATTGAAAATCTGTCGGAAAACGAAGCGGAAACTCTAAAACAGAAGTTTGAAGAAGCGAAAAAAGTGTCCATTGAAGCGAAATTTAAAGATGGCATTATTCCATTTAAAGATGTCGACGATGATCAATGGTTCACGGGTTTCGTTTCGGAAATGAAAAATCTTGGCATAGTGAAAGGCTATAGTCCGGCGGAATACGGTCCGGGAAATGCCGTGACGAATGCTGAATTTACGAAAATACTTTTGAAAAGTACCGGACGAGATGAGTCAGAGGGAGAGACGGGAAACAAGCTCGCGAAAAGCCATTGGGCAAAAGGATTTTACAAAACCGCTGAAAATGAAGGCTTTTCCATCGCGAAAACAACGCCTGACGAACAGGCTTCAAGGTGCATGGTTGCGCAGAGCATTGTCGAAGCGCTCAATCTTGAACAAGCCACCTACGGAGGTGAATTTACCGACCTGCCAAGTTCCGACTCATGTGCTTCATACATAGCAACGGTAAAAGAAAACGGAATCATGAGCGGCGATTCCAATGGCGAAACATTCCGTCCCTACGAAGGACTCAACCGTGCCGAGGTTGCAAAAGTGATTCAAAAAGTGCTCGAAGTTACTGAAGAAGAAAACCTCAATAATTTGAGCACCGAGGAGCTGACGCAAGGCGTTCGATGAATTATTTTTTCGCGAAGCATGAAGTGAAAAAGCATCTTCATTCGCAATTCGCAGAAAAAAATAGGATGACAGAAAAGAAGTAGAATTTTACAGAAAAGTCACAGTCATAAAGGAGGCATAATTCCATCACGAATATGCCTCTTTTAAATTGCAATAACCGAGTTTTTAAGAGTATCCCCTAGTCAGTGTTCGCAAAAATTTTATGTGAACACTGACTAATGAATTCCCGCCCCATTGTTTCAAGAAAAGCGGCGGGCGTATACAATTTTATTATTTCCAGCCATGTTGTTTGAGAACGTTTTCGGCAGCGACTTGTTCGGCATTTTGTTTGCTAGTTCCTTTTCCTTCTCCCATCATTTTTTCACCAAGGAAAGCCCCCATGGTAAAATGTTTGTCATGATCCGGCCCTTCTTCGGAAAGTAAACGGTATTCCGGCGTGATACCGAATGTTTCCTGCGAAATTTCCTGAAAACGCGACTTTGAATCAATATAAAGACCTTTTTCAATAATTTCATCAAGATATTTTATAACGAAGTGATTGATAAAATGCCGCGCGACATCTAAACCCTGATCGAGATATAAAGCTCCAATAAGCGCTTCAAATGTATTCGCCAAAATATAACTTTTATGCTCGCCGCCTGATTCGCGTTCTCCTTTGCTCAATGAAAGGTAGGCTCCTAAGTTCAGTTTCGACGCGATTTCAGCGAGATTTTTCCCTTTTACCAGAGCGGATCGCCAATTAGTCAAAACTCCTTCCGGGCTATCGTAGTTCAAATAGAGATATTCCGTGACTACGAGTTCGAGCACCGCGTCGCCAAGAAATTCGAGGCGTTCATTATTTTCAAGACTTTTATTTTTTACCTCATTCATATAGGATTTATGAATAAAAGCCATTGTCAGAATATTTCTATTTTTGAAAATAACACCAAGCTTTTTTTCAAGCGGTGAAAAGCGGTCAATGGAAGTTCGATTCACTGGAGGGGTGGTGGAATTTTTCATAAAATATGATTCATTGTGTTTTTTCTTTATAAAGGGAACTAAGCACGCCATTGACAAATTTAGCGGAATTTTCTCCTCCGTACTGTTTGGCAATCTCAATGGCTTCGTTCAAAGCAACCAGTGGCGGCACTTTTTTTTCGATGACAAGCTCATAAACGCCAATTTCAAGACAAGCGCGATCAACCGGAGCGATCTTTTCAAAAGGCCAATCCGGCGCGTGGCTTTCAATGCAGGCGCGAATTTTTTTTTCATTTTTAAAAACACCTTTTAAAAGATTCATCGAAAAATCAGGTTCGACAATTTCCGAACTTCTGTCCTTAATGAGATATTCCAAAATGTCCGTGGATTTTCCATTCCGAAATTCGTTGGCAAAGAGGGTCTGCATCACAAGAATTCGAGAAAGATGTCTGTTGCTTGCCATGAGAGTTTGACCACGAGTAAAAGTTTCACAAAAAATTCCCGCTCGTTAAAAAAGAGACTTGACCCCGTCTATGCCTTTATCTTCGTTATTTTATCAATTTCCTTTCCCATGTTAAGAACTTGCCTGCCACGATACTTTCCGCAATTAGGACATACATGATGAACAAGGTGTTTTTGTTTGCAATTCGGGCAGGGAACAAGGTGAATTCTGTCTTTGAGTTTTTTCTGAACATTGGTGACATAAGTGTGAAAACGTCCTGAGGTCTGACTTTTGGGAGCTTTTTTCTTTGGAACTGGATGCTTTGCCATAAAATAACAATTTAAATATAATTTTTATAAGGTCTTTACTATCCTGCCCTAAACTTTCTAAGAGTCTGTGAACACGTTTCTAAAATCTTTTTTGACTAAATTCTTTCTGTTGCGATGCCTAATATCCACTTATAAGATTTTTAATATTCTGAAATGGTTGCTGAGAATCTGAACTTGTTACAGATTTATGAGTACAACGGCACTTTGTATGATTTCGATTTTTACCACACGTGACACATAAACCCTTGCAACTCTTAGAGCATAACGGAACCAAAGGAAAATGCAAGAGGATTTCCTGGCGCAGCATATCAGAAAGGTCTACTGTAAGCCGTTTTTTATCGATAAAAAAGATTCCAGCCTCATCAAGTATTTCTTGTGGCGCGTTAATGTAAAAACACGCCTCAAAAGGCTTGATATCGAGAGAAAGCACATAGGGTGTTATACAGCGGCTGCAAGGAAATTGCAGTGAAACCTGAAGTTTTTCCACCTCCGCGTTAATGCCATCCGGAAGTTTGCGAAAGCTGACTTCCAGATGCATGGGCGAAACCGCGAAAATTTCTTTTGTCTTAGAAAAATCGTCGGTCTGAGAAAAATCTTTAGTTTCGGAAAAATTCTTGATTTCAGTAAAATCCTCGGTCTGAGGAAAATCCTTGACCTCGGTAAAATTTCTGACCTCGGGAAAGGCAAGCGGAAGATCGACTGTATGTGTATCCTTATAACCTGTCGCCTGATTGATAACGTTTCTTACATCAAAAGTATACATAAGCGACTATTACTATAGTAGAAATCATCATTTGAGGCAATCTCCACACGCGTATTTGCCCACCGCTTTATTTTTTATTCAGGTAGAAGAGGACGGGGACTCCATTTTCGCTACGCTTCGCTATGCGCTCAAATGTATTTAAATAAATATTGCAAGTCGTCTCACCTTAAAACCATATTAATCTTGTGTATATTTCCTGTAAGTCGGGAACTTCCTGAAAAAAAGATTGTTGAGCCTTTTCAAAATTATTACCAGCTCTGCAGTTAGTGAATCTTGTATTAATTCTTGTTTTTTGGGTTAAACCGAGTTTTTCATTTAAATCTTCGGACCAATCTTCAACACAAAGGCCTATAGTTTCCCCACCTGATTCACTTTCCACATCTTTATCAAAGGCATAGCCACGAGCAGTTATAATTTTTTTAAGCCCTGTAACATCAACATTTGGGCCATTGCCGTCATTTGCTATAACAATAAGTCTTCTCCCGAGTAATTTTCTAATTTTTTGTATTTCCAAAATATATGGACAACTTTCTTTTACCGCATTTTTTAGTTCATTTTTATGAGAATGCAAAAATATAATCAATAGTTCTTTAGTTCTATTCATAATTTCTTGAGCCTTTTCTGTATAAATAGGAAGAAGGGCTATTCCTTTTTCGATATCTGAAGTATCATCCGGATCATCTAAGTCTTCTGGACGGAGTGAGCTGAGAAAACCTGGATGAATCAAGAAATTTATTTTGTCTATATGTTCTGGATCGCCAATCATAAAAAAGCGTTAAATGTTTTATTTGCAAGTGTTAAAGTAAATATTTATAATACATAATTATTATTATGTCAAATAAAAAAATTGTACTTATCCACCGTTTTTTTTGAAAAAAGACGACGGGGACTCCATTTCCGCTACGCTTTGCTATGTGTTCAAACGGGAGTCGCCGCCCCTTCGCTTAAGTCTCGCGAAACTCTGCCTCATTTTTAACCAACCTACGCAATCTCTCCAGCGTAATCTGACGAAAATTTAGACCACTATTTTTTGTTTATATTTTCGGTATAAAAAATCCGCCTGTGAAATTTCTGCCACGGGGTCTTTCCGAAGAGATATTCGCCACGCGTCTGTTTTGAGCGTTTCATTACGTATTAAGTTATGGTGCGCGAATTCATGGTGAATCTTGCAAAACGGGATGATGGAGTCGTTGGTTTTGCTTTCACTGTAGCGGTAAACATGGTGCAAAACTTCATATGGCGAATGGCAATTCGGGTAGATACATTTTCCATTTGTTTGAGCAACGACTTCGCGTTTTTTGCTGACGGGAATGTAGCGAGAAGCAATTTCTTTTGCTTTTATCGTGCCTGCCGCTTTTACATTATTTGCCGCCTTTACATTGTCTGCTGCTCTTACATTGTCTGCCACTCTTACATTGTCTGCCGCGAGGAAACAATCTTTTTCATCAGACTGTTTGATCTGTCGGTTCAAAGTATCACCGGTGACACTTCGTTCTTCCAAAATGAGTTTTAAAAATTCTTTGTCGCTCAAATTTTTGCCAAGTTTTGATTTTAATTTCAAGAAAAGAAAAGTTGCATTTTCATCAAGTTCTATCTTTTTCGTCATAAAAACGGCTCGGCAAGGTTGTGACTGACCTTGATCCGCGAATCCAAAATTGGAAAAATGAAACTGCTGATTGCCATTTTTTTCAACTTGTCCAGACCTGAACTCTTTCGACAAACTTTGTACCGCCATTTTGCTCATGCTTACAATATTTTCTGCCATTCTTGAATCCGTTTCAGGCGTGGCAATTTTTGCCAGCATCGCGACTTTATGTACGCCCGCTTTTTCAATCGCTGCTTTCAAACATGGCTTATCTTTCAAATTTTCTTCAAGTCTGAGCCTTTTGATAACTGTTGTTTTTGCGATATCTCCATATTTTCCGGCATATTCCTCAATGGAATCGGCATATTTCTTCCAAATTCCGCTTTCATGGATTTTAGGGAGCATCGCGAGCATTTTATTTTTCAAATTAAGCCTCAATCCGCCAAGTCTCACAAATTCATTATGTAATTTTTGCGCGTGAATCATGGTATTTTTATAAAATATTGTATGATTCAATGTTCTCAAAAATTCCCATGTTAAACAAGACGAAAATGGCTTATAAATGCTATTTTAACACATTTTATATCAAAAAATTATCATACTCGTTTTTCCCTTATTTTCAGCCGAAAATTTATTTCGCTTTTCATGCAAAAATGTCCGTCAAGTCGATTTTTGGAAGTTGCCCACCGCTGTTTTGAAGCAATGAATTTCGTGGTATTTGCCCATTGCTTCAAAAAAATGATGGGCAGGTACAATTTTTAACAATATCACCGGTGATACTGTTAAAAACCGGTCTCTAGTACTCCAAACTTCAGCTTGCCAGCATATTTTTTAAAAAAAACGTATAGTGCCATTTTTCCAGACCATTAATACAAATGAGCCATAAAAATCTTTAAAAAAGACACAACACTGCTCAAATAATACATCAAAAATATATTTCACGCCAAATTAAACTCGCGTTTCAACATCTCAATTTCATCGCGAAAATCAGCAGCTTTTTCAAATTCCAAATTCTGCGAAGCTAAATCCATCTGATCTTCCAAACTCTTAACCAACCGCTTAATCTCATCCTTAGGCACTTTTTTAGGATCGAAATGCTTCACTTCCGGTTTATGCTTCTGCATCGAAATATCCTTCACCGCCTTCACGATGGTTTGCGGCGTAATTCCATGTTTTTCATTATAAGCCATTTGAATGGTCCGACGGCGAGTCGTTTCATCAATCGCCCCTTGCATCCCCGCAGTCACCTTATCCGCGTACATGACGACATATCCATGCACATTGCGCGCGCATCGCCCGATGGTTTGAATCAACGCCGAAGTCGACCGCAAAAACCCCTGCTTATCCGCGTCAAGAATCGCTATATAAGAAACTTCAGGAAGATCAAGCCCTTCACGAAGCAAATTAATACCAACGAGCACGTCAAATTTTCCAAGCCGAAAATCACGCAAAATATCAATGCGTTCAAGCGTATCGATGTCGGAATGCAAATAACGCACCTTAATGCCTCTTTCAAGAAGAAAATCCGTCAAATCCTCAGCGGAACGTTTGGTTAAAGTGGTAATGAGCGTCCGTTCATTTTCCGAAGTCCGTTTTTGAATGTGCTCTAAAATATCAACTATTTGCCCTTTTGTAGGCTTCACCTCAACCACGGGATCAAGAAGACCCGTAGGCCGAATAATCTGTTCAACCGTATGACTTTTGCTTATATTCAATTCATAAGGACCCGGAGTCGCTGAAACATAAATCGCCTCATGAATATGCCGTTCAAATTCTTCAAATTTCAATGGTCGATTATCAAGAGCCGAAGGTAAACGAAAACCATAATCAATAAGAGTCTGTTTTCGCGAAAGATTCCCGTTATACATGCCTCCAATTTGAGGAATGGAAATATGCGATTCATCAACGATAAGCAAAAAATCATCCGGAAAATAATCAAGAAGAGTCGCGGACTGCTGACCAGGCTCACGCATATTGAGATAACGTGTATAATTTTCAATACCGGTGCAGTATCCCATTTCCTGCATCAATTCGAGGTCATATTCCGTTCGCGTTTTAAGTCGTTCCGCCTCCAACATTTTCCCCATGCCCTGAAGCTGGTTATAACGAATTTCAAGATCATTTCGAATCTGCTGAACGGCTTTTTCAATGCGTTCTTTTGTCGTAACGTCATGTTTGGCAGGAAATATCATAATATGGTCAAATTCATGGATAACCTCGCCGGTAAAAGCATCCGCCTCGGTAATGCGTTCAATTTCATCGCCAAAAAATTCCAAACGATAAATGGTATCCTGCGACGGCGGAAAAATCTCAACCGTATCACCCAAAACATGAAACATACCCTGCTTAAACTCCATTTGGCTGCGAGTATACTGAATGTCTGTAAGTTGGCGAAGAAGTTTATCGCGTTTGCGTTCTTCTCCCACTTTAATTTCCATTGCCAAATTTTCATATTCTTCGGAACCGAGACCGTAAATACATGAAACCGAAGCCACAATAATAACATCACTGCGCGTAAGCAGATTCGTGGTGGCCGCGTGTCGAAATTTATTAATTTCTTCATTGATCGAAGCATCCTTTTCAATATAAGTGTCAGTATGCGGAATATAAGCTTCAGGCTGATAATAGTCATAATAAGAAACAAAATAATTCACCGCGTTATCCGGAAAAAAATCACGAAATTCGCTGCAAAGCTGGGCCGCGAGTGTTTTATTATGAGCAAGAACCAAGGTCGGTTTATTCATCTGAGCAATGACATTGGACATAACGAAAGTTTTTCCCGTGCCAGTAGCGCCAAGAAGCGTCTGATGTTTTACCCCCTTCCGTAAACCATCTACGAGCTTTTTAATAGCCATCGGCTGATCCCCTTTCGGCTGAAATTCCGACACGAGTTTAAATTTTTGATCGAGCATAAATTACAAAATCACATTCTGAAAAATATAGTATGTCGATTTTAACAGATATATACAACAAAAACAAAAATTCCGCCTCATGTATAATTTTCACACGCTACTTAACATTTAAAACGCAGGCAGGCTGACATCATACTTGTTAGCGGCGCTCCAAATAACGAAAGAATGCATGTCCAAATCACGCAAAGCTTTAATTTGCGACTGAACGTAAGAAACCCCAAAATTACTCGTTCGATACGGAAACCCTTGAAGCCAAGGAACAATTTTCGCCTTATCTTTCACCAAAGCGTTAAATTTTTTCGTACTCTCTTGAATAAAAAAATACGGCTCGTCCGCGGGATTTTTATGACCACCGAAACCCGGCCCGAAGTGCGACGGATAAATCATCGGATAAATCGTATCCACGTATTCAGCCATCAAATCAACTTTTTGCCCGGTAGCTTTGGCATCATCGCCGTCACTCCACGCGATAATGCCATACACGTCAATCCCAAGCTTCACGCCATAAGGCTCAAGCGCCTCATGCGCTTTTTTCAAAAAATCCGCGATAATTTCATACTTCGGCGCATCGGGATTATCGCGATAGTAATAATAATCAACGTCTGGAGCGCTGCCCAAAGTCGGAAAACGGATATAATCAAACTGAATTTCATCAACGCCCATACGTGCCACTTCCTTCGCGATATCAATATTATAGGCTTGCACATCGGGATTCGAAGGATCCACCCATTCTCTCACCTCTCCTGAAGTAAAAGGCTTGCCCGTGGATTTACTTTTAATGGCAAATTCAGGCCTTGATTGAGCCAAAATAACGTCCTTAAACATCGTCAGCCGAGCCACGGCGTACACTCCTTTTCGATGAAGAACCCGAACAAGCTTTTTCACGTCCGGCAAACGAAGTGAAATCGCGCCAATCTCTCGAGCGAGTGGCACTTTCGTATCGTAAAAAATCTCACCGGCGGTTTCCTTCAAATCAAAAACCACCATATTCCCATGTGCTTTCACGAGATCACCTAAAAGATCAAGCGCTCGACTGCTTCCCGCCGTATAACCTGTCCAATAAATACCGCGTTTATTTGGCACGGAAGGCACGGACGGAAAAATAATTTTTTCAACGCCGGGAATGTTCAATAAAAAATTGGGAAAACGCGTCTTCGAGCGGCTGAAAAAAAGAAAACATTTTTTTTACCTCCCAACTCGCGTCCAAAACGGTCTGAGTCCAACCAAAAATGAGTACATTATCACTACCATCCAACTCATTGCCAGCGTCCAATTTTTGCCCATCGGACGTACCGGAATTACTCTGACTTAAATTCTCAGCATCTGAACCGCCAGACTTCGTCGTGTCTACAGCTGGCTCCTCGGAATTGGCTGGAGCATTGGAATTGGCTGGTTCTTTGGAAATCGTATTATCGCTGTCCGAATCACCTCCTTTTAAAAAAGCGTCAATTCGACTCATCACTGCGTTTTTCTCCCATCCCGCGATAATCGATCGACTACTCACGCTCTCCAACGAAACGCTTTTTACAATAGTAAGCCCTGAACGAAGACGTTTTTGATCAAGTTTTGGAAGGTCATTTTCAAGAACACTGATCGTTTCTTTATTTCCATCGCTGATAAAAGGCCGAAATTGCTCTTCAACCCGATTTGTCGAACCTGGGACGCGAGCGAACCATCGCTGAAATTCCGTATCATCGGCCTGAATACGCGGTATTAAAAAAGCATCAAATTTTACCCCATACGGCGGATAAGTGGGATCAGCGCCTACAAGAAACCCTGTCGTAATCGAATATTGTATACCGCCGCTCTCACCTTTTTTCACAAAAATAAAATTATCGCCTTTCGGAACAGCTCCATACGGATAAGCAAGGCTGTTCATGGGAAAAGACATATCCGCAAGTCCTTGAATTTTACCTTGAAGCCCTGCCAAATTTTGCTGTATTTGTTCAGGCGTCATTTTTCCGAGACTGTCATGATCGAGGGTATGATTGCCCATTTCACGACCGGTTTTGAGAAGATATTGAAGTTTTTGAGTAAAATATTGCGACTGACCAAACGGATATTGCAGCATATAAAAAATCGCGCTTCGTCCAAAATCCGGATGCGACTGAAAAAAACTGTCCATAATGCCAATAACACTTTCCTGATCAATCGTTCCGTCATCCTTCACGTTAAATTGGCTCTGCCTTGAATCATCAAAAGTAAAAATAAGAGGTTTTTTACCAGCCGGAACGTCAAAATTCTGATCAATAAAATCTTGAACTGTGATAAGCGTGTAATCATTATTGTAAAAAAATTCAAGATCGCGCCGAAAATTATCGTAACTGCGAACAAATGGATTTTCTTTAACAGCGACATCATGATATTCCATAACAGGAATCCGTCCAATTTCATTTGGAATAAATGTTTCTGGAACTGATTCAGCCGAAGCAAATGGAATAAAAATAAAAACAAGAAAAAAAACCGCACAAAAAAACAAAAAAAATACGAAAAAAATGTGAAAAAAAATATATTTTCTAAAATGCATTTTAAAATACATAAAAAATCTCAAAATTATGCTATTTCAATAACAAAAATTCATGGATTCGCGCAAAATAAAATTCCATAACAACCAGCATGAGATTAAGCCAAAAATACCACACAAAAAAAATAACGTAAATGAAAAACAAAGCAGCATCGACTTGTTTTAAAAATTATCGTTGAGTATACTTTTTCTGAAATTTTATTCCATTCTATGATTGTAAATACTCAAAAAATCCTAAATCCAACAGAAATATGGCACATTTCTGCTGAAGCATTGAACAGCAAAAAATATCGTAAAAAATATATCGATGCACTTTCGTTTCTCATACGAGACAAAAAACTCACTATTTTAGATTCAGCATGCGGAAGCGGATTTCCTGTGACAGATCTCTATAATAATGGATTTACAAAAATAACAGCGAGCGATGCTGACAAAAAATCCGTTAAATTCTTGCAAACACATTTCAAAAATCTCAATATGCCAGTTCCAGTATATACAATAGAATGGCAAAAACTTAACAAAAAAATACAAAATAAATTTGATGTTTTAGTAAATGCAGGAAACTCACTTATTTACATGGATGGTTGGTCTGAAGGAACTTTTGTGTCAGGCACTAAAAAAGTCTTCAAAAGAATATCTCTTGTTCTTAAAAATTTTTATGATGTATTACAAGATGACGGATTTGCTATTATAGGACTTGCAAAGCATTACCATCTAGGAACCACGAAGCTCACAACCATTTTTGATCTCACTAAAAACAAAAAAAAGTATCACATAGAATGGCGCAGTGTTATGGATTGGCACAACAGAAATCACCAATGGACAACGAATATTGAAGGAAAAAACGTTAAAGGATCTGTATTAAGAAAAAGTTACCTGTTTACGAAGGATGAATTAGCCACACTGATGCGAAAAGTTGGTTTTAAAAAAGTGCATATACTAGAGCCGGATGGCACGCGAGATAATCTCATTATTGGTTTCAAAAATTAAAAAAAAATCTCCACAAAATATTTTTTTTTATACAACGGCTTCGTAAAGACAATATTTTAAATGATCCTGTAATTCCGTGGTTGCAAGAATTTGCTCGGGAGAAAGACCCGCAAGAGCTGGAACACGGTCATGAATAGGGTAAAGAACGGTATACATTTCAGGAAAAAGAGGAAGCATGGCTTCTTGCAGAGTGATATGTTTTGCAACCTCGGCGTAGCGTTCAAAACTTGTATCGCCGCGTTTCATGATCATATCAAATCCAGTAGCAGGGGTCAGACCACCCTTGGAAGTTTGAATATAAGCAAGAACCATGCCATCTCCTCCAAGTTCTTTCGTTTGAACGGGATCAACTGCTTTCGCTTCATCATTTTCTCCCGTTCGTTTCAAAAATTCAATCCATGCGCGTTTTGTCATGGTAAGATCGTGAACCTGACAAAATCCGCCCAAACATTTCATGCCATAATAGAGAGAAACAACAAGATAACACAAAAGCATTCCTGGAAAAATTTTCTTATCCCTAAGCGACCGAGCAATTCCTTCTGGAGTAAAAGGAATAACTATTTGCTCATTATAAGATTGCAGCGTTCCATTGATTGGCCGAAGTCTCACGCGATGATTTTTCGCGTCCAAACCCCAAAACATATAACTTCCCCATTCTCTGCGAAAAGAAAACGCTCCGGGAATGGAATCAAAAAGTTTCAAAGCGAGCGTGCGGTAATCAGGATGGAAAAGCAAACGATAGAGGAGCGAATCAGGTTGAAAAAGGTGATAACGAACTAAAACTTCACGAACAATCGTTTCAATTTCAAGATAAACAAGATCAGGAAAACGTTGAGGAAAAGTATGAGAAAGAGAAAAAGTGTCTTTTGAAATTTCCGGGTGAAAAAATTTCGGCCAGAGCGAAAAATTCACGCGGGTTATTTGAGAATTAAGGTCAGGAGAATTTAAAACTTCCGAAGTTTCAAAAAATTTCTGCAAAATTTGTACAATTTCTTCAGAACGATTCATCATAATTTTACCTTCCTTTATCAGACGGCGAATTTCACTTTTTGCGCGTTCAATATCTTTCACGTCGAAACCGCGTGTCGCGTAGACCACTCCCATTTTCAATTTATCCGGCAAAAGCGGCAGACGAACAAAATTCCCCCAACCTCCATGGAATTCCACGCCTCGCGGATAGGCCGAAGCATTATTCAAAGAAACACTCGCGAAAGAAAACACAACAAGATGGCGTAAATCAGGATTATTCGACGCGACCATCGGCAAAGCTGAAATAATATTGGAATTAACCCAAAAAGGATGGTCGATAAATCCATGATGGTCAGCGGTTGAAATAAGAGAAAGTTTTGTAAGCTGCGAAGCAACCTCGCGAGCCGTTTTTTCTCCTAATCGATTCCGTGTCAACTCCTCCACCACGGCAATAAGTTCATGTTTTCTCGCGTCAAGCCGAGGACTCGGGTTCACGTCCATAAAATCACGGGAATATTCATAAAGAGTCTTCGCCCCGTGTTTTTCCATAATATTTTTCAAAATCGACCGACGGTCAAAAATGGCGGTTTTTATGAGCGAAAGCATATTTTCTATGTCCCCCGAAGGAGACGCGCCAGCCGGCAAACAAGTTGTCGACGAGGCAGAAAGAGTGCTAACGATATTTTGAGATAGGAATATAAATTGTCCATTACTTCGATTACTTGTCCAAAAACGAAACAATAACTCTAGAAACTTCCGCGAAAACCCATTTCTATTACAATTTTAAATTGCGTTACGAAAACAAATTTTGCAGAAATTCATGTAAACCGAATCAAGGACGAAACAAACTATGCCTCAAGTGAATAAAATATTCAAGGCTTTTCTGCTTAGGCAGTGTTCACATAAAATTTTTACGATGGTTGGACGGAAAGATGTCTGGATTCAAGGCGCGAGGAGCGTGGTGGAGCCAGCGCTCCATAAGCGACGAGCAACAAAGAAGACGGACATCTTTCCGTCCAACCCGAAGGGAAGAGACGTATTTTGTCCATTTCTGCGTCACTCCTTCTCGATGTACCTTTGGGTACACTCTCGTCGTCGTTCCTTGAACTGAACAAAATACATCTCTTCCATCTGTAAAAATTTTATGTGAACACTGCCTAGAAAAAATTATACAAAAGACACTGCTCATATTTGCGCCCGGCAGGACTCGAACCTGCGACCTCAAGCTCCGCAAGCTTGCGTTCTATCCAGCTGAACTACGGGCGCGTACAAAATTCCAAGCGAAAAAACACCTTCTAAACAACGTAAAACACGGTTTATTATAATAAAAAATACGAAAAAAGCAATCATCATTCTTGACAAAATAACGTCAATCCCCCACAATAAAGCCACTTTAGTGACATCAATGACCGTACTTTTCGATTCTCAAATAAAAAAAATCTCTCAAAAAAAGCCTCATTCCAAGGCTTAGAGAGGTCGTGCCATAATATAACGAACCTTCCTAAGCCTGAATTCAGGCTTTTTTTCTATCTCACTTTTTAAAATTTTCACAATTACATTTTACCGTATGAAAACCTCTGAAAAACGTGCTTACTACTGCGATTTGCAAACTTTTGCCGCGAATTTTTCACCTTTCTCTCCTTTTTAACACACTCACTATGAACATCGCGCTCATCGGCTACGGAAAAATGGGAAAAATGCTCGCTGAACTTGCGCCATTACACGAAATGAACATTACAAGCATTATAGACCCGAATACTTCCTCCAACGCATTACAACTTCAAAGTGCCATTCAATTTATAAATGCTCAAAAAACGCCTCAATTCGCTGAACCTAAAAACTCATTTCAGTCCATTCACCTTCAAAATGTTTCGACGTCCATTCAACCTCAAAACACCGCAAAGGCCGCAAACGCGACAATAACCTATCCAACGCTCAACGCAGAAAGCCTGAAAAACGTCGATGCCGCCATTGATTTCAGTCAAGGCGAAGTCGCGCTCGAACATATTCAAATCTGCGCAGAGAACGGGGTCAATCTCGTTATGGGCACCACAGGATGGTATGACAAAATCGATGAAGCAAAAAAAATTGTAAAATCAAAAAATATCGGTTTTCTGTATGCCTCAAATTTTTCTATCGGCGTACAGCTTTTTTTCAAAATAATCGAACGCGCGGCGAATTTTATGAATACCTTCGATGAATACGACATTTTTGCGCATGAATTCCATCACCGGCAAAAAAAAGACAGTCCATCGGGCACGGCACTCTCTCTTGGCCAGCTTTTGATCAAAAATATCGATCGAAAAACACAAATAGTTACAGAAAAACTCGATCGAAATATCGCGCCGGAGGAAATCCATATTTCCAGCACCCGTGGCGGATATGTGCCTGGGACGCATGCCGTTTACTTCGACTCCGAAGCCGACGCCATTGAAATAAAACATACGGCAAGATCACGGAAAGGCTTCGCCATAGGCGCGCTCAAAGCCGCGAAGTGGCTCCACGGAAAAAAAGGCTTTTTCACAATGGAAGATTGGATAAAGAACATCATCGCTGAATAATTTTTTCTACTAAAAACAATACTGTCAAAAAAATTCCAAACCGATTCAATCAAAAAATATTCCATTGTAAATATCACTTAATCGTCCGTAAAACACTTTTCCAGCCCCAGCCAATCAACTTACTTACTAAAAAATTGTCATGAAAACTTTTTCTCTTCAAGGTTCGATAGTCGCTCTTATAACTCCATTTCAATCAGATGGAGCCATCGATGAACAACGTCTGCGCGAACTCGTTAGCTGGCACGTCAAAAGCGGCACAAATGCTATCGTTCCCTGCGGAACAACAGGTGAAAGCGCGACGCTCAGCCATGAAGAACACCATCGCGTGATCGACATCGTCATTAACGAAACACAAGGACGAATTCCCGTAATCGCCGGCGCGGGGTCCAACTCAACACGAGAGGCTGTTTCTCTGACTGAACACGCTCGAGAAGCCGGCGCTGATGCCGTGCTTTCCATTTCGCCATATTACAACAAACCAACTCAGCAAGGCATTATTGAGCATTACAAAACTCTCAACGAAATAGGGATTCCTATTATCGTATACAATGTGCCAGGCCGCACTGGGATCAATATTACGGCTGAAACAACGCTCAAACTCGCTCAAATGGGAAACATCGTCGGCATCAAAGAAGCTTCTGGAAATATGAGCCAAATCATGGAAATTCTACGGGATCGACCCGATGGTTTTCGCGTGTATTCAGGCGACGACGCTCTTGCCTATCCACTCATGATGCTCGGAGCGGACGGCTGCGTATCCGTGGTCGCGAACGAAATTCCGCAAGAATTCTCAACAATGATTCAACTTTGCCTTGAAACAAGATCAAATATTCAAAAATCAGACGACAATAATGCATTAAGCGATGAAAATGAACAAAAAAACAAGTATAACCACGATGAAAAAAATGACAGACAAGAACAATTCAATAAAAAACATCAAAACCTAAAACTCAAACAAGGACGTGAAATCCATTTTCGATATTTAAAACTCATGGAAACAAATTTCATTGAAACAAATCCAATCCCCGTAAAAACCGCGCTTGAACTCATGGGTAAAATCGAAACCAATTTCCGACTTCCTCTGACCCCGATGTCAAAAGAAAATAAAGAAAAACTCACTCAAACCTTGAAACAAGCATCACTCATCTAGATTTTTTAAATCCATGTCTCATTTTGATTACAATACTCAATTGAATGTTTTAAAAAAAATTAAAGCTTCATCCTCAAATTTCAATCAAAAAAACCTTCATTTACTCATTCAACTTCTTAGATTTCGTCAAAAAAAACCTTCATTCACAACGCTCAATTCCTTATATCCCATCGAAAAACCATGAAAAATTCACTCCTGCACGATTCTTTTGAAAACCGAGACGGCATTCTTTACTTTGGTGGAGTAAATACCGTAGAACTAGCAGAAAAATTTGGCACGCCACTCTTTGTCTACGATCAAGAACGAATACAATCGAATATAAATCGTGTAAGAAGGGCATTCCAGTCACGATATAACGAATTTCTCATGCTTTATGCCATAAAAGCAATGAACAATTCGCGAATGCTTGATGTCATCGCTCAAAAAACTGATGGCGCCGACGCTTCACGTTCCACGGAAATCGAACTCGCGCAAGATGCCGAATTCCCGATGATTTCATATTCAGGAAACTTCGCAACGAACGAATCACTCATATCCGGCTTAAAAAATGCCGATATCATAAATTTCGATAGCATTGAGGCTTTTCAACGACTCATGAATTTGATAAAGAATTCAAAATCATCACCACCGATCCCGAATTCGATAAAAGGGCCAAAATTATCACCACCGAAACGTATCACGTTCCGAATAAATCCAGGATTCGGACAAGGAAGTTTTGAAAACAATGTTTTTGCCGGGCATGACGCGAAATTTGGAATTCGACACGAAGACGCAGTAGATGCCTATAAACAAGCTAAAGAGGCTGGAGTGGAACATTTTGGAATATATATGATGACTGGTTCTTGCGTACTCGATCCATCATATTTCGAAAAAGTCACGGAAAAACTTCTCGACATAGCTGGAAAAATACGAAAAGAAGTTGGCATTCAATTTGAGTGGATCAATATCGGAGGAGGATTCGGCATACCCTATCGTCCTGATGAAAAATCGCTTGATATCGAAAAAGTTGCCGAAAAAGTAATCGAAATGCTCAGAAAAAAAGCAGAAGAATACGATTTGGGACATCCAACGCTCATGGTAGAACCTGGACGTTATATTGTTGGAGATGCTGGAATTCTTTTAACAACAGTCCAAGAAGTAAAAAATTTAAGTTACCAGCCTTATGTGGGAACAGATGCTGGAATGAATACACTGCTTCGATCAGTGCTTTATCCTACGGCATATCACGATGTTTTGATGGCAAATCGTATGAATGCCAAACCTGGAAAGAAAAGAACCATAGTCGGCGGAATATGTGAAAATACTGACAAAATAGCAAGAAACCGAAAAATACCTACTCCTAAAGAAGGCGACATATTGACTTTTCTTTGCACTGGAGCTTATGGTTTTTCAATGAGTTTTGGATTCAACACAATTCCACTCGATGCCGAAGTTTTAGTGCGCGATGGGAAAGCAAAGCTTATTCGAAAAAGGCAAACACTAAAAAATATGATGAGTAATGTTGTACCTAGAGAAAATCCCTAAAAAGTTATGTCGCTCTGTATAATAAATTTCGCGTATTTGCCAACTGCCGTTGCTTTTTATTTTAAAAACGCAAAAAAACCTGCTTTCGCAATAAAATTCGCGAAAATTCCAAAACTTCATCACTCAAGATAACATCATGAATTTCAATTTTCTCCATCCCTCCAATCGACTTCAAAAACTTTCACCGTATGCGTTCGCTGAAGTCGATAAACTCGTCACGGATCTTAAAAAAAAAGGCATCGAACCAATCGATTTCGGTGTCGGTGATCCGTTTGATCCAACGCCTGAGTTTATTCTCGACGCTATAAAAAAAGGCCTTGAAAAACACAAAAACGCCGGTTATCCAAACTATATTGGCATGAAACATTATCGTGAAAAAATCTCCGAATGGATGAACAATCGCTTCAATGTTTCGCTCAACCCCGACACGGAAATTACTTCAACCATTGGCGGAAAGGAAGGAATTTTTCATTTTCCGCTCGGATTTGTAAATCCCGGCGACTACGTGCTGATGCCTTCACCAGGCTATCCGCCGTACAAAACCGGCACGCTCTTTGCAAGCGGCATTCCATATTTCTATCCACTGCTCGAAGAAAATAATTTTTATCCCGACTTCAAAAAGATTCCAAAAACAATTCTCAAAAAAACAAAAATTCTCTGGCTCAATTACCCCAATAGTCCAACAGGAAAAATGGCCACGCTCGATTTTTACAAACATGCGATTGAATTTGCGCATCGACACAATATCATCATCGCGTCCGACGAGTGCTACACGGAAATTTATTTTGATGAAAAACCGCATTCGATTCTTGAAATCGATCAAAAAAATATTATAGTATTCCAGTCGCTTTCAAAACGGAGCTGTATGACCGGTCATCGCATTGGATGGGCATGCGGCGATGAAAAAATTATCAAAATTTTCAAACAAGTAAAAACAAATATCGATTCAGGCACTCCCAATTTTATTCAAGAAGGAGCAATCGCCGCGCTTTCAAATGAAAAACACGTGCAAAAAATGAATAAAAAATACCGCGAAAAACGCGACATCATGCTCGAAACACTTTCATCCATCGGTCTCAAAACATATAGGCCAGAAGCGACTTTTTACATTTGGCAACGCGTCCCGGAAGATGAAACTTCTATAACTTTCGCCAAAAAACTTCTTCAAAAATGCGCCATCGTCGTTACTCCAGGCGAATGGATCAGTGAGCCAATAAAAATAAATCAAAAAACCTTTAAAAAACACTCTTCCAATGACAAAAATATAAAAAATCGCACGAAAACAGCAAAAATCGATAACCCTGGAAAAAACTTTATCCGTTTTGCCCTTGTGCCGACTTTTCAACAAATACAAAAAGCGTCAAAAGCAATCAAATCCGGAATATTTTGAAAAATCCATCCATTTTAAAAACCTACAAATAGCCCCGAGCTTTTAAAAGTTCCGCCAAAAGAATACTTCCTCCGGCGGCGCCGCGAATGGTGTTATGAGAAAGACACACGAAACGCCAATCGAAAATATGACAGGGCCGAAGTCGGCCGCACGTAACAGCCATACCTTTCGCCCGATTGACGCCAGCATGATTCATGCCAAATTGATTCGCCTCGGCATAATTCGCGCCAGATTGACTCACATGAACTTGATCCACGCCGTCATAGTGAACTCCTGCATGATCCACTCTCGCGTCACGATAAACACTCTGACCGGCATCGCGATCAAGACGGGGCTGCGGACGATTTTCTTCTTCGCGATAATAAATGACAGGATCCGGAGCAGACGGAAGCTCAAGCTCCTGCGGAACCGAACGAAAATCTTTCCAAAGACGCAAAATTTCCTCGCGAGAAGGTTTTTTCTCAAATTCCACAGAAATAGTTGCCAAATGGCCATCAATAACCGGAACGCGGTTGCAATGCGCCGAAATAATAATATCCGAAGTATGCTCAATTTTTTCGCCAGAAAACGTTCCAAAAATTTTATATGATTCCTGTTCAGATTTTTCTTCCTCTCCTCCGATAAACGGCACGACGTTATCAACAATATCAAGAGACGGAACACCAGGATAACCTGCTCCGGATACTGCCTGCATCGTGGTAATAATAAGTCGAGTCATTCGAAACTGCCGATGAAGCGGATACAAAGCGATAAGATACGACTGAAGTGAACAATTCGGCTTCACTGCAATAAATCCTCGATCAAAACCGCGATTTTTACGTTGAATCGGAATAATATCAATGTGATCGGCATTTATTTCCGGAATAATCATGGGAACGTCATGCTCCATGCGATAATTTTTCGCCGTTGAAACAACCGGAATCCCCGCCCGAGCAAATTCAAGTTCAACATCGCCGGCAACATCCGAATCAAGCGCCGAAAAAACAAAATCGCATGATTGAGCCGAACTGCGCAATTCGGAAGGTTTGCACAATTTCACCGTGAGATCCGCGACATCGGACGGTATGTTTTCCGCCATTTTCCAGTTCACGGCATCGCGATAACGCTTTCCCGCCGAACGTTCCGAAGCGGCTACTTCCGTCACGCGAAACCACGGATGATTGTGAAGCAATTGAATAAAACGCTGTCCCACCATCCCTGTCGCGCCAAGAATTCCAACACGTAAAGGATTCATAGTAAAAAAAATTAAAAATACATATAAGGAGCCTCTAAAAAACGTAACTTCGTATGGATGCTAAAAATATATTCATGAACCAACCTTATTTTCAAAATGTTTCAAAATAACGGCATCATGAAGAATTTTCACTGCTCGGTCAGCATCGCTTTCGTCGATAACCATGGAAATATTAAGCTGAGAACTTCCTTGCGCAATGGCCATAATATTAAGACTATGATCTCCAAGCGCGGCAAAAATAGCTCCAGCAATACCCGGCGTGCCTCTCATGCCACTTCCAATAACGGAAACAATAGACATGGAAGACAAAATCCCAATCTGATCAAGCGCTCCAATTTTCAATTCATGGGAAAATTCACACTCAAGCATTTCCTTGAGACGATGACTTTCTTGATTGCCCGTGACAAGACACATATTGTAGCCGGAAGAAGCCTGCGAATACATAAAAAGATGAACTTTCGCGCGATCCACCGTGGAAAAAATACGAGCGCTAATGGAAGGAACTCCGATCATGCCACTCCCCTGTACTGAAACAAGATCAAGTTTTTTGATGGCAGTGACTATTTGAACAGGATGACCTTTGGTCATTGTTTTCTTGGAAATAAGAGTTCCTGAATCTTTCGGAGCAAAAGTATTTTTTATACGAATGGGAATTTTTTTCATGACCGCGGGCATCATGGTTTTCGGATGAATCACTTTCGCGCCAAAATAGGACATTTCAGACGCTTCCTCATAGCTTACTGAAGAAAGCCCCTTCGCGTTAGGAACAATTCGCGGATCCGCCGAATAAATGCCGGAAACATCAGTCCAAATCCATATTTCTTCAGCATCAAAACAAGCTCCAACAATCGCGCCAGAATAATCGGATCCTCCGCGACCGAGAGTTGTTGTAAGCCCCTCGCGGCAAGAACCGATAAAGCCCGTTATAACCGGAACAACACCTTTTTTCCACACAGGAAAAACATATTTTTTAAACTGCGAACAGGTAGTTTTCATGTCAACGCCAGCCGAAAGAAATTCGTCGTCAGTTGAAACAAGTTGTCTAGCATCAAAATCTTTGGCAGGGGTCCCCATTTCCTGCAGAATACCCGAAAGAAGCGGCACGGAAAGCCGTTCACCGAAAGATGAAACAAGAGCAAGGGATTTCGGAGAAAATTCTCTCAAAAGATAAACACCATGCGCCACTTCTTCGAGCTGCGTCATGAGTTCTTCAATTTTTTTTCGAATTTCAGAAGCGCGTTTAGTATCTTTGATATATTCTCGAATAATCTCAAAATGTTTTTCGCCAACTTGATTAAGTTTTTTCTGACCTTCTTCTTTGCGACGATGAAGAAAATCATCCGAAAGCGAAAGAAGAGTATCGGTAACTCCCTGCAACGCGGAAATCACGACCACGGGCTTCTTGGATATATATGATTGAATAATTTTAGCAACATTCACCATGCGTTCACCAGATCCAACGGAAGATCCGCCAAATTTCATTGCGATCATAAAAATAAAAGATTAAAAAAAATATTTGAAACGCATCCTTGAATAAAAAATGAATAAACTTATGTGATAAATAAAACTCATAAAAAAATACCTCATACTTTTTTGATGAGGCAGTTACTTTATACCAAAACGAAAAACAGCAACTACCTTACCTTTCCAGGCTTCTTAACGTCCAGACTTTTTAAAAAAAATAACCTAAAAAATTTCTGAAAAACACAATTTTGAAAACAATAATTCATATGAATGCCAAATAACATCTGCAGTGTATGTAAAAAAAAAACCACGGTCAAGAAAAAAAACATGAATCCATATTTTTTTTATCATTCCTCAAAAATCCATGAAAAAAAATTCTTTAAATATTCAAAAATCACTCAATTGTCGCTAAACTCTCTAGAAATTCTATCCCTATTTTGAGACAAAACACCAAGTCTCCTCACTCTATCACGCAAACCACTACGAGAAAAACCCAATTTATCAGCAATACCATTATATGAAAATGTTTTATCTCTCGCAAATTCACCTACAATAACTTCCTCAAATTTACGACCAAAATCGCTTAAAGGAAAGGTTCCCGAACTCTTTTTTATTAATATTGCAAGTCGGGAAGCAAAAAAAGTTATTGCTTCAAAAACGTCATTCAACCTCAAAGAGCCTTCTTTGTCAAAACCAAAATCAAAATCTATTAATGACGAAGACAAAGGAATCAAAGAAACTGCAGAAGAAGGGTTATTTAATTTGGGAAAAACCTCAAAAAGCCTCTCTGGAGTTATCAATTGACCATTATAATATTCCGCCAATATATCAACAACATTTTTCAATTCTCGAACATTTCCGGGCCAATCATATGAATTCAAGATAGAAAAAATTGGTTCAAAAGAACGAAACATCATAGCAGTATTACCATTACTCTTTAATGAAAGAAAATAATATATAAGGGGAGTAATGTCCCCACGTCTTTCGCTCAACGAAGGAACCTGCAAAGGAAATCCCTGAAGTCTATAAAACAAATCCTTGCGAAAACCTCCATTCTCGTCACTAATTGATCTATTGGATGCAATAATGGTACGAACATTAACAACACATGATTTAAGCGCACTCCTGCCAATTCTAGGAACTACACCATCATCAAGAAAGCGTAATAACTTTGCCTGAATCCCTGGAGGTAAATCTCCTATTTCATCAAGAAACAAAGTCCCGGTATGGGCTTGTTCCAAAAAACCTACGTGATCATTTATAGCCCCAGTAAAAGAACCTTTAACATGACCAAAAATCATTGAATCAGCCAATTCCTGAGGAATAGCCGCGCAATTCACACCAATAAATGGTGCCTCTGAACGCATACTCAAGGCATGAAGAGAACGAGCAACTACTTCTTTTCCCACTCCTGTTTCACCTGTAATGGATACAGAACAATCTAATAAAGCGACGCGTCTAATTTGTTCCGACAATCGTTTCATAGCCAATGAACGACCAAAAAAACCATCAATATTCGTTTGAGAACGTAATTCCTCAATATCTAAAATAAAATCATCTCCTTCTTTTAAATCAGGAATATTCAAGTCAACGCCTACGTCAGACATTTAAGTGAAAATAAAAAAATATTTAACTAAATATTTAACTGAGGTTATATAGATGACAAACTTTATATAATTTGTCAAACAAAAATCCACAATAATGGATCACAAAAATTGCACAAAACACCCTACTTTTCACTAAAACTTTCTAAAAACCGTTCACATAAATCTAAGAACATGCTGAAAAACAGATTTTCGACTCAATTTTCATTTTCAAAATTACGCTTTTCTTAAGGTTTCCAAGCTCAATTCATAAAAAACCCAATTTTCTTATAAACAAGCGACCTTGCCAAATTCCTCATATTTTGCCATAAGGCCTAGGTCTTCAGCTACCGATTTGTAAGTAACTTTACCTTGATACGTATTCAGCCCTCGCGCAAACCGTTCATTTGATTTCAAACTCTCAATTACGCCATCGTTAGCCATTTTTACAAGGTATGGAAGGGTCGCACTCGTAAGAGCTTGAGTCGACTGCCGAGCGACTTGCCCTGGCATATTGGCGACACAGCAATAAATTTTTCCTTCAATTTCATAAATCGGCTCGGTATGAGAAGTGGCATGAGAACCCCACACGCATCCTCCCTGATCAATAGCAACGTCAACAATGACCGCGCCCTGTTTCATCAAATGGACTTGTTGTTCCGATACCACGACCGGAGCTTTAGCTCCCTTCAAAAGCACCGCCCCGACAAGGAGATCGCAATCGGAAAGAACTTCGGAATAACCAGGTTCCAAAGGTTTTTTTATTTCAACATGTTCATAAAGATAAGGACCGAGGATACGTTTCATTTCAGTTTGTAACTGCTCGATGCGAGCCTCGTTAATTTCAAAAAGCGTTACATGAGCTCCCATGCCCGCAACCGTAATGGCAGCGGTTTCGCCCACAACTCCACCACCGACAATCACCACTCGTGCAATTTCAGCGCCGTGAACATGACCAAGCGTTACGCCGCGACCATGATATTTTTTCTGCAAATATTGCGCTCCATATTGTACCGCCAAAACTCCGGCAATCTGACTCATGGGAGCGAGAAGCGGCAAATGCCCATTCTCATCTTCAACGGTTTCATACGCAACCGACGTGATATTATTTTTTAAAAGCGCCTCCGTAAGAGCTTTATCCGCTGCTGAAAGATGAAAATATGTATACAAAGTTTTATCGGCCATTTTTTCCAAAAGAGAATATTCACTGGGAAGCGGCTCTTTCACCTTCACGACAATATCGGCCAACATGACCATTTCAGCCGAATCATTCATAATTTCAGCGCCGGCATTCATATAATCTTCATCATGGAAACCAGCGCCAAGCCCAGCGCCTTTTTGCACCAACACGCGATGACCGAAACGCTTCAATTCTTCAACTCCATGAGGAGTAATTCCTACACGATTTTCATTGTCCTTAATTTCCTTCAAGGTAGCGATAATCATCTGTTTCATAATTATAAAATAAAAAAATAGAGAGAGAATTTAAAACATTTACGGTCAAATTTTACAATGTGTAATAGTAAACATAGGTATCAAAATTTTCTAAATATTGACGGGATCTTAAATCACGCATTCAAAAGTGATTTTATCGCTTTTTTACGATTTTTCAAGCTAAAAATATAAGAACCCGAAACTAAAATATTCGCGCCAGCTTCTTTCACGCGATGAGCCGTTTTATCCGTAATTCCACCATCAACTTCAATGTCAAGATCGTGCTTCATGGCACGAAGTTCAGCAATTTTCGGAAGCACAAGCTCGATAAAATTCTGCCCTCCAAAACCAGGATTAACCGTCATGAGAAGAACCATGTCCACGGTATCAAGAACGTCTTCAATGGTCCCGAGCGAAGTAGCAGGATTGAGAGCGACGCCGGCTTTCAGGCCGAGGTCCTTTATTTGCTGAATATTACGATGAAGGTGAGGACAAGTTTCCTGATGAATGAGAATAATCGACGCGCCTGCTTTCGCAAAAGCTTCAACATATCGTTCGGGCTCTTCAATCATAAGGTGGCATTCAAGCGGTTTTTTTGAACGAATCATTTTGACCACAGGCGGCCCGATGGTTATATTCGGCACAAAATGACCATCCATGACATCCACATGAATCCGATCGCAATAAGGCTCAATGGTACGAATTTCTTCATTTAGCCGGCCAAAATCGCAGGACAATATCGAAGGCGCTATTTTTATAGATTTCATAGGGGTCATTCTGTTACTAAAAAATCACTACTTTATCGTCAACTATCCATCATTTGCACTCTTCGCTCATGTCGTCCTCCTTCAAACGGCGTATTCAAAAAAACATCAACCATGGTTTCCAACATTTCAAGAGAAGTTTTATCCGAAGCAATACAGAGAACGTTCGCGTCATTATGACGCCGCGAAAATTCCACCATGGTAATATCCGTGCAAAGAGCGGCGCGAACACCTCTAAATCGATTAGCCGCGATACTCATTCCGATTCCGCTATTGCAAAGCAAAATGCCGAAAGAATTTGAATCTTGAATCACATGCTTCGAAACCTCCTGAGCAAATTTCGGATAATCAACCGATTCTTCGCTAAAAGCGCCAAGATCCACAAGTTGATATTTTTTTAAATACGCCGATTCTTCTCCTTTTTTTTCAAAATACTGCTTAAGAGCTTCTTTTAAACGATATCCGCGATGATCAGCTCCAAGATAAATATTCATAGAAAAATTATTCTGAAAGTTTACTTATAGGCTTTGCGTCATGCACATTCATGATAATTTTTGCAAGAAGCGGCGCCACGGAAAGCACTTTTAGTCCGGAAAAACAATCATCTTTTTTTAAAGGCACCGTGTCCGTAACAACCACTTCATGAAAACAAGCTTTTTTCAATCGTTCAATGGCAGGCTGTGAAAAAACCGCGTGAGTCGCGGCTAAATACACTTCTTTGTTCGCCTTAAAACGCTTGAGCGCTTCCATGGTTTCGCATACCGTCCCAGCAGTGTCAATCATGTCATCATAAACAATACAGGTTTTTCCAGCGACATGTCCGATAATTTGTTTAATTTCCGCGACATTATGACGAGGCCGGCTTTTATGCATAATCGCCAAATCCGCTCCAATGAGATCCGCGAAAACATTCGCCTTTTTCGCGCCGCCAGCATCCGGAGAAACCACCACTAAATCCCGAAGTTTTTTACTGCGAAAATAATCGGCAAAAATCTTGCCCGCCGTAAGGTTATCGACTGGATAGTCAAAAAAACCTTGTTCCTGATCCGAATGCAAATTCATGGTAATAACATGATCCGAACCAGCCGCGGAAATAAGATCCGCGACAAGTTTCGCGGAAATTGGCTCACGCGGCATCGCCACGCGATCCTGGCGGGAATAAGCATAATACGGCATCACTACATGGATTTTCGCGGCAAAAGAACGCTTCATGGCATCAAGCATCACGAAAAGTTCCATCAAATCTTCATTCACTCTATGCGTTGTTGTTTGAACCACATAGACATCGCACCCTCGAACACTCTCAATCGGCCTCGCGTACACTTCTCCGCAGGCAAATCGAGTGAGAATCATTTCGGAAACTGGAATTTTCAAATACTTCGCGATATTCCGCGCGAGTTCCGGACAAGACGACCCGGAGAAAAGCTTGAGAGAATGCTGTATCATTTCATCAAAAAAATAAGGACATTTTTAGAATAGCTGAAAGTGTCATCGAGAGCAATAAAAGCAAAAAATTATTTTTTTAAATAATAATCAATTTTTCCTTTACGCAGATAAATCAATACAACGGGAATATTGACAAGGAAAAAAAACCACAAAATTTTTATATCTGTAAAAACAAAACTGGCAAGCGCCAAAATTGCTCCCGCGAAAAAACGACCTAAAGCATTATTCATTTCTCTATGGATGGTAAAAAACACAGTATTGGTGATTTTGCTGTACGAAAATAAATAACCTTCAAATGTTGATTGCAGCGCCGATTCGGTAAACGAATACAACGATTGAATTCCATACACAAAAAGCAAAGGATGAAAAAATAACAGCGCGAAACGTCCTAAAGTTGCCAGAATATTGAACATTACGGAACCCTTGAGGAGCATTTTTCTATGCTGGCGATCAAAAAAATGACCCACGATGAGCATAATGATCGCTGAAATACCGTACGTCACCGTCATGAGAGAAGTGAGACCGAAATAACCACTTTGATTGAGAAGCAAGAAAAACAAAAGCGGCCAAAGCAAATAAGAAAGCGTTCCGCTCATCCCTGCGGCAATATAGGTTGCTTGCGTATTTTTAAAAACGGGATGTTCTTTACGCATGGCATGAAAAACTTCCGTTTGGCAAGAATGCCGAATTTTTATTCGAATAAAAAAAATAGGAATAATGGAAAGGAGCATGAACAAAGCTCCGAAAAGAAAAACCCAATTAAATTGAGTAAAAAAAGCGATAAATCCGGCGATAATCGGAGCAAGAGTCCTCGCGACCATCATTACGGCATTGACGATTCCTGTTTGAAATCCAATTGTTTTTTTGGAAGCAATTTCCGAAAAATAAATATATCGTGCGGGAAAATAACAGAGCGCCTGAAGCGATAAAAGTAAAAAGGCAATAATCCACCATCCATTATTGATTTGAATAAGAGGAGAAATGATGGCGAGCGCGATATAAAAAAAGATGCCAAAAATGAGTATTTTTTTAAGATGAATTTTGAGGCCATATTGAATAAGAGGCAAAGTAAAAAAATATCCCGGCAAAGCCGCGAAAGCATAAAAAGCAAAAATAAAACTTAATGAAAATCCTTGCTGCCAAAATAAAATTGGCAATGAAATCAAAAAAATAATTTCCGAAAAAGCAAATATGCCCGAATGAATGTAAAAGAGGGTTGCGTCCGATATGCCCTTGGATTTTCTTGATATCATGGAGGGAAATAAATGATAAAAATTTCTCAAAATTGACGCGACGCGAGGAGGTAAACCATTTCCCAATAAAGCCGTATTATAGATATTTGACCATCGTAATGGGAGAAATTAAACGATATATGTTCAATAATTTAAGACGTTATGTTTAGAAGCGACGAGGGAATGGCAAAACCGACGACGCAGCACATAATTTTCAGAGAGCGGGAAGGAGAAGTTTTAATGTCAAAAGCCATCGTTCATAAAAACGCGTGCTGCGAATTTTGCATTGACGAGCATCGCGAAACGCCCATATTTTAAAACTCTTTTTAGCCTTACTCTCTTTATGATCAGTAACAACGACTTCGGCGTAATAAATACCATAAGGAAATGTTCGGCGTTTTCGAACATGTTGAGGCTCATTCAAACTCTGACCTAATTCAACTTCCGGTAATTGCTCATCAGGAATATTTTCAGAAGGCAAAGGCTTATTGGGATCAACAGGCCTCATTGGAAGCTTAGAATGAAGAAGTCCCGAAAGCGCGTAAGTTCCCGCGTGGATATCAGGTTTAAAATATTGTACAAGACCATGATGACTGGATTCGCCCTTTTGCAGAGGTTCATCAACCCAGAAAAAAGTGAGCGGATCAAAATTTTTAACACGCCGAAAATTACTCCACCAAAAATTGGTAATATGCCCGTCAACTTGATAGTGTGACTGATTTTTAGCCGAAATTTTGAGCCGAAACCAGTAACGGGGAGGATTATAATCGCTCGTGATTTTATCGATCACGCGATTTCCAATCTTCAAATAGTAAGCGCTTGATGAAATATGAATGGACATACAATTGAATGCTATTGATGAAATACCTGCCAAAAACTCATTTCAATTTCATTTTACGGCGAAACTCAAAAAAAAGCGACATATAAGAAAGCAACTGCTCGCAAGAAAAAAATACTTTATTAAAAAAAAATGTCATTGTAGGAGCCTCTGAAAAAGTAACGCCTCATAAAAAAATGCTTTGATGATTGGACTGAAAAAAAATAATAACAAAAAATTTGACAACAAACTAATTAATAGTATCATTTTTTCGCTTGAATATGTCATTAAATAAGTTTTTAAACAAAATTTTTATGGAAAATCCAAGAAAACCCTATAGGCCTACTGATAGACATACTGATAAAAAAATAGGGGAAGGTGGTGGAAGAAGAACACCTGTAAACAATGAACACGGAGCATTTTATATGCCGACCGCAAGATCTACTGATAAACTAGGGAAAAAAGGTGACGCGGAAAGATCAAAAGGAACCATTATCAATGGCATTCGTGGCAATTACAAAGAACTTTTTAGGGCTTTAATAATAGCTGGACTTGGGATTTTTATGGGTTATGAGACATGTCAAGGGTTAAACGAAAAAAGACCAATGCAGGATGAATCAATTAACCCGAAGGACTTATCAGGATTTTCTAATCACAATTGATTTTTAAACAATGATGCGGAGACTACCATTTGAGCGCATATCGAAGTGTAGCGAAAATGTAATCCCACGCACCATTGCTATTTGAATAAAAAACAATAGCAGTGGGAAAATATACTGGATATTGGGATTATGTTTTTTTTAGAGGTTTTCTAACCATCCCTGTATTCTTTTAAATATGCCTTTGGCGTTAAGGCCATATTTTTCATATAAATCTTCCGTGTCGCCCGATTCGCCAAAAGTATCTTCAATGCCGATCCGATAAACAAAAAAAGGCGAATGTCCGCTCAAAACTTCGGCAACCGCGCTCCCCAAACCGCCTATAATACTGTGTTCTTCCACGGTCACGACGAATTTTGAAATTTTCGCGCAATCGAAAATAAGCTTTTCATCAAGAGGCTTGATGCTCGAAATATTCACCACGCGGACAGAAATGCCATTTTTTTGTAAAAATGAAGCCGCTTCCAAAGAAGGGACAACCATGGACCCCGTAGCAAAAAGAGTAATATCTTTCCCCTGCTTCAAAATCGTCGATTTTCCAAAGAAAAATCGGTGAGTCTCGTCATATAAAACCGGCAATTCCATTGAATGAAGCCGAATATACGTTGGGCCAAAATCAGACACCGCGGCCTTAAAAACCGAAACACATTCAAAATAATCAGCAGGACAAACCACCTTCATGTTCGGAATCAAACGCATAAGAGCGATATCATCGATGGATTGATGAACCGCGCCTTCTTTTCCTGACGAAAAACCTGACGCGATAGCCACAATTTTCACATTTAAATATGACAAACAAAAAAGATTGCGAATGGATTCGTACACCTTGCCCGTGATAAAAACAGATGTTCCTGAAAGAAAAACAATTTTTCTGCGAAGCGAAAAACCCGCCGCCATGCCTGCCGCCAAAGCCATGGAATGACCCATGTTGAAATGACGATCGGGAAACTGACGCCGAAAAACATCCGTCCCGCTAAGACGGGAACAATCAGAATCAAAAAGAACGACATTTTTATGTTCCGCTCCGAGTTTCAAAAGTGAATCACGAAAAGCTTGATGGAGAGAAAAAAAATTGGACATAGTATTTTTATCGTAAATAACGGGAACCGCAAGACAGCCATTTTCTCGCGAAAGGATAGGTAAATTGTACCGTATCGCCGACTTCAATGCTATTTTCAGCCGCGAAACCACCACGAACCTCCAATACATATTGTGCCGGTTCCTCGGATGAAATATACGGACAAAAATCATCTGAACAAGGCTGGACATTATTGGAAATTCCTACAATTTTCTTGTCACTCGAAAGAAAAATTATATCAAGAGGAATAAGTGTATTTTTCATCCAAAAATTGCGAATACCCGCTTCTTCAAAAATAAAAAGCATGCCCATTTCATCCGGTAAATTTTCCCGATACATAAGCCCCTTCGCGCGTTTTTCGGAAGTATCAGCCACTTCCGCGGAAATGAGAAATTCCGTAACCGGCGTCTGAATAACGACTTCACCGCGATTTCCATCGAAACTTCCGTATCGGCAATAACCAAAAACAAAAAAAATAAAAAACAATACGATGAAAATAAAAAATATTCCAAAAATCATCCATTTCACATATTGAAAGAAAAAATGAAACGTTCGCAGCCGAATCTTTGCATTCGCAGTCGAAAGAGTGTTTTTCAAAAATTTCCTAAACATAAAAAATTAATACATGTTATCAAGCTGCCGCTCGAGCTCTTTTCTCGCCGCCTGGATTTCCGGACGGCTTAAAGGAAGAGAGTGATAAGCGATTTTTCGTTCAATAAAAGCTATTCCCTTGCCTTTAACGGTATGCGCGATAATCACCGTGGGCCTACGCTGGAACGTCCATGCTTTTTCAACGGCAAAAAGGAATTCTTCAATATTATGGCCATCAAGTACCCGTATCACTTTCCAGCCAAAAGCTTCGCATTTATCTTGTAACGGCTCGACATTGACAATTTCTCGCACAAAACCATCCGCTTGAAAACCATTGCAATCAACAATCACGCAAAGATTATCGAGTTGATAGTGCGAAGCAGCGAGCATTCCTTCCCAAATCTCGCCTTGCTGAAATTCCTCATCTCCCAAAAGCACATAAACTCGATTAGGTTTGCGATCGAGTTTCAGGGAAAGCGCCAAGCCAATGCCAACGGAAAGTCCATGACCAAGAACGCCGGTTTGAGCCGTGATTCCAGGAATTTTTAAAACGGGAAAACCCTGCAAAAGACTGCCAGAAGCCCGATAATGATGAAGTTCCGATTTAGAAAAAAATCCGCGTTCCGCCAAAACCGCGTACAACGCAGGAGCCGCATGAGCTTTAGAAAGCACAAAAAAATCCTGATCTTCCCATTGCGGCTTTGCTGGATCACAGAAAAAAACAGGCTGATGCATAAGCGTTTCTCCAAAATAAAGAGTTGCGATCATATCAAGAGCTGAAAGCGAATCGCCCGGATAACCCGACTGCGCGAGGTGAATCATCTCAAGAATATCAAGTCGAAGAAGGATGATAAGTTTTTGAAGTTCCTGGGTCGTCATAAAAAATAAACACATACTAAAAACTCGACTTTCCTAATAATTTTTCTTCAAAGCCATACGTGAAAACGGCTCCACTATACTGGCATCAGGGCACTCCATCAAGAGACGATGTACGGTTTTTTTCAAAACAGGATGAGTAAAAAGAGGCGCGATTTCATTAAGCGGAACAAGCACAAACCGGCGTTCGTGCATGAGAGGATGAGGAATTTTAAGATTGGGAGTATCAAGAATAACATCTTCAAAAAAAAGAATGTCAATATCGATAGTCCGAGGCCCCCATTTTTCTCGTTCCTGCGACCGATCACGGCCGCAGGCGAGCTCGATCTCCTGCAATTTGTTTAAAAGAATATCCGGCGGATAACGGGTATCGACAATAGCACACATATTGAAAAACCAAGCTTGATCGGTTTTTCCCACCGGTTCGGTTTTATAAACAGAAGAAACTTGCTTGATCCAAAAATTGCGAGTCTTCATTTCGCGAAGAGCTTTTTTCAGATTTGATTCTTTTCTCCCAAGATTCGATCCAAGACTAAGATAAACAAAAGGCATAAAGAAAAGATAACATGCGCATTGTAGCATAATTCAACTCTCAAATATTCCCTTTCTAAAAAAAAACGCTACAATAAAAAAGCCTTTTGACTCGCTTTACAATTCGCCTTTTGCCTCCATAGTTTAATGGATAAAACACGGGCCTCCGAAGCTCGTGATGCAGGTTCGATTCCCGCTGGAGGCAAATAAACTTGCTTTCAATATTTTTTCATTGTATTTTTAATCTCCAAAAAACTCGAAACCTCCGAAAAACCTGGTTTCACAGGAATTACACGATTCCATAAATAATAAATCAGTATGGAAGCAGAAGAGAGAACAATAGATGATGTAACAGATTGCACCATCCCAATTTTGACACTCTTAAGAGCAGAGCCATTGGAAGATATTCAAAAAATTATTGATGCTGTCAAAACATTAACCTCAGAAGATCGAAAATTAAAAGAGATGCGCGCCGCAGTCCTAAGGCATCTAAATAGACTTACGCGCATTGAGATTGACGGACCGCTTATGGAGAAAATGTTGGAACTCATGCATCTATTTGAATTACAAGACGGCGACTTAACTCAAAGAGATAAATTTTCACGATTAGCAACAACCCATATAATAAAGTTCAGAATAGAATTTAGAACAAAAGATGACGCATGGAAATTTTATCATAAATGCAAAACAGCCGGCGTAAGCGAAAATGCAGAAATTAAAAAGATAGCAAGACGGCTTATTATGAAATTTGTCAATAATGACGAATTAACAGAAAGGTTATCAGAACTTTTTGGAATATCAGATCTAGAAAAAAAAGACCTTGTAACGCGAGGAAGAGAAACTTTTAATGCGCTCATGAGATTACAAGGAGTTAATATCTGATTTTTGGATTAAGCGCTTTTACTTTAGGAGCCTCTGAAAAACGTAACTTCGTAACGAAATTTTACCATGTCGAGCGAAAAATGTGAAAAACGACGAAAGCGTATCAAATAAGATACGTTGAGGAGCTTTGAACTTTTTGCAGCCGACATGGTAAAATTGCAGTAGATGGTACGTTTTTCAGAGGCTCCTTTATACACCGCCGAAGAACGCTTTAGACCAACAAGGTTGAGAAGTGGTCAAACCCCTCCGGAAAAACAACCTTTTTCTCCTTTAAAAGGAAAAAAATCCCTTTTTTGGGAGAATGAATAACGCCAAAATAAAAAAGATTTTTTCGTAAAAACGAAAATTTTTTACGGAGAATTGCAAAATTTTTCGGATGAACGGTAAAAATAAGTTCAAAATCCTCACCGCCAGAGAGCGCGAAATCCAAAGGGTTCTTCTTTAAAATTCGTGCTGACTTCTTCGTCGCGGAATGAATAGGTATTTTTTCAGCATACACTTCAGCGCCAACGCCACTCGCCTCGCAAATATGACGCACTTCGGAAGCGAGCCCATCGCTTACGTCAATCATGCTCGTCGCGTATTGAGCTATAAACGAAACAATATCCATGCGGGACCGCGGCTCCAAATGCTTTGCTAAAACGTACCGTGGAATACCAGCTTTCAAAGCGCCGCTAACACTTCCAAATTTTCTCAAAGCCAAAAGTCCAGCCATCGAAGCTCCCAATGGACCCGTAGCGCAAATAAAATCTCCAATTTTCGCGCCACTCCTAAGACAAAGCAACTTTTTTGAAACCTCTCCAATGATCGTCACGGTCGCGGAAATTTCTCTGCCATGAGCGATATTTCCACCCAAAAGCGAAATCCGATATTTTTCACATCCTGACTGAAATCCTTTATAAAAACCATCAACAAATGTTGACGGCGTATCGCGACGAAGGACCAACGACACAAAAACATATTTCGGAACGCCTCCCATGGCCGCGATATCGCTCACGTTGGATTCGAACGATTTTCGACCAACCTGCTGGGAAGTGGACCATTCAAGTGAAAAATGATCCCCTTCAACCACCGCGTCGGTTGAAATAATTTCATAATATTTTCCACGATCAATAACCGCGCAATCATCGCCAATCCCCCGCACGACTTTATCATCAAAAATCCGCGTCCCTCGTGCAATCCGTCGAATAATATAAAATTCACTCGAAAAAAACATAAAAAATAATAAAATAAAAATTAACGCATCCTTATGCTAACAAATCACCATTCGAAATCACAGAAAACTTATGGCAAAAATTATACGTAAACAGCTCCTGAAAAACCTCTTAAAAACGTAACTTTGTAACGAAATTTTACCATTTCGAGCGAAAAATGTAACCCAAAAATTTAGCTCTAAAAAAAGCGTCACGTCAAATAATTGCTCATAGCGCCATTTACATTTTTCACTTTCGTTTCAATATTTTTCGCCTCCGTAATTTCGCGAACCATGGCGACATTTTTCACTCCAGTATCTAAAACGTCATATAAATTTGCCTCGGTAATTCCGCCAATCGCCACCACTGGAATATTCACGCTCCGAACAACCGCGCGAACCACATCAAGCCCAACAGGCTTATAATCAGGCTTCGTAAGAGTAGAAAATACAGGTCCAATCGAAATATACGAAACGCCATCCTTCTCAGCTCTCAAAGCCTGCTCCAAACTATGAGTCGAACGTCCAACAATAAATTCTCTTTTTCGAACCACGTTTTTTTCATTCGTTTTCGCTAAAACACTCTGAGGCATATTATTCAAAAAATGCTTAACAAGCACGTTTCGAGCCTCATTCATTGACATATCATCTTGCCCGAGGTGTACGCCGTCAGCGCCAACTTCCAAAGCGACATCCAATCTATCATTGACAATAAAAACCACGCCTGCGTCGCGAGTTATTTTTCGCAATTTTTTAATGTTCACAAAATCACTCTTTGATTTTTTTTTAAAAAAATCTTTATTTCTATATTGAATGATCTTCGCCCCGCCGCGAATCATGGCCACGACCTGAGCGATCATATCATCATGAAAAGTTATGCTCGAATCGACAATATCAGCATCAACAGGAATCCCACGATGAGTAATGCAATAAAGCCCAAATTGATCGATCATAAAAAACAATCAAAAAAACGCGACTTCAGTATATCAAGGAACCTCAAAAAAACATTTTTAAAAAAAATTCCACAACTTTACTTCAAAAACAAAAAGGTAAGGACATGCTGAAAAACAGATTATTGAAGCGAAATTTTTGTATTTTGCGCGAAAACGTTGAAGCGCGAAAGAGACGTATCAGATTAGATACGGCGATAAGCGCTGAAACATTTGTAGCCAAAATACAAAAATCGTAGCTCTTAAGATGTTTTTCAGCATGTCCGTAACTCTATTTGCTGCAATCGTAACAACGTAAAAAATAGAAATAATGGAATTTTAACCATGGATAAAAATAATTTTTTTCGCGATTCACTTTTCATGACTAAAAAAAAGTAGTTTTCGTTTAATATAAGAGCTGATTTTATCTTGATTTATTTAAAATTCTGGCATATAAGTACATCACTTTGAGGGAATTTCTAAAAAAATATCTTTACTATTGTACTTTATGAAAATTTTTGAAAGCCAAACTGCTGGAAATGATATACAAACTATGATTATTGAAATAATTTCTGCCGATTCTAGCATGCCCACTAAAACTGAAGGATGGAGTACCCTTCTTGGAAGCGAAACCTTTGTACGCGGAATGTCAGCCAAAATAGAATCTGACGTAAGAGAATTTTTATCATCTTCTGGAAATGAACATTTAAGGCATCAATATACTGCTGAAGACATTGCGATAGAAATAGCGCTGATATTTCGTAACATAATCAATAAAACAAAACAAGGACCAAAAAACCCAGCTCAATTGATTTATCAGGCAAAAATACAAGTTTTAGAATTATTAGAAAAATTACGAGAGGTCGAAAAAGCCGAACCAAGACCAAGAAAAATTTCTCTCGAAAAACTTATTGACAGAAATGGAGAATATCTCTATTCCGATCCATTCATAAATCATGAAACGCCCGAAGACGTTGCTTGGCTCTCTCAAGCAATAAACATTGCCATAAGGCTCACAAAAGGAAAAAAAGATTCAGCTCAAAAAAAGGCTATAATTGACTGTTTCAATTTCTCTACTGCCACGCTTGCCGAGCAAACTCAAACAAGCAAACAAAATATACATGCAGCTATCAACGATTTTAAAACATTGTTACATGCTATTTTAAATGGTGAAAATCCTTTTATTGCAGCAAGGAAAATAAAAGAAAAATATGCAGCAAAAAAAAGACCTCAACCTTAGAACTGTTCACATATAATTTTTACATATGGAAGCCATTCCATATGTGATTCAGTTCAAAAAACGACGACGAAGCTGTACTAAAAAACTCTACAAACCTCAATATCCTTAAATGGATAATGCTTAACATTTTTTGTAACGAGAACAGATTGATTTTCAAACGCCGTAGCGGCTATAAGACAATCATCAAGCCAAAGCTGATGAGTTTTTGTGAAAAATTTCATTCTTCCAGCAAGTTCAGCGATTTTTTCAGTAACAGGAATTTTAGTAAGACTTTGAAAAAATTTTTGAGTAAGTTTTTCTTCTTTTGGCAACATTCCTGCGTAAACCTCTCCAATGGTAATGCAGGAACAACAAGGGACCCGATCAGCCGAAAAACGTTCCACTTGTCGAATGGTTTTCTGATTATTTCTTAAAATATCGATAATGACATCTGTATCAAGAATAACTGCATTCATATACGTTTTGACTCGCGAAGTGATCGGATAAATTGAGCAGAAGAACGAGGATGATCTTCTTTTTTCCATGCGCCAGCGCAATCATGAAGAGCTTGAAAAAAATTTTTCTGCTGAAGTTCTCTTGCAAGAGCTTGCTCTACAAACTTACTTCTTTGCCGATAAGGAACAATATCATTTAATTGATTCAAAACCTGAATCGAAATAAAAAAATTTGCCTGGCGTTTTTGATGATTTTTTTGAGAAAACATTTTATATAGTGACCAATCTATATAGATTATAAAGGAAAAATTCTATAAATGTCAAATGAAAACCAAAAAAAACTTCAATTGAGCCGTTTATGTGCCATTGAGGAACATCTGAAAAACGTGATTTCATTACGAAATTTGCAGTAGTAAGCACGTTTTTCAGAAGTTCCTTAATCAATATTCATTTTTTTTCAACTTTTCCTTCTTGACTTGCGGTCGAAATTTCTTTAAAGGCATTGTCCATATCTATTTTTTCATTCATGGGACAAAATTCGTCGCCGCACATGCCGCAAGCCGCGCCAGTATATCCGCTTCCAATGCGATAATGATAAAATTTTTCACGATCGAAAACATAACGACTTTGCGCTTCCCATCGTAAAGCTTTACGATGACGGGACATCTCTTTTTGTTCTTCCCAAGCGCCAGGTATGCCTTTGGCAATATCCGCGCCACGAGCCGCGATTTTGAAAGCAATAAGCCCTTCCTTCACGTCATTTTCATCTGGAAGTTTCAAATGCTCCGCCGGCGTCACGTAGCAAAGCATGTCCGCGCCATACATGCCCGCCACCGCTCCTCCAATCGCGCCAGTAATATGATCATAACCGGCGCCCGTATCAATAATCAAAGGCCCAAGAACATAAAAAGGCGCGCCGTGACAAACTTTTTTTTCAATCTCCATTTGCTCGCGAATCATGTGAATCGGCACGTGACCAGGCCCCTCAACCATGACCTGCGCGCCATGTTTCCACGCGCGTTTCGTAAGTTCGCCGAGCGTCGAAAGTTCCGACATCTGCGCTTCATCTCCACAGTCGACAAGCCCCCCTGGCCGCAAACTATCACCGAGGCTAAACGACACATCATATTTTTGAAAAATAGCACAAATTTCATCAAAACACTCATAAAGCGGATTTTCGCGTTTATGATGCTCCATCCATTTTCCCAAAATACCGCCGCCTCGACTCACGACTCCAACTACGCGTTTTTTCGTCAACGGAATATACTCTCGCAAAAAACCGGCATGAATCGTCATATAATCAACTCCCTGCTCGGCCTGACGACGAATGACGCGCAAAATATCCGGAATATCAAATCCAAGTAAACCTTTTTCCTCAACCACCTGATAGATCGGCACTGTTCCAACAGGCATTGTGGCATAATCGATCACCGCTTCACGAATAAGATCAAGATCGCCTTTCGTGGAAAGGTCCATGACGGTATCGGCGCCGTATTTTTCACTGATTTCAAGTTTTTTGAGCTCATAATCCAATGACGCGACTTGCGGAGAAGCGCCAAAATTCACATTTACCTTAGTTTTAAGACCTTTACCAATACCGATGGGATCAAGTTTCTTTTTTAAATGAACGGTGTTTGCCGGAATAATAACCGAACCTTCAGCTATATATTGCCTCAAAATATCAACAGAAAGTGACTCTTTTTGAGCCACGATCTCCATTTCACGAGTTATACGCCCCTCTCGGGCGGCAATCATTTGAGTAGACATGCGATAAAAGAAAAAATGGATCACTCTATCGTCCAGAACATCAACATCACAACATCACAACATCAACATTTAACATTAATATCAATACATCAATATCGATATCGACAACATCATCGTCTGACAAAAAAAATTAGGCTCGTACTAATTCATTCACCTTTTTCGATTCATGTTTCATCGATGATTTTTTCATAATAAGTTCTTTGAGTCGCGTGGATTCACTTTTTACGCCGAGTTTCATCATCGCGAGTTCAGCGGCCTTTTTGCCGGAAAGGAACATAGCGCCAAACGTGGGCCCCATGCGATGAAGTCCAAAAGCCGTAGCGACTTCCATTCCAGCCACGATACAACCGGGATAAATTTCACAGGTATGCTCCACGACTTCATCCTCGGCGAAACGCACATTCATGGCGCTCATGGTCGTGATTTTATGAATAAGACCTATATCGGAAAGTCTCTTCACGATCGAAGCATCATCGTGCCCCGTGGTCGCGATAACCAATTTTGATTCAATGGCAACCGGATCCACGCAAGTAATCTGGCGAGGAAGCGCCTGCACCGGACTCCAATTAATGACGACGCCGCCAACTTCGCGTTTATCATTCAGAACAAGATCTTCGCAAGCCGTGAGATTAACAATAAATGCCCCTGCTTCAGCCGCGGCCGCGATAATTTTTCCAGCGACCAAAGGAGCATTCACAATATATAAACCCTTGCTTTCTTCAATATAAGGAATACGAAGTTCATCAAGAATAAAATTGCCCGGATGGCGAACGATCATTTCTGGAATTCCATAACCGCCAAGATACATACCGCCGCCGAGGTAATTGTTGCGTTCGACAAGCATGACTTTCACTCCATTTTTCGCAAGTTCATAAGCGGCGACAAGACCGGCTGGACCTGCTCCAACGACAACGACATCGCATTGAACATATTCATCAAATTTTTTCCAATGGCGTCGAACCATGGCGCGGGTAATTTCCGCTTCAGATGTTTTTTGAAAAATAGGCATAGGAAAAGGGGTAAAATAAATAAATTAACTTTACTTTACATTTAAGCCAAAAAAAATGAAAGTAAGCGAAAAAAATGTATACTTGACAAATATCAATTTAATTTTTCAATAATAAAACTTGCCTCGCTTCAAAAACAGCTTCATCCCCAGCCTTAAAAGGCTGAGATTTTCAGCTTAGAAGCCTTAAAAAAAACATTTTTTCTACTATACTTTACAAATTTCGTAACGAAAATCTGTTTTTCTTAAGACTCCCTTAGTTTTTATAAAATTATTCCTGGTATGGTGGCGCTTGCATAACGACAAAACCATTATCGACATTATTGACGATATATTCAAATCGAGTATTTCCATCTTTTGCCGCGAAAATACTACCATCTTCTTTTTGAAATTCGACGATAAATTGAAAAACCGAAGGAGTTAATAAAGTTCCCATAAAAATCCTCTTTGCCTTCATGCACTGTAAACCATTGATCGCGCATCCATTTTTCCAAAGTTCAGCGACGTCATTCGGATCCGCGGTCGGATTCCACGATCGAAGCATGTCATAATCTCCGCCATAAAGTAGAGCCGCCGCGTTAAAATCACCCACCGATAACAAATTAAAAAAATTATTAAGAGTCATCTTCGCGGCATCTAAAGATGCGGCTAGATCAGGAGACGCAGGAACAATTGAATTTTTTAAATCACACAAGGAAGGGTTAAAATCAGATTGAGCGTTTTCAATAAACCGGCACATTCTCGGCAAACTTTTTTGTATAACCGCAAAATCGAGATAAGGAGTGAAAAAATAAAATCCCACCATTGCCAGAAAGAAAACATTGATGAGAAACGAAACCCAGAGAAAAATATTTTTTTTCATAAAAAACGATAGTAAAGGAAACCCTGATAAATATGATTTTGTTACGAAAATTGCAAAATTCGAGCGAAAACGCTGAGCGGCCGACGAAGCCGTATCAGAAAAAGATACGGTGAGGAGGTCTGAAGCGTTTGCAGCCGAATTTTGCAATTTGCAGTAGTAAGCATATTTATCAGGGTTTCCTAAATATATTAAAAAAAAATTAATAACCTTCTTTCCGCTGCATGATACGATAAATTATAATGATTTTATTTTGAGAATCTACATCATAAAGGATTCTCCATTTGCCACATCGAAGGCGAAAAACAGCCTCCTCAGAAACACGTAATTTTTTTATATTCAGTATATGAGAAAAAGGATCTAAAGCCAATTTGCCAATACTTTCCTGAATAAATAAAAGCGCGCTTTTATCTTTAAAAAGTTTTTTTCTATCTCTTAAAAGAGCCTTTGATTCGTAATACAAAAGCCTATACATTGTCTTCCTTAAAAAATTCAATACTTGTCATAAATTTCTCTTTTTTCTTTTTTCTATAATCACGACGTCCTTCGGTAATCAATTTTGTATCACTTCGAGGAAGAGAATCAAAAGAAATATTTTCCATTTCCCAATCCTTTTCAAAATCATCAACCATGGGCTCCAGAATAATTTTATTTCCGCTCAGTGTTGCCTTAATAAGCTTTGTGTCAAGATGGAGAAGAGATCGCCATACCTGAGGAATTGTTAACTGTCCTTTTCCTATAAACTGTAAATATTTTTGATTCATATATAAATTTAAAATAGTTTAACTTCTAAATTCATTATACTTACTTTCTAGTTTAAAATCAATAAAAAAATCGCGCATAGACATCATGAATTTCTGTGTCCTTTTATCTATCTTTTCCAAAAAGTGGTGAACAAGTACAAAAATTTTCTGCGAACAAGAAAAAAACAGCCAATTATCGTCAAAATACTCCCAAAAACAATAAATACAAACACGAAGGAAAATTTCTTTTCCAAAATATCCGTTTTCAAAAAACTTTCAGAGGAAGATTGGTTCACCTCAGTTTCACTATCAATCCATGAAACATTTTCAATTTCTCTTTTCTTTACGTCAAGGCTTGCGAGTGAAACATTTTCAAACGTAAAATTCGCGCGTCCCGAGTCACGAACTCGAAAAAGAAAAGACACAAAATGCCCTGAACCTTGAGGGAGGCTATCACCTCGCCGAAGCGAAATTCCAACCACCAACATGCCTTCTTTCGTTTTCGATGGAGTAATAAGGTAAATCGGCGTTGTGCCGCTCTGTTCAAAAAAACTTCCAGCTTTATAAGAATCATATTCCAAAATTTTCGGATTAAAACGAAAATCAAATGCCGTTCCAAGAACCGGCTGTTCAAGGGCATTTCCCAATACTTTCACTTCAAATATTCCATCATGCTCCAGAATTTCCACATACATTTTACCAGAAACAATTTTTCGAGCGACTTCGGATACCTGAACTTCTTCAGATGTTTCGAACTCTTTTAATACTGAAGCTTCTTCAGACGTGTCGGACTCTTCTGATAATTGAGCTCCTTCCAATGCCTTCGCGTACGCTTGTCTCAAAAACTTTAAATGAAAACAAAAAATGAACAAAACAATAAACAAAAGAAAAAAAACACGAGTGATAAAAAATTTCATAAAAATAAATAAGTAGATACCTTCATTTAGGCAGTGTTCACATAAAATTTTTGCGATGGTTGGACGGAAAGATGTTTGGATTCAAGGCGCGAGGAGCGCAGTGGAGCAGCGCTCCATAAGCGACGAGCAACAAAGAAGACGGACATCTTTCCGTCCAACCCGAAGGGAAGAGATGTATTTTGTCCATTTCTGCGTCACTGCTTCTCGATGTACCTTTGGGTACACTCTCGTCGTCGTTCCTTGAACTGAACAAAATACATCTCTTCCATCTGTAAAAATTTTATGTGAACACTGCCTAGAGATAGCCATAAAAAATCGGGGACAGGATAATGCCCGTCCCCGAAAACACATTAATTCTCATACGTAAATGCCCAATTCGCGGCCATGTCTATCAAATCTTTTCCATCAATTCGTCCATCATACGTCGTATCAACAAGAGCTAAATAAGCGCTATTTCCTTTTTCTTCGGCAAATCGTCGCGCGAGATTTTCAAGATCGCGGCCATCAACTCGATCAGTTCGATTATTATCGCCAAGAATACCTCTGGCATCAGATATCTTTACTTCAACTGGAATACTTTCCATGCCGTCTCTCACGGCAACAATCTGATACGCGTAAGAAACCGTTGGCACAATTTCCCGATCATCGATAAACTGAAGATCTTCGGTCGCTATAAGTTCTTCAAAATTCCCTAAAACATTTTTTCGCAAAATACGATAAGAATCAGCTCCGCTTGAAGGCGCGTCCCAATCGAATTCGATCGTATAGCGTTCAACTCCTGCCCGTCCCGCGAGATTACGCACTGGCTCAACGATAATATTTTCCAAAATCGTCACAGTTAATTCAGTAAATTCCACAAAAATATCACGTTCAGGAGTGCTTAAAAAACTTTCATCATCAAAAATAATATCGCTTTCCGATCCAGCATCGCCAATAACTGTAAAATCTAACGAAAAAAGCATGCCGCTCCCATTCGTCCCGCCTTTTTCACCCTCGGTTCGAGCTTCAGCCGCAATAAGATTCCCCTCTTTTCCATCTTCAAGACCGGCCTGAAATGAGGTTGAAACGGTCTGATTTTTATTTAAAAACGACCCTCCTTGAGCGGATTCATAACGAAAAACCGCAGGATCATATTGCACGTTCAATCCATAGGAAAAAAGGTCGCTCACGTCCGTCACGTTGACCGAAACCGTAATTTTTTCTCCTTTTCTCGGCGTATTATTGGAAATTGCCAGTTCGACATTGGTTACTTCTTCTGCGGGCTGCGACGCGCTATTAAGACTTCCAGGAGTGCCTTGTATTCGGGAACCATTACGGCCTTCAGCGCCATTTGAAAAAACATTCGAAGACCAATTACTCGCGTCATCACCCGAAAGAGTGGAATCAACGCGTTCCATGGAGGTTTTATCAGTATTATCACCGGCAAACCACGCGTCACCTGAACTATTCACGGCGTCTACAACCGTGCCATCAACATTTTTCAAAATAAGTGAATCGCCGCTATTCGCTAAAGAAAGACCGATAACCGCGTTAGCAAGAATCGATCGCACGGAATCTTCAGAATCTTCGATAAGAAAATAACCACCTGAAGAAATAACGCCGGAAAGCGTGTATCTCGTCGATCCATCATCTTCAATATACCAGCCAGTAAGATCGATGCCTTGAGTGGAATTATTATAAAGTTCAATCCACTCGTCATTGGAATCATCGACAGTTCCCATCCAACTAACTTCATTGATAACGACACCAAGCGCGGTTGCCGCGTGAGCCGGCATCATGCGATAAAAAGAAGTAATCGGAAAAAAAGAAAGGATACTCGTTGCCACAAGCAGAGAACTTATGGACTTTTTGATTTTTTTAGACATAACAAACGAATGTAAAAAAAATACAAAACAACAGCGAAATAAAGCACTCTGTAACATTTCAATGCCATTTTAAAACATGAATTGAAATAATCAGGATCTAAATTTCATTCCAAATTTCAAATAAGTACAAATATTCATAAAATGAATACGAAAGTGCGAAACATCGCTTTTGAAAAACGCCTTTACGTAAAAGCACCGCCCACTCTACCATTCAAAGTTAAAATTTTTCTAAAAACATTATCAAAAAAATATTTTTTACTCGCCTCGATAAATCGCACTCGAAGTCGGAGTTTCCCACACGCGAACCTCATGCAAACGCACGCGCGAAGGCATAAATTTTTCACTTTTCATCGCCGTCGAAAGTTTTTCCCAAATCCAAACCGCGATATTCTCCGCGGACGAATTTGTAATAATATCATTAAGGTGATGATGATCAAGATGTTTAATCACGTGTTCGTTCACAATTTTTTCCAAAAGCACAAAATCAATCACCAGCCCATCTTTGCCAATCGGACCTTCAACAGTCACAACCAGTTTGTACGTGTGACCATGAAGATTTTCACACTTTCCATGGTAATGAGGAAGAAAATGCGAAGAATGAAAAATAAATTTTTTTGTAATAAGCATAAAAAAACACGCATAAAGAACCATAAAAAAAGATACAATACAATACAATACAATACAAAGGAATTACGGAATAAAATTTGTTTATTGAAATAAATTCTCCTATGATAAATATAAATATTTTAAAAAAATTGTAACCTTCCTCGACAGATATAATCTATAAACTGCGCAATTCTCACAAAACATATTTTTATATATATTTTTACTTTTTATCACTTCCGTTATGTTTCGAAAAAAACGCTTCCAAAAAAGTCGACTCCTGATGTCTGTTAGTCTACTACTTGCCAGCCTTTCAATCTGGACGACTCTTGCGCCGTTTTCACAAGCAGAAACCAGTTCTATTCCAGAAGGTTCGTACCAAAATTTTCAATACGATTTTCAAATAGAGTGGGCTACGGAATCTTGGATTACGGAAGAAAATATCTCTCCAAGTCTCTCTAATGCGCTTTTCGCCATGTACGTAAAAGCAGATGACACGAAAACTATCTACGGCAAACCAACTAATTACGTCGAAATTGATGTATTTGAACGGCAAAAAAATCAAAATTTGGAAGAATGGCTTTCAAAAAATACAAGCTTCGACAAAACCACTCAAAAAAACTTAACGATACAAGGAGGAGAGGAACTCATTACAGGAACGGATCTCGGCTTCGTAGGATATAAAGCCGCCGCGATCGAAGGCGAGAATTTTATCTATTACATCACCATAGCGGAAAATTCGTCATATAATGATGTTTTTGCAGACATCGTTTCCAATTTTGATGTCATGCCTCTATCATCTTTTTCCGATGTTAAAACCGATCATAAAAATAAAACAGCTATCGAATATCTTGTTAAAAAAGGCGTACTTCAGGGCTATTCTGATGGAACATTCAAACCCGACCAAACCGTCAATCGAGCCGAACTTCTCAAAATTTTCATTGAAGGGCAAGATAGAACGCCAGACGAGGGAAAATATAAAAATTGTTTTCCCGACGTAAAAAGCGATTGGTATGCAAAATATGTTTGCTATGCGAAAGAACAAAAATGGATTCAAGGCTATTCCGATGGCACATTCAAACCGGAACAAACGGTCAACAAAGTTGAAGCCATTAAAATGCTCATCGAAACGTATGGACTCTTAAATAACAGCTCATTTTACACCTCAACGGAAATTACTGCTCCTGAAACTGGATACATAGATACTGACAACTTAGCATGGTATGCGCAATATATCGCTCTCGCCAAACAAAAAGCATTGCTTGAAGAAACAGGCATTTCTTTTGATCCATCAGGTGGAATGAAACGCGCGGGCATTGCTGAAAATCTCTATCGACTTTTACAAATACAAGAAAAAAATCTCACTACTTACCCTGGAGTAATATATACCGAATGGAAAACATATGTAAATTTAGGAGAAGGTTATCAAATGGAGTATCCTTCGACCTATTCCTTGAAAGAAATAGATACCAGGCAAACAAAATTTGAAAAAAATACAGAAACCTACTTCATGACAAGAGTGCAAGAAAGTTATAAAAAAGAAGGAAAGGAATTCGCTTATCTGGATTACTCTCCTACGGATGTAGCATACCTTGGCGACCAACAAGGCTATATGTATATTTTAGACAAAGGCTATTGCGATGGCCCAGGTTGCAGTCCTCCAATGGTCGTAGTCGCTGCTGAAAAAAATGAAAAAATCTACGCCTTGGAATTTTACAACACAACAAAATTAAATGAAGAACAGGAAGACATCGTGAGAAACTTCAAATTTTTATAGATATCACACGCCCCTTCACTGCGTTCAGTGGCGGGAAACTCTGCTTAATTTTGTAGAGATCTCAACATTTCGCAGATACCACGGACCACATTATTTCGTTCAGCGAAAAAAAATTCGTTCAGCAAATATAAATTATCTATGAAGAAATTCTGCATCATTCATAGATAATTTATA
>JACPHH010000009.1:56831-91422 GCA_016188705.1 Candidatus Peregrinibacteria bacterium | reverse complement strand
AACTTCCATTCACTGTAAGAAACCCTCTGTGTCAGGGTTTTTTACAGTTTCAAAAACGCGTAAAAATTGTTTCGTTTCCTTTACGTCATGCACGCGCAAAATACGCGCGCCCTTACGTAACGCCTGCGCCGAACACGCAAGAGAGCCAGAGAGACGCTCATTCGCAGGAAGTCCGCCTAAAATGTTTCCAATAAACCCTTTCCGAGAAGCGCCAACGAGAATCGGAAATCCGAGTTCATGAAATTCATCCAAACGCCTCAAAATTTCAATACTGTATTTCGAATCACCGCTTACAAAGGCTCCCATTCCAGGATCAAGAATGATCTGTTCATGGCGAATACCTTTTGAAAGGGCAAAATCAACACGCTCCTTCAAAAAATCCTTAATGTGCTGAATAACATCATCATACTGAACCGCCTCAAAAGTAGTGCGAGGAGTCAAGTCTTTACTGTACATCAAAACAACTGCGACTCCCGATTTAGCAATCACCTCAGCCATTAAAGGATCGCCTCGAAGCGCGGTAACATCATTAACAATAAACGCCCCGCCTTGAATCGCCTGCCTCGCCACTTCCGCTTTATGCGTATCAATCGAAATCCAGGGCAATTCGCCACGAGACAAAAATTTTCCCGAATTCACCGGATCATCTTTTAAAACATTCAATCGAGATCTCGATAAAGGAACTTTTGAAAAAAAACCTGCCTCTTTTATATAACGCAAAACCGGCATTACACGCCGCAATTCTTCTTCCAAACTCACATCTTTCGACCCAGGTCCAGTTGATTCACCTCCAATATCAATAATATCAGCGCCTTCTTCAGCCATTTCAAAAAACCGCTTCGACGCTCTCGAAGCATCGATTTCATCCGCGCTATCACGCGAAGGCTTCACAAATTGTCCACCATCGGAAAACGAATCCGGCGTTACGTTCAAAATCCCCATGATTCTGGGGCAATCAAAATCCATCAACCTATTGCAGGTTACAATTTTCATACATATATTGTTTTACCGCTTCAATATCTCCTTTTTGATGCTCTCCTGAAAGCAATTTTTTATAAGCGATTAATTCTTCCGGAGATATTACAGGAATTCGCATTCCAAAAATAGTGTGGATCTGACACATTTCAAAATGAGCAGGTATGTGTTTCCACTGATTGTTCATGTCATCAAAAATTTTTGTCTCAAACGCGCCACCGATGTCTATTTCCTGGGTTTTATAATTGAGCGTAATTAATTTCAAATTCCATCGTTCATCTTTATAACGCCCAGGTCCAAACGTAACATATTCTTGAATATCGGGAATCAAAAACTTCATCATATTTTCAGGAATATCAATATCAATATCGTTAACCTGACGTTTAGCTCCATAAATATGCGCCGCGAATCCACCCGTAATCTGAAACGGCACTTCATTTTTTTGAAAAATGCAAACAATCCATTTTAACGCCTTTTCGAGCTTATGAGTCATGATAAAAAAAATAAGATTTTTTCAAAAATTCCATATTAAACAATACAATTTTAATGAACAACGACAATTCTAATAGTCCCATTTTTTATCATGAAATCATGGCAAACGGAAAGCCCAAAGCGTGTAAGCAATGGATGAATACCATGATTTTTTTGAAAATTCAAAAACGCCGTAAAATGTCCAATCCCTGCGAAAAATTCCACGATTCGAGTCCTTATTCCCGCAAAAGTAAAAGGCTGCGGCGAAACATAATCGGCAATAATAATTTTTTTACCGATTCGTTTTGATTCCAAAAGCACTTTTTCGCGCACATCATGAGGCATTTCATGAAGCGCCATGGAAATCGTTACATAATCAAATTGTTTATTGTGAAAATCTGACAAATTGGTTGAGTCTCCATGTATAAAACAAATATTTTGTTTTTCATGTATTTTTTTGTCGACTCTTTGCGCGCTCAAACATTTTAGAAGAAATTTCCACTCCGACGACCAATTTACATTTTTCCGCAAGTTCAAAAACGAAAGAGCCTGTCCCGCAACCAATGTCTATCACGCTGCTGCCGCTTTTTATCTGAGCGCTCATACTATCGCGTATTTCCTTAAAAAATGGATCAATGAGCATTTCATACAATATTCCATCATAATAATGTGGTTTATCTTTAAAATGCGATGTATCAATCATGCGATTTTTTTATATATTCTTCAAACGCGCTTATAACGCTTTGGGTCATTTTCCCCACTGTTCCATGTCCAATTTTTTTTCCATCAACCTCCACAATAGGCACAATCCCTTTCACGGTACTCGTTAAAAAACACTCATCAGCATTTGCAAATTCGCTCCTTAAAATTTTCCGTTCAAAAACCGGAAAAGGACTCACTTTTAAAACCGTATCGCGTGTAATTCCAGGCAACATGCCATCTTTCGGAGTCACGAGTGTCCCGTCAATGACTAAAAAAATATTACTGATCGTTCCTTCCGAAACAAAACCCAATGGATTCACAAAAAAAGCCTCATACGCGCCTTCACGGACCATTGCCTGACGCGCGAGAACGCTTGGCAAATAATTAAGCGATTTCGCTTCAGGCAAAAAGCGTTGAATTGGAAAAGTAATAGCTGAAACGCCTTTTTCATAAACCGCGGATGGTTCATGTAAAATCAACTCAGGCGCAATGCAAATCGTCGGATGTTTTGTCTCTAAAAAATCAAAATGATTTACGCCGCGACTGACGGTTAAACGTATCCGAAATTCCGGAAAATTACTAAAAACACCATTTTTTAAACGATTTTTCACCGTATTATGCGATTCGCCACAATTCACCTGAGCAACCTGTTCATCACAATGTATTTGAGTAATCTGTTCATCACAATGTGTCTGAGAAACTTCTAAAAAACACCCTTTCGATTGCAAATGCAAAGATTCACCCGAAAACACTTCACAATTACGATCAATACTTTCCCTAAGCCATGCTACGATCTTTTTTTGAGTCCAAGGCAATTTCAAACCAATAAACCGCGCGCTCTGAAACAGCCGCTTCACATGGACTTCCGCCTGCCAAATACAACCGTAGTAAGTCCGAAGCGTCTCATACACTCCATCTCCATACAGAAAGCCATGATCAAAAACCGAAATTTTCGCGTCACTTTCTGAAACAAATTGTCCATTGAGAAAAACAATCACGGCCAAAGTCTAATACCGACGCGAAAAATTGCAACAACAAATCAAAGAACCTCTAAAAAACACAATTTCAGAGGTTTCTCAATACAAAATACTTTCCTTCAAGGCGGCGGCTTTATCAAGCGTCTCCTGATACTCTTTTTCAGGATCGGAATCAAATACAATTCCGCCTCCTGAATGAAAATAAACCTTTCCTGACGTATGAACCAGTGTTCGAATCATAATATTCAAATCCATCGCCCCGTCAAAACCGATATAGCCCGCCGAACCTGTATAAACGCCGCGTTTAAAATCTTCCATTTCATCAATAATTTCCATGGTCCGCTTCTTGGGACAGCCTGTAATCGATCCCCCTGGAAATACCGCTCGAATCACATGGGAAAAATCCTTCCCGCGCTCCAAAACGCCTCGAATATTTGAAACCGTATGCCACACATGCGAATACCCCTCAAGCACGCGATGTTCATTCACTTCGATCGTACCAACACGACAAACTCTACCCAAATCATTTCTTGCCAAATCAACAATCATGGAAAGTTCCGCGTTATCTTTGACGGATTCCAACAACGCTTTTTGATTTTTTTCATCTTCTTCTTGAGTTTTACCGCGGGAAATAGTGCCTTTAATAGGCCGTGTTTCCACCACCCATTCTGAATGTTTCAAATCCTTCAAAAAATTCGAATCCTGCGCGAAAGAATGTCCATCAAAAAAACGCTTTTCAAAAAAAGACCTATCAAAAGAGCGGCCATCAAAAAAAACTCCGTCAAAAAAAGACCCATCAAGATGAGCAGGTTGTACAGACACCAAACGCTCGGGTGAACAACTTGCAATACTTATTTTCGGACATTGAAAATATGCCTGAAAAGGCGAAGGATTAAGCGAAGTCAAGCGTTCAAAAATGCGAAAAGAATCATCTGAAAAAGGAAATGAAAAACGTTGGGAAAAATTAACTTGATACGTTTCTCCTGCGCGAATATATTCACGAATACCTTCGACTTTTGAAATATATTGATCTCGGCTGAGATTACTTTTTAATTCATGTGATGGACCAAAAAAAGAAACCCTGGAAAAAGCTTTATGCAAAACTTTTTGAACCACTTCTTTGAGCGAAGAACTGCGGGGTCGCGGCGTTCTATTCACATTATACTTTGAAAGCGCCTGAGAAAAATCAGGCGTTATTTCTTTTTCAGCATCTTGAAAAAATGAATCAATCTCGGAAAGCCCTTTTTCAAGAGATGCTTTATTTTCGCCCCATAGTATAACGAACGCGCATTTTTTTTCATGATCGAAAACATAAACCCGGGAAGGAAAAATAAAATAACAATCAGGCGTCTGAAGATCATCCAAAACTCGCTGATGAATGCCTTCAAACGTAAGTCCAAAATCATAGCTCAAAAAACCCAAACCTCCTCCAAAAAACGGAATATCTGGAAGTAATTTACGATTGAATCGCGGAGCACTCAAAAAAATTTTCTGGCGCAAAATTTCTAAAACATCACCGCTATATTTAAAAAACAACTCTTTCCCATCAACAAAATGCCGTTCTTCGATCAAACCATTTTTAGCTTGCAGCACGAAAAAAGGACGCGCGCCAATAATCGAATATCGTCCGGCTTTACCGCTGTGCAAAAAAACCGAATGATCGCCACGAACCATGGAATACAGCCTCAAAGGTTCAATCCATGAAACTTTTTTTACAAGAAATTGGAGCCGCCCATGAAAATCGCGCGCGCCGTTTTTTAATGATTCTTTACCGTTCGTCTTCGGCATAAACATGAAGGTATTCAGTTTTGTCATAATCAAAAAGCTCATCTTTTTCAAAAAACCGCTGAATCTCATTTTTCGCGTTTTCCACGGTATCCGACGCATGAATAACATTACACGATTGACTCATGGCAAGATCGCCGCGAATGGAACCGACATCAGCGCTGCGCGCTTTGGTAATGCCGCAAAGAAGCCTCACGGTATCAACGACTTCAACGCCTTCAACGCACAAAATAATAACCGGCGTGCTTTTCATAAATCGTTTAAGACTATCAAAAAAAGGCTTATCTTTAAGATGCGAATAATGTTCGCTCAAAAGAGCGTCATTCAGCGGAAGCATTTTAAGACCGACTATTTTTAAACCTTTTCGTTCAAATCGGCCGATAATTTCGCCGACAAAACCTCGCTGAACAGCATCGGGTTTAATAATAATAAGTGTTCGTTCCATCTTAAAAGATAATATTTATAAAAGGCTGTATTGCGACCATAAACATATCTAAAAAAAACCAAAAAAGCAACCTGACATATATTCCTGAACTTTGCTAGTTCATGACAAGCCTCACCTTGCGTTTTTAACGCGAAAAGCTACATTTTAAAAATGTCGCCGGAAATTCCATTTTCCAACTCATTAAATACAGTTTCTCCTAAACGCGATCGTAATTTTTCTCGTATGAGAGGGATAGTTTGAGAAATAATTTTAGATATCCAACCTTCTGTCACTGAAAAACATTCCGCTATTGCCAACATCGTTAAATCTTGACCATAATACATCTCGAATAATTTTCTGATATCCACCTTCGAATGACCATTTTCTCCAGATAATTCATCAATAATAGATTGTAAAAGAGCTCCAAAGTGAGAACGACTAGAATAATTTTCAGGAGTTTCCACCTGAGAAAAAAAGCCGAATTGTCGTTTACTCAAAATCAGATCACCATCTCCTTGACCGAGTGAATCAATTCCTGAATTTAAATTAAAGGATATATAGAAAGAATTTAATGGATCATATCCAAAATGTGTCAAACGCCTTTCAGCGACATCAGTGGATACATTTCCAAGTCTTGCATAAGCATCAGGGGTTACTTCACGACTTTCCGCCAAACACCGATCAAGTATTTTTTGATGTTCTAAAAATGTTCGATTAATATGTAAGACTTTACGTAAATAATCAAGCATGGCCCCGCGAACGCGATGCTCGGCAAAAGTCCAAAATTGAATACCTGAAACATCATTATAATTTTCTACCGCATGAAGAAGGCCAAAAAAACCCTCACTGATCAAATCATCCAATGTCAAAACACCTCTTCTAAATGCTACTTTAAATGAACGAGATTCAAGACAGCGTTCAGCAACTTTTCGTACTAAGGGGAGATGTTTTTTAAAAAAAATCTTCACGCGTCATCCCCAACAACAATTCATGAGAAGACGCTGCCGTATTGGAAAGTTTTCCCTGAGAGGGTAAAGGAACAACTACAGCGCCACCCATTGCCACAAAGCCGCGATTACCATTGCTAGAGGGAATGTTTACTTCTCCTTCAGTGAATAGCGAACCATCATTTGTAACGACTTCCAAGCCAAAAACATCACCCCTAACACCAAAAGACTCTTTCTCACTCAAGCCATTAGAAGACATAGATAAAAAAATTTAAACAGATATTACATTAAACGAAAACAACTATTTTGAGCCACGGGAAAAAATACATTATCCAAAAAAAAAATAATACCTTTCTAAAAAGGGTCAGGAAAATAATTTACCAGATGAATGCGCTAGAAATCAAGCGAACTTTCAAACTTCGCGCGGTCTTCAAATGGGCCGATTGTGGCGAGTCGCAAATTCTCCTGCTTAAAAAGGTCCTTCGCCACGCGAATTACGTCGAAAACTTCGACTTTTTCAATCCCTCGAATAATTTCTTTCGGCATCTTCACCATGTCATGCAAAAGCTCATATTTCCCCAGCAAATGAGCGTATTCTTCAGAATCTTCCAAACGCAAAACCAATTTCCCCTTAAGATAATCTTTCGCTTTTTTAACCTCGTTCGCCGGAATATCAGAAGTAACAGCGTGCCGATATTCCTCAACTATTGCCCTCACTGCTTCCTCGCAACGATTCACGTCGACTCCGGCGCGAGTTGAAATAACTCCCACGTCGGCATAATCATCGGTCGAAGTTTGAATATAATAAGCCAAACCTTTTGCTTCGCGAACATTCAAAAACATCCTCGAACTCATATTTCCGCCAAGCAAAACACTCAAAACTTTCAAAGCATAATGATCTTTATGCGTTTCCGGATAACCATAAAAACCAACCACGATATGTCCCTGTTCCGTTTTTTTATGCGTCAAATGCACTCGATTTTCTGAAACATAAGGTTGATATGGCTTCCAAATAGAACTTTTTTTATCATTATTAAAATCAAAATACTGCTCCACCAGAGACACCGAAGCGCGATTATCAATTTTTCCAACAATACTTACAATCGTATTATCGGCAGTATACAAAGCTTTTTTATACTTCACGAAATCATTCTGCGTCACGGAACGAATAAGCTCTTTACTGCCAACCTGATCCCATCCAAGGGGCTGATCTCCAAAAAGAAGTCGCTCAAAATCCCAACCAACCTGATACATCGGCGTGTCCTGGTACATATTAAATTCCTCCAAAATAACGCCTCGTTCTTTATCAATTTCATGGGCGTCAAAACGAGCATGCAAAAGCATATCTGACAAAACATCCATCGCGAGCTCAATATGTTCACTCGCCACCTTTACATAGTAACCGGCGTATTCCTTTCCCGTAAAAGCGTTAAAATCCCCGCCAACCGCGTCAATCGCCTCAGAAACAGCTTTGGTATTAACGTATTTTTTAGCCCCCTTAAAAAACATGTGTTCAAGAAAATGAGAAATGCCATTTTGTTCTTTGGTTTCATAGCGCGAACCAGCGCCGGCAAGAATAAGAACCGTAACTGAATTCGTCCCGTCCATGCGCTGAGTAAGCACTCTCAGTCCATTTTGCAAACTCGTCTTTTGAAACATGATTGAAAGATAAGGATGGCAACAGTATGCCCCATCTTCCACTGAAATTCAAGACTGATAAATACATATCGGATCATACGCAAATTTTTTTGAAAACATATGCTGGGAGGCGGGGGTTCAGTGGTTTTCAAAAAGAGGCGAAAATGAGCGTTAAAAAATGCGTAGCCGATAGCATTTTTAGCGAATTTTCGTCCTTTTTGATCCAGCCGAGTATCCGAGCGACGAGCCCCCGCCTCCCAGCGATATGTACTTTTTTTCAAAATAATTGAGACATGATCCTATCTTCATCCTTGATGGCTCAGAATAGCTGCGCTATGATGGAAGCCACATGAAGCCATCATTCAACATTAACAGGATTGCCCTGCTGATGATCGGATCAGGATGTATTGCGATTCTGATAACGGCGCAACTGATTTTTCTGCAAATAGTGCGATACGATTATTACTCGGCTCTCGCTCAAAAAGAACACAGCGGTTATACGGAATTACCGGCGAGACGCGGGGAAATTCTCACAAAAGACTATCATTCAGGAGAGAGTTACAAACTCGCGACCAATATCACCCTCGATCTTCTCTACGCCGATCCAACGCTCGTGAAGCATAAAAAAGAAGTCAGCAGCGCTATAGCTCCTTTGATTTTCGACATCGAAGAAGAAAAAAAACGCGATCAAAAACGCATGGAACAGGAATGGGCGGCGGCAACGGCGGCAATGATAACAAAAGAGGCAACGAAGACAGAAGAAACACGAAATCAAATAAAAGCGAAAACCGATGAAGAGTTGCTGCAATCATTTAGCGATCGACTCGAAGAGCTTCTGAGCCAGGAAATTAAAGACACAATTTTACTCGACAATAACCTGCAGCCAGAAATTGCCAAACTCATTCAAGGTCTCAATATAACGGGCATTCAAGTAGAAAATAAAAAACTCATCGGATATCCGAAAGAAATTGGAGATAAGGAAAAAGCCGCCGAAGCTCTAAGTTCCATATTAAATATTTCAAAAAAAGAACTCGCGCGAATTCTATCGGGGAAAAATCGTTATGTGGTTTTAAAAAGAAAACTTGATCCGGAAATATCGGGAAAAATTCAGGATTTGATAGAGAATGATGTCAACGGACTCTATAAAGGAATCGGTTTACAAGAAAATTACTACAGGTTTTATCCTGAAAATACTCTCTCGTCGCAAACACTTGGATTTGTCGATCAAAACGGGAATGGACAATACGGCGTAGAAGGAACGTTCGACACTATTTTGAGAGGAAAAGAAGGAATTTTTTCATCAAAAAAAGATGCTGACGGCCAGCAAATTACCGTGGGAGAAAGCATTATTCGACCCGCGGTAGATGGCAATAATATCATTCTTACTATTGATCGATCGATTCAGCTTGAAGTAGAACGCAAGCTCGAACAAGCCGTAAAAAATTATAAAGCCGACTCGGGCCATATCATCATTATGGATCCAAAAACCGGCAGAATTATCGCAATGGCAAGCTATCCGAATTTTAATCCAAATGAATTTTCCACAGCTTTTGAAAAAAAAGAAGTCGAACTTTCCGAAGACGAAATCAAAAATCTCATTCCCATTGACGCGAATGAAAATGATCCGACACAATTTTGGCTCTATTTAAACACTCAAACCAATCAGCGCGTTCAAATTTTCAAAGAAAAAAAAGAAAACGGAGTCGTCGCGTATTCCATATACAAAAATCGCGTCGGCCCGAAAGTATATCGAAATTCTCTTATTTCAGATTTGTATGAACCGGGTTCCGTGTTTAAAGTCATCACCATGGCTTCAGCGATAAACGCCGGAGAAGTAAAACCAAATACCACCTACAATGAAGACGGCCCGATAAAAGTGGACGAATATGAAATTCACAATTCAACGGATCAATACCGCGGACGGCAAACCATGACGCAAGTATTGGAAAATTCTTCAAATATCGGTATTAGTTTTGTGGCAAAAAAATTGGGACGAAATCTTTTTTATAATTATATAAAAAACTTTGGCTTCGGCGAACGAACTGACATTGAGCTCGACGGTGAAGAACCAGGGGAAATCGAGTTTTTTACGCAATGGGCCGACAGCGAACTTCTCACTCACGGATTTGGACAAGGCATTCTGGTAACTCCTCTTCAAATGGTGAGCGCTTTAAGCGCCATTGCCAATGAAGGTCTGTTGATGCAATCCTACGTTGTTGATTCCATCCAAGATGAATCAGGAAAAATTACAGGAAAAGAACCAAAAATTATCCGACGAGTTCTCACGAAAGAAAATGCCAACACCGTAGCTTCCATGATGGTCAACGCCGTGGAAAACGGAGTAGCCAGACGGGCGCAAGTAAAAGGCCATTACGTTGCGGGAAAAACAGGAACATCCCAAACCTACAAACACGGAAAAGCGTTAAAAGGAGCAGGAACCACGATAGCTTCTTTCGGTGGATTCGCTCCAATTGAAGATCCTCAATTCGTGGTTCTCATTAAATTCGACCATCCTCTTTCAAGTCCTTGGGGCGATTCCACCGCCGCTCCCCTTTTCTCCGAAATCGCGGAATACCTTTTTAATTACTACAACATCCCTCCAGACAAAAAATGAAAAAAAACTGCACAAAATGCCAACAAGCTTTCGAAATAAGGCAAAAAGATGTTAATTTTTACGATAAAATCTCTCCCATTTTTAGTGACAAAAAAAAATATACCGTTCCTGCTCCAAATATTTGTCCAGATTGTCGACATCAAAAAAGGCTTTGCTTTCGAAACGAACGTAATCTTTACTCGCGAACCTGCGATCTCTGCAAAAAAAATATTATTTCCATCTACTCGCCAGATAAAAAACTGATCGTTTACTGCCACGATTGTTGGTGGAATGATCGCTGGGATTCAACAGAATACGGCAAAGAATACAATTTTCAAAAACCTTTTTTCGAACAATACCATGAACTTCTCAAAAACGTTCCAAAGGCTGCGGTTATAACATTCAGAAACGAAAATTGCGAATACACCAATTTTCAAAACGACTCAAAGGACTGTTATTTAACATTTGGGTCAGGGTTTATGAAAGACTGCATGCATTGTAATTGGTGCTACTACGCCAAAGATATCCTCGATTGCTCATACTGCTCGAATGCCGAACTCGATTATATGAATATTGACTGCTTTCAAACATATCACACAAAATTTTGTCAGGACTGCAAATCCATCAGCAATTGCGACTACTGCTTCGACTGTCGAAACTGTCAGGATTGTTTTGGATGTGTGGGATTGAGAAATAAACAGTATCACATTTTCAATCAACTTTTTGATAAAAAAACATATGAAAAACAAGTAGAAAAATGGACTGGACTGATACGTTCACAAAGAGGGTTAACCATAGAAAAACATCTCCAAAAACTTAAACTTGCTCATCCGCATTTAAGCAACAAAATAATGAGTAGTGAAAACTGCACCGGCGATGAGATTGAAAATTGCAAAAATTGTGAGCAATGTTTTGGAATAAAAGACTGTGAAGACTGTAGTTACCATTTTGATGTATTCAAAAGCAAAGATTGCTATGACGTAAATCGTTCGGGATTGAACGAACTCGCCTATGAAATATGTGGAGGAGGCTACTACAAAAATACTATGTCTCTTTTTACTTCAGCGAATATCAATGATTCTTATTATCTTTTTGAATGTATGTACTCACAGCATCTTTTTGGATGCGTTGGGGTCAAACGCAAAGAATACATGATTTTAAATAAATCTTACAGCAAAGAAGCCTATAAAGCATTAGTGGGAAAAATCATAGAACATATGCAACAAACCGGAGAATGGGGAATGTATTTTCCAGCCTCTCTTTCGCCTTTCGGTTATAATGAAACACTGGCGCCCGATTACTATCCTCTGAACGAAAAAGAAGCACGTTCACAAGGATTTCAATGGTCAAAATATCAAGCCTCCAGCCCAGAAGTCAAAAAACATATACCTGCAATAAGCCTTCCAGACAATATCAATAAAGTTTCCGACGATATTTTAAATACAGCTATCGAATGCGAAATTTCAAAAAAACCATTTAAAATTATCAAACAAGAACTTAATTTTTATCGAAAAAATAATATTCCTCTACCAAAATTACATCCAAACGAACGCTATAAAAACCGCATCAAAAAACAAAATCCCAGGCGCCTTTGGAGCCGCACATGCAACCAATGTAAAAAACCAATTCACTCTCCTTACTCTCCCGACCGACATGAAATTATTTACTGTGAAAATTGCTATTTAAAAACCATTTATTAATTTGTATTTACAACTTCACTACAAATAGTATATACTGAAAATGTAATATTATTTCTGTTCAATGACCACTATACAAATACGTATCGACGAAAAAATAAAAAAATCAGCTAAAAAAGTGCTTGATGATGTTGGAATAGATATGAGTACTGCTATGAAAATTTACTTAAAACAGATTGTAATTCATAAAGGAATTCCTTTTCAATTAATGACAGAAAATGGACTCACTGTAGAAAAAGAAAAGGCAATTCTGAAAGCTTCAGAAGAAGCAAAAAAAGGCAAAAACGTATCTCGAGCCATGAATCTAAAAGATGCCATTTCTTATCTCAACTCTCTTTAAGTGCTCATAAAATTTCATAAATATTTCGAGAAATCTTTTAAAAAACTTTCTCCTCATGTAAAAAAGAAAACTCTTTTAGCAATCGATAAATTTTCTAAAAATCCCCATGATAAATCACTTCACAATCATCAGTTAAAAGGTAAACTTGCTGAAAAATGTGCGTTTTCAGTTACTAATGATATACGTATTATTTTTCAGGAATATAATAACTATACTTTCATAATAATGCTTGATATAGGAACACATAATCAGGTTTATTAATTTTTATTTTTTTCTCTCATAAACACAAATAAAATCCCTGAAAGAACAGTCACGAACAGCGAAAAATAAAATGGAGCAAAAATACTCACGCGATCCCAAAGGATGCCAGCAAGAAAAGAAGCAGGAAGGGCAAAAAGCCCAATCACCATTTTAAATGTTCCAAGGCCGCTCGCTCGAAATTCCACAGGCGCGAGTTCCGAAGCAAAAGCTTTCTGAACGGTTTCAAGACCGCCTTTATGCAGTCCATACAAAATAAAACTCACGATAAGACCTGTAATCCCCGACAGAAAAATAAAACTTAAAATAGTGAGCATCCAAAGAAAATAACTCACGAATATGACCTTTTTTCTCCCGATACGATCAGCGAGTTTTCCAAAAGGAAAAGAAGAAATAGAAGCCATGAAAGTAAAAACAAGATAAAGAAGCGGAATGGAAGCTACGCGAAAACCCATTTTTCCCGAAAAAATGAGCAAAAAAGAATAACTAAAAGATCCAAGCGCGAAAATCGCGCTCACGAAAAGAAAATAACGAAAATCTCGGCTAAGCTCTTTAAAAGTAAATCCCTTATAAATTTTGATGTCCGTTTTTTGTCTTTTTTTAATAAACAACAAAATAAGAAGCACCGCTATTATAGAAGGCAAAGAAGCAAATAAAAAAAGATCGCGGTATCCAAAAATCGGAAATAAAATCAAACTCAAAAATATACCGGTAACCGCGCCAAAATTATCAAAAGTTTGTAAAATGCCAAATGCCGCTCCGCGCGTCTCGCTTGTCGACATATCCGCGATCATGGCGTCTCTGGGCGCGTCGCGAATTTTCCCGGACCGATCCAAAACACGAAAAGGAATAATAACCTTCCAGGTAGGTGAAAACGCATATCCAATGCGAGAAAAACTGCCAAAAAGATACCCCAGCCAAATAAAAACCTTTCTTCTTCGTAAACGGTCGGACAAGTATCCGGAAAAAGCTTGGGAAAGGGATACAAGCGCATCACCAAGGCCATCAATAAAACCCAAAACCGCCATCGGCGCGCCTAAAACCGTCGTCAAAAAAAACGGCCAAAGCGGATAAATCATGTCAGCTCCCATGTCATTGAGAAACGAGGCTGCCGCAAAAATCCATAATGTTTTTTTCCCTTTTTTTTTTTTTTTAATCAAACATATCTTAGGGAGCCTCTGAAAAACGTAACTTCGTAACGAAATTTTACCATGTCGAGCGAAAAATGTAAAAAGCGACGAAGGCGTATCAAATAAGATACGTTGAGGAGCTTTGAACATTTTGCAGCCGATATGGTAAAATTGCAGTAGATGGTACGTTTTTCAGAGGCTCCTTAGGAATCTGGCAGGCGGGACAGGACTCGAACCTGCAACCGACGGTTTTGGAGACCGCTACTCTACCAATTGAGCTACCCGCCTACAGGCTCTCATGAAGCTTACCAAGCCAGCTTATATTACAAAAAAAGAAAAAAAAAGACAAACACGTAACGAAAAATATACTGCTCATTCCTCTTCGAAGTATATTTGCCCACTGCCTAAAAACTTCCCACTCGAACAAATCCTTCCATGTTCACAGAATAATCAGAAGCATTTGTTACAAAGAAAAAGCTCTGAAGTGGCAAAAGATACGGCCGAAGTTCATTGTAGGAAGTTTCAATATTCTGCGCGCGTTCCCCCGCGAGACTTTCAAAAAATTTCACCATGTAATCAATATAATTCACCGCTTCGAGAATACGAACATACACCACTTCTCCCGAGTCGGCGTCGACCAAAGATTGTATTTGAGAATACTCTTTATCTGCCGAAAGAACGGGTGATTCATACACTTTGGGAAAATCCTTATACGTTGAAACCACAAAATGCTTGCCAACAACGCCAAAAGTCAAAACCACTTTTTCATTTTTCAAAAATTCCGGCACGGGAAACGGAAGAACATTTTGTTCACCGGACTGAGATGTATTTTGAAGCTTGTTAAAATCCAAAGTCACGACATTAACACTCTCATTTTTAACCTTCATTTCGCCAACTTCCATAGCCGAAGACAGAAACGGATACTGCAATTTGACCAAATTTAAAACACTCGAAATCTGCAAACCAAAAGTTTTCGCCACATTTTGAGCGGACTCAACATTGTCCGAAGCATCTGCGATAAACACAAAACCAGGTATCACGCTTTGATCATTTTGATACGCCGCGAAAAGATAAGGATTGGAAGCCCAAGACAAAACATCTTTGTCGAAATCAAGTTTCATCCACTGCTGAAAACTCTGTTTAAAATTCGCATACGAAAACTTTCCAGATGATTCTTTTTCCCATTGCAAAGCCGCGACTTCAAAATCACGCTTCAAATCAGCGCCTTCATTATAAAAAATAAGATTTTGCCCTGAAATATCTTGTGTGAAATACGAGCCGTTGCCTTGATACTCTTGAAAATTTTGATCATTTTTCTTCATGCGTTTTTTATCACCCAAAACATATCCTCGAACCTTGTACCCATCCTTTTCAGCCTGCAAAATAAATCCATATCCTAAAATCGAGTCAATCAAAGGACTTTTTCCCAAAAGCGCCTTGTAATCAAACGGCGCTCGACTCAATGCTGAACTCGAAGAACTAGCAAAAAAAGCCGGAACATTAAGGTACAACGATCCGAAATAATCTTCATCAAACTGTCCCATGGTATCGAGGTACGCACTGTCCCGACGAAGATTTTCTTTGGATTCAAGCCGATCAAGAGATTTTTTAGCCTCATCGATATTACTGGTAAGAACAGCGACATCCTGCGAATAAGCCATATACGTAGTCCCCTTTCCAATAACACCGCCTTTTTTATAAGATTCTTCAATAAATCCCTGCTGCGCTTTAAGTTTTGCCACAAGCGCCGAAAATTTTTCAGCGTCGCGAATCACAAAAGAAACATAATTACTGCTTTGAGGAGTATTGCTGCTGCTAAAAGCAAAAACAATCCTGTTCGATTCACCCAAAATAGGTTTGACGTCGTCATCATAGGAAAGTTGCAAAGCTTCAAACTGCTTTTGAAAAGCGCTCTGAAGATCTTCACTCACCGGCATATTTTTTGAAGGAAAAAGCGCTCGAAGCGCGGTAAGTCGGTCTTTTTCATCATTTGAAAACGCGTTCATGGAAAATACCATCATGACATCTTTTGGCAAAAAATCCTCAGCCATGAGTCCATTCGGCGACAAACTGGTATTTTCAAATCCCGTAGCTTTTCGGGAACATCCAGTTAAGAAAAAAACACTTCCAAAAATCAAAACACACATTCCCGCGAGAAAAAAAGCTTTATAAGAAAACTTCTGAAAAACGTAACTTCGAAAACAAAAATAACTTTTTCGCATATAAAAAAAAATAAAAAGACAATTTGCATTGTAGCAAACCCTTTCAATCACCGCAAAAAATTTATATAAGGAACCTCTAAAAAAATATCGCTGGCAGGCGAGATCTAGTCGCTCGGATATTCGACCGAATCAAAAAGGGCGAAAATTCGCTAAAAATTCTATCGACTGCGCATTTTTTAACGCTCTTTTTCGCCTCTTTTTAAAAACCGTCCTGCGCATAACTCACTCCGAACGCCCCTCCAGCCAGGATATTTATTACGCATCTTTTGCCTTGTGCGTTTTATGAGAACGGCACTTGGAGCAATATTTCGGTTTCTCCTTTTTTATACCTTCTGGATCACGTTTGTTATAACCCGAATGATAATTTTCACTGTTACATTCGATACAAAACCAATCAAGAAGTGTGCTTTTAGCTTTTGCCATAAAATAAATAAAAAAATGAAATGGGGAGTAAAACGCATGCATCATACAATACTTTCTCTTTATTTGGAAGATATCCAAAGCCGAGACCGGGAATTGAACCCGGGACCCCTTCCTTACCATGGAAGTGCTCTACCCCTGAGCTATCTCGGCATCAACGGTACAAACGGACATAAATATCAAAACATAAATAATATAAAATTGTAACAACATGAACAAGTTAAACCATTAACGACATAAACAAAAAACGCCAATAAATAAGATATATAAGCCAACGCATTATAACAAAAAGCTCTGCCGTTTTCAAGCAAAGCTTTTTGGAACTCTGCTCTGCCGTCTCATAGCCTTGAACTCAAGTCTCCCTGGTTCCAAGTGGGTTCCCTCACGTTCTTGACCGACATAACTCGGTGAAAAAACAAATATCGGGATCCCGTAAATAGTATGTCGAAGATGATGCTAAAGGCATTAACGTACAGCGCAGGGCATTCTCATGGTAACAAAATCACTCTATTTGTAAATTCAATTCCTATGACAAAAAATAAAATTATATCGTAGTATTCAGAATGCAAAATAACTCAAAAAAAACGCAACTTTTTAAAAAAACGGTGTTATCAAAGTATGAAAAGCATGATAAATTTAAAAAAATCTGATAAATATTTTTTCTATTGCAACATGCGCATTTCGTAACAAAACTCTATAAAAAAATCTCTAAAAAACGTGATTTTGTCACAAAATTTCCATTTTTTGAGCGAAACGAATGACTATACAATCTCTCAATATCATTTTTTTTAACTTCATTTACTCATAACTTTATATTTTATATGAAAAAAATCGTCATCGTCCTCGGTTTCACGGCGCTCCTCCTTTTTGCGGGATGCGCTCAAAAACAACCCGCTACCGATGAAAAATCAACATCGGGAACGGAAGAAAAAACAGACAATCAAATCTCAAACGCCGACACTCAAACAAAAACGCAAACCGAAGCAACAACAGGGAAAAAAGTGCCGCGGAAAGAATCAAAACTTATCGCATTCTCAAATCCTGTACCTTGGCCAAGCGAAGATGTTTTAAAAGGAAAGGAAGATTATTTTAAAAAACAACTCGCGCAAGATGATCCTAATGTAACCGATGAAGATGTAAAAAATTACTATGGAGGCATACTCGAAATATCTCACTATTGGAAAACAGGCGCCTTTATCTCCGGTCCTTATAAAGGACAAACACTCGTAACAGCGAATATACAGGGTTGTAACGGTCCATGCACGAGTAACGTCTACCGATTTGCCGTCGATGAAACAAAAAACTTTTGGACTATTCTCCTCAAATATTCACATAACGATGAAAATTGGAAAAATGAAGTAAATCGTCCGATTGACGGCATTGACGAAACTTTGATAATCGAAGAATTTGAAACGCCTGCTTCATTGCCAATGTATCCAAACACAAAAGTTCTTCTTTCCAACAAAGCCGCTATGACGCTCGCGAATTTTGATGAAATAAATCCAGAATCGAAAAAAACTATTGAAGAAGTCGCCTATAATAATCCTCAATTTGATCGCTATTTTACTTTTCAAGGATGTCTCTACGCAGTAATGCCTGATCAAGCCGTTGCGAAATACGCCATCGTACCGGAAGAATTTGCCGAAAACACCGAGCCAAAAACGTCTCTTCCATTTGCTCTGCAAAAAAGTCTCACTTTTACCGACATGAAAGGGGTGAAAACAACACAAGAATATTCAATACAATCCGGTGGTTGCGGCGTTGGGCTTATCGGTTGTCTCTCTTTACTCAAACCATTGGGAAATGAAGCTTCCGAGCTCAAAAAAATCGGCACTATTGGATCGCACGATGCTTATATGTTCGATAATGTATCAGGATATATTGAGTCAGATTCCATGAAAATACTAGTAGAAAACACATACAATAGTTACCTAATAAAAAGGCAATACGACGAAACGCTCAAAAATCAAAAAGAATTGAGTAAAAACGAATTTATAAAAAGCAATGGCATGGTTTTTATTAAACTCGATAATGGACAATACCTCGCCATGTATACCCTTAATTACGAACAGACAGCGGAATGCGGCAAACCAGTCATTTACCTCTATCCTGAAAAAAATACAGTGGTAAACGTAAAAGTAGGAATCGACACTTTCACTAAAACCATTCCAGCCTACGGTAAAGATGGTTGGACCGTTCTTGCTGATCCAAACGGAAGTCTTATAAATTTCGCGGATAAAAAAACCTATCCTTATCTTTTCTGGGAAGGGCTTTCCGATAAAACATTCACTTCTTCGGAAACATGGACGCTCAAACGAACGGAAGTAACCACTGAACTTCCAAAAAGTCTCTTGAATCTCGGCTTAAATGCTACGGAAATCAAAGATTTCATGGAATTTTGGGGACCGCGCATTCTTGAAGAAAAAAGTCCTTACATTGAATTCAGTTTCGTTGAACAAAAAATATTTGATGAAATAGCGCCACTCGCCATTACGCCAAAACCCGATACGGTTCTTCGAGTTTTCATGGTCTATCGGGGTGTTAATGAAGCAGGATTCTCGGCGCCTAAATACCAACCTGTAAAACGTCGCGGATTTACGGTTATAGAATGGGGCGGCGCCCTGCATTAAAAATGCAGATTTACAGTCATTCAACATTTCCGTTCAAAATTTGCGATTTTCACTCATCTTCCCGCTTCCGCTGTCAATTTTTAGCGCAAAACGGGAAGATGAGTTTCAAATTACGTTTTTCTTAAGGTTCCTAAAGTATTCGTTTTATGAATTATCGCGTTTTTAAAATAACGATTATAGGCTTTCTCATTCTCAGTTTCGCCACGGGTTCATTCCTCGCGATACAATGGATGAAACGTAATTCAAAAAACGCACTGCCCCAAAAAATCGCGTTAGAACAAATAAAAAATCTTATGCCTCTTGGGGAAAAAGCGCTTTCTTTTGAACAGTGCGAAGATTCGCGAATTTTTCTCATGCCGCATCACCTCATCGTACGAAGCGTCATTGAAACAATGTATCAAACGATAAAAACCGCGGCAACGAATAACGCGACTTTCAATAAAGGAACCTCTGAAAAACGTGATTTCGAAAACGAAAATGCAAAAATTCGGCTGCAAACGCTTCATTCCTCCTTATTCGACGAAAAAACAACAAATACCATGCCGCTTGAACGCTTTTAAAAAAGTCATTATTATAAGCCCGAATCACTTTAGCCAAGGCAGAAAAAACATCCTTCCTACGAATGAAAAAGAACATGGCTTTACGATTCATCGGGATTTTGTAAGGAACGCGTTAGGAAATGAAATAACAATCGAAGGCTGGATGTTGCGAAATACCGCTTCTCCTCAAGAACTTGAAATATTCGCGAAAAAAATTTCTGATCAAAACGCGCTTGTTATTTTCAGCATTGATTTTTCGCACTATCTTCCCGGACCAATCAGTCTCGTACACGACCTTCTCGCGAGGGACATCATAGAATCGGCAAGTTTAAGCGACATTTCAAAACTAGAAGTCGACAGCACTGCCTCGGTCGAGCTCATGGTACGACTCGCGGCACTCAAAAACGAAACCATAAAAATACTCCGAAATACGAATCCATCGCTCGAATCCGGCATTGAAACCTTCGAGAATACGACGCATCTTTTTGGATGTTCGCTAAAAAAAAATCCTACGCCGCGAAAAATAAAAACAACCTTTTATCTTACAAAGGAGAAGTCATGGTACTTGGGAAAAACCGAAGAAGACAGATATCTTTTCGGCTATGATGAAATTTTTTTTAATGAAAATCCTGCGTTTACAGATAATCGAAAATCCGACAATCGTAAAAAAAACATATTTCAAAAAGACACGGTTCAAATCGAAATTTTCAATGAAAATTCAAATATAAACGAAAATTCCATAACGCTCGAATTCGATTATTTAAAAAACTTAACATTTTTTACGTCCCCAATAAAATAATCGCCGATATGTATTCATACAAGTCCCATATAACTTTATTCAAAATGGAATAATTGAAATATCTGCCGAGAATAAAAACATCGATAAAAAGAAAAAATACAAAATATTTCATTCCTTCGTCGAGAAAACGATCATACAAATAATGCCATCTCTTCGGGATAATAAGCCCGATAAATTTTGATCCGTCGAGCGGAGGAAACGGAAACATATTAAAAATAAAAAGCAAAATACTAACCTCAAAAAGGTTTGCCATAAAAAGAAAAAAAATAGATCCTTCCATCGTTTGAGGCAGATATTTATAAGGAATGGAAATGAAAAAAGCGGTAATAAGATTGGAAAAAGGCCCCGCGAAAGCGACTTTCGCCTGATCGCGTTTCGAATGGTGAAAATTCGCCGGATTGACGGGCACGGGTTTTCCCCAGCCGATTCCAACAAGAAAAAGCATGAGCGTGCCGATCAAATCAAGATGAACAAAAGGATTCAAGCTCACCCGTCCTTCATATTTTGCCGTAGGATCTCCGAGATAATTCGCCATCCAGGCATGAGAAAATTCATGAATCGTAATCGCGAAAACCAACGCGAAAAAATATATAAAAAAAGCGAGAGGATTGGTAAAATCAAAAAACATATAAAAATTTAAGGAATCTCTGAAAAACGTACTATCTACTGCAATTTTAGTCTAGCTTGAAAGGAAAAAAATACCAACGAAAAAGACAAATATTCATTTTTTCCAACAACAAACGTAGCGCCTTCCGTTAGAGCCGCCATAAAATCGCCTACCAACCTCCACTCGCTACCGCCATAAAATCTTTGCCACGCTCTACCTTCAAATAATCATCTGCCAAAATCATTTACCAACGTCCGCTCGCGCCGCCGCCGCCGGAACCGCCGCCGCCAAAGCCTCCAAATCCACCTCCCCCAAATCCTCCGCCGCCGCCGAAACGACCTCCTCCAATCCACCACGGAATATGACCTCGTTCTTTACCTTTTAAATATTGCCTCGAAACAATAAAATCAAACAATAGCCCCAAAGGAACAAGAAAAAAAATAGCGATCAAACCAAGATATAAAAATCCTTTTAAAAACCCGACAACGATAGCAATAACGCCTCCGACAACTCCCCCTGCCCACCACGATTTACTTCGGGCGAAAATACTCGAAAGCCAAAGAAAACCAATGAAAACAAAAGAAAAAATCGCGTCATTCGACGAAGCGGCGCCAGAAGAGCCATACTGAAAATTTCCTTGAGCAGTAGAGTCAGAAGGAACATATTCTCCCTTTGTCGCGGCCATAATCGAATCAACGGCTTTTGAAATTCCATTAAAATATCGTTCTTCGCGAAATTCCGGCACAAGAATATTTCGAATAATCCAACTGCTTTGCAAATCAGTAAGAGCTCCTTCAAGTCCATAACCAACTTCAATGCGAATCTCCCGATCGCCGCTGGAAATAAAAAGAAGAACTCCGTTGTCATTTTTTTCTTTTCCAATGCCCCACTGCTCAAAAAGTTTCACCGCGAAACGCTCAATAGTTTCACCTTCCAAACTCGGCACAATAACGACAACTATTTCATTCGACGAAACGCTTTCAAAATCGCGAAGCTTGGATTCAAGTTTATTTTTTTCATTCGAAGTCAAAATACCCGCCGCGTCATCAACAAAACCCGTTGGATTTTTTACAAAATTAAATGCGTTAACCGTAGACTGAAAACGAAATCCACCTCCATTATTCAATAAAACGCCAAAAAAAAAGATTAAGAAAAAAACACCAAAAATCCTCTGAAAAACACTGCGAATACAAACATTATTCCACACAAAAAAAATGGCGTTATTGATTTTTCGGAGCAAGATCGAGATCAACGCGCGGAGCGGTTTCAGCGCCAGCGGCAGCCTCAAAATACGTTCGCTCATCAAAAGCAAACAAACCAGCCACGATTCTACTCGGAAAACGTTTCACTGAAAGATTATATACACGAATGATCTCGTTAAAACGCATTCGCTCAACGCTAACTCGATTTTCCGTTCCCTCAAGCTGAGCCATGAGATCCTGAACATTTTGGTAAGATTGAAGCTGCGGATAATTTTCAACAATAACAAGAAGTCTGCTCAAGGCGCTTTCCATTTGATTTGCCGCTTGAACTTTATCATTGATATTCACCGCTCCGCTATAACGAGTTCTCGCTTCCGCTATCGCAATAAAAACACTCTGTTCCTGTTGTAAAATCCCGCGAACCGATTCAACCAAGTTAGGAATAAGATCAAAACGCCTTTGATACTGCGCTTCAACTTGAGACCATTGAGTATTTACATTTTCATTATTCACCAAAATTCTGTTATACGTCGTCCAAACATAAAGCCCAATAACAAGGACAACAGCCAAAACGCCAAAGATAATTTTTTGAGATATTTTCATGGAAAAAAGTTTAAAAGCAATATACATCCTAACACGTGAAAAAAAACTACGCAATTTTGCGGCTGTTTAAAAAATCCTGATAAATATGATTTTGTTACGTAAATTACAAAATGCGAGCAAAAACCCTGAACAACGTACGAAACCGTATCAGAAAAAGATACCACGGAAGAAATCTAAAGCGTTTGCAGCCGAATTTTGTAATTTGCAGTAGTAAGCATATTTATCAGGGTTTCCTTTACTTCATTCTCTGATAATATTTTTGAGAAAAAAGGGAAAAAAACAAAAGCAAAAAAGAGGTAAGAGACATCACGGGAAGCGTAATATAGCCAAATTCAAAAACATATCGCTGAGTACAAGAAGCGAAACCGGAAGCCGAACACGGAAAAAGCGACGTCCCTCCAAAACCGATATATGTATGATACAAAGCAATAAGACCACCGATAAAAGTGAGAGCAAGAGCATAATCAATAATCGCGGAGTCTTTTTTCAAACAAGCAAGACCAAGAAAAATAACCTGTGGATAGATAAAAATTCGTTGATACCAACAAAGGTTGCAAGGAGGAAAACCAATAATGTTCGAATAAAATAAACTCAAAGCCGAAGCAAAAAAAGCTACCAAAAAAGCAAAAAGAAGTCCATTTTTTCCAAAAAACGCAAAAAAAATATTCGCTTTATTTTTGGGTGAAAAAACAAAAAATAACAAACCCGCGACAAGAAAAATATGACTTGCGAGAGTCAGAAACGCGAGAAACCGATTAAAAAAATCAACTGAAATCATATAGTAACAAATCATGTATGAGTGAGTACTTCGTCCTTTCTATACATAGCGTCATAGATATTTGACCATCGTAATAGGAGAAACTAAACGATATATGTTCAATAATTTAAGACGCTATGTATATTAAGGAATCTTAAGAAAAACGCGATTTCAGAAACAAAAATGCAGCGCTGATCATGTATTGACCGGCAAAGAACATGTTGTTTTCTCGGAAAGCTGGTCAAGTGTCAATTCTCCGCTTTGACGTGAACCATCGAAAAATTCCCAAGTAGGATATCCTTGGACTTTTTTCTCTTGGCACGCGGGAAGCTGAAATTTACCATCAGCTGTCGAACATTCAACATAAGGAAGAAGTTTGGCTGATTTTCCAAAAAGCGCCTTTTGATTCTGGCAGTGCGGACACCAAAAAGCTCCATAAAAAACAGCTCCTTTATCTTTAAGACACTGGGCGAAAATGTCCAACTTGCCGGGCTGAACGCTATTAAAATACAACAAAAATCCGCCAAAAATCACAATAGAAATTACAATAATCAGGGTCACAATATTCCGACCACTACGACGCATGAAAAAAAAATGAAAAAATCAATTACCATAGTAGCAACAAATATTTATAACCTCAATATAAAATACTGAACAAACGCATAAGCATGAGTAAAAAAAATAACAGTCACCGTGACTCAGTTTCCAAAAAATACCTAAAAAAACAGTATTTCGTAACAAAAACCATTGTTCAAAAATTCACCAATTTTTACGAAACCACTATGATCTCCGGCAAATCAGCACACCCAGGGCAATCAAAATTCGGATTCATCATAAATTTACCGCCGACTGAGAGTCCAAAAACTATCACCATCAGAATAAAATATTTCATAACTTTTTTTTTAATGAAGTTATGAATAAAAATTACTACCGAATCAATTTTATATCAATCAAAAAAATTTAACCAATGCACAATCGCACAGCGCCATACCGAAGATTCCGAGTGATAGATGGGACAGTACCGAGAGTATTACATAAATCGGGAAAAGAATTCACAACATGAACAAGTCTATCAAGATAATCTGTCTTGGATAACATTGTATGAATTCGCATTAAATCCTCTTCACAAGCGAGTACGGTTGATCGCGATTTTCCATCCGTACTTTCCACATAAGATAAACCCGTCACTGCTACGATGGCGGGAATTATGCCTTTTTCCATACAGTCTGGAAAATATTGAGGAAGGACATAACCTGCATTTTTTACATGGTTACAAATCTCCACGCAACTAAATGGAACAAATAAACTATCAGTACCATCATTAACTTCTATATTACCATTGTTACATTGATAACCATAAGTTACAGGAACATTTCCTCGATCTTTAAAATACAATTTGCCAGCAGAATCAATACCAATAAGTTCACCTCCATCTTGCATTGCTGCTACTTTTTTAAGGAGTAAGCCGTCATGAGCTTTCAATTTTTCTTCAATTACTTTCCATGTAATTCCAGCTGTTTTATCCTTTTTTAAAAAAGAAAGATAATTGTTAATTGTTTTTTCAGGCGATATAACAACGATTCCTCTATTATTAAAATCCGCTTTAAGGGCATTCATGCATCGCTCCAATTCATCAAAAGTAAATTCATGAATTATATCCGAATGGCTCCCGCCATTTGAACCTCTTCTATCCTTTAAAATAATTTTAATAGGAACAAAAGGCATCCTAACAGCCTTATGAATATTTGAACGCCTTTCTTCTATGAGACTTTGACAACCGCTTAATTCAATGGCCCTAGCCCTTAATTGTCTTTCTCTTTCATCACTTAGGGGTACTTCATCCACTCCTGGACTAATCGCAACTCCTATTTTCGAAAATCCATTTTCAGTATCTATTGAAACTCCTCCACTATCCTCAATTTTTTGCCTATCTTCCTTCATTTATAGAGTAAAAAATTATTCCAAGGAATAAATAATACAACTTTTTAAAAACATGTCAAGAGCAAAACGACTCATGAGCTAGGACTAGATTCAAATTTCACATGTAACATTAAGCAGTGTTCACATAAAATTTAATGACCATCGTTTCGTCTGTCATGATCTCTTCTGTCACGATCATGGTCTCGTCTGCCATGATTATCATTTCGTCGATTATTATCATTATCTCGATGACGAAAAGGGCGTCTTTTAGGGAAAAACTGCGATGAGCCATGGTCCTGCCGCTGTTCAGAAAATGATTGTCTATTCGATTCAATCCTTGGCGCAAATTGAAGCTGTCTCTTAGGCGGCAACAAAGGCACGGGAGAAATCGGCAAAGTTTTTCTGATAAAACGTTCAATGTCGCGCAATTCTTTACGCTGTTCCGGTGTCACGAAAGAAATGGCATGACCTGTAACCCCTGCCCTGGCTGTACGGCCAATCCGATGCACGTAATCTTCAGTATTAGTCGGCAAATCATAATTTATAACTAATTCAATGCCAGTAACATCAATGCCACGAGAAGCTATATCAGTGGCAATGAGAACTCTGTATTTCCCAGATTTAAAGCCAGCTAAGGCCTCTTTACGCTGAAAAAAAGAACGATTGGAATGAATCTCCACGGCACTATGGTTCATGTCTCTTATGGCGCTCGTAAGCCTTTTAGCGCCATATTTTGTTCTGGTAAAAATAAGAGTCGAGCCAAGATATTGCTGCAAAAGTTTATCCAGCAACCTGATTTTATCAGAATGAGAAATAATAAAAATTTCCTGAGATAAATTTTCGGCGATTGAACCTGTCGGCGCGACTTCAATTCGAATCGGCAGTTTTAAAAAACTAGTCGCCATTCTCATGATCTCTTGAGGCAAAGTAGCGGAAAAAAGCATTGTTTGACGCTCAACGGGCAATTCCTGAAAAATTCTCTGAATTTGCGGCGCGAAACCCATGTCAAGCATACGATCAGCTTCGTCTAAAACGACTATTTTCACATTTTTCAGGTTAGCTGTTTTGTGCTGCAAATGATCATTAAGTCGACCAGGAGTCGCAATAATAATATGCGGCTTACGACTAAGCGCCTGAATTTGAGGACGTATCGCGGCTCCTCCAATAATCACGGCTGTTTTTAAACCCAATGTTGAACCCAATTTGTTTAAATCTTCGTTAACTTGGAGCGCGAGTTCGCGAGTCGGCAAAACTATGAGACCTATGCCGTTAATTTGATTGAGTCGTTGAATAATGGGAATGCCAAAAGCCAAGGTTTTACCGGTTCCAGTTTGAGCCACTCCGACCAAATCTTTACCTTGCAAAGCGACAGGAATGGCTTGGCGTTGAATTAAAGTCGGAATTTTATACTGTAATTTTGCTATAATTTCTATCAAGTCCGGCGCGATGCCTAAACCTGAAAAACCATGACTGTCTGATTGAATATTTTGATTCATACCTGCGTATCTTGATTGATAAAATGAATTTAAGCAATATCGATAATTTTTCTTTATTAAAGGAAACCCTGATAAATATGATTTCGTTACGAAAATTGCAAAATTCGAGCGAAAACGCTGAATGACCGACGAAGCCGTATCAGAAGAAGATACGGTAAGGAGGTCTGAAGCGTTTGCAGCCGAATTTTGTAATTTGCAGTAGTAAGCATATTTATCAGGGTTTCCTAAACTCTTTCACGTTTTTTTCTTCATATTTAGACAAAACAAAATCCAAAAACTCTTTTTGTTTTTGATTCGTTCATAAAATTCAGGATTTAATCCTAAAAAGTCTTGTATTAACCTCCTGAAGAATTCTAAGCGTTGCAATTACTGAAAGATTATCGCTCGACAAAAGTATCAACTTGTCCCCTAATTGATTAAGTAGTGGACTTAAAAATTCATCAGCCCATGACGGAGATAATGTTAATACTCCAAAAAAATCTATTTCCAATTCTTCATTTTTGGAAAATTTGTGCAAGGTTGGCTGAAATGCCTTAAAAGCTTCACTACCCAACTCCCGTGATATTAATGTTTTACCAAATTTTTCCAATTGTAATTTCATATATTTTTACTTTTTAAAATGTATTAGAATTCTATTTTTGCAAAACATCCCCGCACGATACGCTGACCGCGCGTAACGCGAAATATTTTATTATGTCCTTTCATGCACACCTCCGCGTCGCCGCTGATATAAAATAAATAGATTGGCCACTCCATAATCACTTCCCGAACAAGTTTAAGTCCATTACCGCGCTTTTCAGGCGCGCGTCCGGAAACAAATTCCGTAAATGCCACTCTTACCGCATCCACATGATTTGAAAGTTTCGGCCGAACTTGTCGCAATGTTTCTAAAATACCCAATCCTCTATCGGCAAGAACGATAATTCGTTTTTCAAGATTATAACCGAAAAAGATTCCCGCAGTATCCGGCCACTTCCCTAAATTATGAGCAAATGAATTATCACCAATTTCTCCTGTAATCAAAACAATCAAAGAATACAATTTTTCAAAACCCGGCTTCTGCATCAAGGTATTCTGCATTTTCATCAATCTTGCGTTAAAAATTGAACTTGTTGGGCAATAAAATGTACCCGGAAATTCAACTCCGTCTTGAATCCATCCCGAAGCAAATTTCATGAGATCGCTAGAAAATATTTCCAAATCGTTTTCACGATAATAACGATGGGTTCCCCCTTCTTTTTTAATCGCTACTAATTTACCGTTTTCGTCCCAACGGCGTAGAGTATTCAAGGAAACCCTAAGATATTCAGCCGCTTGGCTAATCGTAAACAATTTTTCTTCCATGTTTATATAATATCATGCTATCTAAATCTACACAATTATACACTAAATCTACCCAAAAATATACAAATATACTCATTAATCGCCTATATTTCCCCCTAAACGCCTTCCTTGTCTCGCCGTAGCTTTTAAAAAAACTCCCACAAAACTTCATTTTCCATCCAGTCTTTCAAAAACATATTGAGTAAATTCGTTCCAACTGGCGGAGAGAGTGGGATTCGAACCCACGTTACTCTTTCGAGTAAACACGCTTTCCAAGCGTGCGCCTTAAGCCACTCGGCCATCTCTCCTAAAAAATCAAGATCGCCTGAACGACCATAAATTATACTAGGCAGTGTTCACAACCCAAAGGGAAGAGACGTATTTTATCCATTTCTGCGTCACTCCTTCTCGATGTACCTTTGGGTACACTCTCGTCGTCGTTCCTTGAACTGAACAAAATACGTCTCTTCCATCTGTAAAAATTTTATGTGAACACTGCCTAACGTGCCTAAAATAATTTCTCAAACAAAACAATAAGCAAACCTGCTTTGTACAAACAAAAACTGGTCTTTATGCCATTTTTTTTACAAGAGTCTTCAAACATTTCGCGCAAACCTTCACTAAGTTAAATTTTTTTGCTCGAGCGTCATACATGCGAGTTTTAATAAGATGCGGCAAAAACCTTCGCAGCGTCTTTCTATTCGAATGACTGACGTTATGCCCAACTGAAGGCTTTTTCCCGCAATTTTCACACACTTTTGCCATAAAAAAAATTGAAAATACTAAAAGCGAAGTGAATTGTAATCTAAAAAATGGCCTCTTTCAAGTCAAAATCCTAAAAAACCTTTTAAAATAGGCGCGCAGAGGATCATACGCTTTTTCGCCCTTTTAATCTGGTCGAGTATCCAATCTACGAACTCCCGCCTGCCAGCGATATGTACTTGTATTTTAAAATAATTTGCATATGATCCCAGATTACCTCGTTACGTTGATTGTTTCACCGGAATCAGCTGAAGGCGCGGCTATGGTAACGCGATTATCGATACTAATAACGGTATAACCCGTATTATAATCGGAACAATCAGTATAATGTGCTCCTTCAGCCGTTGGATCAAAAGGCATAGCCGCTATATACGTTGGAACCAATTCAGAACAAAAATCAGCCTGTCCTTTACTTGCATCATTTCCAATAACCGCTGCCACTTGACCGTTTTCAGTAGAAGGAATGCTAGAAGGCAAAGCGCCACTGTTATCAATGGAATATTCAGAAATCGCGTCAAGTAAGGCTTTTACATCGTTATTTCTTAACGTATTGTTGGTGTCTGTTGTCATTATTGCGCTTGTTGAGTCTATACTTGTTGAATCTATACCAGGGTAGCCAATCCAAGGATCATCAACCACTTCCCATTGGAGCGCGCTGACCTGACCAAGGTCATTGAGGCGATTGGCTTTAATCATTCCATGCGAAACCGTATAAAGGTAATCACCCAAATAAAGCACGCGTCCGATAACCTTTTGAAAAGGATAATTATAAGACGCATAACGATAATTATAAGACGCATCAAAATGCGTAATTTTACCGCGCAACGTAAATCCATCAGTGAGATCAAGTTTATAAACATAAGCCCCGACAAACGTAGGAATTCCATATTCACTTCCCGTATGCGAAGTTTTATCCTTAATTTCAGCAACCGTTAAAGGAAAAGCAAGAAGGCCTTTAGCCTTATCAAAAAGAAGAGCTTTATGATTATACAAAAGTTCGCTAGTAGTACCGCGATCACCAATAACTTCCTTAAACATTTCCTTGGGATTCGACACGTCAGTAACGTCGAAAACAGCCATTTTCATACCCTGATACCACGCGAAATTCGACTCTTGTATTGTTGTTTCAAATTCAACTCCTTCCGTTGTTGAAAGAGAATCAACCGCCTCTTTCCCAAAGCCAATAATATGATTTTCGTCATAGGGATGGAGATAATCACTGAAGCCAGGAATTTTGAGCTTTCCAAGAATTTTCGGCTGCGCGCCGTCAGAAACATCAATAACGAAAAAAGGATCCGTGTTTTTAAAAGTCACCATGTAAGCGCGGTTTCCAACAAAACGAACGGAATAAATTTGTTCGCCCGGAGCGATATTTTCAATTTTTCCACGAATGGTCTCAAGATTATTCCGATCTAAAATAAAAAGATGATTTTTTAAAGTATTACCACGCATGCTCCAACCTTCACGCGTCGTTGTGGCGATGCGGAAATCGTCTCCATTCTCATCCATGGAAAATTGATTAAGCACCGTGCCGGAAACCTGACCGCGACCTGAAAAACGTATCTTCCCATCGACAAGTTTAAACTGATAAATCGACGTCGAAGCCTCCATGACCGACGGCGCGAACATGTCATAACGAACATTTTCATCATAATTATATTCAGGCAAAGAAACGTACAAATTTTCAAGAGAACTGTACACGGTATTCGCCGAAGCTCCCATATACACTTCTCGCTCTATGGTACTACCTTCAGTTGAATCAAGCGGAATACCCGCGACCACTAAAAAAGACGGAGACTGATAACGCGGAAAATAGGAAATATCCGAACAAGTGGCAACCTGTCCCGAAACACCAGTTAATGAATCCTTATACTGAGGAATAACATCTTCAATGGGATGATCCTTTAAAATATAATACGATGGATAAACGCTGGTAACGAGATAGACATGATTCTTGATTCTCCTCGAAGAAACAAAATTACCGTCAAATTCCGACTCTCGAACAAGAGAAGGAGTTGAAGGATTAGCCACGTCATAGACGTATATTTTAGTTCGACTTTGATAGGGCGCGAAACCCCATGGAGCTATTTTTTCCGAGCTTTGATTCGATTCCCTAAAATAGGTAGTGCCAATAATCACAAGCTTCCCGTCGGAAATATACAATTCTTGAGGAGTAAATTGCGGGTCGGGAAACGAAAGCGGATCAAAAGCAGTCAAACTTTCAGGAGGATAGGCTTCAAAAATACGCGCGGTTTTCCCTTCAACCATATAAATATACTTGCCATCATTTTTAATGATATCTGATTCATCCACTCCCTCAACCTGCGTATTGGTTTGAGAATAACTTGAAGCAGAGTCTTCGCTTCCTGCTGAAACGGATTTCTCAAAACTCGTCGAAGCATTAGATGGAGCCGCTTCTTCCATGGAGTACATCACTCTTCCGTAACGATAATTCTGACGATAATCTTCCGTCTTTAATTTTTCCTGAAGTTCATCGCAAGAACTTATTTGCGGAAATTTGCTGGAAAGCGCCGCGAATGATTTTGAAGCCTTTGTAACCTTACCTGCTTTCAAACGATAAACCATCTCAGCCATTTCCGAACGCGTCACGGATTTTTCCATATAATCAATCGATACGGGAATCGCTTTTTTCTTTTCCAATGCTTTCACGAAAGGCGTATACCACTGCCCGCTTCCTGCCGAAGTAGACAACGCGAAAGCTTTACTCACAATCTTGCTCGCTTCAACAAAAAAAATATTACGATCCGGTTTAAAACTGCCATCCTCATAACCGCTAATAATACCTTTGGCCTTAGCGCTGCAAACATACTTCGCGAACCACTCTTCTTTCACGTCCGAAAAACAATTTTCACCTTGTGCTTTCGGATCGAGCGTCCCCATGACGATTTTCAAAAACTCAGCGCGATTGATCGTCTGGTCCGGCATAAAAGTTCCATCAGCATATCCCTGAATCACGCCTTGCGCCCTTAAATAAGAAACAGCGTCAACATAAGGATGTTCTTTCACGACATCATTAAAAACGGTCCCCTCTTGAGTAATCGTATTATTGGACTCGGCATGGACCGAAAAAATCATGCCGAACGAAAAAAAACTTATAAAAATAAAAAATAAAACGCGTCGAATCATAAAAAAAAGTTAAAAAATGATTTTGTTATGAAAATTGAAAAAATACGATCAAAAAGACATTTTTCAGAGGTTTCAAAAATATATGTTACAATACCTTAGTCATTAAAAAGTTACGCGGAAAAAATGAAAAACAGATTTTTGTTACGAAATTCGCAATGACGGTAAAAAATATTTTTTCGAGCATTTCGAGCATATCGTTATAATATCAAGGAACCTCTGAAAAACGTAACTTTTTAACGAAATTTTACCATTTCGAGCGAAAAATGTAAAAAATGAAAATTATCACACAAAACAAGAAAGCGCTTTTTCACTACGAAATACTCGAGAAAGCAGAAGCGGGAATAATCCTCAGCGGAGCCGAAGTAAAAGCCATCAGAACAAATCTTGTCAATCTAAAAGGCGGCTATATATCCATCCAAAATGGTGAAACTTTTCTAGAAAATGTCCATATTGGCAAATACGCCTTTGCGTCCGACGCTGATTATGACCCGAAAAAACGAAGAAAACTCCTCTTAAACAAGAGAGAAATCGAGAAATTCGCTTTACAACTCAACCAGAAAGGCATTACTATTATTCCGCTTGAAGTGATTATAAAAAACAATCGTATAAAAATCATTATCGGTCTTTGCCGAGGCAAAAAAGGCCACGACAAAAGAGATGTATTGAAGAAAAAAGCAGAGGAACTCGAAATCAAAAAATCACTCAAACGTTTTAGCCGCTAAAAATCAAACCATGGACCAGCTTCCACTCTTTAATAAAAAAGAGATCGGTTTCGGACAGAACGCGACATTTCGTCTTTCCGACAATACAGAAACAAAAGAAAAAACTGTCACAAAAAAACCGATTCCAAAAACTCCGACACTTTCAGAAACGCCAAGAGAAATGAAAAAAAAGGGAAAAAATATCAGCGAAATGGCAAAAGTCTACGAAACGATTCTTGGAGAACTGCGGAATTATTTTCTCAAAAATAATCTTCAAAACGGTATTATTGGTTTAAGTGGCGGAATCGATTCCTGCCTCACGGCGAAACTCGCCGTAGACGCTCTCGGAGCCGAAAATATCATTGCGGCCATTATGCCGGAAGTCGGACTTACGGCAAAAGAAAACATCGATCACGCGAGGGAACTAGGCCGTTTTCTTGGCATAAAAGTCTTCTATCAACCGATTAACACTCTTATAATCGATTACAAAATTGTTTCCTGGAAACCAAGCGATCTCGCTCAAATGAATACCAAGGCGCGAATTCGGGCCACCATGCTCTACAATCTGGCAAACACGTTTCATGGAATCGTACTGGGAACTTCAAATAAAAGTGAAATTCTCCTGGGCTACGGCACAAAATACGGTGATCTCGCCGCGGACATCGAGGTTATTGGCGATCTCTACAAAACAGAAGTTTACGATCTCGCGCGATTTTTGCAATTTTCCGACATTCTTCTCAATAAAAAACCATCCGCTGAACTCAAACCAAACCACACGGATGAAGAAGATCTCGGCGCGTCGTACAACGAACTCGATCACATTTTGAGAAAATTTGAAGAAGGAAAAACCGTGGAAGACCTGATTGATCGAGGAATCAATCCTTCAATTGTCCATCGAGTGGCGCGACTCATGGCTATGAATAAACACAAACGTGAAATGCCACCGATCATAAACGTGCATATATGAAACGAGCACTTTTCATTGGCCGATTCCAACCTTTTCATCTCGGCCACCTCGATGCCATTCATCAAATTCTTCCGAAAACCGATCACCTTCTTATCGCCATAGGAAGCGCTGAAAGTAATTTTATTCCAGAAAATCCATTTACCGCGGGCGAACGATATCAAATGATCGAAGCCGCGCTCACGGCGGAAAAAATACCGCGAAGCCGTTATGCGATTATTCCGATTCGCAATATTGAAAATTACGGGCTTTGGGTAAGACACGTTGAAATGCTTCTGCCTCCATTTGAAAAAGTCTATTCCGGCTCGTCTATCGTCCAAATGCTCTTTCGAAAATATAATAAACACGCGGTGGAAATTATTGAAAAAAAGAAAAATATTAACGCGACCGAGGTTCGGGAAGCCATGAAACGAAAAAAAAATTGGGAACAATATCTTCCGGAAGAAGTAACCAAATTCATCAAGTCAATCAATGGAATAGAACGGATACAAGCCATTCATACAAAAACATGAAAATAAATCCTTTTATATTTCGGGCCTACGATATTCGGGGAATCGCGCAG
>JACPHH010000009.1:0-56820 GCA_016188705.1 Candidatus Peregrinibacteria bacterium | reverse complement strand
GATATTCGGGGAATCGCGCAGACGAGTGAAAAACATCTAGAAACCGCTCAAACAAAGATTCAAAAGACAACAATAATGCGAGAAACAAGCAATATCGACAAACATTCAAAGGTCGATCAAACGACCATTCAGAAATCAACAATCACGCGAAAAATGAAAAACGACATCGGCAAACATCCGAAAGCCTCTCAAACGACCATGATCGATCTCACTCCTGAAGTAGCAAACCTTCTTGGAAAAGGGATAGGAACGTACATGCAAAAACACTACGGAAAGCGTATCGCGGTCGGGCATGACAATCGGCTCACAAGCGAAAATCTCCACGCCGCGTTTATAAAAGGATTAATGTCTACGGGCTGTAATGTAACAAGCATCAACCTTGCCACGTCTCCCCTTCTCTACTACACGGTTTGCAAATACGACTTCGACGGAGGAATCAATATTACGGCAAGCCACAATCCAAAAGAATACAACGGTTTTAAAATAGTGGGGCGGAAAGGCCATTCCATTTGCGGAGAAGAAATTCAAACTATTCGCGTTCTTATTGATGAAAAAAAATTCGCTCGCGGACAAGGATCTCTCGAACATAAAAACATCTTTGATGATTACATGGCAGACATGAAAAAAAAGATACAGCCGGTAAAACCGCTCAAAATTGTTATTGATGCCGGAAATGGAACCGCCGGCGCGTTTGCCCCAAAACTTTTTCGCAGTTTCGGACATGAAATAATTCCGCTTTACTGCGAGCTTGACGGAAATTTTCCAAATCATCCGGCAAATCCCGAAGAGCATGAAAACATGATCGACCTCATAAAAATGGTCAAAAAAACAAAAGCTGATCTTGGAATCGGTTTTGACGGAGATGGAGACAGAATTGGCATGGTGGATGAAAAAGGACAATTTTATGCCGCGGATTTTCTGCTCATACTGCTGAGCCGCGATCTGCTTTCAAGAAATAAGGGGGCAAAAATTGTCTACGATCTCAAAAGTTCGCAAGTACTAGAAAAAGACATTTATAAAAATGGCGGCGTGCCGATCATGGCAAAAACAGGGCATTCGTTCATTGAACAAACCATGAAGCGGGAAGAAGCGCTTCTAGGCGGAGAAGTAAGCGGCCACATGTTTTTTGGAGAAAATTATTACGGCTTTGACGACGCGTTTCTAGCAGGCCTGAAACTCGCCGAAATACTTTCAAAATCCATTTTAAAATCCGGGAAAAAACTTTCCGAACAATTTCAAGGACTGCCAAAAACCTGCATAACTCCGGAAATCAAAGCTCCTTGCGGCGACGCGGAAAAATGTAACGTCGTTGAAAAAATAAAAACGCACTTTGAACGCGATCATAAATGCATAACCATTGACGGCGTTCGCGTCGATTTTGGCGACAATGCCTGGGGGATTGTTCGATGCTCAAATACAAGCCCTTACCTCACTTTAAGATTCGAAGCGAAAAACACTAAAAAACTGAATGAAATACAAAAAAAAGTATTCGACGCGCTCAAAATATTCCCCGAAGTTGATAATTCCTGGTACCCCGTAATTTTATGAAAATCGCTATTTATTTCATTTTTCTGAGTCTCGCAGGCATCTGCGCCGGATATGGCATTTTGGCCATAACACATGCTTTAAAATTTTCTTACTTGAGTAAAAAAATTAAATCCATTACGCTCGTTTTCTCCATCTTCATCTCTTTGCTTATCCTAACCGCCGCGGCATTTCTTCTGTCCATCAATTGGAATCGATGGTAAACATTCAAAAAAATGAAATATTAAATCATGCGCATAATAAAAACACATCGATATTGGAGACTATTTGAAATGATTCCTGGACTCATTTCTTGGACCGCGCTCGCTCTTCCTGTAATTTTTTCCATCGTGGAGCCAAAATTTGTTGCTTATTTTATTATCAGTTATACGCTGCTTTGGTTATTTCGATCCGTTTTGCTTTCAATCAATCTTTCCAAATCATTCAGTCTTACGAAACAAGCTCTTTCGATCAACTGGCAAAAAAAACTCGAAGAAAACGATTGGGAAAATCTCTATGGAACCTCTAAAAAAAACAATTTAGGAGAAGGACTTTATCAGGCCATACTTTTTGTAACCTATAAAGAAAGTCTTGAAGTGGTGGAAGCTTCCATAAAGTCATATGTTTCATCAGCATTTCCATCAAAAAAAATCATCTTCGTTTTCGCGGGAGAAGAGCGAGATCGTGAAAATTTTCTCAACATGAGTTTATTGCTAAAAAAAAAATATGAACATCTTTTCGCGCGCTTTCTTGTAACGCTCCATCCCGGAGGTCTCCCTGGAGAAATTATGGGAAAAAGCGCAAACTCGAGATACGCGGCGCAAAAACTCAAAGAGTACGTTGACCAACAAGGAATCACTTATAAAAATGTCATTGTTTCAAATTTCGACGCCGATACCGTCGTGCATCCTCAATATTTTTCTGAACTTTCCTATAAATACCTTCACACAAAAAATAACCTAAAAAAAACGTATCAGCCGACGCACATGTACCACAATAATATTTGGGATGTGCCAAGCATGATGCGACTAGTTTCACTTTCATGTACTTATTTGCGAATGGCGGAAAGCATGAATAAAAGAAAATTCAAAAGTTTTTCAAGCCGATCGATAGGACTTCAGACGCTTATTGATATTGATTATTGGGATCCCGGAATCATACCTGAAGATTCAAGACAGTATTGGACGGCATTTTTTCTTTCCGACGGCGATCACGAACTCGTGCCAATCTACACTCCTGTTTACATGGACGCGGTACTCGATAAAGACTATTTTTCAACTTTTAAAAGCCAATACACTCAACTGCGAAGATGGGCATGGGGAGTATGTGACTTCGCGTTCGTCATGGCAAACAGTCTCAATAATACAAAAATTCCCCGATGGAAAAAAATTATTGATATTTTAACGCTTCTTGAAAATCACTTTTGTTGGGCAACGGCGCCAATTCTTATTACATTCAGCGGCTGGCTTCCCGGTCTTTTAAACTCACAATTTCGAACCACGGTGCTTGCCTATACGACTCCTTCACTCACAAGCAAAGTTCTTACTTTAGCCGGAATAGGTATCCTGACATGTATTATTGTGAGTTTTTCCCTGATTCCACCAAGACCTCACGGGAAAAAATGGGTTCAAACAGTTATTCTCATGGCGCAATGGACATTAACTCCCGTGGTAAGCATTTTTCTCAGCGCCATTCCCGCGCTTGACGCTCAAACAAGGCTTCTTTTTGGTCGATATTTGGAATATCAAGTCACTCCTAAAAGTCGAAGGGAAAAATTCAAAAACAGATGAGAATCTTTGCCGTAGTAAAAAATATATGTAAAATAGGGATAAGGGAAATTTCGTGTTGCTAGAAATTTTCTAGAAAGTAATCAATCATTTGTTTACGTCGTTTTTTAGAAATACCACGGTGGACGAGTATCTTTTGTTTCAAGTGTGCAAATAATCCATCGCAGTGGTTGGTCGTGTTGGGAATCTGTAAATTTGGATGATTGTGGAACGTGAATAGATTGGGCAGATTATTTCTTAGAGACCTATACGCACTGCGCAATCTGCCGTGCGTATAACGCCACCGGTTTGTGCCTTCCCAAAAGGTTTTCTCCTTGAGAAAATCTTCGTATTCAGCGTGCCAAGTATTTAAAGCCTGCTCCAACTCCTTCTCATGTACTTTTGTGAGTCCCATGGCTATTTGTCGCAGTTCTCTGGCTGCTTCTGTTTTAGCTCTGTTTGGAATGTACCGCTTCACTATTTGAATCTGATGGAACTGACAAAGTTGAATCGGAATTCCAGGATATTTTTTCATAAGGAGTTGTCTCACGCCGGGTCTGCCATCCACAACAAAGGCACAAAAGCGGTACCCCATTCCATTCAGCTGGTTCAAACACATCTCGTACTCATGAATACTTTCAGAAACAATCTCCTGCCAAAACAGAACCTTCTTTAAATTTCTGGCCATAAGAATGCCGTAACCGTTCCCAAAGAAAGTGGCATCCATAATCAGTACAAATGGCTCCTTGTATTCAAAAATTTCACCTGTTGCACCAGCATGTTTATCAAAAAGTTTTCTTAAGGTTTTCCCGCTCTTTCCATACTGTTTAGACAATTCCTTGTAGCTTTGTTTGTGAATCGTGTAATCCTCATAGGCCCTCTGAATCCATGCTGTTTTTGGCTTTCGTTTCGATGAAAAGGTCCGTCTGCAACTAAAACAACAATACCGCTGCAATCCGCGATTTTTCCCATATTTTTTCACTTTTACTGAGCCGCATCTACAAGCCTTTTTTTAAACATAGATTCAAAACTTAGAAAGTAAACCATCTTTAACAGCCTACCTAAGCCAAAAATAAAGAAAAATAGCAACACGAAATTTCCCTTATCCCGTAAAATACAATGGATTATAATAAAAAATTTATAATGAGTTTGATTAAAAAAAATTTACGTAATATATTGCGTTTTTTTAAAATTCCAGAAAAAAAAGTAAAACCATTATGGAATTGGTATATTCGAAAAATAAATATTATACAAAATTTTCCAAAAAATCTTATTTTTAGAAAAAAATGTAAAAAAATGAATGATTTACCAATTCCCTCAGGTGATTTAATCTATCTTGTAGCGAATAGTAGTGATTTAAATTGGTTTTTTCATTCCGGCAAGATGGGCGCTGATAGTATTATAAATATTCTTGAAAAGAATAATATAATGATGCGAAATTTTAATGCGATTTTGGATTTCGGATGTGGCATTGGAAGGGTTTTAAGGCATTTTAGTAAAATTCGTGGGCCAAAATTTTTTGGATGTGATTATAATCCTAAATTGATTCATTGGTGTTTAAAAAACATTCATTTTGCTGATTTTCAACTCAATTTGTTAGAAAAAAAACTCAATTATCCTGATGAAAAATTTGATTTTATTTATGTATTATCGGTGTTTACGCACCTCAAAGAATCGCAACAATTTTTTTGGATGACTGAATTATCAAGAATATTACGTCCTGGCGGTTACATGTTGATTACAACTCATGGAAAAAAATACCTTCCACAATTAACACCTGAAGGACAAAAAAAATTTCAAAACGGCAATATTGTTATTAATAATGATGAACAAACAGGTACAAATATCTGTAGTGCTTTTCATCCAGAATCTTATGTTAGGGATATACTTGCTAAAAATTTAACAGTTATCGATTTTATCCCCGAAGGAGCGAAAGGCAATCCCCATCAGGACGCTTATCTTTTGAAAAAATAAAAAAACTATTATTTATTTTTACGCATCTTGAAATCATCTTCCCATTTTTCGCCAAAAACCGAAAAAATGAAACAGCTTCTTAAAACTCACAACTGTGAAGAAAATTCATTTAAAGCTTGAATGCGAGTTGGGATTGGTGGATGGGTAGCCATGAGCCTTGCCAATATGATGAAAAATCCGCGTTCAGAATGGGCATTTTGAATATATTCATCGATATCTACTTCTTTGGCCACAAATTTACCAGCTGCCAGTTTCACGAGGGCTTGTGTCACAATCTTTGTATCTCCGCAAATAGCGAGAGCACCGCGATCAGCAGAATATTCGCGGGCTCGTGAAAGCATTTTTCCAAAAAAAGGAAAAAAATTGAATGGAATGAGCAAAAACCAATAGTAAATATGCCTAAGCTTCACATGAGTGAGTTCATGAGCGGCAACGGCATGAAGCTCATCAAGTTTATCGCCTTCAGTGAGTGTTTCAACCAATTCAGCATAAAAAACCACCATACGCTTTCGCGCGATCTTGATGGCAAATGCATTAAGCTCACCAGCAGCATGAATAATATATGCATTTGGAATTTTTTTAATACCAAGCTCTTCAGCTGTTTTTCGATAAATGGCATAAAAATTTTTGTACTGTTTTTCGCTCAATTTTATGCCATTGAGACGAATATCTGCCATGGCAAGTGCCGTTGCAATATAAAAAAACAAGACGAAAGAAAAAAAGTAAAAAACTATGATCATCGATTCCCCAAACGTGGTCCATTTATCTTTTTTAGCATCTGTCGTCAATTCCTCTTTTCCCTCCTGATAAAGTGATTTCCATATTTCTGATGGAATTTTTTCTTTTTGCAAACACTCATAATCATATTCTGTAGCTTCTTCATAGCTCATATAATTATATAAACCATCTTCTTCATAAATACACGGCTCAATAGGAACAACTGGCGTGATGATTGGTCCGATCATCAGATAAAAAATACCACCCCAAACAAAACCAGAAAAAATCACAGCAAGCGCGAAAAGGATTTTTTCCGATTTCACCCGTATTTTTTTTAAATCAATTTTTGTATCCATAGGTAAAAAATAAATAATAATATTTCTTTGTACCCTAATTTTTCCTTTACGTCAAAGCATTTTATCACCCTTTGTTGCACTTCACTTTGGATTATACGCGTGACTATTCATCATTTTTTCATTTCATTTATCAATTGTAAAACATTTTTTTTATCGCCACCTCGAATATTTTTAGTCAAAGTAGTAAGTGTTTCAATTGGACCAGATGGAAATGACCACCAACCTAAAAACAAAGTAACAATGCTATACGCGAAGCCTATCGTGCGAGTATCATCTTGTTTGACAATCAGATATGACGAAGGCAATTTAAATGTTACAACAATGAACGAACAATATGCCCAAAATTTTGTTACAATAGTTTCTTTCGTAATATATTTTTTTCGATAGAGCAATATCGCATTATTTTTCAATTTTTGTTCATTGAGAAGTACAAAATTCAAAAATTCCAAACTTCTTTTTTCTTGAAAATTTACATAAAAAAAAATACTTCCAATAAACGCGCCGAAAAAAACGCCCGCGACAGAGTCAGCATATTCGCCAATATAGAAATTATAGAACGCAAATCCTAAAAAAAGAACCGAAAAAGCAAATGATATGTATTTCAAATTTTGAGAAATGAAAGGGTATTAATCTTTAAACAAATCTAAATTTTTCTCTAACCAATCAATTTGAGCAAGGATTCCCCAGCTATTTTCATCAATATTTTCAAAATGACTTAAAAAAAGATTTTCATATAAAGAGAAATGAATATCAAACAATATATTACCTACCATCATTCGACTGCATCTATGTTTTTTTAAATAGTTAATAAGTATTTTTACTTTCATGGATTCTTCATAAATTTCGCCTATATTAAGATCTATAGGATAAAGTTTTTTATATTCTTTTAGAAGTTTTTTATGTAACTGTTTTCTCGCCCTTTCGTTCTGTAAAATAAGCACGTCTATTTTGCTTTTATTAAAAGCATATTTAAATTTTTCAAAAAAATTTTCCTTTTTATATAAATTTTCTAATTTTCTTTCAGTCTCATCTGAAAAATCAAGTTCATTTATTTTAATTACATCTTTATTATTTTTTAGAAAATAATAATAATTTTTTAATAAACTCAAACTTTCTATGAGTTTATTATTAATGGATTTATAAGCAGATAAATTCTCAATTTTTTTTTCTAACTTTTCACAATATTTAAGCAGGGTATTCAAAAAATCTACCTGTTCTTGAGTAAAATATTGATTATTAAAAATAAATTGTGATGTTTTCTTTTTAACACTTTTCATAAAACTTTCTTAATTACTTTCTAGTTTTGATTCAAGTTCATTTATCTTATTCTGGTTTTTAATAATTTGTTCTTGAGCATCTTTGATTTCTTTTCTCCAATATTCTTTTACTCCTTCTCGATATTGTGGATTATTTTTAAATTCTTCTTTTTTAACTGGATCATCAAGAGCTTTTTCTGGATCTTTTAGTTTTTCCTCATGCTCTTTAATTCTTTTTTCTTGAGATTTTATACCTTTTTCAAGACCTTTTATTTCCGTTTCGATAACTTCTTTTTCTTCATCGCTTAAAGTTTTTTTATTCTCTTTTTCCTGAGATTGATCATTAATCGTGTCTGTTGAATCGCTTAAAAATTTCTCGATTAAATAATAACCACCAACAATAATAAGTGTTTCTGCTGCTTCTTTTGCTCCCCAACATAAAGGTGCTGCAAGTCCACATGCAACGACTACAACATCTGTTGGATCAGGAACTTTTCCATTTGCGTCAATGAAAGCTAATGGATTATTTCCAACATAACTGTATGAATTAAATTGTTGCGGATCAGCAAGAATATTCATCAGATGCCCAATTTCCATCAACGCGGGATCGATGCTCGTAAATTTTCCAGTCACATCATTGTAATATCTCGCTCCAAAGTAAAAGAGTCCTTCCTCCGCGTCCTTTTCCTTCCCTGTAAACGTGTAATCCGCATCATAGTCTGAACTGTACCTCTGATCGATATTCACTCCTCCAAAAGGTAGATAATCCATAGCCTCAATAATATTTCCCGTCTCATCCGTCACCACCGCCGTATCTCCCAAATGATCCTGAAAATAGTAATAAAGGCTATACGTCGTTGTCGCGGTCATCGACGATTGAGATGCCATCGATGACTCAGATTTTGATGGTTGAAAATTTAATGACGGAGAGTTTACCGAAGATTCTGAGGTAGTTCCAGCAAAAACTATTTGTTGACTTAAAATATCATTACTTTTCACATTTCTGTTTTCAAAATCAAAATTTTTATCTTCAAAGCCGTAACGACCATCACCAGATTCATCAGTCGAATTCTGACCTCTTAAATTCCCTCCATTCACGGCGCTACACCCGTTTCCAGGATATTTTTGAGGATTTAAGTCATCGCAATCTCCTTGAACCACGGTATAACCATCCTTATCAAAATCCACAGGCTTGCATTTTGATGCCGCTATCTGCCACTTGTAGCCCATCTCTTGCTCGCAGACTTCCTTGTTGCTTTTCGCGTAATTCGAAATCTTCACTTCATCGGTGTAGCCGATATAATCATTGTCATAGTATCCAGAAACTCCCAGCCTCATCTTCTCCGCGGTATCGCAGAGTTCCGCTATCGGCATTTTCGACTGGCTTGACGCGGAGTACACAGTTCCATTGACATAGAAACGAATTTTACTCCCATCATACGTCGCTGTAACATGCGTCCATTTCTTGGCCGCGATAAGCCTGCTTTCAACAAAAGCGAATGTTTCCGTCCCTCCGCACTCGCTGTCCTCCGCGTTCAGCATCAGCGAAAGTTTTCCGTCCTGAATGTAAAAATCCCATTCGAAGTTTGCATTTTCTTTTCCCCATTTGGACAGCATGGAATGATGGCCTGTTATGGTATCCGGTTTTATCCATGCCGATACGGTCAAACCTTCAAAAGTATTCAGAGAATCATTGTCATTGGTCTGCATCGGGGGTAAAGGTGTATTTGAGGCGCGTGTCATTGTCGCAAATATTTCCTTTGCCATCTCCGTCTGAATCTGTCTGATTGGAGCTTCTGGTATCAGGACAGTTATCCGTGGAATCGGGTATTCCGTCTTCATCACGATCCGGCGCGCATATTTCATCTGCTCCGGAGCAGTCCTGATCAATAGAGTCACCGCAAATTTCGAGAGCGCCAGGATAAATATCATCGGTGGTATCATCGCAATCTTCCGCAAGCGGATAATCATCTTGATCGAGATCGTCATCGGGCGTTTGACGAGCGAGGCAGTCATCATCTTTGCCATTGTAGGGAATTTCCGTAGCTCCTGGATGAACTGAAGAATCGTTATCATTACAGTCTCCTTCATTAACGGAGTAGCTGTCTCCATCCTGATCGGCATCGCTGCAGGAAAGATCAGCGCCGCTGCAGTCTTGATCGACAGAATCTCCGCATACTTCAGAAGCCCCGGGATGTACCGTAGCATCATTATCGTTACAGTCACCGCCATTTTCCGTATATCCGTCTTCATCATTATCCACGTCGTTACAAGAAAGATCGGCTCCGCTACAGTCCTGATCGACAGAATCTCCGCATATTTCAGAGGCCCCGGGATGTACCGTAGCATCATTATCGTTACAATCGCCGCCACTCTCAGTCCATCCATCATTATCCGCGTCAAAATTCGTACTGCCTTCGTTCGCTGCTACCTTTTGATTTCCCGCGAAAATATAGGAATACGTTTTTTCAATATTTCCCGATTTTCGGATTTCATAATACTGATTAGGATACCAAACCGTGTCATCAGAAGTTTTTTTCAATACCCGATTTCCACCCTGATCATAGCGAAAATCTGTTGTCGCGCCGTTATAGACTGCTCGCGAAATAAGATTTTTTGAATTGTACGTCAGCGTTCGATCTCCATCCGTGAGAAGATTCCCATTTTTATCATAAGTGAAGGATTTACCGCCAACGCTCGTTACGGCGTGCGGATTCGCGTTTCCTGTTCCATCGTAGCGGTAGTTACCACCATTGGTCCCGACATCGGTTTTGTACGTGATATTTCCCAAAATGTCATAGCCGAAATCGTGACTATAATTACCTCTTCCTGTTGCATACACTCCATTCGCAAATATCAATCTATGCAAATCATCGTAGTGGTATGTTACCGCCTTCTTTGTATCCGTATCAGAAGAGTCTGTAAGGCTTGTAATATTCGATGCTTTATCATATCCATAGTCAAAAGCAAAAAGTTTCAAAACGCCCTGATTCACATACTTCGATTTGAGCCGATACATGTCATCCGGATCAAAAGTATTCGTCGTAGTCGCGCCATTTCCATGCACCATACTCGTTATCTGTCCAGTTGGCGCGTAGTCGATATTTGAAATAATCGTCTTGTTTCCTGTCGAACCAGATGTTGTCAGCTGCTCTAAAAGACCCGCTCCGTTATAAGTGTAATCAGTACGAAAACCATCGGGATTCGTGATCGACCTCGGTTTTCCCTGAATATCGCTCGAATAATTCGTAGTAAAATTTTTATCCTCAATAATTCGATACTCTTTTTTCACGTTTCCATGAGTATCGTAATCGTATTCCGTCGAAATAGTATCCGAACCTATCGAATAACTTAGCCTGCCAACTCCATTTTCCGATGTGTCATAGCCGTATATCGTCGAAAAACTTCCATCGGTTTCATAAGTCGGTCTGTCCAATTCATCATAGGTAAAATTTGTCAAAATTCCATTGGCATCGGTTTGCGTCAAAACATTGCCATTACTGTCATAGGAAAAAAACCAAGTACCAAAATCTCCATCACTCGCCGCGTGCATATCCTGCATACTCAAAGTCCTTCCTAAAGAATCATAATCAAAATTGCGCACATTTCCCAAAGCATCGGTAATCTGCGTGAGAAATCCAAGCGTATGATACTTATAGCGAGTGGTAGAAGTTATACCATTGAAAACCTCATCTACTTCTATGAGTCTCTGATTCGCGTCGGTGCGAAGCCGTTTTATCTTGCCTTCGGGATCAGTAATGATCGTTTGCCATGGAGTGGAGTAATCATAGCTCGTCGTCGCGTAGGTCGTTCCATTCGTTTTTACAAATGAAACCGTGAGCGGCCTGGAAAAAGCATCATAGACATAAGCTGTTTTTGCCGTTGTCCACGTTGGAGTTTTGTAACTGTTGCCACTGTCAAAATAAGGAACAGATTCTTCTTTAAGAAGTCCTTTTTCATCGTATTTCACATCTTTTACCGAATACGATGTTTCCAAAAGCGTCCGACTTTGAATGAGACGTTTAAATCCATCAAAGTACTGGTATGTCGCAGGTTCTGAATTCGTCAGTCCATCATACTGTTTTACGGCAATGCTCGTCGGAAAGTTGGTATCATTATATTCGTAAATAGTTTTGGTTTTCAGCGTATTTTTATTGTCCGGATCACTCACTTTTGCCGTTTTCAGCCGCCCCAGTGGATCGTAGGCATACTCTTCTTTTGAGCCATTTGCGTCCGTGAGCGTTTTTATTTGTCCATTGCCATAATTATAGGTCATACTCGTTCTTTGATTTTTCGCGTTAATCATCGCTATCGGATACAGCGCGTTTGAATCCCATTCGATAGTCGTTATATATCTTCGAGGGTTGGTTACTGTCTCGACTTGACCGTAAAAATTATATGAAAAATCAGTAACGATTCTGCTTCCGTCCTTATTAAACCAATGATCTTCTTTTGTAACATTTCCTTTATTCGCGTATCCATGAGTAAGTGATCCGTCGTAATAGTATCGAACTTGAGCTTTTGTATTATCTTCAAAATCTTTCGTTGTGAATTCAATAGGAAAACTCATAAAATCAGAGGAAGTCGTATACATCATCGTGGTAAGAAATCCATCGCTGCCTAAATCGGTAAAATTGCCGGTAGAAGGATCGGCTGACACTTCGCCATAATGAGTTTCTTTGATAACATTTCCTCGCGCGTTCTCATACTCGTAACTTACAGCCGTATCTCGATGCGATGCGCCTCCTTCATAGGTAAAATTAACAACGGCATCGAGTTTTGGAAAATATCGACCATTACCCAAATCCGATACCGACCATTTTTGCGAAGATTCGCTATATTTTCTCCCAAAATCATCAAAAACTTCTGTACGGTAAGGCTTTCCTTTCAATGAATAATTTAAAATCGATCCAATCGTATAAGGAGCATCATTCCCTTGATAAAATGAAGTAGCGCTGATCGTCGATCCATCCTTTGTTGTCACTTTTCCAAATCCTCCAAATTCTTTAAGTCCATTTGTATAAAGGTAAAATTTTCCGTCTTTATATTCGTAATCAGTAGATTGAAGAGTTCCAAGCGCGTCATTGTAAGTAACTTTTTTCACTACTCGCATCGCATTTTGCATATTTGGATTCAAGTAATTCCCCAATGAATCTTTCTCATTCGCGGATGATGCATAGGAAATATTAATCGTACCTCCAACAGGATTCGCGATGGTTTTGAGAAGATCGGTATCAGGATTGGCTTGAGAAAGATAAAGAGAAGATGTATCTACGGGATAGCCATGTTCACAATTTCCACTACTGTACATCACATCCAATAAACCATCTCCATTCACCTCGCTAACACTATAACGATTATCATAAGCAACATAATCGTTTGAAAATTCGGGAATGTCATTTATATTCGAGGCTTTCGTCCAGCCATTGATACCATTATTCAAATAAATAGCTCTACTCATTTCTGTATCAAAGCTATCTTTCGGACATAGGAACTCTATATTGATATGGGCTCTCGTGTTAAAAACCATATCATTAAGACCATCTCCATTCACATCCATAAAATAAGTGCCTGGATACTCCGCGTATGAACCGAAAGGATAATTTTTAGAACACTGATCTGATTGCAAAGATGGGTTGAAACTCGTCCTAATGGGAGCAGGGACGCTCCACCCAAGATCTTCCACCCATCCATTTTTCCCATTATTTAAATAAACCCCTGTATACCGTTCATTGTCATTAAGATTGAGAAGGTTATTCAATCTAAAATAAGAGTACACGACATCACTGAGTCCATCGCCGTTGACATCAACGATTCGAAATCCCGGATCATAACTGAACATTCCCGAACAATCACTATCTTCTTCATAAGCAAAAGGAAAAGGATTATAATATGACGTATCCGCTGCAAACTTTTTTTGAATAACATCATGAATCCGTACTTCTCCCATAAATCCAGGCGGATCACACGATCCCGAACTGCCAAAACCATTATGATATCCTAACACGAGATCGGTAAATCCATCACCGTTGACATCAATCTGCCTTCGACCATAATCCGGAACATTACTATTGTAATCTGTCCAACCTGTAATATCCTCATATCCAGGACCGGCTGACCATCCTGTATCCGTCAAATAGTATACGCTATACGTCTGCTCATTTTGGAAAGACATTCCTTCCCCGAGATCAATCCTGAAATCACCATCAAAATCGAGAAGATTATAAATATATAACGAATCATCTCCTATGGTGTAAAATGTAAACGGTTCAGGAAAGCGCCAAAGACTATCTTGATTCATCCATGTTTTATTTTTTCCATTAATATATACACGTGACGTAGTTTGTTGCTTATTCCCTCCGTCCAAATATTTATATGACCTCACAATATCATCATAGGCATCATTATTCACGTCAATAATTTTAGTATCTCCGTTACAACCAAGAGGTTCCGGGATGCTCGCGGATTCCTTTTTCCAGCCAATCGCCGTCGAGGAATTATTGTAGTACTGAAAGGTCGTGGGTGATAGAGTGAGACTATTTCCATTTTCATCCCAGCCTATTTCTGTAATGGACGAAAGAATACTGCGAATTCCGTTGTCTCCAGTGCCATATTCTAACGTATATTTTCGGACATTATTACTACTATTATAACCATTGATATTTATAAGAATTTCATTGAGGCGATACTTCGTCTGTACCAAAAATCCTGAACGGTAATTTTTAGCGCTATCGGTTCGAGTTTGATAATGAAATTCAATAATAAAAGGTCCGTCACTTGATCCATGACCTGTATAATAAATGAACTCGGGATAGATACGTTCTGAGTCTTTTGTATAAGTAAAACGAATAAAATTATCATTAGCGTCTCTCATTTCCGTAAGATACCATCGATAGATTCGTGTGCTATTTGAAGAATCATATTCTTTTGATGAAGAAACAGACCCAAAAGTATACACTATCCCGGACTTGTCCTTGAGCGTCCAACTGTCATCTGTATTCCAATAATATTTCCAAAAATTTTCAGCATTTTTTTCACCGTATTCTCCATGACTCTGATCTGTTAAAGAAACAGGAATAATATCACTCTGATTACTATTGATAACAACTTTAAATTCGTTCAAATCATACATAATATTTACCCCCTTGCTATCACTTCGTTCTATATATGACTCACCTATGTCCCAACCATATCCAACAACACCATCATTTCGAGTATTTTGACTATTATAAAAAAGTGAGACAGATGGCATAAAACTATTTCTTCCAGTCGGAATTTCTACAGGATAAGTATACGTTGCGGCTCCTGTAAATAGAGAAGTTGTATACTTGCCCTCAATACCTTTTATATCTTGTTTTTTATCATTCGTATTTTTACCAAAAATATAATCCGTATAAACAGGGTTCGATACAGGAAGATTTCTATCAATATTATCTTCCTCTGACATGCCTTGTTCTTCTGTTGTGTTTTCTATTGTTTTTTTTTCATCGTGCAATCCAAAAGAATCCCAAATGCGCTTTCCAAAAAAATTTTCTGGAGTTGGATGATCCTCTATTGTGGCTGATGCCTCTTTTTGTGTTTCATTGAAAACGTTATTTGAATCCTCATTGTGAGACACTTGAGTTATCGACAAATTTTCTGTCGGATTTTCACTAGCTATTTCAGAAGAGGATGTTTCGGCTCGTACCTGATGAGGCAAAACTGAAACAAATAATGTTGATATCAAAATAAAACTCAATGTTCGATTGAATCTTTGACGATTCATATAATTTTTTGTAAAAAGTTCTCTTATTCACATTAATACTCCATCTTTCAAAATAATTGCAAATATTTTTTTACGTTTGATGAAAAAACGGGATCATACGCAAATTTCTTTGAAAATATATGCTGGGAGGCGGGGGTTCGGAGCGAGTTACGCAGGCAGGTTTTCAAAAAGAGGCGAAAATAAGCGTTAAAAAATGCGTAGCCGATAGCATTTTTAGCGAATTTTCGTCCTTTTTGATCCGGCCGAGTATCCGAGCAACGAACCCCCGCCTCCCAGCGATATGTACTTTTTTTCAAAGGGAAAAGCGTATGACCCAAAAAACGATAGATGGTTACATAACGCAAAACACCTATAATGAGTTATTTCGAAAATTATAAAATTTTCCCCTTATCGATTCACCTGCTGCTGGGCGGAAAAAGGACTACCCGATGCCCAAAATACAGGCAATGTCGGCGATAAAGCTTCGTAAATAACAATAAAAGGACGATAATTTTGCTCAACTCCCGAAGGAATAAAAGCTTTCCCGTCTTCTGAAGCGCAAACCACCTCCGCGTCAGACCGCTCAACTAAATCGCCACCTTCATCAACACGTCGAGCGCTGTCAATTCCATTACATTCGGCAGCCAATTTCGAAGTATCCGAAACTTTTTCAAGAACACTGCCATTTTGATAATAATAATGGGAATCATAGTAATAAACCGGCTTTTTACTATCATAAAGACACTGTTGATCAACAGGAAAATCAGCATCAGGATGACGCTGCAGCACCCAGCGATAAGACCGGAAATAATTAAAATCATACTGCTTCGCGAGTTCCTTTGCTCGCGTATTTTGCCTAAGTTTTTCACCTGTTCCAATAAGAGGAAACCCCGAAGGATCATCAGCTCCGCCAATGGTATTTTGAAGACTCGTCAAAATACCCTGAAATAAAAATTGGTTGTGAAATACTTCCTCAAAGTTCACGGGAGTTTGAAGTCCATCAGGACAACTCATAACTTCAAGAGTAGGCACGATATAACGATCATTTTCATCGCCATCGCCATTGAGATCAGATATATCGCTGTCACTTTCTCGAGTCATTCCTTCATTTCCGTAGTCGGACGCGTAACCATCATATCCTGCAATAACGCCATCTGCATAAAGAATGGCGCGAATATTGGTAACCGCTGGATGAATATACACATTGCCACCTTTTCCATTACTGTCCGCGAAAGAAATTATTCCTGTCTGATAAACTTTTGAACGGGCCTGCTCGGAATCAAGATTGGCATTGATAAATACATTGCCTCCATCCACGATAATCGTTTTTTCAGTATCCCATCCGACAAATTTATAATCAGGCGACGATCCATAAGGCGAAGGCATGCCGCCAACGGATTCAAAAACAACATCACAACCTTTAAAATAGTAAACTTGGTTATCATGCAAAACATTTCCACCTGTTGTAATATCATAACCCTCACCTCGTAATTTCGGCGTGCCGCTACAAGAAATAATATTCGCGCCAATCGTAACGGATTTCATATTTTTATACAAAACATCGCGAGCGACATTCGTGCGAATATCGCCAATGGAACGAACATCAATCCCCTCTTGAATATTTCGAATATTCCGTTCATTCACAAATCCCGAACGAACATCCACGACCGGACTATAGACAGATTCCGATTGCGTGAGCGTCTGGCCTTTATAAGCCACTGTTTTTCCTGACTGCGCGGAAAAATACGAAAGATGAGAACGAATTTCCGGATTTTTCACGAATTCCGCTGAGTCATCGGATGGATTAAGCGCGGGCACAGCCGTCATCTGAAATTTCTGCGAAAGATTGCTATTGTCCTGAACAAAATGATTCCATACATCCCACTGATCGGGAACAAGTCCATCAAAATCATTTCGCGCCGAATTTGACCGAAGATCCTGCGAATAACGATCATTTTGATAGGAATAAAATCCATCCTCGGGATTATTATCAAAAACGAAATGAAACGCCGCGTTATCATTTGGATAACGACTTAAATCCATGCCATCAAGACTCAATTGAAACGAAGCGGTAAAATCATGAATACTCGCTCCATTCAAATTTTTATCACTCAAAGTCAAGGACTTCGAAAAGGTAAAATCAAAAAGCGTTTGCTGTTCTCGCGAAGTCGTTATATAGGAATTACCGTTATTTTCAATCAAAAAATTCACCACTGGCCGCATTTTAAGATCAACAAGCGTGGATTCATCGACAAAATATATATTTTCCTGCGCCACCGGAAGAGCGGACAAAAGACCGCCATCGAAATCAACCTGTTCAATGCCAATACCGCTCAATCGATACGCGAAAACCTCATAGCCGTCATTCAAAAAATCATAGACGCCATCGCCGTTAAAATCAACACCGTTCATATTGGAAGTCGGCGCGTAAGAAAAAATATAAGCAAAAGTCAGCCAATCGCCTTTCCCATCACCATTCGAATCATCACCAACGTCATAATTACCGTTCGTAAAAGTCTCTTTCATGACAGAACTCGTAATATCGGCATCGGGAAATCGAACAAAAACCGAAGAAGTGTCGGACGGAGTTATCTGATCAATTTCCGTTGTATTTTCTTCATCGAGAAAAAAAGACGCGAGCGCGTCGCGAGAAATTTCGGACAAATACACATGATCCACTTGATCGTAATTAATAACTTCATCGGTAATATCGGTAAATTGGGCTTCCACGCGATAATTCTGCGATCCGTCAGCGATAATCGATCCATAAGGATTGGTCACTGAACGATCATAAGGTTTCTCTCGCGCGTCATTCACGACGCGAACATGAACGCCCGACTGGCCCGGCCTCCAAATTTCACCACATCCGCTACTTCGATCATTTGTTCCAGCATTTCCATCCGGATTACAAAAACTGTCTGAATCTTCAACGCCAAAACTATCGAGAAAATCAAACCAGCCCAAAGTTCCACTCCACGCGTATCCGTAAAAACGGCCCAAACCGCCAGAGGAAAGATCGCCGGCGGGATTGGTTCCAGTATACGCGTCATCGCGACCTGTAAGATTATCATAGACACGACCCAAAGGAATGGATCGACCCGTGCCAAAAGCATCAAGCGTCTGCTGATAATAAAATTCATCGCGTTGGCAAGGACCCGCGATATCCGTATAACCGCCGCAACTGCTTATATCCCAGTCAAACTGAATCCAGCCAACCTTCGTGCTCCAAGCGTAACCATGAAGATAACCAAAAACATCAATATATGTTTTATAGCCATCTTGCAAAACATCTCCGCTCACTCCCGTGGCAGTAGCGCCGCAAACATCACCTGCTCCGTTGATAATATCCCAATCGGTACAGTTAAAACTCATCCAACCGAGATTATCATCATAGGTCCAGCCTCGAAGGTAAAAGTACCAATTATAAAAATCACTGGCGCCGAGCGTTTGATTGCGGTGATCGGTGTCGATACAAGTTCGAAAAGCATCATTGTTAGCGTAAAGGTCGACAAAAGTTGGACTGCGAAAAACTTCATCGTCAACGCCATTTTGACCATGATCTTTTAAAAAATCATCGCTAAAAAGAATGGAACCCGCGTCGGATGTTCGCCCCGCGGTACCGGAAGCAGGAGCCGAAACACTGACACAATCATGCCAATCGCTATGGTAAGCCAAAACCTGCCCTCCTGAAAACATAAAACTCCCCGCGAAAAGTATCACTCCCGTAAAAATAAAACAAAACCGTTTCCACGGCGCGATTTTGTTGAGGAATCTCTGAAAAATACAATTTCGAAAAGGTTCCTTTAATAGCCAAATTATATTGGACTTTAATAAAGGAGCCTCTGAAAAACTCCCTTTCGACTGCGTTTCGTTTCCAAAATTACGTTTTTCAGATATTTCTAAAACACTTTGATCTAAGATGAAATTTTCTAACATGCGATGTGTTGAAATTTGAAACAAAGCAATTTTTTTTATAAAAAATAACAAAAGCTAAAATAATCTTTTTATTATACCACAAAAAAGGCATACTCTTCAAGAAAAATTCCATAAAAACCAAGAAAATCCTAAAATTTTCGCGCGCGGTGGGATTTGAAAAAAAAGTAACCCACGGCGGAAAAGGTGGTAACTGGAGAAACCCATGCGGGGATATGAACGCCAAAACTATCGAGAATCATGATAAGTCCTAAAAAAAGAATCGAATACATGGCTCCATTTTTAATATAAATATATTTTTTGACCCGTTCGATATTACTGAGAGTGAGCTCGCGAACCACAAATGCGCCGATTCCGTTTCCAATAAGGATCAATGGCACGGAAAGCGTAAAAGCAAAAGCACCCAAAACACCATCAATGGAAAATGTCATGTCGATAATTTCCAAATAAAAAATCTTGCTGATGTCGGAAAGATCTTTTTTAACAAGATCTCGTTCGCGCTGCTCGGCATTTTGCTTAAAACCATGCGTAATAAAAAAAGCCGTCGAGCCGACAACCGCTCCAAAAGCCATGAGAGGGTTACGCTGAATGGCATACCAAACGATGACCGCAAGAAGAATGGAAATAACGGCATAGAACCAAACGCCTTTGGAATAAAAAAAACGCTCGCCCTTAAGCCCGAACGATTTCGGTTCTAAAAAAAGCCAGTGAAAAAAAAGAAAAAGAAGAAATGTGCCACCACCAATAAGAAGAATGGGAGCCGATAAAGCAATGGATTCATGAATGCTCGGATCGCTGCTAAAAGTCGCGGTAAGAGCGCCAATAAAGCCAAGAGAAGGATTTGTGGCCCACACAATAAGCCACGGCAAAAAACCGCGAATCACAAAAACCGCGAAAAGAAGCCCCCAAAAAAGAAACCACTTTCGAGCTTTTGGCTGCATGGTGGAAAGAACTTCCGCGTTAATAATCGCATTATCAACGCTGCTGATGACCTCAAAGAGGATCAAACCCGTGACCGTAAGAATAATCGGTAAAAATGAAGACATATATGGAACCTTTGAAAAACATCAACTCTATCATTTTTTCTCACTTTTATAGTCACATTTCGTGCACTTCACTCCATCATTTTTTTCCACCATCAATTCCTTGCACTTCGGACACGGATCTTTTGACGGCATATCCCAAACCGCGAATTTACACTTTGGGTATTTATTACAACCATAAAAAACTCTGCCGCCCTTTCTTGTGCGTCGTTCGATGAGTTGACCAGCTTTGCATTGCGGACATTTCACGCCGGTAAATTTAATAATCGACTGCATATTTTTACATTTCGGATAATCGCTGCATCCCAAAAATTCACCAAATCGACCGGTTTTAATCACCATCGGCTTTCCGCATTTATCGCATTTTTTGCCAGCCAATTTCTTTTCGAGCTCTTCGGTAAGTTTAGTTTTTTCAGGAGATTCACTGCCCGGAAGAGGCTTCGCGTTTTTACATTCCGGATATTTTGAACAGGATAAAAATTTTCCAAATCTTCCAAGTTTAATCACCATCCCTGAACCGCAAAGATCACATATTTCATCGGTTTTTTCATTCACCACGTCGGAACGTTTAATCGTCTCGCTTTTTTCTTCGATAAGCTTATGAAAAGGACTGTAAAATTCACGAATAATCGGCACCCATTTTTTTTTGCCCTCCGCGATCATATCAAGATCTTCCTCCATTTCAGCGGTAAATTTAAGATCCACGATAGTCGGAAAATGCTCGGTCAAAACATCCGTGACAACCATCGCGGTATCGGTCGGCTTCAAAAATTTCTTTTCCTTCACGATATATCCTCTATTAATAATAGTGGAAATAGTTGGCGCGTAGGTGCTCGGTCGTCCAATGCCTTCAGCTTCAAGTTTTTTCACAAGACTTGCTTCCGTATATCGTGCCGGCGGTTTCGTAAAATGCTGACGAGGCTCAAGTGACTTAAGATCAACCTTGTCACCTTGTTTAAGTTTCGGCAAAATACGGTCTTCTTGATCCTTTTTTCCGCCGCTTTCCACGTACGCTTTCATATAACCGTCAAATTTCACGGTTTGTCCCGTGGCGCGAAAAACATAATCGCCTTTAGACGCGGCAATATCAACGCCCATTTTATCAAGTACCGCCGAGGCCATTTGACAGGCAATCGCTCGTTTCCAAATAAGCTCGTACAGTCGGTATTGATCGCGATCGAGCTGTCCTTTCAAAGAATCCGGATGATAAGAAAAATGAGTGGGACGAATGGCCTCATGTGCTTCCTGAGCGCCTTTTTTCGCGAAAAATTTTCGCGTATTTTTAAGAGCGTATCTGTCTCCAAACTCCTTTTCAATGACTTTTTGAGCTTCTTTCACGGCGCTTTCCGCCAAATGAACCGAATCCGTACGCATATAAGTAATGAGCCCTTGATGATTGCCATGGACTTGCACTCCTTCATAGAGCTGCTGGGCGATAATCATGGTTTTTTTTACGGAAAATCCAAGCTTTCGAGCGGCTTCTTGCTGCAAAGTCGAAGTCGTAAATGGAGCGGGCGGCTGTTTCACCACTTCTTTTTGCTCAACGAGCGACACATGATATTTCGCGTCTTCAATCGCCTTCAAAATTTTCTGAGCGGAAATTTCATCTTTTAATTCTATTTTTGCGTCTCCCTGACGAATGAGCTGCGCCTCAAAATCCGCGTCCTTATGAAAAACGCCCCAAATATCCCAATATTCTTCAACTTTAAAAGCTAAAATTTCTCGTTCGCGATCCACAATAAGCCGCACCGCGACGCTCTGCACTCGACCCGCGGAAAGTCCATAACGAATTTTTTTCCAAAGAAGCGGTGAAAGCTCGTAACCCACAAGCCGATCAAGCACTCGGCGAGCCTGCTGTGCATCTACGAGATCTTGATCGATTTTTCGAGGCTCCTCAATAGCGCGTTTAATGGCTTCTTCTGTAATTTCATGAAACACGATACGTTTTACTTCGTCTTTTTTAAGTTTCAAAGCATGCACGAGATGCCAACCAATCGCCTCTCCTTCGCGGTCCTCGTCAGTCGCGATCCATACCATTGGATGGGAAGCGAGCGCGGATTTCAAATCCTGAACCACTCTCAATTTATCTTTTGAAACGCCGTAATGAGGATGAAAATCATCTTCAATGTCAATCCCCATTTTAGATTTCGGAAGATCGCGTATATGGCCCATTGAAGCCTTTACTGTAAAATCCTTTCCCAAATATTGAACAATAGTTTTAGCCTTTGCCGGCGACTCCACGATAACGAGATTTTTTTTCGACATTTTTATTTTATAAAATTTGTGTCTTAAACAAAAGTACAGGAGAAAAGATATTTTTCAGAAACTCCCTTAATGTATTTGAACGAGGGTTGCAAAAAACATTATAGAGGAAAGAGATGAAAATTTCAATCAACAAAAAAAATAGCAACCCATAAAGGAAAACATCTGATAAGTTAAAAAATCTACCATGTAATAAATAAAAAATATTCGCAAGTTGTTTTAGATGGAAGCCAAAATTAACAATTTTAACCTGTTATTTTTTAACATTGATACTATTTTGCGCTTTAATACGGTGTTTATGAACACAAAAACCCTTGTCAAAGAAATGAAGGCTACTATAATGCAGGTGGTTTGTCTCTATCTATTCTTTAACCACAATACAGATGACCAAGCAGGATCTCATCAATGCCGCCGCAAACGCCGCAGGCATTACGAAAAAGTCTGCCGCCGAAGTTCTCGACGCAGTACTCAATGCGATCACCCACGCACTCCGAAAGGGTGAAAATGTTACCGTTACTGGTTTCGGTACGTTCCGAGTTTCCAAAAGAGCAGCTCGAACAGGCGTGAACCCACGCAATCCAAATCAGAAGATCAAGATCCCTGCCATGAAGCTTCCAGCTTTCAAGGCCGGCAAATCTCTCAAGGACGCTGTTCGTTAAGATGTTGCGAAGCAACAAATCCCCCTTTCTGATGTTGCGAAGCAACAGATCCCCTTCTGATGTTGCGAAGCAACAGATCCCCTTCTGATGTTGCGAAGCAACAAATCCCCCTTTCTGATGTTGCGAAGCAACAAATCCCAATAATAACAGTTTCTGCGATAAAATTTATTGTTAAATTTCAAAACCCCGCTTCAAACGGGGTTTTGTATTATGCTGCAAAATATTTTTCTTAATGCTACATTAGGAACCTCTGAAAAACGTAACTTCGTAACGAAATTTGCAGCAGTAAGCACATTGTTCAGAGGTTCCCTTAATATGTCGCGTAAAATTTTCTACTGCAATTACTCGATTTGGATACATTTTTGGATCATACGTAAATTTCTTTGAAAACATATCGCTGGGAGACGGGGGCTCGGAGCGAGTTACGCAGGCTGGTTTTCAAAAAGAGGCGAAAATGAGCGTTAAAAAATGCGTAGCCGATAGCATTTTTAGCGAATTTTCGTCCTTTTTGATCCAGCCGAGTATCCGAGTGACGAGCCCCCGTCTCCCAGCGATATGTACTTTTTTTCAAAGGAAAAAACGTATGATCCACATTTTTTTCATCATTGCTTGATTTTTTTCAACATTACTTGATGTATCGTTCAAAATTTTCTACCATTGAATAACAGACATGAAAAAATAAATGATCAACCACATTCATATCAATAAAAAATTGCAAAATCTCGGATTAGCCACCATTATTCGACTGATTCTCTACGGATTGATTTTAACGCTTCCAAGTGTTTTTTATCTTCGATTCAGTCAAAATTTTCAATTTCCAAAAACCGTTTTTTTTCAAATAACCATTGATGTTTTACTGCTCCTTTCATTTTTTTTCATTATTCGGCATAAAACCATTTCTTTTCCTAAAAATGAGCCGTTTCTTATGCTAACAATGACAATGTTGATTGTATCATTTTTCGCAAGCGCCGTTTTTTCAATTGCTCCGCGAATCAGCTTTTGGGGAAATATTTTCAATAATGAAGGATTATTCCAAACATTACATTTGAGCGCGTGGTTTCTGCTCTTATACGTTTTTTTCGAAAAAAATCATTTCGTGACTTTTCTCGAAACCATCGTTATAAGCGCGCTTTTCCCTTCCTTCGTCGCGATTGGCCAGCATATTTGGAACAAAAACTTTTTTCTTCCTTTAGGAGACGAACTTGTTGGAAGAAGCATTGGAACCCTCGGTCATCCAAACTTTTTAGGTCAATTTTTAGCGCTTGCGCTCATCATAAATATTTTTCTTCTGCTGCAATATCGACCAACATTTCAAGACAAAATTTACCTCATTTCAGGTACAGCTTCATTCCCAGCCTTAAAAAACTGGGATTTTCGCCTTAATTTTTATAAACTGACATTTCTAAGTCGACGAGCGTTTCAACTCCAACAAATATTACAAAATATCTTTCAATACCGCTGGATATTTTTTTATATTCTGACTTTTACGCTTATGCTTGTGGCGCTTGCCACCACTGGAAGCAGAGCTGGTTTTCTAACATTCGGACTTGGAACGATATGTCTTCTGTCCTTTTTCATAAAAAAAACTCATCAACAATTTAGAGTGCGCAAAAAATACTATTTCAGTAAAATTTCTTTGTGTATTATTGGAAGCGCGGTCATATTCGCGACCTTCTTTTTTATAGCACAACGCTTCAATGCAGAGGGCATTCGCTCGCTTGAAAGCCGCGTTGTTATTTGGAAATCCGTCATGCCAGCCATAAAAAACATGCCTCTTTTCGGATACGGACTCGACACTTTCGAATTTGTTTATGATCGCTTCAAAAATCCTGCCATTTATGAATATGAACTTTTTACGTCCACGAACAACTCCGCGCATAACATCATTCTGGATATTTTCATTCAACGCGGAATTTTCGGAATTATGAGCCTTTTTGCGATGATTATTTTTTTCCTTTGGAAAATATATAAATATCGCTCAATTCCCGAAGCATGGTTTCTGTTTTCAATTTTTTTCGGATGGTTTTCGAGCCTGATGTTTAGCTTTGAAGTAATAAATCATTCCGTGCTTCTGCTCGGCCTCGCGGCATTTTTAACACAATTCACAACGGAACAAAAAATTTTCACTATGTCTCCTTTATGTCCGACGCCTGGTAACGCATTTTTTAAACGTATTCATGTTTTATCCCGATTACGATACTCAATCGAATGTAAAGAAAAAAAATTTAAATTCTTAAAAATATTTTCCCGACATAATTGGAAAACGACTTGCGCGCAGATAATAAAAAAAATGCTATTTACAACGATCTGCTGTCTTATTATCTTTTTTTCTTTTTTTTCTCTTTTTATAAACATTCGAAATATACAAGCTGAAAACGCGTTATCTAAATTTCTCACATCTTCGGATATGAAAATAAAAAATGCGTCTCTCAAAAAAGCGCTTATTTTTAACGATCGTCAAAAATACTATCTTGATCAGGCGACATCTTTTTTTCTTCAAAACGGTTTTTACTCGGATCTTTCTTCCGTTCTCGCTCGAGCGCTCAAATTAAACAATTATAATTCTTACAAAAATTTCGTCGCTCTTGCGATTGCCAATATCTATCTTTTTCAAGACATGGAAAAAAGCGTTCTTTTAATGGAAACCGCAAAAAATCTCGCGCCAAACGAACCAAGTTCATATCTTCTATGGGGAGAAACTCTTTACTCGTTACAACGATATGATGAAGCAATTATCGAATTCGAAAAATATCTCTCGCTTCTTCCGCCTTACTGGCAATGGGACGATACTCTTGAATCAAAATCTTTTGAAGAAAAAGAAAAATATCGTAAATTTTTTAAAATTTTTCCAAATTTTCGCGCCGTTTTTCAACAATTATTCAAAGCTTACAACACAAAAGGCAATATTGAAAAAACCGAATATTACCGCCAACACATAGCTCCTTGACTAAAAACATTTGATTTTTTTCACCCTTTTCTTAATAATAAAAACATAATCCTTAACTTTAGCATCATGGAAAACAAAAAAAATACCCACTGGTTGATGGGCATTGGTTTTCTGGCTATCATTATAGCCATTGTTGTCATGGCGCGCTACCAAGAAAACAATCTGAAGGCGTCCATAAGCCAAATCACTACTTCAAAACCGGCCGCGGAAACAACATCGGCGAAGAAAGGGGTCATAAAAACACTCAAGAAAAAAATTTTTGATGACAAAATAGAAGCTACGTTCACAAAATATGATCTAGGATACAGCATGGATATTGATAAAAAACAATTTGCCGCAAACCCTATTTCCAAAGAAGCCGCGGATGAAATTGCTGCCAAAATGCAGACTACCACGCAAACATGGGATAAACCTCAAAAGGTGCTCATGCTCAACGCTCAAAGCGGACAAATACTTCAAGGTGATTTCTACACGCTTTTAGCGGCGCAAGACAAAGGAAGATCATTCCGAGTCGTTCTTGGTCGCTCATATAATTCTTCTTATTATTCCTTTACTGAAGGCAAAGATTTTAAATGTGAATCCTCTAGAAGTTATACCTCAGTCGATCCAATAATCCCTACTAAAACTCATGTATATTATGAATGTTCAAGCCCTGTTGTTGCCATGAATGGATCAAGCGAAACATATGAAAATCTCTCTATTTCTGGAGACCTTCCTTCGTCAATCTTAAATGTATGGGGAGCCTCATACATTAAACCTTATACAGTAGATTACAGTTATATTTCAGAATATAAATACTATTCCGGCGACTACGCCACTCTTTCTTTTTACGCGGAATAATCATTTTTTTTAAACACTGAATTTTTGAAAAACAAATTTTCAAAAATCATATAAATCGAAACCATACAAAAGCCTAGCTCTCAAGCTGGGTTTTTGTTAAAACTTGATTTTTCTCAATAATAAAGTTAGCATAATAGTGTACATAAAAAATGTAACTTTTTACCCTCGCAAAATTATGACAAACAAAGTAATAAGTCTCAAATCTTTTAGAAAAAATATTACTACTCTTTGGAAAGAAGCTCGGGAAAAAAATATAAAATATATCGTCCTTTACCATTCAAAACCGATTCTTGAAGTCAGTCCTCGCTATGACGAAGAACTTATTTTTAAAGAAGATGAAAACGATTATTATAAAACACTTGAAACATCATTATCTTTCTGGAAAAACGATGATGACGACGATATTTTTAAAATGTAAAATAATATGAAACAAGGCCAGATTGTGATCATTCATTTTCCATTTACAAATTTTACCGAATCGAAACTCAGGCCGGCGCTTGTCATTTCCAATAAAAAATTTAATGCGTTTGCCAATGTCATTATTCTCGCGATTTCAACAAAAGAAGGAAAGAAAAAATATTCACTGGAATTGGCTCAATCCGATATGCAAGAAGGAAAACTTTTAAAAAAATCATATATAAGATTTTCAAATATTTTAAGCATTGAAAAAAAACTCATTATAAAAAAAGTCGGCTTATTGAAAAATGAAAAACTGAAAAAAGTAAAAGAAAAAGTCATTTCCTTCATCTGCTAAAAAACATCTAAAAAAGCAACAGAGGAGGACAGTTACTCTAAAAATTGTTCACCCACGATTTTCACAGATAAATTTATTGCGAAAAAACGTCAAAAGCGTTACAGTGAAAGCGATTTTTTCACAATTTTTTTCAGGCAGTGTTCACATAAAATTTTATATGAACAACTCCTAAGGAACCTTAAGAAAAACGTACTATCTACTGCAATTTTACTTTTTATTCACGCATGGAACAATCTCTTCAAAAACTCGAAGAAAACACGCTCGACGCTCTATTCAAAGCAAATGATCTTCACCAGCTTCGCGAAATCGAAGTGAAATATTTGGGAAGAAAAGGCGAACTAACGACGATTCTTCGCGGCCTCAAAGATTTATCCGCTGAACAAAAACGCGTCATCGGCCAACTCGCCAATAAAATTAAAATCGAGCTGGAAAACGAAATAGAAAAAAAACGCTCGAAACTTGAAAACGCGGAACTTTCAAAATCATTGGAAAACGAATGGATCGATCTTACGGCGCCAGGCGCGCCATGCGAAATTGGTCATATTCATCCTATCTCGCAAGTGCAAGAAGAAGTCGAAACTATTTTTAGCCAAATGGGATTCGCCGTTATGGACGGTCCGGAAATCGAAAGCGAGTACTACAATTTCGAAGGATTAAATATTCCGGCTCACCATCCGGCGCGGGACATCCAGGACACATTTTTTATTGAAAAAAAATCGGATCCAAAACAAGGAAAACTCGTGCTGCGCACTCACACGTCTCCTGTTCAAGTTCGAACCATGGAAAAATATGGGGCCCCGCTTCGCATCATTGTCCCTGGACGTGTTTTTCGTTATGAAGCAACGGATGCGTCGCACGATTCCACTTTTTATCAAGTAGAAGGGCTTATGATAGATAAAGATATTTCTCTCGCTTCGCTCAAAGGAGTGATGAAAGAATTTTTAAGCCGATTGTTTGGACGCGAAGTGTCCGTGCGTTTTCGACCTGGATATTTTCCATTCGTGGAGCCAGGCCTCGAGCTTGATTTTTCCTGCCTCATTTGCGACGGAAAAGGTCAGATAAAAATCGACCGCGCCGACCATGGCGAAACTAATCGCGCGGAAATCGAACACGCAGAAATAAACTGCTCAAAAATCGAACACGCAAAAATGAACCGCGCGAAAACAAATCGCGTAGAAACCGACCACGTAGATACAATTGAAAGCCGCCCATGCCGAGTTTGCAAACAAACAGGCTGGATGGAATTCATGGGCGCAGGAATGGTTCATCCAAGCGTTTTAAAAGCAGGAGGAATAGATTCTGAAAAATATCAAGGCTGGGCATTTGGCTTTGGCCTCACTCGACTTGTAATGATGCGATACGGGATTGATGATATTCGACTCCTGACGTCCGGCGACCTCCGATTTCTTCATCAATTTTGAACTTTTATAATATATGAAAATTTCACGCAATTGGCTCAATGAATTTGTCGACCTCGGCAAAACATCATCGCAAGAAATAGCAAAACTGCTCACGCTGCACACCGCTGAAGTGGAAGGTTTGTACGAAACCGGCAGTGATTTTGAAAATATCGTAGTCGGAAAAATTCTTACCATGGAAAAACACCCCAATGCCGACAAATTAACAATCTGCAAAGTAACGGATGGAAAAAAAGAATACCAAGTAGTATGCGGAGCTCAAAATATTTACATCGGCATGCAGGCTCCTTTTGCTAAAATCGGCGCAAAAGTAAAATGGCATGGCGAAGGCGATCCTGTAACATTGGAAAAGGCGAAAATACGAGGAGTGGAAAGTGAAGGAATGCTCTGTGCTGGGTCAGAAATCGGACTACATGAAGAAGAAAAATCCAACCAACAAAAATCAGGCATCGTTGATTTGAACGACATGGTTGATTTGAACGCCATGGAAATAAAACCAGGAACCCATCTAAAAACCATTTTTGGCGAAAAAGATACTATTTTTGAAATGGATAATAAATCATTGACTCATCGACCTGATCTTTGGGGACATTACGGCATCGCGCGAGAATTGGCCGCGATATTTGGAAAAAAATTGCGCCCATTAAAACTCGAACTTTCATCTGAATACAAATTCAAAACTGAAACAAAATTCGAAAATGAATCCGAATTCGCGCATGAATCCAATGAAAAACACAATTTTGAAAACGAAAAAAAACATTTTTCAAAAATTTCCATGCGCGTTAGCATTCAAAATATTCATCAATGTCCAAGATATTGCGGAATTGCTCTGACCAATGTCACAATTGAAAAATCGCCCATATGGCTAAAAACGCGGCTCGAATCCATTGGCTACAAATCAATTAACGCCATCGTGGATGCGACTAATTACGTCATGGCTGAAGTCGGCCAACCGCTCCACGCGTTTGACCTCGGCATGATTGAAAAAGACGCTCATGGAACGCGTGCGATTATCATACGAAATGCTCAAAAAAAAGAAAAATTTCAAACCCTCGATGGAAATACGCATTCTCTCACGAAAGAAATGCTTCTTATCAGCGATTCGAAAAAAGCCCTGGCGCTCGCGGGAATAATGGGAGGACAAAACTCAGAAATTAAGGATGGAACAACTGAAATTTTTCTCGAATCAGCCAATTTTGAACCTTATTCAACAAGAAAAACAGCCCAATCTCTCAATCTCCGAACCGAATCGGCGCAACGTTTTGAAAAAAGCCTCGACCCCGCTCTCGCGGAAATAGCTCTTAAACGGCTAATAAAACTCATCCAAACTCTCTGTCCCTCTGCTCAAATAGCAAGCTCATTCATAGACGAAGGAACATGGAAACCAAAAAAACACTCGATTACCGTATCAGCGGAAAAAGTAAATTCAAAACTCGGAAAAAAACTTTCGATCGCGGCAATGAAAAAAATACTTGTGTCGCTTGAATTTACCGTAACTTCGAAGGAAAAACTGTTAGAAATTTCTGTGCCATCGCATCGCGTGACAAAAGACGTGCTCATTGAAGACGATGTCATCGAAGAAATAGCTCGAATGTATGGCTATGAACATATTGAACCAGCGCTTCCATTGCTTCCCGTCAAAGTGCCGCGAGATAATATCGAACGCCGACTCAAAATAAAAGCGCGAAAAATTCTTTCGCTGGGACTCGGGTTTACAGAAACCTACAATTATTCATTCTACGGCGAAGAAGATTATAAAAAATGTTTTCTTAAATCGGAAGATCATATTGTGCTGCGCAATTACCTCTCCGAAGAACAAAAATACATGCGCGCGTCGCTTCTTCCAAATCTTCTTAAAAATATCCGGGAAAATTTAAGATTTTTTAATAACTTCAAACTCTACGAAATAGGACGGACCTATAAAGAAAAAGGCTCCTACATGCCTGAAGAAAAAAAAGTCATTTTGGGCGCTATCATCGTTCCTAAAAAAGAACCCGGAGAAATATTCGAAAAAGCTCTTGGCGCGCTCGAAACTTTTCTTGCCCAATATACACAGTGCGAAAAAGAGATAAAACCTGCTCCAGATTACGCGCATCCATTAAAATTTCTTGAATTCAATCAAGGAAAAGAAAAAATTGCTTCTTGTTACGAACTCCATCCGCAAATAATAAAAAATTTGGATCTTGATGTAAAAATAGCTCTCTTTGAAATAGATTTAACAAATCTCGTTAAAAAATCGCAACAACACGAAATACGCTACCATCCTCTTCCAAAATTTCCAGAAACATCTTTTGACGTTTCGCTCATTATTCCGGAAAAAACAACCGTAAAAAACATGGAAGACGCGATGAAAAAGGTTCCAGGAAAACTCATTACGAAAATAACGCTTTTTGATATATTTAAAGGAACTCAAATCGGTGAAGGGAAAAAAGCTTTAGCATTTTCTATTACGCTTCGAGCGGAAGATCATACGCTTACCGACGAAGAAATACGTGATATGCAGCAAAAAATATTTTTCGAACTCAAAAAAGCCGGAGCGGAAATTCGCGGACTTTAAAAACAGTTCATAATCAAGGAATCTCTAAAAAACGTAAATAAAAAACCCAGCGCTATCAAAACAAAACATGCAAAACACCAGTACTTCATTTTTTAAAAATGTTCAAAAAAAGAAATATTTTCAAATATCAAAAACACTATCATTTAGAAAAAATTCGAAAATTTATAAAAAATCCGCGCACGCCGAAATGGAAAAAAATAATCTACAGTATCGTCCTTGCCGCAGGAGCGATGATACTATTTGGCATTATTTCAATAATCGGAGTCGTGGCGGTCATATCAATCAGCCTTCCATCCAGCGATGATTTTCGAAAACTGTCACTCATCGAATCAACGCGCATTTTTGATAGAAACGGAGAACTTCTCTATGCCATTCACGGAGAAGAAAATCGTGAAATCGTAAAACTCGAAAAAATTTCAAAAAATCTCATCAATGCGACAATCGCCATTGAAGACGACGAATTTTACAAACACCCGGGCTTTGATACCATAGCCATACTTCGTTGCGCGGCATACCATTTTCTCCCTTCAAAAAGCAAATGCGGAGGATCTACTATCACGCAGCAATTCGTAAAACTCAATTTTTTAACATCCGAACGCACGCTCCTAAGAAAACTCAAAGAACTCATTCTCGCTGTTAAAATTGAAAATACTCTTTCTAAAAATGAAATCCTTGAACTCTATCTCAATAAAATTCCTTATGGAAACAATGCCTACGGAGCGCAAATGGCGGCAAAAACCTATTTTAATAAAAATGCTTCGGATCTCACTATAGCCGAAAGCGTGATACTCGCGGCAATTCCCAAGGCTCCAAGCTACTATTCTCCATACGGACAAAATAGCGCTTCCCACTTCATTAAAGAATTAGAACCTGAAGAAATACAAAAAAGAAATATACAAAACGAAAAGGATTTAAAAAATGACGAATATTTCATTGGACTCATTGGAAGCGAAGTACCTTTGATGGAAGGACGATCAGTTTACATCGCAGGTCGATCCGACCTCGTGGTGAACAGAATGCTCGAAGTAAATCTCATTGATAAAAACACGCGCGATCAGGCTCTCAAGGAAATACACAATGTCCAATTTATGCCTCCAAAAAGCAATATGAAAGCTCCGCATTTCGTACTCTACATAAAAGAACTTCTTGAAAAAACCTATGGAAAGGACCTCGTGGAACAAGGAGGATTGCAAGTATACACCACGTTGGATTTAAAACTACAAACCATCGCGGACACAATTATTAAAAATAACGCCATTCAAAATTTAGAAACTTACGACGTGAATAACGCAAGTCTTGTGGCAATCGACCCGAAAACCGGACAAATTCTCGCCATGGTCGGCGCGGTCGACTACTCGAATACCGAGATCAGCGGAAACGTCAATGTTGCTTTACGGCCGAGGCAGCCTGGATCATCATTTAAACCATTTATTTATGCTCGCTCTTTTCTGAACGGTTATGGACCGGCGACAGTGCTGCATGACGTTTCCACGGATTTTGGAGACTATCGGCCGAAAAACTTTGACGGAAAATTTTTTGGAGCCATTAACATACGAACGGCATTGGGAAAATCACGAAATATTCCAGCGATAAAAGCATACTTTCTCGCGGGAGAACAAAACTCCGTTATAGAAATGATCAAATCCTTTGGAATGATGAGTGTCGATGAAAAAAGGTACTATGGACCTTCCTTGGCTTTGGGATCGAGCGAAGTAACGCTTCTTGACATGGTCGCGGGGTATGCGGTATTCGCGAATAATGGCATAAAAAAAGAAGTTACGCCATTTTTAAAAATAGAAAACGCCCAAAAACAAATTCTTGCAGAGTGGGACGAAAAAGATCAAGGAAAAGAAGTATTAAATCCTGAAGTGGCATTTCTCGTGAATGACATTCTTTCCGATACGAGTGTCAATATAGGACAAAGGCTCAATCTTGAAGGACATGCCGCCGCGGTTAAAACCGGCACCAGTACAAAACCTGACAGCAATTATCCGGGAAATCTTTGGACTATCGGCTACACTCCTTCTCTTGTTGCCGGCGTTTGGGCGGGAAATACCGATGGCAGCAAAACGGCTTACAACGCGGATGGATACAATGTAGCCGCGCCCATTTGGAATGCTTTCATGAGAGAGGCATTAAAAGAAAAACCAAATGAAAATTTTTCGATGCCTCCTGGCATTCAAAAAATCCAAGTAAGCAAGATAAGCGGACTTCTTCCGGGGGTTTCCACTCCTCAGGAATACGTAATTTCAGAATATTTTACAAGCTTCGGAGTCCCAAAAGAATTAGATAATACATTTCAAATCGTTTCCATTGATACGACCACGGGAAAACTCGCGACAGAGTGGTGTCCTAAAGAAAAAATCATAGAAAAATCCTTCGAAGTGCATCATTCCATCCTCCCTGACAAATATCCAAATTGGGAAGCGGGAGTTCAGGCATGGGTTGCTTATAAACAAGAGCAGGGCGATTTTGAAGGCATGGCTCCAACGGAAAATTGTCCAATCCATGATGAAACAACGGCGCTGCGCGCGCCAAATATTAAAATCATCTCGCCTCTCCCTCAATCATCGATTGCGCCTGGAAAATTGAAAGTCGAAATAGATGTGAATGCGCCGCTTGGAGTCGATCATGTTGAATTTTACCTCAATGATCAACTGCAATATACAACAAAAAATGAACCTTACGAGGGATTATTGCGTATTTCAAAACTCAATCCCGAAGGCTCAGAACTTGATATCCGCGTGACGGTTTTCGATAAACTTTTCTATTCAAAAACAAGCCAAATTACCGTGCGTCTTGAAAACAGACTTGAAAACAATATCGATAATACAAATAACGAAAACGCGCTCCCTAAAATTAACACAGAAGCCGACACGGAAGACCTCCCAGCCCTGCTTCCTTAAAAAGGCTACGCGATAAGAGTACTTTCAAAAAACACTTCATCGACTGCAAATGCGTTCAAAATGAATTTTTGGCAATATTTTTATGCTATAATTCGGCCAATCGGGGTGTAGCGTAGCTGGCTAGCGCGCAGGCATGGGGTGCCTGAGGTCGCAGGTTCAAATCCTGTCACCCCGATTACTTCCTTAAAGCCTTTATTTTAAAGGGGTTTTGTGATAAAATATAAAGATTAAATATCAGGGTTTTCAAACACAAAAATTTTCTAAAACTGTATGGCGGTAAACAATAAAGAATTGTCGGCGGCGCTTATGACAAAAGGACTGATTGATGAAAAGGCTTTAAAAAACATAGAAATAGCCCTGAAATCAAAAAACCTCAGTCTCGAAGAATACCTTTTTGAAAAGGAAATCATTTCCGATGAAAAAATAGGAACAGTAATCGCGGAACTCTATCAAGTCCCTTTTGTAAAACTCAAAGATAAAACGATTCCTGCTCCCCTGCTTCGCGCCATTCCTCATACCATGGCGGCGCGTCAGTACATTCTTCCCTTTGAAAAAACAGCGGACGAAATTCATCTCGCCATCAATAATCCGCGCAACTACGAACTTCTTAATTTTATTGAAAAAAAAACCGGCCTCAAAGTAAAAGCCTACTACGCGACAAAAAAAGACATCAAATCTTCACTCAAAGCCTACAACAGCGACGTGAATCAAAAATTCACGAAACTTCTCAAAGGAGCCCTGGCGGATAGAAACAAAATAGAATCTCTCAAAGATGCGGCAAAAATCCTCGACACCATCATTCTTTTCGCCTACCAAAATAGCGCTTCAGACATTCACATTGAACCGCATAAAGAAGGCTTAAGTATCCGTTACCGCATAGACGGAATTTTACACAATATCGCGGAACTTCCTCTCACGATTCTCGACCTGCTCATTACCCGTATCAAAGTTCTCGCGAATATGCGCACCGATGAACACCGCGCGGCCCAAGATGGACGTATTAAAATCGAACTGGAAGGAAATGAAATTACCCTTCGCGTATCGATTATTCCAATTTACGACGGGGAAAAAACTGTCATGCGAATCCTGAGCTCATCTCATCAGGAACTCGATCTCGAAGCGCTCGGATATTCAGAAAAAAATCTCAAATTTGTTCAAAGAAATATTGTCAAAACGCACGGAATTCTCCTCATTACAGGCCCAACGGGATCAGGAAAAACCACGACACTTTATTCCATTTTAAAACTGCTCAATTCTCCGGAAGTGAATATTTCCACGATTGAAGATCCGATCGAATACCGGCTCGAAGGCGTGAATCAAATTCAAGTAAATCCAAAAACCAATCTGACCTTTGCCTTGGGACTTCGATCACTTTTACGCCAGGACCCCGATATCGTCATGGTTGGAGAAATTCGTGACGAAGAAACGGCTCATATAGCCATCAACGCGGCGCTCACCGGCCATCTTGTGCTCGCGACACTCCATACCAATGACGTCGCGTCAACGCTTCCGCGGCTTATTGAAATGAAAGTTGAGCCGTTTTTACTTTCAGCGACAGCGCAGCTCGTGATCGCTCAAAGGCTGGTGAGAGGCATCTGCGGCAAATGCAAAAAATCCTATTCAATGGAATGGAATCAACTCAAAACATTTGAGGAAAAATTGGATTTGAATCAAAATCTCCAAACTATTTTCGCGGAGCTGACCAATCAACAACAAGGACCGCTCACCTTCTACAAAGGCGAAGGCTGCAGCACGTGCAATGGCACGGGATACAAGGGAAGAACCGCCATAGCCGAAGTAATGGAAGTCACGGATTCCATAAAAAAACTCATTCTCAAAAACGCGCCGCCGATGGAAATTGAACAGGCAAGCGTCAAAGAAGGAATGATTTTAATGTTTATTGATGGAATGCAAAAAGTACTCAAAGGCATGACAACGATTGAAGAAATACTTCGCGTCATGAGAACATAATTTTTTATATGACAAATTTTCATTACACGCTCAGCAGTATTTCCGGAACGCATCAGGAAGGAGAGATCTCGGCTTCAAACCGGGAAATCGCTTTGCGAAAACTCCGAAAAAAAGATCAAATTATTATCTCGCTCGAAGAAATAAAAAAATCGCGCACATGGTTTTGGCAAAAACCGAAACTCAGCCTGGAAGAAAAACTCCTCTTTACTTCATACATGGCCACTATGATAAAAGTAGGAATCACTATAAAAGAAGCGCTTCACATCATCATGAGCCAGACGAAAAAAGAAAAAAACAGAGAAATGTATAAAAAAATAATCGAAATGATTCAGAACGGTCAAAGTCTCGCTCTCAGTCTCAAACAGTACGATTTTATTTTCTCGGAACTTTTTATCAATATGATCGCGAGCGGCGAAGAAAGCGGAAATTTGGCGCAAATACTGGAATATCTCGCCGTGCAACTCGAAAAAGAATATGATTTAAGAAAAAAAATTATTTCCGCCTTCATTTATCCTGCTGTTATTATCAGCATAACCATGCTGCTCGCCGTTGGAATGGTTATTTTTATAATGCCGCGCATCACGAAAATTTTTATTTCACTTAAGGTAAAACTGCCACTCCCCACTCGCGTGCTTATCGGATTCAGCAATCTTTTAACGCATCAGCCGTATATAGTTATTTTTGGAGTAATAATTTTCATTGTAACGATAAAGGCGATTTTAAAAGCAAAATCTCTCCGCCCTTCGCTCGAACGGACAGTATTCCATATTCCAGTGTTTGGAAGATTGCTCGTTTACGCGAATCTCGCTCGAATAAGCCGGCTTCTGCATTCCCTCTTGCAAACGGGCATTCCGATAACGCGCGGCCTTGATATCATTGGAAATACTCTCAGTAGCACGATGTACAAAAAAATTATATATGAATCACGCGACAAAGTGGAACAAGGAGGACGTCTTGGAGAAAGTTTTGATGGAAATGAAAAATTATTTCCGCAGCTTATGACGAAAATGCTTTTTATCGGAGAAAAAACAGGAAGTCTTGAGCTAACGACTGAACATCTTGCGGAAATGTACGAAAAAAATGTTGATAATCTTACGAAAAATCTCTCCGTGCTGCTGGAACCTTTGCTTCTCGTCTTTATGGGCGCTCTTGTGGGAGGAATAGCGCTGTCAATCATCCTTCCGATTTATCAGCTGCCTAACCTTATTTCACGATAATGAAAACAAAACGCCATTTTAAAAATACGCAACGCGCGTTTACGATCATAGAAATTATTGTAGTGGTAATGGTTTTTTCAATAATTATTGGAATAACCGGTCTATACTCGCAAACTTCACAGCTTAGGCACGATGTCAGTTCCCAAACGCAAATGCTCGCGTCATCTCTGCGCCTTGCTCAAAGCAACGCCGGTTCGGGAAAAAATAACGAAGGCAGCGGCATACATTTTGAAACCAACGCGTACACTCTTTTTAAAGGAAATAATTTCGTCGATGGAAATGCCGAAAATTTTAAAATTGAACTGCCATCAACCATGCGGATAAACAATGTCGCGCTCAATGGAGGCGGAAACGATCTTATATTTCTTCCGCCAAATGGAGAAACCGCGACTTTCGGCACACTGGATATCTCATCAACTAAAATAGAAAAAACATTGACCATTACGATCTATCCCATTGGAAACGTCTCATATAAATAAAATCAAAAATGTCACTCGCAAATAAAACAATGAATAAAACAATAAAGAAAAAAAATCATGGCTTCAGTTTAATCGAAGTTCTTCTTGCTATCACGCTTTTTACGGCATTCACGGCTGGAGTTTTCGCGCTTGCCTTGGACACCTTGCAACGCGATTCATCGGACAAACTTAAAAATGAAGCGCTCAGTTACGCTGAAGAAGGGCTTGAAGCGGCACGAAATATTCGAGACAAAAATTTTTTACTTCTCACGAATGGAGACCATGGCCTTCAATTTCTCAACGACAACTGGATATTTATCGCCGCGCCTGAAATCATCAACGATTTTTATGAAAGAACTATTTTTATAGAAGACGTTTACCGTGACAGTAACGGCAATATTGCCGACAATGGCTCCTATGACCCTGAAACGAAAAAAATAAAATCCGAAATAGTTTGGTATGAAAAAGGCTTCATTCCAAAATCAGTATCGCTTTCAAGTTATTTCACCGATTGGACAGGAGATGACTGGATTCAAACGACTTGTGTGGAATTCAACGCTGGCACTTTTGAAAATACGGAAACTGAAATAACAGTGGCGCCTCCAACGGATAACTGCGCGATAAAATTAGGTCTCATCGAGGAACAAAGCGATGTTCTTGTGTCAGCGAACATCGGAGAACATGCCCGAGATATTTTCGTGGAAGGAAATTATGCCTATGCCGCGACAAATAAAACGCAAGAAGGCCTTACGATCATCGATATTTCCAATCCTCAAAATCCATCCATCATAAAAAATCTCGATCTGGGTGGAAAAGGAAAATACGTCACAAAAAGCGGAAATTATCTCTACATGGGAGTGGAAAAATCAACAAAAGGCTTAGCCATAATCGATGTAAGTAACCCTGCTAATGCCTACGTGGTAAAATCTTTGAACGTCGGAGCCGAAGGAAATCAACCGGACGTTGTCGGAAACTACGTATATATGGGAATAGACAGTGAAAATTCCGGATTTAAAATTATTAATGTTACCAATAAATCCAATCCGAGCGTTACCAGCTCTCTTAATGTTGAAGGAGAAGTAAATACGGTGCGCGTCGTTGGTTCCTATGCCTATATCGGCACGGACAAGGATCAAAAAGGTTTTCGAGTTATCAATATTTCAAATCCGCAAAGCCCTTCGATTGTAGCGACGCTCAATGTGGGAGATGACGTAAATGCCATGGAAATAAACGGCCCATTTGCTTTTATTGGGACAGAAGAATCAGAAAATCAAAATACTCTTCAAGTGATAAATATCGCAAGTCCGACACAACCTTCGATTATCACTTCCCTCAATGTTGGACAGGAAATTCAAGATTTAGTAGCATACGGCGACTATCTTTATGCCGCGATAGACGATAATCATGCGGGACTGGCAGCCATCAATATAAGTAACCCTACGCAACCAACCTTGGCATATACCATGGATGTAATGGGCAAAGCAACAGGCATCGATACTGACGGAAGCTATATTTACATTACAACCGACGTCAATAATCATGGAGTGGTTATTGTCGGAACAACGGTTACGGGAACGGCTGAAAGCGGGATATTTACTGGAACCGCGTTCGATACTGGAAGCGAAGACACGCGTTATAATTTTATCGCATGGGATTCTACTCAAGTTCCTGGAGGATCGGTAACTTTTCAAATACGAACCGCGAGTACTCTTCAAGGCTTAAATAACGCCACGTGGGTCGGAAACGATGGAACAGGAAGTACATTCTATACTATTTCACGAACACCTATTGTTCTTGATCTGAATCGTTCAGGATCCCGCTACGCTCAATTTAAAATGTATATTGAATCAGACGGAACAACCTCGCCGCAAGTAGAAAATGTGCGAATCAACTACACTCCATAAAAATAATATGTCTTTTAAAAAATCTCTTAAAGGAAGCTCTGAAAAATACAATTTCGGAAACGAAAATGCAAAAATTCAGTTGCGAACACTTCACTCTTTCTTGCGATACTTTCATTATAGACCGAAACAAACATCAGGATTTACTCTCGTCGAACTGATGCTATACGGAATAATCGTAGGAATTTTTTTACTTGCGGCAATGTCATTTTCAATTCAAATCCTTACAATACAAAGTATTTCTGAAAATTTTCATGAACTTCAGACAAACGAAAGATTCATAACTGACGCAATGGTCGCAAACGTGCGAAATGCCGAGAACATCAACGCGGACGAAAGTATTTTTGATAATAATAACGGCATTTTAGCGCTTACAATGGAAAATTCCGCGGATTCTCCAACGATATTTTCCATAAACAACGGAAATCTTTATCTGCAAAAAGGAACAACGGACGCCGTAAAAATCAATACAGAAGCGATTATGCTGAATTATTTGCTTTTTCATCGGATAACCTATCCAAAAGCGCCGGATCAAATTATTATTGATGGAGAATTAAAAATAAAAAATGCTGAAATGGCAAATACCGATCATCCACTGACCTTCCATCTCGCCATCTCTTTACGAAAATTATGAAAACTCCAACCAATTATTCAATGTTTCCATGCAAGGTGTTTTAAGTTCGGGGGACTTGCCACCAGCCGATATTATAATAAAAAATGATACTATCATGAAGAAACCAACGTTCTGTCAAAATGATAAAAAACATATCCAAAAACAAGGATCCATCGCCCTAATAAGCTTGCTGATTATCGCGGGATTTACTCTTCTCATTGTAATCGGCATATCCGATGCCAATATCTCAACTGGTTACGAAACGCTCAACACGACGTCTCAAAAAATATCCGATTACGCCGCGGAAGCCTGTCTGGAAGAAGCAATGATTCAACTGGAAACACATGAAAATTTTATTTCAGGCAGTCTCACGTTAGAAAATGACAGCATTTGTAGCATAATTATTTCAGGAACGAATCCGAAAACAATCAATATCGAAGTGCGATACGACAACTATGCACAACATTTTCAGGGCGAAGCTTCGATGGAACAAATAGGACAAGCAAAAAACGTAAAACTTCTTAACTGGAAAGAAATATAAGGAACATCTGAAAAACGTAATTTCGTAACGAAATTTTAGCATAAATATATGAATTTTTTTTCAAAAAAAATAGTAGGAATAGATATTCACGATTATTCCATCGAAGTTACGGAACTCAACATGGAAAAAAATCGCGTGTTTCTCGAAAGCTACAATCGCTCCATAATACCGGATGACATCGTTCACGAAGGCGAAATTCGAAAAGAAAACGAATTGGCGAGCCTTGTCTCCCAAGCGCTGCAAAACGCGAATCCAAAGCCCATACTTACAAAAAACGTGGCGATAGTCCTACCTTCTGAAAAAGTTTTTACGCACATTTTTACATTTCCATCGACTCTCAGCGAAGAAGAAGTAAAAAAAGCTATTCCTTTCGAAGCCGAAACCATTATTCCTTTCAATATTCAGGATATTTATTGGGATTACATCGTTATTGAAAAAGAAGAATTGGACAAAAAAAGAAATCAGTACGTTCTCTTTACCGCGATTCTCAAAGAAGTCGCGAACAAATATATCACGGTTCTTGAAACGCTTAATCTCTCACCGACGCTTTTCGGCATTCACGCGGAAACATTAAAATATGCGCTTTGGACGCTCCTTGGAAAAGGAAAAACTAATATTATCATTGACGTTGGAACCCTTTCAACCAATTACCTCATTATAAAAAACGGAAAAACAAAATACTTTTTCAGCTCAAACGAGTGCGGAAAAAAACTTATTACTTCGCTTGCCATGGAATTTTCAACAGATGAAGCGACACTCCTTGATAAAAAAGAAAAAGGCATATTCGATAAAAAATACATTTCGAGCATTGAACACTTTATCGAAAACAACTACAAATTGGCGCAAAATATCATTACAGAAAATGAAAATAATAAAAATATCGGGCAGATAACAGACATGTATCTTACGGGAGAATTTCTCAATCTGGCAAATTTTTACGAACTTGCAAAAAATTATTTTCCGAAACAAAACATTCACATTGGCGATCCAAAAACAGGGCTCAATATCGATACGACAAAATTTCTTTCGCCTACGAAAAAACAGGAAATTATCCCCTATTCCATTTATTTTACGAACGCCGTGGGAATTGCTCTAAACTCCCTTGTTCAAAAAAACAGCCTCAATCTCATGCCTGACCGCTTGAAACAAACAATATCGCATAAAAAAAATACGCTTTTAATCGCGCTCAGCGCGATCGCGATCACGGCAATATCTCTCTTCACTTCAACAGTGCTTGGATTCAAACATCAGGAAATGGTGTTTATGCGCACCAATCTTGAAATTGAAAAATCAGCCATCGACAAAGTTCTCTACGGAACGCGCTATCAAGAAATTCGTGACACCATCACAAAATTCAACGAGGAAGTTTCAACATTAAGAGAAATTGATAAAAGACTTATATCCATACCGCTTATAATGGACGACATTTGGAATCACGTTCCCAAAGAGATCAATATAACGTCCATTCAATGGAAAGACGATGAAATGACCGTGATGGTAAACGGCATCGCAAATACTCGTGACGCGCTTCTGGAAACCAAAAAAAATTTTGAAAGCGATCCGTTTATAGAACAAGTGACAGCGCCTATTTCAAACTATGATCAAAAATCAAATATATCATTTCAAATCAATCTCAAACTTTCAACATCCAAACTCCCCATCTATGGAAGCAGTACAAACATCCAATAATGGCAAAAGAATTCTCAATTTCTGCCTTCTTCTCACGGGTTTAAGCACCTGCATAATGTTGATCATGGGCTGGTCGGTGTCCGACGTCAATAAAGAGATAAAAGAGCTGGAATATTTTCTTGCCACCGCGAAAGACGTGCAGCCAAACTTCGAAAAAAGCTTGCTCATGTATACGGAAAGTTCCAAAGACATTATCGAATACCTGTTAAAACTCAGACCCGCGCAATTTGCAATCGCTTGAAGAAAGATCAGGAGGTTCAAAAATAAAAACATCAGAGACTTCAAATATAAAAACGCTTAATTACAGCCTTAGTTTTTATGGATCATTTGAGCAGATGTCGGACTTTTTGAAAGAACTTGAAAAATTACCATATTTTATTAAAATTGAAAATATAAATTTTACCGACGTCGCGCTTGTAAAAAAAGAAGAAAACATACCGCTGGAAAATGTAAATATAAAAATCAAACTCTACATAAAATAACATGCCATGGACATAAAAATTTACAAAAATTACTTGCCATTTATCCTCACGATACTCTGCTTTTTCATAGGAATGGGATATTTGTTCACGATATATTTTCACTGGGATGAAAAAATTTCAACAAAAAAATCTCCAGTCGAAATTAACCTGCCCGTGATTCAATGGGAATACTATATGAACTTGTCAAAAAAATATAAAAATGATACGAATTAAAGTAACAGCTCGTTCTAAGGAAACCCTGATAAATATGATTTCGTTACGAAAATTGCAAAATTTGAGCGAAAACGCTGAGCGACCCGACGAAGGCGTATCAGAAGAAGATACGGCGAGGAGGTCTAAAGCGTTTGCAGCCGAATTTTGCAATTTGCAGTAGTAAGCATATTTATCAGGGTTTCCATAATATATGTTTTATTTCTTTAACCGAAACCTATGCAAAAAACACTCAATAAAAAGGGGTTTACCCTTGTTGAGGTACTGCTTGTGGTGGTGATCATAGCCATCCTCGCAGCCATCGTGATTGTGGCCATCAATCCAACGAGACAAATTCAACAGGCCAACAACGCTCAAAGGAGAGTTGATATAAAAACCATCCTTGATGCCGTAGTGGAATATTCCGTTGACTCGAGAGGAGCTCTGCCAACAGGGATCCCGGCGACAGAAAATAGCGAAACAGCGGCCGTAATAGGAAGTGACACGACGAATGGACAAATAGATATTTGTGCAACGCTTGTCCCTCTCTATGTTCCCGCCTTGCCTTACGACCCAACCGCTACTGGAGCGCAGTATACATCCTGCACGGATTATGACACAGGCTATACAATCGTAAGCACGAATGGACGAGTAACCGTCGCGGCTCCGGACGCAGAACTTTCCGAAACGATTACTGCCACGAAATAAAAACGCCTTAAAAAAATTCGTAATAAAAAAATCCAGTCACGCCACCATCAACAAAAAATCACGACCAGACTTATTACGAAATTGTTCAACCTAAAATCCCGTCCTCGACTTCTCTAAAAAGTCTGGACGGGATTTCTTTATAAAACTGCCCGACGCTTTTTTGAAAAATAAGGCGGGAACTATAGGAACTCACGCAAAACTCGCTTTCATAACGAAAATAACGAAAATGGAGTCCCCGCCCTATTACTATCTAAAGAACCTCTGAAAAACCAAGAGCACTAACCAAATGCTTATGGAAATATTACACTTCCTTTCACTTCGAGAACCCTGTCTAATTTAGCAGACTTAAAAAAAATGTGATTTCGTTATAAAGATCGCACACCAGCTTTTAGGGCTGAATTTTTACCTTCGCCGATTCCGAAAAATTAAAAATATAAGGGTTTTCAATTTTATACAAAAGCGCCGGCTCCGCGAGAAACTCGCCCGTATTGATAATCCGGGCATAATAGGAAACAATATATGTGGAACAAATAATGTCTTTAGAAACATTCAGAATAAAAGAAACCTCTTGATCACGAACACTGGATACTCGTGAAAATAAACAATCAGAGCTACTATCGAGAAGAAAACCTGGCGCCGAAATCACTGGACGCATGCCACTAGGAAGAATATCGCGAATGCCATAGCTTTGATTTTCCTGAAATCCATCTTGGATAGGAGTATCCGATTGAATCGCAAAACGTTCAACAGCAGGAAAATTTATCGTTTGTTTTGCCGGAAATCCACCTTGAACCCAAGGATATAAACGAACTTCAATAAGATCGCCATCATGAAATTCTGTAGTTTTTTTGCCATTAACCCAATATTCCCGCCGCAAAGAAAGGCTTGAATCAACCTGCTCATCATAAATGTCCGACGGCGCATCAAAAATCGTAGTCACTAACAATGATCCTTGCGCATTTTGAATCTTCGTTTTTGCAAGTTCATCGGATGAAAGACTGAGCGAAAATATTTTACCCTTTTCTAAAGTTTCATAAAAATTTCGATCTCCAACTTGGAGAGTAAAAGAACCAACAGATGAACCAATCTTGGCAAGCAAAGCTTTAATAAAATAAAGTTTTTCAAAATAAAAAAGATTATCAGTCGGAAAATGACTCTCGGTAAATCTCCAAAATCTCGCATATGACGCATCTTGCAAACGAACCGCGAGACCAGCCATAAGAATGGTAAGTTTCAAAGTCGCGTCATTATTGCCGCTTGGATCCTGAAGAAACAAAGTATCATTCTGAATTTGAGATTCTTTTAATAATGATTGAAAAAAACTTCGACTTTTTTCTCCTGCTCCAAGCCGTTCAAAAGAGAGAGCAAGGAGAAGTCGAGAAAAAGGCGACAAAGGAGAAAGAACGCTCACGTTTTCTAAATACGTAAGCACCGGTTCATCCATGTGGGCAAGCCCGAAAAGCGCCAAAATAATTTCATCGGTATTACTTTTTTTATCATCAAGTATCGAATAAAAATATTTTTTAAGACTGCTTTGATCAAAAACGCCATCCGAAAAAGGAGTCGCGAAAACGCTCAATTCAAGTTCGGAATCGCCGTAAGATAAAAGCGAAATACCACCGAACTGATTTTGATAACGATAAAAATCTCCTGAAAACGCCACGGAATTATCACCAAAATATTCCTTTAAAAAAATTCGAGCCGTTTTATCCGCGAGCATTTGATCAAGTCGTTCACCTTGGCCATAAAGAACCGATTGCAAAAATGAATACGCCGATCCTTTATTCTGATCCATTATGCGAAGTTCCGTCCGTCCTTGATTATTACCAACCACTTGCAATCCTTCCTTTAAAGAAGAAGACCAAACTTTCGGCCTCGAAAAACGCGAAGAAAGAATTTGAAATGGTTCACGAAGAGTATCTTTTATATCCCCTTTTTGCGCGGTTGTTTTCAAAAAATACTGACCCGCGGGAATTTGCTCAAGTGAAGAAGATTGCGCAGCTGAAGGAGGTTGCTCAGCTAAAGAAGATTGCTCAACTAAAACAGGGGTCTCTGCTGAAACAGGTTGCTCAACTGAAACAGGTTGACCGGCCGAAAGAGATTGCCCGACTGAAGGAATTTGAACATTTAAAGAAGACTCGCCGCTTTTACGAAAAAGATCAAAAAGCGAAAAAGGAACGCTTTCATACGCCGTGCCTGAAATGGACACCTTTTTTTGATCTTCAACTTCAACGGTAAAATCAACACGATCCTTTGACTGCAAATCTTTGCCAAAAGCCCGAACTTTTAATACAGGCTTGTCTGCTGTTAAATAGCTTTGCGCGTTCACCGTGTCGACAAAAAGCGGAAGAGAAACATCTATATTTTTTGAAGAAAAACCCGCGAAACGATCACTCGTCACGCCTTGAGCCGTAGCCCTCCAAGAAGTAAGGTTGTCGGGAAGCTGAAATTCAACAAAGCCTTTGCCATCTTTTCCTGTTTGAATCGTCTTAAAAAAAGCAGTGTCTTTAAAATCCTGACGCACGCCGCCATCGCCTTTATTATTGTGAACATAGATGCCATTCGCGAAAAACGTATGCGTTCCCAAAACTTCAAGATTATAAACAGGAATCTGTGTTTCAACGTCCTCAATCGAATCAACAATAATAACTTGGCGATTCATGTCGATAAGCCGATCGCCTATGCGAATTTCCGAAGCCATTTTCCAAGAATCATTCACGAAAAGAACATGTTCCGGCGTGATTTTCAATCGATTATTAATATTCAGGTATCGCTTAACCACGTGCTCAAAAGTACGAATCACTGAAGAAGAAACTTTTTTTTCAGACATTGGATCCTGAAAAGTAAGAATACTCTCTCCAGCTTGTATCTCTTCAATATTTTTTGTGCTGCCATCCGCCATGGTAATTTGGGTTCCCGCGACAAAACAACCTCCCATGCCGCCATTTCTAAACGACAATGAAATATTATGACTCAGATAATCCGAAAGAACGCCATCCCACGAAAAAGCATACAGATCATCACGAGGATTCGGCACATTAGAAAAATAAAAAAGTTTATAAAACGCTTCATCAACAAGATTCAGATTGACGTCCGAAGCTACGGGATTTCCTTGCCCATCTTTTACAACGAGGGAAAGTTTCACGGTATCCTTTGGAGCATATGTTTCTTTGTCGGTTTCAAGTGAAATATCAAGTTTTTTTGATTCCGCGCGAAAATCAGTCCAAAAAGGCTCTGATTTCAAATAACGCTGACCGTCATAAACAAGAGCATACACAACAGGTCCCGGAATATCCTTATCGGAAAAAGTAAAACGATATTGCGGATCAGAACTGAGCAGAATATCTTGAATACCGTTATTAACCCGATAAAAAAGGTAATCTCCGTCTTTCGGAAGCGGTTGCTTCTCTTGAAAAAGATCAAGCGAAACTTCTTGCCCAACGTCATATCCGTCAGTCGCGCGAACTTTCGGCTCTAAATAAGGAGTCGTTTCAGGATAACGATTATCCGGCGAAAGCCAAATATTATTTTGCGAAATATTTCCCTTATCATCTTTCATTCGTGCCACCATTTCATAACTGGCTTCAAGCTTGAGCATATCAGGAGTGAGTGTAAAAATCCGCTCAAAAGAACCATTTGAATCAGTCACTCCCGAAAAACGCTCAATAACATCTTCTTTGAGTTCATAACGGTAAGTCGGAACAACTTTTTTTAAAATAAAATCATAACGATCACCTCCCATAATCTTAACCCATGTCGATTGAATAACCTCGCCTTCAATGGCACGATTAGGAGCTTTCGCGCCTTCGTAATTTGAAACATCATTCAACGAAAAATCCTCAGAATTAAGACGGGAAAGGTCAACAAAAAACGCGTCAACTTTTGCCTTAATTTGACTTTCGGAAATACGCTCCGAATCTGTTTTCATTCCAATCCCTGAATAAAAAAGATAGACAAATGCGTCCTCGACAATCTCCCCTTCTTCTGAAAGCTGCGGCTGAACTTGCATACTCCATATATCATAGAGGCTACAATATTTATCACACGAATGATCAGCATGTATTTTAGAACTGACGCGAGCCTTTCCATCCTTGTCCGTAGTAATGTTTACAGGATCTCTCCAATTTCCTGAATATTTTAAACCCATATTCGGCACCGGCGTTCCGTCAAAAAAACGTGATGAAATATCAAAGTCAACGGAGTCATCTTGAAATACGGCATTTTTACTCCGTGAAATATCAAATTTGTAGACAGGTTTGACATAAGTCTGAACCCCAAACCATTTTGTAAAAATTTCTTCTTTTCCATCAAAAAAGGAAATATGATAAGACCCCGGAGAAAAATCTTTAAGCTCAAATAACCCTGAAAATGTCGTATCTGTAAGCAAAATATCCTTTTCCATCAAAGGCTTCGAGCCATCTTCATCAGAAGAATTTAAATATCCACTCAAAGAAACATCATTAAGAGTAACATGAATAGACTTGGGAGTGGGAATATCGCGCCCTTGAATAAATCCCCAAAATTGAAGCGTATCATTCGGGTGATACATTTGCCGATCGAGATATGCATACTTCCAATACTGAGCGCCTGACTCAGGTTTTCTAAGTTCAAGAGATATCAGTAAATTTTGTCCATCAGTTGAAGAAATATCAAGAAATCGATACGCCGGTCCTTCAAGAAACGATGATGGAGTTTCAAATTGAGCAAGTCCCTCATTATTAACAGAAACAGAAATATCGGAATCAAGCACGGTAACTTTTCCATCAAAAGTTTTTTTCTGTAAATCATGAATCCATACCATCGTTGTATTTGTCGCGGCCACGGCGGAAGCAATCAAATTAGTAGATTGCAGCCAAGTTTGAGTTTTTTTTCCAAAAGCTTCAAATTGTACCACGTAATAACCCGCGGAAAGACTTTCGGGAAGCGAGAAATACCATTGATATTCAACTTTTGAAAGGTTTACGTCCGCGGAAAAAACAGAAAAAAGATCATCCGTCGGGATAACATATTGATCACGGGCAAAAGATGCCCAAGAAGGAAGATTATAATAAACTCGGGCAGCGGCGACAAAATCTTGAAAATCCTTATATTTAAATACTCGAACAGAACCTTTTATATTCGTCTGTGTTTCAAGTTCTCCAAAATTCGGACCTGAATCATAATAATACACAGGTAAATCAACCTTTAAGCCCACTCCGATTTCCTGCATTTTTGAGTTAAAAGAAAATCTATCACCCTCCTCGCTCCCGCTGTCAGTTTCAAATTGAAAAGAATAACCTTTTTCAAGCACAACGTTAGTTCCCGAAAGAGGCATGCCCGGCTTGATCGTAACGGTATAGAGAGTCTCGGACTTCAAGCTTTCAGGCACAAAAACAAGGGTTCGAAAATGCTTTTCAAAACTCCCTTGAGTCTTAGGTTCAATATCAAAATAATTTTCAGGATTCTCAAAATTTTCATGACTAAAAGCAATCTCAATGCCCGTATGCAAAGGAACATATTTGGCTTGATTGGCGGGAAGAGTCGAAAGGATTTTAAAACGATCTTGAACTTGATAAGCCCACTGAAAATCACGCTTTTGCAGCAATCCTGTCTGTAATTCTTTGTATTGAGAAGCGATGGAAAAACGCACGATTTTATCTTTTTCAAAAGGCTGTGAAGCGGAAATAAGATATTCCGTCCGAGTTTTTTCTTGAATTTTTACAGGAATTTTCGGAGTAACAGTCATCGCCGATTCAATCTGCGATGCGCTCAAAGGCTGCTTGCTCGTAAGAAGAAAATCGGAATTCGATTCAATGCCCGTAGAATCACTTTTAAGAGGCTGAAGGGAAAAATTATCTTGAGCATAAGCCGTATCAATAAGAAGAAAATTATTTCCAGGAGGACCCTGTTCATAGCGAGTAAGATACGGTAAAAAAAGTTGAAAGAAAAAAACAAAAAGAACCGCGAAAGCAACGCTCGGAATCATCACCCTGTTTCTCAAAAAAAACGAAATAAAACGTTGCCAAGGAGAAACTTTTACCGAAAAGCCAATTGCTTGAAAAAAACGCCACATATATTGTTTACTTTTAGTAAGAGGGAAACGGTCAAAATCATCTTTCGGTCTATGAAAAGGATCGTTTTGACGAGAAGAAGGTTTCATAAAAAATAAGAAAGAAAAAATAAAATAAAAATGATCAAAGTTGCGGAGAGACCCATGACGCGAAGTTTTTTATGAGCGCGATGAAGAAGGGATTTTACCGCGCTATCAGTAATTTGCATCGCTTCGGCAATTTCTTTATATGAAAGTCCAGCGGAATATCTGAGAGACACTGCTTGCTGATACTGAGGCTTAAGTTTGGCGACATACTCATTCACTTTTTGTGATTGTTCGCAGCGCTCAAACACCTCTTCCGCCTCTCTTAATTCATCCAACGCGTCATGAGCGATTCCATGAAATTCTTCCGGAACGTTTTCAAATGGATGTATTATAACTCTTTGATCTCGATAATAATTTTTAAGTTTATTATTCGCGATGCGATACAACCAGGATTTCAAAGAAACTTCCTGCCAACGAAAAGTTTTCAGGGCGTCAAAAGCCTTCAAAAATACTTCAGAAGTGAGATCATAAGCGATATGTACGTTGCCAACGCGTCGTGCCATATACTTTAAAATTGGTTCGTAATAAAAATTATAGAGTTCTGAAAATATTTCAGTATTTCCTGATTGAAATTGAGCCAAAATATGTCTTTGCCGTGAGAAGGAAATATCGCTGTTTTCGGACATAAGTATAAAAAATATGAATCCCTCTTCTCACTGTATCATGCACTTGCAATAACACAACGTTGCAAAAAAGTTGCGCATTTGATGACGCGCTAAAAATCTATTTGAATAAAAAAAGCAACGACGCTGGGCAAATACTTCCTGAAGTATTTACTTACCATTTTTTTATCTGAATAAAAAACAACGCAGCGAACAAATACTTCCTGTATATTTGATCAGCGCTGAAAAAAAGATCATAATACATTTCGAAATATGAACCGAATAGAAAAAATCAAAAAAACCGTCAATACGATAAAACAAGGGAAAAAAGAATTCGAACGCGAAGTTCGCGAAAAAACCTTGAGCTATATTATTGCGGCGCTCGGTCTCGTGGCGGGGCTTGCTTGGAACGAAGCAATAAAAGGACTCATAGAATACTTTTTCCCAATGAATGCCAATACCATCCTGGCAAAATGCGTCTATGCGATTATTATAACTTTAATCGTCGTATTCGTATCGGTATATCTTACCCATTTACTCAAAAAAAAGGAAGAAAACACTTAAGTGTCCATCTTCCTTTTTTATATAGGAGAAACCTGAATTTTCAGGTTAATATTGATTGTCCTGATATCCACCGCGATCAAAACTATCGCGAGATTTTCGGAAACCACCCCTCATGCCACCGCCGCCTCCTGGCTTTCGTTCTCCAAGGGGACGAGCTTCGTTAACAACGAGTTTTCGGCCTCCCATTTCAGAACCATGAAGCTTTTGAATAGCAGCATCTGCTTCTTCATCGGACGACATTTCTACAAATCCGAACCCCTTACTTCTTCCAGACATCCTGTCAATAATAACAGTAGCGGAAACAACGGCGCCACACGCTTCAAAAAGAGCGCGAAGGTCCGCCTCGGTAGTCGAGTACGGAAGACTACCAACATAGAGCTTTTTTGCCATACAGAAAATTAAAAAATACGGCTTGCCCGTCCTGATGTGCAAGCATTCTATTACAGAGGATAATTATTGAATACGTAGCGACACTTTGGAACAAGACGAAACCAATATAGCATAGACTACAAAAAAAGCAAGGAAAAACATTGTACCTGCCCGCTGCTGTTACTCCAATGGCCTTTGCCATATTAATAAAAAAATGCTATAAACTCATCGATACCGAAAGTTTTTTCACATGATGATAAAAAAATCAATAAAAAACCATCAGCTTCCTCTGCACCTGGAGTATCTTTTTAAAGAAGCGGGAAAAAAAATTTTTAAGATAGAACACCTGCATGGAATTATAGAACAACATAAATTCCGAATTACAAATCCATTGAGTGGAAAAAGTATGCTCATTATAGGGAGCAACATGTATCCGGATCTTTCTTGCGCCGCTTCCATATTCACAAAACATAAATGGCTAACATATAAAATACTAAAAAAAGCTAACATATTAACGCCTCGAACCAGACTATTCAAAAACCCCGAAAATGCCGTATATATTTGGAAAAAACGGTTTCATGAAAAAGGAATCGTCATGAAACCGGAAAATGGCGGTTTGGGAGAGAAAGTGTTTACGGGAATAAAAAATATCGAAGATGTAAAAAAATACGCGAAAATGATTTTAAAAAACTATAAAAATGGCATTATTCAGCGGCACAAAAAAGGAAAAGACCTAAGAATTCAGGCTATAGGAGGACAATATTTCGCCGCGTGCAGAAGACTTCCTGCTCATGTTTATGGAAATGGTAAAAACTCCATCAAAGAACTCATTTTGGAAAAAAATAAAGAAAAAGCAAAACTTCATACAAAAAATCAAATTATAGTCGACGCTGAAACCAAAAAACTTCTCAGAAAAAAAAATTACACGCTGAACTCAATACCTCATGAAGGAGAAAAGGTGCGATTAAAAAAAGCTTCCAATATCGGACTCGGAGGAGAGCCTGTGGACGTCACGGATATTCTTCATTCATCATTTCGAACACTGATACCAACAATCTCAGAACTTTTCTCTGTAAAAACATTTGCCATTGATTGTATTGTAAAAGACCTCAGAGCGCCTTTCAATAAGGAAAACGCTTCCATTATTGAAATAAATGCTCCGTGCATGTGGGCACTCAATCATTTTGCTCGCGGACAAAAAAGAAACGCGGCGCTCGCCATTCTTGATTCCTTTTTTGAACAAGAATCATTCGATGCAAGCTCGAAAAAATACCTTATTTAAAAAATAAAAGTCCTCTACAATGTTTCCAAAAACTTCTTTGTCTGAAAAAGAGCCTTACCGCGATGGCTTATTTGAGCCTTTTCCTCTGGAGCAAGAGCCGCGTAAACTTTCAAAAATCCTTCAGGGCGAAAACAAGAACTCAATGGAAGTCCTGGAATAATCGGCGCTTCCAAATCATGAGTAATAACGCCGTAAACTTCACCGATAAAAACGCGGATATCCTTTCCGTTAGCCACCGCGGTCGCGCACACAAAACGCGCGGAACGTTGATGCGGAAAAGCGCTCATGGTTTTTAAAAAATGCTGAATCCACTCCTCGTCGCTTGCGTATTCTCCCTTCCCCCACCTTCGAGTCTGAACGCCCATTTCGCCTTTCAAGGCATCGACTTCAATGCCCGAATCATCTGCCAGCGTAAGCATGTTATAGGCCTCGGCATAAAAAAAAGCCTTTTGGAAAGCCGTTTCTTCATACGTTGAAAAATGTTCTTCAAAAACGCCTCGGTCATGCGGATGTTCGGATTCAAAATGTTTTAAAAAAAGAAACTCAAACGGCATCCCGCGAAGAGCCGTGGTTATTTCCAAAAATTTGCCAGGATTTTTCGTGGAAACAAGAAGTGGTTTCATAGAAGGCCTTTTTCAGGATACCATGTCCTTTTCACTTCATACATGAGAGACATTTCCATTGTTTTATTCTGCCAAGATCGAACAATATCATTCGCTCGCTGCAAATAGAGATCACGCCGCGCTTCCGTGCTGGCATATTTTGCAAACAATAAATAAATTTGATAAGCATAACGGGGATTATCGGTAAGAACCGTCAAATGCTCGTTGTTCCGAATTTTTTCGCGATACGCTTCAAGAAGCGATTCTGTTCGCGGAATCCATTGATAAAAAAGCTCTATATTATTCTCAGCAAGAAATCGTAAAAAATGAAAATAATAAGCAAAATTATTCAAAGGATCGAGTTCCAACGCGCGCCGAAAATATTTTTCCGCGTCATCAGCGGAAATAAAATCATGAGCAAGGCCAAATTCCGCAAATTTAAAATAATACAATGCGTGCGAAGGATTTTCAGTCATCGCTGACTGAAGAAAAGACTGAGCCTTGACAAGATCATCGGTATTTTTTGTAAAATAAAAACGTTTTTCGTAAGCCGCGGCGGTGTCAAACGGAAGGCTGCGCTCAAGCCAAAGAGGTTTAGCGGCCTCATACAAGATGACGCTCGCGGTAAAGTGTTTTTTAGCATAAGCAAGACGTCCCTGTTGGAAAAAATATCCATAATACATTTCGTGCAAAAGAAAAATAAAAAAAACAAAAACGATCGCGATAATGGTTGCCATAAAATTTCGGCTCATCTTGGAAGAAATTTTTGTTCGAGCAGGCAAAAAATGAATCAAAAAACCCAAAAATATCCACCAAAGAAAAAAAATCGACACGAAATTAAAATTATAGTCCAAAAAATTATGCAAAAGTCCCGAAAGAAGGCTAAAAAAAAGAACAAATACAAACGGCTTAGTTTCAGATGAAAGCGTAGAAAAAGATCGTGCCATTTTCCAAAAAACAAAAAAAAGAAATATAAAAAAGAAAGACAATGTTATGAGTCCATTTTCCACGGCGATTTTCAAAAAAAGATTATGAGGATGATCTGAAATCGCGAGAAGCGTCTGCTGAAACCGAGGATAGACAAAAAGAAAACTATAAGGGCCATGTCCAAAAAAAGGCTTTTCCAAAATAAGTTTCAAGCTTCCATTCCAAAACTCAAACCTCTCGTCAACGGACGCGGTTTTTTCAGAAGCGCTGAGAAGAGCTTTGTCCCGAAAAAAATTCACGTCAAAAGATCGTTCGCGAAAATTATTAACTTGAACCGTAACAAAAACGCCTAACAAAACCATAATAAAAATTTTGAAAAACTTCATCCGAAATTTTCTTATGCGAAAAGCGCCAGAAAAACCCATAAAAAGAAAAAAAATGGAGAAAACAATCGCGAGAACAAGCAAGGCGGAGCGCGAATACGTCAAAAAAAGAGCGGCAAAATAAAAAGCAGCGGTAACCGCGAAAAAAAATTCTCTAAGTTTACTCGCGGATTGCCAAAAAAGAAACAATACGACGGGAATGAGAATGAGTAAAAAGTTCGCGAGAGCATTCGGAAAAAAAGAGTACGCGTATTGAAATTCGCGAAAAGTGCCCGAAAGCCTATTAAATGGACCAAAAAGATAGATATAAAAAGCATACAAAATCTCAATCCATCCCAAAAAAACAATCGCGTGGAAAAAGGAATACATCCATTTTTTGGAAAAAGAAAGTTGCGAAATAAAAATACAAAACAAAGCTCCGCTCGTAAAAATAACAAGCTCGCGAAATCCTTCGCCGTGAATGGGCGACAAAAAATACGACAGCCACATGCTAAGGACAAAAATGAGAAGAAAAATATGGCATCGTATAAAAACGCGTGATCGAAAAAAAATCCAAAAAATCAAAAAAGGAAAAAGACCAAATCCCACAAGAAAATAAGAAACCAAATGTATGCCTCCCCTGTCCGCGAGAGTAAAACCGACAAAAAAAACAAGAAGAAAAAAAACAATCTGCGAAAAAAATGAAAAAATATCGCTCCGTTGAAAAAAAGATTGAAAAGAAGGTCGAAGAAAAGGTTGAAAAGAAAAAATTTTCATAAAAAAACACTAACCAGTAGATTGATTATAAAAAATAATTCTTTTTGAGTCCAAGGCAATTTCAAACCGATAAACCGCGCGCTCTGAAACAGCCGATTCACATGCGCTTCTGCTTGCCAGATACAACCGTAGTAAGTCCTAAACGTCTCATACACCCCATCTCCATACAGAAAGCCATGATCAAAAACCGAAATTTTCGCATCACTTTCTGAAACAAATTGTCCATTAAGAAAAACCATCACGGCCAAAGTCTAATACCGACGCAAAAAATTGCAACAAAAAATCAACGAAAAACCCTTAAAAATATTTTTTCATCCCCCCAATTCTTTTACTTAAATTTTTTCCCATTTGACCTCGGACAGCTCCTATCATCAGAAGAACGCTCGTTCCTAATGTACCTACTCCCAATAATTCGCTCGGTAATTTTGGTTCATGAAAATGATCAGCCATTTCAACAGTTCCAACTAAGGTATTATTATGAATTCGAGCAGCATCAATCTTCGTCATTTGTACCGTGTTACAGCCTCCACATCCCGCCGCTTTTTCGTCTATCGTTTGAGGCTTTGTAGGATTTGGTGTCGTAGGTGTGCCAGGACTTGGAGTTGGTGTGCCAGGACTTGGAGTGGGTGTGCCAGGGCTTGGAGTAGCTGTGTCAGGGCTTGGAGTGGGTGTGTCAGGACTTGGAGTGGGTGTGTCAGGACTTGGAGTGGGTGTGTCAGGACTTGGAGTGGGTGTGTCAGGACTTGGAGTGGGTGTGTCAGGACTTGGAGTGGG
>JACPHH010000008.1 GCA_016188705.1 Candidatus Peregrinibacteria bacterium | reverse complement strand
GGAACACGACATCAAAAAATTATTGGCATATCACAGCATCGAAAATATAGGGATTATTTTGCTCGGATTAGGCAGTTCGCTTATTTTTCTTGCGTTTGACATGAAATCCCTTGCCACGCTTGGTCTTGTTGCTTCGCTTTTTCACATTTTTAATCATGCCACATTCAAAGCTCTGTTATTTTTGGCAGCTGGTTCTGTAATCTCAAAAACGCACACCCGGAATATGGAAGACTACGGCGGGCTTATTAAACTGATGCCGCAAACCGCCCTTTTCTTTTTAATCGGGGCGATGGCAATTTCAGCGCTGCCGCCCTTCAATGGATTTTTCAGCGAATGGCTCACTTTTCAGACACTCCTCCAAGGAATGGCATCATCGGATATTTTCCTGCAATCAATTTTTATTTTAGCGGGAGGTGCTCTCGCCTTTACCGGCGGTCTTGCTTTGGCTTGTTTTGTAAAAGCATTTGGCGCGACTTTTCTCGCTCGGCCCAGAAGTGAAGAGATTCATCACGCAAAAGAATCGCCAACTTCGCTTTCTGTTGGAATGGGAGCGCTCTCAACACTTTGTCTTCTGTTTGGAATATTTTCAGGATATTTAGGATCTTTGTTTATAAAAATAGGAGAAAATCTCAATGCCTTTCGAAATTTATCACCGTTTACCGACTCATCTTCTTTTGTTACTCCATCTTCGCTTGTCATTCCATCTTCTGTCGTCACTTCTTCTTCCACTCTCGCGTCATCTTCTCTGAGCAGTATCGTGGCACCCAATAATTTTGGCTCAGTTTCAGCTCCCGCGTTTTTCATTTTTTTCGTTCTGATCATTTTTCTTGTCATAATACTCGTCAAATTTTTTGTTAATAAACATCAAAAAACCACCATCGGAGCTACCTGGGATTGCGGAGTCGACTTGACTCCCCGCATGGAAATTACCGCAACGGGATTCGCTCGATCAATCGTCGTTATTTTCGCAGGCATTCTTCGTCCAAGCATCCAGCATGAAATCGAATATCATGATTCCGAAACGAGATATTTGCCAAAATCCAGGATGGTAAACTTAAGCACGCGCGATGTTTATCAATTTTATTTTTATCAGCCTCTTAATACACTGCTTACCTCTCTTTCTTTGAAAACAAAAAACATACAAAGCGGAAATATCAATTTGTATGTTTTCTATATTCTCATCGCCTTAGTGGCGGCTCTCTTTCTATCACTCTAAGGAACCTTAAGAAAAACGTACCATCTACTGCAATTTTACCTCTTTCACTCTATGATGATTCTCGCCTGGCTAACGCAACTCGTTTTTGTACCCGCGCTCTCGCCTCTTTGTATCGGCATAATAAAAAAAATAAAGGCCAGATTTCAAAATCGGCAAGGAGCAACTATTTTTCAGCCCTACAAAGATATTTGGAAGTTGATGCATAAAGATGAAATTATAAGTTCTGACGCTTCATGGATTTTTCGTTTTGCTCCATGTATTATTTTTGCCGCAACTCTTGTTATTGGAGTAAGTATTCCGCTCTTTGCTTCTTTTCTCCGAAATACATTCACGGGCGATCTTCTGGTCGTGGTGTATACACTGGCTCTTGGCACATTCTTTCTGGCTCTTGCTGGAATGGATACGGGAAGCGCATTCGGCGGATTTGGCTCCAGCCGAGAAATGACCGTTGCCGCATTGGCAGAAGGAGGACTCATTCTTTCCTTGTTCACTACCGCGCTCATGTCCGGCACTACCAATCTTTTTGCTATTTCTGACGCTGAAATCTTGCTCGCGACTCAATTTTTTCTTCCCTCTATCTTGGCGTTCGCTGGTTTTTTTATTATTTTACTTGCTGAAACCGGACGGTTTCCTTTTGATAATCCCGCGACTCATTTGGAACTCACGATGATCCATGAAGCCATGATTTTGGAATATTCTGGCAAAAGATTGGCGCTCATAGAATGGGCGGCGGCCAATAAATTTTTCATTTTTGCCGCGCTTGGAATAAATCTGTTTTTCCCCTACGGCATCGCGCAAAACGCTGGAGTAAACGCGATTTTTCTTGGCGTCATTGCTCTTCTTGTAAAAATATTCATTCTCTGTTTTATCATCGCGATCATCGAATCCACCATGGCAAAATTCAGATTTTTTAGATTGCCTGATCTTTTAGTAACTTCTTTTATTTTAAGCGCCGTCGCAATCGGCCTCATTCAAATATAAATTTTATGAGCATAGTTTTTTTACAATTTTTATCGGGAACGATTTTTTTAAGCATTATTTTTTTGCATCTTATAAAGAAAAATTTTGAAGCCGTGATCGCCTACGGCATTCAATCTTTCGCTATCGTGGTTGTACTCATGGGTTCCTTTTTTGAAACAAATAATTTCCCGCTTCTTTTACTGATTTTGGTTACATTGATTGTGAAAGTTATCGTTGCGCCGTTATTTTTTATAAAACTCATTCAAAAACACGAATTAACATTTTCCGTCAGCAGCTATTTGAATTTACCTCTTACGCTCATTGTCATTGCCTCATTTACCGCAGTCGCTCACTCCCAAAAATTTTCATCGCTCACAAATATTATTCCCGCTCATTTTGCTCTGCTGTCACTGGCTCTTTCTGCGATTTTTATTTCTCTTTTTCTCATCGTCAACCGCAAAGGCGCGCTTTCTCAAGCTCTTGGCGTTCTTTCGCTTGAAAATAGCATCGTAGCATTTGTTTTTTTCGCGGGTCTTGAACGTTCACCCGGTTTACAGATGGGAATTATATTTGATATTTTCGTTTGGATTCTTATAGCTACCGTGTTTGTGTCCATGATCTATAAGCACTTTGGCTCACTCGACGTAACTTCAATGAAACATTTAAAAGAATAACATTATGGAGCCTCTGAAAAACGTAATCTACTGCAATTTTACCATGTCGGCTGCAAATCGTTCACAGCTCCTCGACGTATCTAATCTGATACGCCTTCGTCGCTGTTCACAATTTTCGCTCGACATGGTAAAATTTCGTTACGAAGTTACGTTTTTCAGAGGCTCCTTATGGAATTATTGTTAATTTTTGGGTCTTTTTTTATCGCCGCCTTTCTCTGTGTCGTGCTTACATCCAGACGTGTTATTGAATGTATTTCGATCGTTGCCACGGTCATCGCGCTTGTTGAGTCGATTATTATTTCCCTTAAAGTCGGTTCCGTCAAAACTTACGTGCCGTTCTATTTTTTCAGTATTGAGTCTTTTGAAGCCATTGTCATGCTTATTATTGCTTTTGTCGGACTCGCCACCACGATTTATTCCGTGCAATATCTCCGCCAGGAAACCCTTAAAAATATCATCGGATTCACCAGAGTAAAACAATATTTTATTTTACTGAATCTTTTTTTATTGGCGATGTTTTTAGCTATCAGCGCCAACAGTCCAATTTTAGCTTGGATTGCCATCGAGGCAACAACGCTTTCCACCGCTTTTCTTATCAGTTTTTATAACAAACCGTCCGTCACGGAGGCGGCGTGGAAATATTTGATCATTAATTCGGTTGGATTGCTTTTGGGTTTTTTTGGGACGCTTTTGTATTTTACTTCTGTCAATGAATTGAGTGGGAATAGTTTTTACGCGCTCAGGGACGCCGCCTTACATCTCGATCCGTTGATAGCGAAAATTGCTTTTATTTTTATTTTGATTGGTTACGGAACCAAGGTTGGGCTTGCTCCCATGCACACATGGTTACCCGACGCTCACAGTAAAGCTCCGGCTCCGGTGAGCGCGCTTTTGTCAGGAGTACTTCTCAATGTCGCGTTTGTTATTGTCATGAAATTTAAAATAATTACTGATTTTGCTCTGCGTGATGCTTCTTTTTCTAACAATTTGCTCATTATTTTTGGTTTACTTTCAATCTTTGTCGCCGCGCTCATTATTCTTACCCAAAAAAATTATAAACGGCTGCTCGCTTATTCAAGCATTGAAAATATGGGAATCATATCGCTTGGATTCGGCTTTGGACCACTTGGCATTTATCCCGCCGTACTCCACATGATCTATCATTCTTTGATTAAATCCGCGCTCTTTTTATCCGCAGGCACGATATTTTTAAAATACAGCTCGACAAAAATCGCCAAAGTAAAAGGAATGCTTAGTAGTCTGCCCATAACATCCATACTTTTTCTCGTAGGAATCTTTGCTATCACGGGCGCCCCGCCATTCGGCATATTTCTCACAAAAATATCGATACTTTCCGTAGGCATAAAAATACATGCCATCGTGAGCATTGTTGCCATGTTTTTAATGGCGATTCTTTTCATTGGATTTCTGAAACATGCCAGCTCCATGGCGTTTGGAGAAAAGCCGTCTGAAGTCACGACAGGGTCGTCTGAATTCAAAACCGGAAAAGAAAATATCTGGCTCATTCTTCCACCTCTTGCCCTTCTCGCGCTTGCTCTGTTTTTAAGTTTTTATTTTCCGCGATTTTTACTCGATTTGTTGAATGCTGTAACTATAAGCTACAAGATGAGAGGAACAATCTGAAAAACGTAACTTCGTAACAAAATTTTAAAATTTATATGAATAGAGACAATTTAAAACACTATATTTCCAAAGACGTTCACGTCGAATTCTCTCAAAACGCAGGTATTTTCGAAGTACCAGTTTCTCGGATTAAAGAAGTCGCGCATGATTTACACAGTAAAAATTGTTCACTGAAACTCATAACGGCAACGGATGAAAGAAAGGAACAAGGATGTTTTAAAATATGGTATGTTTTCGGCGCGCCCACGGAGCACTCATTTATTATTCCTTATATTCAATTAAAAAATACGGAACAATTTCCGTCGATTTCTTCCGTTATTCGCGGATCATGGAATTACGAAAGAAAAATACAAACATTTTTCGGACTGATTCCAGTCGGGCATCCTGACCCCCGACCGATTATTCTTCATGAAAATTGGCCGGAAAATTTGTATCCGTTACAAAAAAATGTTCCATGGAATACAAGGCCAAAAGACGCGCAGCGAAATGAAGAAAATTTGAGCCTGCCGGCTGACAAATCAAACAAAAACGGAGAAACGCGACGAACATATACATTTCAAGAAGTCGGAGGAGAAGGAATGTATGAGATACCTGTTGGTCCGATTCACGCGGGAATTATCGAACCCGGCCATTTCCGATTTAGCGTGGCGGGAGAAGAAATCATCCTGCTTGAGCCTCGTCTTGGTTTTACTCACAAAGGAAGTGAAAAACTTTTTGAAACTTTGCCGCCAAATGATATGGCGCGTCTTTCAGAAAAAATTTCCGGAGACAGCTCATTCAGTCATTCGTTGGCTTTTTGTCAAGCATTAGAGCAATTAAGTGACGTAATAGCGCCAAAAAGAGCGCGATATTTACGAGTGATATATGCGGAACTGGAACGATTGGCGAATCATTGTGGCGATATCGGCGCGATTATGATTGATACAGGATTTAATTTTGGAGGAGCCAATGGCGCGAGACTTCGAGAAATGGTTATGAGACTCAACGAACGGTTGACGGGAAGCAGATTCCTTCGAGGAGTCAATGTCCGTGGCGGAGTTACGAAAGATATAGGAATTGAAGAAAAACAAATGTTGTCCAGCGATCTTGCCCATTTGCTCAAAGATTTTTCCGAAGTTATGAAAATTGCTGAAAATAGCGCATCTCTTCTGAATCGACTCAAAGGCACCGGCGTGTTGTCGTATAAGATTGCCGTGGATCATGGCGCGACAGGTATCGCTGCTAAAGCTGTTGGCCTCAAAAATGACGCGCGTATTGATTTTCCTTATGCGGCATACGATGAAATACATTTGAATACCGTTGAAACTGAAGAGAGTGGCGATGTTTATGCAAGATTTCAAGTTCGTATCAAAGAAGTACGCGCGTCAATAAAACTCATTGAACAGGCATTGAAGACATTACCAGATGGACCTATTGAGACGAAAACTACCGGAATTTTTAAAAAAAATGCCGTTGACATAAGCGTGGTCGAGGGATGGAGAGGAGAAATACTGTATTTTCTCAAAACAGATAGCCTCGGAAATATTGAAAGAGTCGCGCCGCGAGATCCTTCATTCGTGAATTGGTCGTTGCTTGGATACGCCGGCGCTCATAACGTCGTGCCGGATTTTCCGCTTATTAATAAAAGTTTCAATTTGTCCTACACGGGAAATGATTTATGAAGTCTATACATAGCGTCATAAATATTTGACCATCGTAATAGGAAACACTAAACGATATATGTTCGATAACTTAAGACGTTATGTTTAGATTCAATACGATTTGATAAAAATGAAAATATCGTAAACTAGCTTGCTCACTCATTTTATTGAACTAATCCATCAGAATAATGATCAATTGCTCGTAGATTTGAGCTTTCATTGTGTATTGATCGCTTTCATTCGGATAGAGCGCCGCGAGCAGTTTATAGAGCGCGACAGAGGCTCGAGCGTTCGGAGTTTTGGCGGTATAATGAATGTTATTTTTTAATTGCCATTCGTATTTTTCCAGAAGATTGAGAACTCGCGGTTTTATGTTTTCAATTTCATCCAATTGACCAAGTTTTCGCGCTGTATCAATAAAATTCCAATAGTACCAAAAATGATTCATGGGATTCAGTTCAAGCGCTTTTCGAAATGATTCCAAAGCCTCATGGTATTTTTTGTTGTCACGCTGAATTTCACCCAGACGTTCCCATGCTTCCGAATTGCCCGAACTTAGAGTCTTCTCTTTCTCCAAAGCTATAAGCGCGAGATCGATATTGCCTTCTTCCTTAAAAATACGAAAACGCTTAAAATAATAATCTCTTGGAAAAAGCGTCTGCTCGTACATTTTAAAATATTTTTCCGATATTTTATATTCGCCGCGCTGTTCCGTCGCATTGGCTTTTTTTTCAATGCCGAGAAGTCCCATTTCAAAAAATACATTTATGAGCACTATTACCGCAATAACGGCATTCAAGCGCGTTTTACTTTCCTGTTGAAGATGAGGAAAAGCAAAACAGCTTCTCAAAAACGCCAGCAAAATCCAAAAGAGAACAATAGTAGCGATGAAATTAAAATTGTAGTCGAGCTCGGCGTGGAAAAGCGCGCCACCTGCTGAAGCCGCGAGAATAATAGCCATTTGTCTTTCACTCCCTTCAAGAAATTTAAAACGTTTGACGCAAGTCCAACAAAAACTGAGAAAAAAAAGTATGAGTACAATGAGAGCAGGAATGCCCAGCTCCGCCGCGACCTTGAGAAATAGGTTGTGAGGATGATCGGAAAGAGCCAAAAATACCTTTTGCAGATGCGGATAACTGAACTGAAAACTGTAGGGTCCATATCCAAAAAATGGTTTTTCTAATGCTAATTTTACGGAACCTTCCCAAAAATCAAGACGTTCGCGAATGGACGTTGCCTTTTCCTGATTTTGAAATGTAAGACGCTCCCCTATCGAAATTGTTGGAAATGATCTCGCCCGAAGAAACTGCAGTCCAATGACAAGAACCACGACACAGATGATTGTAAGAATCGTTTGAATCGCCATTTTTTTTCTCTTCGGACGCAAGGTGGCCGCGAGAAAAATACATTGAATGAAAAAAATAAGGTAAGCAGCGCGCGAAAAAGTAAGATATAAAGCCGTGAGTAAAATAACGATCGTTCCTGTTTTTACGATTGTTTCCAGAATTGAGATGAGCCGAGTTTTTGGAGTGTTCATCTGTGTTGACTCTGAACATGCGTGGGACTTTTTTTTTGATTGGCTCCCATTTTCAGTTTCGATTTGTATTGATTTTTCTGTTTGCTGCGGTGTTTGGGGAAAAATTTTCATGCTTAAAACAAGCGGCCAAATCATCAAAATAAAAAAAGCAAATGTGTTCGGCCAATTTTCGGAAATCGTATCGGCATTTAAAAAAGTTCCTGAAAATCGCGTAGCCGGATTATTTATATAAAAATAGGAACCCATAATGCTGCTCACCACTCCAAGCGCAACGATTCCATTTAAAAACCATTTTTTTTGAATGGTGGTATGCGCGAAACTCATGTAAAGAAGCAGACTCGCTGTCCAAACAAGTAATTCAGAAAAACCGTATGTGCGGGTCTCGGAAAGGTACCATGATATTGCAAAAAGCAAAATAAAAAGCAGCAACAATCCTGTTTCTTTTCGAGCTGATTCCCGATTTTTCCTGTAGCACAAAAAAACAACCAATACGCTGACACCGACGCACGCAAGAGTTGAGAAAAAAAGAGAGCTATTATCGTATTTTTTTCCGGAAAGACTGAGGGCTGAATACGCGATGATGCCCAAGATCAAGATAAGTGGAAGCGAATGAAGAAGCGATTCACGCTTCATACAATGGGTTTTTATGAAAAAATTCCGTGAAGATCGGAAAGAAAATGCCGCGGGGCGGAATCGGACCGCCTACACGTGGATTTTCAGTCCACTGCTCTACCAATGAGCTACCGCGGCGTATCATGGGAATAAAAAATTTCATTTGTACTGTATCAAATAGAGTCTCAAAGTTCAAACGGAAAAATAGGTATTTACCCACCGTTTTACTTTTTATTCGGATAGAAATGGGGCGGGGATTCCATTTTCGCTACGCTTCGCTATGCGCTCAAATGGCAGGAACTCACATAAAACTCGCTTTCGTAACGAAATTTTAAATTTTTGAGCGAAAATTGTGAAGAGCGAGGAAGGCGTATCAAATAAGATACGTTGACGAGCTCTGAACAATTTGGAGCCAAAAATTTAAAATTGCAGTAGAAATGGGGTTTTGTGTGAGTTCCTATAATCCCCGCTCCATTTGTTCAAAAAAAGCGGTGGGCAAATATAAAAATAGAGTTCATTTCATCCTCTTTTATTTTCACTGAACAGGTGTTATATTTGACGCAGTTATTCAATTTTTTTCATTTTATGCCAATCTCAATGTCACTCTCTAAAAAGAAACAGCCCGCTCTTAAAAGCCTTCTGATTCTTCTCGTTTTTCTCTTAAGCGTGCTTTTTGCGTTTACGTTGATATTCCGCAATGGAAGCGCGTCGCTCTTTGGCATTTTTAGAAATTTTGAAATAGTGAGTCCGCGAGTAAAAAGGTACAGGCCAGACAAAAAAACGGAAACTCCGCCTCCATCCGCGCCGTCTGAAGAAAAAAATGCCAGTCTCGCATCCCAATTTAAAAGTGAAAAAATTCTTTATTACGCAGCCGATGGTATTTCAAGGCCTGAAATGTGCCTTACGGAAAATACAGCTTTTGTGGCATTGCGACAGACGGTTGGAGTAGGCAGGAGCGCTTCCAATGAAATAATTTTAAAAGCTTTTCAAATTGATACTCAGGGAAATTGGACAGACTCAAGTTCTCAAGAATTTGGTTCCTCGAATTTCGTTCTCTATCCCTCAAAAGGTCCTGATGGCAATGTGACAGATCATCAACTTATCTGTGATTCCAATGGTTATGACCTTATTTTTGAAACCGTTTACCAATCAAATATGAAACGAACGGTTGTCTACCGATTTGACTCAACGTGGAAATTTCAGAAAAAACAATATATTTTTAATAATATTGTCAATCTGGAAAAATATAAAATGGATGATCCAGGGGCAGTTATTCTTGATGGCACTCTGTATATTTGGGTCGTGAAGCTTAATTCACAACATATAGCCGATGGATTCGCGCTGTACGGAATCGATCCAGTGACGCTTGAAACGAAAATTTCAGGAACATCGAGTTCTCCTCTTCTCCTTTCTAATCCCGACAGCGCTCCATTTACAGGCGTGATGTATAAAAAGGATGCTGATTTTTTCATAATGACTTCTCCTAAAGATCCGGCCGGACGTAATTTCGACCAGAACGGACTTGTTGAATATAAATATTCGAGCGATTGGAAATACCTGAGTTCGAGAAAAATTGATCATGATTTCGGGGGACTTGCTCCTGTTTATGTCACAGGGTATCTTCGCCGGGGAAATTTGACGCTGTGGGGATTCACTTTGGAGGATACTTCACTTCGAGCGAGTAGAACTGTTGCAATTGGAAAAGAATTTATTGGAGAAGCGTGGGTTTTTGTTGAAAAAGATGATGGCACGAAGGACTTTTTCAAAGTGAGCGATAATGATTCCACTCCTGACTCCAATGACACGAGGCATACGGTGCTTGAATACTCGAACGGCAAACTTATTGTCGGTTATAAAAACGTTGTTGATCCAAGAGCAACGACCATACGGAGTTTTACTTTCCCCACTCAATAAAAAGGAACCTCTGAAAAACGTGGTTTCGTTAATCTTTTTTGCTTTTATTCGTCCTTTTTACTTCGCGTTTTCGCTCGAATCTTTGCATTTTCCTTTCCGAAATTGCGTTTTTCAGAGGTGCCTCAAGATCTGATGTCCCAAAAAGCGATGACATCATGGATTTTCCAATGACATTGGTGAGCAAACCGAAGAGCGCGAGACCGCAAAGCATGGTAACGCCTGCGATCATTCTCCCTAAAACCGTCACTGGATACATGTCTCCATAACCCACGGTCGTTATCGTCACAATGCACCACCACATGGCTTGGGGAATCGAAGTAAAAGCCGTTCCTTCGACATTTTTTTCAGCATAATACATCAGGGTTGAAAAAATCACGAGGACTGAAAAAAGCGCGATAAAATAAATTTGAAGGTCCATCTTGAGCGTGTCGAATTTTGTTTCTTTGCTTTCTTTATACTTATTGGTGGCATGTTTCGCCAATTTGAGAAGCCTCATGAGCCGTAAAAATCTCAAGACTCTGAGCACTCTAACAACTTTGATGCTCCTAAGATCAATGAGATTGAAAAATGACGGCGCGATGGCGAGAAAATCAATAATACCCCACACTCCAAAAATATAGGATGTTTTTTTCTGCGCCACGTACACATTGGCTATATACTCTAGGGTAAAGATTCCGACCACGATATTTTCCGAAACGTCAAAAAATGTCTGATGCGCGAGATAAAATGTTTCCACGGACGCCGCCACAATGGACGCGATGGAAAAGAAAATAAGGAGGACAATAATGTCATTGATGATTCTGTAGGTTTTTGACTCCTCGTTGGCAAAACCTTGTTGAAGAAAATGATCAATTTTGTAACGGAGCACATCGTATTTTTGTCTTTTCATAAGTTATTTTTTGTTTTATTTTCATATTATTTTACCATATTTTCATTCTTTTTTCCAGTATTTTTTAATAATGTTTCACTCTTTTTCTTACTGCGAATTCCATAATAACGGGCAAATGATCAGAAACACAAATATGCCGAAGCACCTTAAAATTCGTAATTTTGATATCTTTTGAACAAATAAAGAGGTCGAAATATCGCTTAGGATGACATGAGGGAAAGGTTTTCTGGTCGGAAGAATTCATCACCTCAAGATTTCCTGTTTCCAATAATGGTTTGAGTTCTTCGTAGCCATGAAAAATATTAAAATCGCCGCAAATGATAATACGTTTTTTCCCTTGAATAAGATTTTTTAACTGAACGAACTGACGCTCGCGCACTTCTTTTTTCAAAGAAAAATGCGCCATGAAAAGATGAATATCGTTTTCCAAAATAATTTCATAAAGAAGTTTTTTTCGGCCTGATCGAAAATAATGCCTTCGAAAAAAAAGTTCTTTTTTAGCCATAAAACCGTTTGTATTCTGACGAAAAACCGGAGCGCGACTCAAAATCCCACGTTCACCATACTTATTGGCCATATGATAAAATCGGTATTCTTTATCTAAAAGCGCTTGCAGTTGATTAAATCGCCTCAAAATATTTGATTCTTTGTGCAGCTCAATGAAACAGCAAAGGTCGGGATTTTCCTTTGCGATAAGCGAATCGATGTCATGAATAACTTGCCGTTGTATGCGCCGTGAACAAAAAAGATAACGGTAACAATAACGAACATACTGGCTCCGAGAACCATTAACTCCCACGCAATATCCCGTATTTAAAAGAAGAATTTTAAATCGTTTCATACAAAATCTTCACGTAAGCACCATAGCAAAAAATGCTTTCGGGAGAAAGCGGAAAGCCACTTAATCCATAAAAAGAAAGAGAGCAATCCCTCCTCACGCTACATGCGTGAGTCGGGACGCTCCCTTTCTTTTTAGGAACCTCTGAAAAACGTACCATCTACTGCAATTTTACCATGTCGGCTGTAAAATGTTCAAAGCTCCTTGAGCGTATCTTATCTGATACGCCTCCTTCACCCCATTCTTCCCTCGCTTCGCTCAGTCCAGAACGGGGACCCCGAAATTCGTCGCTTTTTACATTTTTCGCTCAACATGGTAAAATTTCGTTACGAAGTTACGTTTTTCAGAGGTTCCTTTACAGAGTTCACATTGATTTTCCCAAATAAAGTTCGGCGACTTTTTTATCATGAAGAAGTGAGGACGCGCTGCCTTCCAAACGATTTTCGCCAAGTTCGAGGACGTAACCGCGATTGCTGTATTCGAGAGCCATATGCGCGTTTTGTTCCACCATGAGAATCGCGGTTCCAGAACGGCAAATATCCCGACATTTTTCAAAAACTTCTTGCGTAATTTTTGGAGAAAGTCCAATGGAAGGCTCGTCGAGAAGAAGAAGCTTTGGATGAAGCATAAGAGCTCTGCCGAGCGCCACCATTTGCTGCTCGCCGCCGGAAAGATTTCGCGTCATGATATTTCTTTTTTTAAAAAGTATCGGAAATTGGCTATAAACCGAAGAAAATCCGTGTTCAACATCGACACGATTTGACAGCGTAAAAGCGCCCATTTCCAAATTTTCACGAACCGTCATCGATGGAAAAACGCTTCGACCCTGCGGAACATACCCGATTCCTTTACGAACAATGCCTTGAGGCTTGAGTCCGATACATTCTTCGCCATAGAAAAGAATCGATCCGGAACTGACACGAGTAAAACCGAAAATACTGCGTAAAATCGTTGATTTTCCCGCTCCATTTGGTCCGATAATCGAGACCATTTCAGCTTCTTTCACGTCTATGTGAATATTTTTAATGACATCGGGAGCCGCGGCGTATCCCGCGCTGAGAGAAGTGATTGAAAGCATGAAAGAGTGTTACATTTAATCATGGAGAGAAAACATTGTTTTTGATCGCATCACCATGAATGAAAAAGTAAAATTTTATCGGTTATTTGCAGTATGGACGCGGTGATTTCTTTTTCCAAGATAGGCTTCAAGCACTTTTGGATCCCTTTGAATGGTTTTTGGAGAACCTTCGGCAATTTTTTTACCATTATCCATGACAATAACAGTTTCACAAAGTTCCATAATAAAAGACATATTATGTTCGACAATGAAAAAAGTAACGCCATTATCTCGAAAAGCGCGAATAAGTTTGGTGATTTTTTGAATCATCGTCGGATTGATGCCCGCGGTGGGTTCATCGAGAAGCACAAGTTTGGCTTTTCGCGCTTGCGTACGCAAAAGCGCGAGAAGTTTTTGCTGCCCGTAGGAAAGTTCATAGGCTTTGAAAAAAGCTTTTTCCGCGAGGCCGACAGTTTCAAGGAGTACAAGAGCCTTTTTTTCAAGTCTCCTTTGGTCATGTTTATACGGTAAAAAAGCATCGATCAGCCGGTCTCTATTTTCATCAAAAGCTAGAACAAGATTGTCCAAAACGCGAAGTTCGGGAAAAAGACGAATGGATTGAAAACTTCGACTCATTCCCAATCGAGATCGTTTATGCGGTGGATGATTCGTAATATTTCGTCCGTCAAAAATAATGGATCCGTCATCGGGAGTCATGAATCCTGAAAGAATATGAAACATCGTTGTTTTTCCTGCTCCGTTCGGACCAATAAGGCCCGTGATAGAACCGCGAACTACAGAAAACGACGCGGAGTCAACCGCTTTGACTCCGCCAAATGCCTTCGATACATTACGTGCTTCCAAAATATGCATAAGAAGCTAAAAAAAAAATTACTTTGAAAAAATATTTGTTCGTTTTCCTAAAATACCATTAGGCCGAAAAATCATAAAAAGAATAATAATCAGTCCGTAGAGCGCATAACGTAGCGGCCCGACTATTCCAGGAGGAAGATGAAGCAACCGAAGCGGCTCCGGAAGAAGAATAATAAGAATAGCCCCGACAATACTGCCCCAAAAAGAAGCCATTCCTCCAACAATAACCATGGCCAGTGTTTTCAAAAGTTCATCGACATTAAAATTCCATGGGTTAATATAGCCCAAAAGACTGGCGAGAAGAGCGCCTCCAATTCCCGCGAAAAAAGAACTCACAATAAAAGCCTGAATTTTATAGAAAACCGTATGTTTACCGAGTGACTTTACCGCGGTTTCATCTTCTCGAATGGCCTCGATAAGTTTTCCGAAAGGAGAATGCAGGATTCGATGCAAAATAAAACCGACCATCAAAAAGAAAATGAAAGAAAGCAGAAAAAAACTCTGAAGCGTAAAAAAAGAGAAACCAAAAATTATCGGTCGCGGGATGCCTGGAATACCGAGAGCGCCCCGCGTAAGATTGGGCAGATTGATAAAAAGTCCGTGAATGATCATGAGAAAACCCAGTGTGGAAATCGCCATATAATGCGATTTGAGCCGTATCGTAGGGAGAGCAAGAAGCAGTCCAAAAAAAGCTGATACTATGCCCGCCGTAAAAAACGAAGCAAGAAAAGAAAGCTGAATAAAATGTCCGCTGATCGCGATGCCGCGAACAAGAATGGCGAAGGTATAGGCTCCAATGCCATAAAACGCGGCAAATCCGAGGTTCAGAATGCCGAGATACCCCACAATAAAATTCATTGAAAGAGCGAGAATGGCATAAATGCACATAAGGCTCAAAATGTGAAAAATATATTCCATACGATTCAAAAAAAATTTAACGGCGGAAAAAAAATCAAGACTGACGGAAAAACTAAGGAACCTCTGAAAAACGTACCATCTACTGCAATTTTACCATGTTGGCTGCAAAATGTTCAAAGCTCCTCAACGTATCTTATCTGATACGCCTTCGTCGCTTTTCACATTCTTCGCTCAACATGGTAAAATTTCGTTACGAAGTTACGTTTTTCAGAGGTTCCCTAACGTGATTCCATCTCCTCTTTTTTCCCTCCAAAAAGCCCGTAAGGCCTGAAAAGAAGAACAAAAATAAGAATCATAAAAACAAAAGCTTCTTTGAAACTCCCGGGAACCGAAGTATAAGCGATAAGAAAATTTTCCGTAAACCCAATAATGAACGCGCCAATCACCGCTCCGAAAAGATTGCCGACACCGCCGAGAGTAATCGCGGCAAACACTTTGATACTCAGGGCAAGACCCATGCGCGGTGAAAGATTTTGATCAAACGCCACAAGAATCCCGCCAAGCGCAGCAAGAAATGAAGCCAGCGCAAATGTCATCATTATGGTTTTATTCACGTCAATGCCTAAAATGGAAGCCACCATTTTATTATCGGAAACCGCTCGAATGGCTTTACCGATTTTAGTCATCCGCAAAAAAAGAAAAAGACCGGCGATAACGATACAAGAGGTTATAATTATCAGCACCTGAGGAAGGGTAATAACGGAATCTTGCATGAGGTGAAATATTGTTGGAGCAGCCTCAATATACGTTTGGCTGCCTCCGCCAAAAATCATAGTAACAGTGGAAACGAGAATAATGCTCACTCCGATTGAAAGAATGAGCGGTATAAATTCTTGCTTATCACGAACGGGTCGAAAGGTGGTTTTTTCAATAAAAATACCCAAAAAAGTAATACCGAAAAGAGTCAGAGCAAAACTCAAAAAAAGAGGCCAATGCAAGCCAGAATAGAGCGCAAAAAAAAGGAAAGCGCCAGTCATCGCCATATCTCCATGAGCGAAATTAATAAATTCCAATGTTCCAAATGTCAAGGTAAGTCCCGCGGCAACAAGCGCGTAAACACTGGTTGCCACGAGAGAAAAAATGATAACTTGGAATACAATATTCATAAAAAATCCACTACGTCGATGAACCCGGCACATCCTGCGCTGGTTGCGTAGCGCTTGGCTGAGCAATGGTACTCACATACGGTTCGGTTTTGCCATTTTTTACAATTTCAGGCTTGTGTCCGGAAAGAGGATCTCCATTTGCATCAATCGTAAGCGTTCCCGCAAGACCTTCTCGATTTTTGATTCCATAGAGAAAAGCCTTGAAAGCCTCCGCGTCATTTCCAACCTGCTTCAAACCTTCGGCAATAATCATAACCGCATCATAGGTCGTTGAGGAATAAGCCGCATAATCAAGATCAGGCTTGCCCGTTGCTTCTTTATATTTCGCCGCCAATTCTAGAAACTCGGCGCTATCCTTTTGGTAACTTGCTTCAGCTCCAATCATACCTTCCACGTAATCTTTATAACGAGTAAGACTCTCGGTCCAACCCATAACGACATCATTTGCAAAAAGTTGAGCCTTCAAACCCTGTTCCTGCAGTTGTTTCAAAAGAAGATCGCCTTTTGTCGGCGTTTGCGGATTTATAAAAATCATGTCGACCTTTTCACTCTTGAGTTTCAAAATTTGCGTTTTGAAATCGCTGTCCGTGGGAAGGAATGTTTGTTCAATGACCGTGCCGCCGTTTGCTTCAAAAGTACTCTTAAAAACTTTCGATATACCAAAGGTATAATCATTCTGTTCTGTTAAGAGACCTGCTTTTTTAAGCCCCATTTCGAACGCAATTTGAGCGATAATTTTCCCCTGAGAAGAATCTGAAGGATAATTGCGGAAAATATAATCTCCCGCATTGGTGATATCAGGACTACTTGAGCCCGAAGAAAGAACGACTACTTTTGACTGCTCAGCAATCGGAGCTATTCCGAGTGTTTCCGAACTGCAAAATCCTCCAAGAATAATTTTAACTTGATCGATACTGATGAGCTTTTGAGCTGCAGCGGCTGAATCGTTTCCGTTGCATTTTCCGTCTTCCCACACAAATTCAAGATTTCGTCCATTAATGCCTCCATTCGAGTTCACTTTTGCCAGAGCGATCTGGATAACTTGCTGCATGGGAACTCCATAAGCAGCGCCTTCTCCCGTAAGAGGAAACACCGCGCCGACTTTAATAGATCCTGTTTCTTCCTTTGGAGCAGTATCCTTGGATGTCCCATCTGGGTTGATAAGCTTGGATGTCTCATCGCCGGTTTGTGTTTTTTGCGCACAACCCGCGAGCGCCAGGACGAGCACTCCAAAAATGGCCATTACAACAGCCAATTTCCAATGTTTTTTGAACATATTGTAAATTTAAAAAATATGTAAAATTCTTATGGACATTTATGGTAGAATTTATGAAAAATATATTGGAAACCTCTGAAAAACGTTCTTACTACTGCAATTTGCAAAATTAGCTGCAAATTTTTCACCAAAAATTTCTATTAAAGGGTTTTTATTATGAGACACAGGGATTTTTATTGTCAAAAAAAAACTTTCAATCTTCTTGCGCGGAAAAAAAAATGTGATACAACAGATATATGGTAACATTCATTTTCAGAATTTTAAGACGATAATTCAATGGAAAAACTTATATCTGTCTCGGATCTTTTTTTTTCAATTCAGGGCGAAGGAAAAAATATTGGAAAACCATTTATTTTTATTCGCTTTGCCCTCTGCAATCTTAGCTGCGATTGGTGCGACACGAAATACAGTTGGCACAAGGATTTTCTTGATTTCAAAACATACACACTATCGGAACTTCTGAAAAATATCGAAAATTTGAGCCGTGAAAAACATTGCAGAAATATTCTTTTTACAGGTGGAGAACCTTTATTGCATCAAGACGCGATTCGAAAAATAATGAACGCGCTGCCGACATATTTTTTTGAAATCGAAACCAACGGAAGTATTGAAACCGAGCTTCCATTTGACCAAATCAACGTAAGTTTTAAACTGAAAAACGCAAAGACGAGAACTTATACGTTGAAGATATTGCCGTTTATACAAAGTAATGATAGTAGCAAAGGAAATCCTGATAAAGGAAACCCTGATAAATATGCTTACTACTGCAAATTGCAAAATTCGGCTGCAAACGCTTCAGACCTCCTCACCGTATCTTTTTCTGATACGCCTTCGTCGGTCGTTCAGCGTTTTCGCTCGAATTTTGCAATTTTCGTAACGAAATCATATTTATCAGGGTTTCCTAAATATGTTCAGCAAAACGATGGTCAGAGCAGAGATGTTCAAAATAAATTTTTTCAGGACAAAAATATTCAAAATAGAAATCATCAGATTGACGATATTCGGCATAAAAATTTCTTGCGAAAAAATGTGAGTTATAAATTTGTAATTTCGCATGAAAATGATATTTTGGAAGCCCTGAATATATGCGAGCAGTATAAGATTCCACTTAAAAATGTCTATTTAATGCCTGAAGGAATACGAAAAGAAGCCGTATTGGAACGTGGAAAATGGCTCAAAAAGCGTTGCCGCGGCATTGGCGTACAATTTACTCCGAGACTTCATATTTTGCTGTGGGGCAATAAAAGAGGAGTATAATTTTTAGGAAACCCTGATAAATATGCTTACTACTGCAAATTGCAAAATTCGGCTGCAAACGCTTCAGACTGCCTCACCGTATCTTTTTTTGATACGGTTTCGTCAGTCGTTCAGGGTTTTCGCTCGAATTTTGCAATTTTCGTAACGAAATCATATTTATCAGGGTTTCCTTTATGCCATGAAAAAAGCGCTTGTTGTTTTTTCGGGAGGTCAGGATAGTAGCACGTGTCTTGTTTGGGCCATGCGAAAATTTGACGCGGTCGAGGCGATAACCTTTGATTATGACCAAAGGCATAGGGTGGAAATTGTCTGTGCCAAAAAAATCGCTAAAATAAAAAAAATCAAACACACGGTGATTGACGCGCGATTTCTCCATGACATGACAAAAAACGCGCTAACGCGAAAAAATGTAAAAATTGAGTGGAAAAATGCTCTTCCATCGACCTTCGTTCCTGGAAGAAATCTCATGTTTCTCTCGCTGGCTGGAATTATTGCCTATCAAAAAGGGATACAAAATATTGTGGCAGGAGTATGCCAGACCGATTTTAGCGGATATCCCGACTGTCGCGACGCGTTTATCCAGTCTCTTCAAAAAACGCTCAATCTCGCGATGGAATATGATTTTACCATGCACACGCCGCTCATGTTTTTAACGAAAAAAGAAACCGTGGAACTCATGCGAGATTTTGGTGAAATCGACCTTTTGCGGCATACTCATACATGCTACTATGGCAAACGTCCGGCTTGTGGCGCTTGTCCCGCTTGCGAGCTTCGGCTCAAAGGTTTTCGTGAAGCGGGCATCGCAGATCCGCTTCCATACGAAAAAGTATGAAAATACGTCAACTTCCCATGGTAAATACTCATGCCGCGAAAAATCCATTTCATGAGACAGATCATCCTCGTGTTTCGAAAAATCTCTTTCACGCGGCAGATCATTCAGTATTTGCCCACTGCTTTACTTTTTATTCAGATAGAAATGGGGCGGGAACTCCATTTTCGCTACGCTTCGCTATGCGCTCAAATGGTAGTCCCCGCCCCATTTCTTCAAAAAAAAGCCGTGGGCAGGTACATAATCCTCATGCTTCAAAAAATCTCTTTCACTCAAAAACCACTTGAATACATCAAAATATCTCTACGAAGAAGGGAAAGACTATCAGCAAATTGACGCTAAAGTGATTCGCGATCGTTTGAAGAAAGTTGCTCCGCTCATGGCTTTTGAATTTCAAGAGCAGGTGAAAGAAAGCGAACACTGGATCACGATTGAAAGCCCTGAATTTACTGCCATTTGCCCATTTTCTGACTATCCGGATTTTGGTATGATAAGGATTGGCTATGTGCCGAATAAACGCTGTCTGGAACTGAAAAGTTTTAAGCTGTATATCAATGCATTTCGCGATATTCGGATATTTCATGAAACCGTCACGGAAATTATTTTTGCTGATTTTCTTCAAGCGATTCAGCCAAAAAAAGCAAAAATCGAAGTGGACATGAATCCGCGAGGCAATGTAAAAACCATCTGTCGAAAATTTTATAAATGTTCATGAAAGCGAGAGAAAATTTTTAATTATTTTCTAGGAAACTTCTGAAAAACGTGCTTACTACCGCAATTTATAAAATTGGCTGCAAATTTTTCAGAAGTTTCCTAAAAAAACACGGTGGTAATCTATTCCAAAGTGTCAAAAAAACTGCGGGTGTAGTACAACGGTCAGTACACGAGCTTCCCAAGCTTGAGACGGCGGTTCGATTCCGCTCACCCGCTCCAGAGATGAATTATTAAACAATTAATTTTCCAAAAAATGATACATTCAGATTTAACCTTTATTACAAACGAAAAAGATAAAAGTCTTTTGGAAAGATTTAAGATTTTAATAAAGGATTGTGAGTATTTTGATGTTTTGGTCGGATATTTTTTTATAAGTGGCTTTTATAAGCTGTATCCATCTCTTGAAAAAACGGATAAGATCAGAATCTTAATCGGTCTTAAAACTGATAGAACAACGTATGAACTCTTGGAAAGGGCAAAGCAGGAAAAATTGCTTTTTCATACCCATGCCGAAATAAAAAAACAAATGCCAGATCATATATTAGAGGAGTTTGAAGCCTCTGAAGACTCTAAAAATATAGAACAAGGGGTGCATAAATTTGTGGAATGGATAAATAGCGAGAAATTAGAGATAAAAGCTTATCCGACAGGAAATATTCACGCGAAACTCTATGTCATGACTTTCAGAAAAGGAGACAGGGACAAGGGAAGAGTTATTACCGGTTCAAGCAATTTTTCACGGGCTGGCTTGGTTGATAATCTTGAATTTAATGTTGAATTGAAAAATCCTTCCGATTACGACTTTGCATTGAATCAATTCAATGCCTTATGGAAGAACGCTGTTCCAGTATCGAAAATTTATATGGACACCATTCAAACAAAATCGCCATACGCGCAGTTCACACCATACGAACTGTATTTAAAATTTCTTTATGAATATTTTAAGTGTGAATTAAGTTCCAATCGCGAAAACAATCTTTATAAACCGTATGGTGTTAAAACATTGGAATATCAAAATGATGCCGTATCGGAGGCAAAAAAAATTTTAGAAGGATACGGAGGAGTTTTTCTTTCCGACGTAGTTGGATTAGGAAAAACCTATATGGCGGCAATGCTTGCACAGCAAATTGAAGGGCGACACTTGGTCATTGCTCCACCGGCTCTTTTGGATAGAAATAATCCAGGTTCTTGGTCGAATGTTTTTGAAGATTTCCAGATTAGACAGTCTCGTTTTGAATCAATCGGGAAACTCGATCAATTATTGAAAGCTGATCTTGATAAATATCACAATGTTTTTATTGATGAAGCGCACCGTTTTAGAACGGAAACAACAATGAGTTACGAAAAACTGGCTCGAATATGTCGAGGGAAAAAAGTGATTCTTGTTACCGCAACGCCGCTGAACAATACTCCAAAAGACATTCTCTCTCAGATAAAACTTTTTCAAAAAGGAAAGAAGAGCACGATACCAAACTTGTCGGATCTCGATAATTTTTTCGGCGGACTCATGAAAAAATTAAAAAGTCTTGATAGAAAGAACGATAGTGAAAAATATTTAAAAATTGTTAAAGAAAATTCCAAGGAAATTCGTGAGAAAATTTTACAACACTTGATGATTCGTAGGACACGGTCGGAAATAAGCAAATATTATGCAAAAGATTTAGCCGAACAAAAATTGGAATTTCCGGCAGTGGTCGATCCTGAACCTTTATTTTACCAATTTAATAGTTATGAGAATGAAATATTCCATAAAACATTGCATCTCATTGAGCACAAACTGAACTATGCTCGTTATACGGTCATGCTTTATTTGAAAGAAGATTTATCTCAAGCTGAATGGCTGGCTCAACTTAATATGGGGAAATTTATGAAAATATTGCTCATTAAAAGACTGGAAAGCAGTTTTTATGCTTTTAAGCAAAGTATCGAAAGGTTTATTTGGTCTTATGAGCGTTTTATTGAAGAGTTGAAAAAAGGGAATGTTTATACCAGTAAAAAATATTCAAATAAAATATTTGAATATTTGGATGATGAAGATGACGAGGCCATTCAGAAATTAATTGATACGGACAAGGCGGAACGTTTCAAATCAGAGGAATTTAAGTCTGCGTTTGAAGATGATTTAAAAAATGATTTACAAATTCTCAAGGAAGTAAAATCTTTGTGGGATAAAGTTACGAGAGATCCAAAACTTATTACGCTGTTAAATACATTAGACTCATTAAAAACTTTACAAGAAAATAAAATCATTCTTTTTACGGAATCAAAGGAGACCGCGGAATATCTGGGAGCAAAGCTAAAAGATGAGGATAAATCAGTTATTGTGTATACCGGTTCTTCTCAGAGTAATGTCAGAGAAAAAGTGATTGAAAATTTTGATGCTAATGTACGCTGTCCTAAAGACGATTACCGGATTCTTGTAAGCACTGAAACATTATCCGAAGGAGTTAATTTGCATCGATCAAATGTCGTTATAAATTATGACATTCCATGGAATCCTACTCGAATGATACAACGAGTGGGACGTGTTAATCGCATCGATACCAAGTTTAAGGAAATTTTTACGTATAATTTTTTTCCGACAGAAGAATCGAACGACGAAATCAAGCTTGAGGAGGCCGCTGAGGCGAAAATAGAGGCCTTTATAGAAATGCTTGGAAACGACGCGCGACTTCTTACCGATGGAGAAGAAATAAAATCACACGATCTTTTTAGGAGGTTAACATCCAAAAAAACGATTACTGGAGAAGATGAGGATCAGCAAAGTGAATTGGAATATTTGAATGAAATAAAAGCAATTCGTGAAAACAATCCCGATCTTTTTGAAAGAATTAAAAAATTGCCAAAAAAAGCGAGATCGGCAAAAAAAAGTTCCGCGATACATTCAAATTCCGTTTTAACGTATTTTAGAAAAGGAAAACTTGAGAAATTTTATATTTCCACATTGGGAGGCGAGGCTATTGAGCTCGATTTTTTTGATGCCGTAAGTCGCCTGAAAACAATGGACTCTGAAAAGCGAGAAAAAGTGGAAAAAGATTTCTATGCCATGCTTGAAAAAAACAAGGAGGCATTTATTCTATCGACAACCGAAGAGATGGAAGAAAAAATTGCTCCAAAGGGGCGAGATGCGGCACGCCAAATATTGAAAATTTTAAAATCAAACAACATAAAACATTTTCAAGGTTTTACCGATGAGGATGAAGAATTTCTCAAAGCAACCATGAAACTTTTAGAGGAGGGATCTTTGCCAAAGGGAACTCTGAAAAATCTATTAAAAGTTTTGAGTACAGAAATTAATCCAATGAAAATTTTAGGAAAATTGAAGCTCAATATTCCTCAGGAATTTTTTCGACAAACAGTGGTGGAAAGAGCAGTAGCAACAGGTGGGCCGAGAGAAGTGATATTATCTGAATATCTAATTCATTAATTACCTATGATAGACAAAGACCTTGTACAATTATTTTTAGAAACTAATGAGTGGCAAAAATTTGAATGTAAACGCGCTGCAATACAACCTGCCAAGTTACTGGAAACTGTAGTTGCGTTTGCTAATGCAGACGGAGGGTTTCTTGTTATCGGACTAGAAGATCCGAAAAAAGCTGAAGACGAAAAAAGACTTATAGGTATAAGTGAATATACTGATAATGTTTCGGAATTTCTGAAATTGATTAATAAAGAATTAGATCCTCCTTTTAGGCACTACAAAACATTCGAGATAGAGATAATTAATACACAAAAAAAAGATGACAAACTCGTTGTTGTAAAAATTGAGAAAAGTAATGATATTCATTCTTTAAAAAGAGGAGATACTTTTATCAGGAGGGGGAATCAAAATGTAAAAATGACCGCCGAAGAAATTATTAGGTTTAAATATGAGAAAGGAACCATCAAATTCGAGAGCGAATCTTCAAAAATCAACACGTTAGAGGAAATAGATAAAAAACTGCTCATTGAATATAAGCGCGATACTGAAAGTAAAAGCAAAGATGATTGGCAGTTTTTGAAAGACAATGGACTCGCTGTCAAAATAGGTCATGGATATGAATTAACTAATGCAGGCGTACTGATATTCAGTAAAAACCCTTCAGTTCTGCTTGGTAGAAAAGTCGGGCTGAAAATATCACATTATTACGGCACAAAGCCGAGTTATTCAGGCACGCCGAATTTTGTGAGACGGCCTTTTAGCATTGAGGGACCACTGATGCATCAAATTGAGACGGCAATCGAATATTTCAGGAGTGTTGCAAAAAGCGCCCCGCCAAAATTGCACGGAGCCGGTTTTCAATCTTCTCTACTGATCCCTGAATGGGCATTTCAAGAAGCGATTACCAATGCAGTTATTCATAGGAATTATTTTATTCAAAATGATATACAGATAAGACTGTTTGATGATCGAATTGAAATAGAAAGTCCCGGAACTTATCCGGGTCATATCACCCCCAATAATATTAGAACTGAGAGATTCTCACGCAATCCCATTATTCTAAGAACATTAAACCGCTTTTCAATAGCCCCAAATCTTGATATTGGAGAAGGTGTGGATAGAATTTTCAAGGTTATGCAGGAGAACAATCTCTATGAGCCTTTATATTATCCACAGTCATTTCGACCAAACTCTGTTCTGCTCATTTTATTAAATCTGCAAAAAATCAATTATTGGGATACGGTAAACAAGTATTTGGAAGAACACTACCGAATTACGAATAATGAAGCCCGCAAAATCACAGGAGTAAAGGATACCTTGAAAATGACAAGACTGTTGAAGTCATGGGTTGATAAAGGATTATTGGAGCAACATGGGATGAAAAAGTCATCTTATTATTCTAAAACAGGCAGGGAAATAGTTCAGGGTTTATTTTCAATGGGCGATGAAAATAAAACTTAGTTGTTGGCTTTTAACCTTAAATAAGCCAAATTTCATAAAATCTATTTTCAAAACACAGTAAATGGACAGCAAAATTAAACACGTCAGATCCGGAAGAAAAAGGATTAAAAAAGATTAAACCGAGATTAAAAAACCACTAAAAATACCTTATATAAGCCAATAATTATAAATTAAAAAATTTAATTACTCTCTAAACTTAGAAAATTGTTTAAATGGATCAGCAACAAGCCAAAAAATTAATTTTAGAAACCTTTCATAATCCTTTTGATAAAACAAGATTCGTTCGGTTCATTCAAGAACTGTTAAATGAGATTGACGAATCCAAACGCGGAAGATGGGCAGGACAAATGATAAAAGGCGGTTTCGGAGACGTTGTTCACTATTATGAAAGAGTAGGGACTTACACAGCTCAGGAAGGAGAAAAAGTTGATATTTTGATTGTTTACCTGAAAAAAGACACGACTCTTGAAAGGGCAAGAACCCAACAGAGAAATTTTGTAGCGCATCATCTCAAAACAAGGGCGGAAAAAGAAGCTGGCTTAGTCGCTTTTGTGTCGCCAAATGGCGAGGATTGGCGATTTTCTTTGGTAAAAATGGAATATCATTTGAAGCAGACTGAAGAGGGCAAGGTAGAGGTTAAAGAAAATTTGACTCCTGCAAAGCGTTTTTCTTTTATCGTAGGCAAAAATGAAAACAGTCATACTGCTCAAAAACAGCTTTTGCCGATCCTTGAAGATGACGAAAATAACCCAACTTTAAAGGAAATTGAAAAAGCATTCAGCATTGAAACCGTTACGAAGGAATTCTTTAACAAATACAAGGATCTCTTTCTCAATTTCAAGGAAGAGTTTGATAAAATTCTCGAGAAGGACAAAAAAATTACAGCGGATTTTGACAGCAAAGGCATTCACACGGCGGATTTTGCCAAAAAACTACTTGGACAGATTGTTTTCCTGTACTTCCTGCAACGAAAAGGTTGGCTTGGAGTAGACAAAAATTCAAATTGGGGATCCGGCCCAAAGAATTTTTTAAGAGCGCTTTTTGAAAAGAAATATGGAAATTACAAAAACTTTTTTAACGACATTCTGGAACCGTTATTTTACGAAGCATTGGCAACCGACCGTGGTGATAAAGCTTATTACAGCCGTTTTGACTGTCGTATCCCATTTTTGAATGGCGGTCTTTTTGAGCCGATTCAGAATTATGACTGGGAAAATACCGACATCATCATTCCCAACGAACTATTTTCAAATGACATACCAACCAAAGAGGGAGACAAAGGTTCGGGAATTCTGGATTTTTTCGACAGGTATAACTTCACCATTAAAGAGGACGAGCCTTTGGAAAAAGAAGTGGCGATTGACCCTGAAATGCTCGGAAAGGTTTTTGAAAATCTGCTGGAAATCAAGGACAGAAAATCAAAGGGAGCCTATTACACGCCACGCGAAATTGTCCACTACATGTGCCAGGAAAGTTTGATCAACTATCTTGCTACGGAACTTTCTGTCACCCCGAGCAGAGTCGATGGGGTACCGCGAGAGGATATTGAGACATTTATTCACCTCGGTGATTTTGCCGTTGAACATGATATGGCGAAAACGCAGGGAATCATAAAAGATGACGGCAAGTATAAATTACCGCAGAGTATCCATCAGAATGCGGAGCTGGTCGATAAAAAACTCGCCGATATCACGGTTTGCGATCCCGCCATCGGTTCCGGCGCATTTCCAGTTGGCATGATGAATGAGATCATCCGAGCGCGTGGAGCTTTAAACGCCACAAAGACCTTCAAAGATGCAAAGTCCAAGCGCACACCTTATTCTTTTAAGCGTCATGCCATTCAGAACTCGCTCTATGGCGTGGACATAGATCCGGGAGCCGTTGAAATAGCCAAATTGAGACTTTGGCTTTCTTTGGTGGTTGATGAGGAAGAAATGGCCGAAATTAAACCCCTCCCAAACCTCGATTATAAAATCATGCAGGGGAACAGCTTATTGGAAGAATACGAAAGAATTAAGCTTTTTGATGAAAGACTTCTTGAATCTATTGTTCCGACTAACAATCAACAGATAGCAATACTGGAAAAACGAGAAACGGAGATTCAAAAACTCTTGCTACCATTCTATCAGCAGAATCCTGTTTGGATGAATGATAAAAAGATAGATCGTCCGGCGGAACTTGATCAGTTCGAAGGTGAATTAAAAAGAGTAAAATTATCTTTAAGGCATGAGAAAAATTTACGTTTACCACAAAATATGAGTCAGGGTGTTTTATTTTCTGATGATCGAAGCGCAACAAAAATTCGAGAGATGCTGGAATCTTTACATAGAGAATTTTTTGAAACAACGCAAAAAAGTAAAAAAGATAATATTAAAAAGCAGATTGACGATGTGGTGTGGGAGCTTATTGAAGCTACACTCAAAGATCAAAATAAACTTTCTGCTCTAAAAAAGATCGAAGAGTTCAAACGGTCAAATACGAATCCCTTCTTTTTATGGAAGTTGCATTTTGCAGAAGTGTTTCAGGAAAATGGCGGGTTTGATGTGGTGATCGCGAATCCGCCGTATGTTGGAGATAAAGGTAATAAGGAAATTTTTCGTCCAATAAGAGAGAGTACATTTGGTCAACAATTTTACATTGGGCAGATGGATCTATTCTATTTCTTTTTTCATTTAGCAGTTAACTTAGCAAGGAATAAAGGGGAAATAGCATTTATAACTACAAATTATTATTTAACAGCCACAGGTGCTAAAAAACTGAGGCAAGATTTTCGTCAAAGGTCAAATGTGACCAAACTGATAAACTTTAACGAGTTGAGGATTTTTGAATCTGCATTGGGTCAATCAAATATGATTACTATGCTACAAAAGGGTGCTAAAGATGAAATATTGGCCAAAACAGCTGTTACAAGTCGAACCGGAACAGCTCAAGATAGAGATCTAACAGAAATACTAAGTTTTAAAGATTTGCGTACACAATATTTTGCAGTCCAACAAAATTTTTTGTATGAAAGCTCAGACTTATATATTCGTATTACAGGTACTAAGGCCAAGAACAATAATTTGGTTGGCACTTTGAATAAGATAAAAAGTGGGAACCCGACTTTGGCAGAAATATGTGAAATTAAGGCAGGAATTGGTGTAACGATAAGTAAAATAACAAAGAAGTATATCAAAGATTATCCTAATCTTGCTTTAGAAAGTGGGGAAGGAGTTTTTGTTATCTCAGAGAATAAAGGGAACAAACTTGAACCAAGTATTATCAAAAATTTTGTCAAGAATTCAGATATTAGGCACTACAATTTTAAAAATAATAAAGATAAGTTGATATATTTAACTTGGGATTCAGATATTAATCATTATCCCAATACAAAAAAACATTTAGAAAAGTTTAAGCCTATACTAGAAGATCAAATAGTTAGATATGAAGAGACATTTCCTTGGTTTGCATTAAATAGGCCTAGAAAACAAAGTACATTTGAAAATACAAACAAAATAATCGTACCATACAGAGCAAAAAGTAATTTTTTTGCTTTGGCCGATAGCCCCATATATGGGAGTAGGGATGTTTTTTTTATACTTTGTAAAAATTACGAGGTTCATTTGAAATATTTGCTAGCAATTTTAAATTCTCAATTGTATTACTTTTGGCTCTATCATAGAGGTAAAAGAAAAGGCAATATACTTGAAATGTACCAAAAACCGCTTTCTGAAATACCGATTAAAATAGCTACAAGAGACAAACAAACCACATTTATTCGTTTAGTTAATCAAATCTTAGAAATTTCAAAAAACGATAATTGTCTAAAAGGTCAATTTCAAAAAAAAGAAGTGGAAAAATTACATAATGAAATTGACCAGCTTGTTTATAAGCTTTACGAGCTCACGCCTGAAGAAATTCAAATTATCGAAAGTAATTCATAAGCTAAGAAAATTGATTTATAAAACAACACCATGAAAATAAAAATTACAGGTAGTAGGACAATAGATGGCACTAATAAAAATTTGACGATCTCAAACTTAAAAAAGATTAATGTTCTTTTTGGAAAAAATGCTACTGGCAAAAGTAGCTTTCTGAGAGCTCTTTATCAATCTGATGCTGAAAATTATCACTTAGTCGTGCCGGAAAGAGGTGGTACAGGTATGCAATATAGTTCCGGGATGTTAGACCAAGAAAACAGCGATCAACAAAAGAAGCGGGCAAGAAACAAAAATTTTGATTCAGAATATCGTAATAGAGCAATTTCTAGGGCAACAGGGATTCTCACTTCCGTTGGTTATAAAACCATACATAACGTTAAAGCGGATCATGTGAGTGGAGAAGAATTAACAAACCTATTCCGTGTAATTTTACCAGAATTTAAAGTTCAATTTAGTGGCAATGCCCCGTTTAATCTTGAAATATATCGAGAAGATAATGGGAAGGAAGAGAAAATAACCGATACAATTCAACTTTCATCAGGGCAGGCGGAGGCTCTGTCATTAGCAGCCGACATCATCACCCAAGCGGTATTTTGGCAAAAAAGCAAAAAAACTCTTTTAATTGATGAACCTGATGCACATTTGCACATAGATTTAGAAAATCGATTTGCAATTTTCGTTAATGAAATTGTAACAAAATTTGATATTCAGATTATAATTGCGACCCATAGTTCAGGCTTAATAGCTAGTCTTTTGAGTCTAACAGAAGACGTTGGAATTGTTTGTTTTGATAAAAGAAGTGAAAAGATTTCTGCAATTCAAAAAGATCAAGCGGCAATTTTTACGAACTTGTTAAGTATAGAGTTGGCATTAGCGGTTGTTTTAAATAGAAAAATTGTCATTGTAGAAGGAAATGACGATTTTTTAGTTTGGAACCAAGCTGCGCGGTCTCCAAATTTCGAGGATATTGCTCTTATACAGGCAAATGGCGGAGATATCCTTAAATACAAAAAAAATGCAGAGAAAATATTAGAAACAGCGCTTGATAATCCTAATAAATCAGGGATCACAATTCTGGATGGCGACAATAAGGGCGAATTCACGAATCAGGAATCGGATATCCTGCCCTGCGAACGCCTAAAATGTTACAGCTTAGAAAACTTATTGCTGACCAACGAATTATTGGCAGAAATGAAAGATCCAATAGACTTAAATGACGAATTAGAAAAACTCAAAAATGAAGGGGATTTAAGCGAAGAAGAAAAGGCACAAGTTGATCAAATAATTAAAGACAAAAAGAATACTAAGATTTCGAAAAATTTAATAAAAAAGCTACATTTACACATAGATGATCACTCCTCATCTCGAGATTGGCGAATCTTAATAGGGAAAAGATTGGGAGTTGGAAAGCCTACAGGTGAATTAGCAAATTTCCTTGGAACAGAAATTGTGAATTATCTTTGGCAAGATTAGCTAACTTACTAACAGCACTTTATAAAAATGCGAAAAATTTTTCTAGCATTTCCGGGTTGCCAAGTAAAAATATCTGAAAAACGTAAAAAGATAGGGGAATTTGAATTTTGGAACCTTGAAAAAATCAGTAAAAGGGAGTTTCTGAATTTAATAAAAAAAGAAATTAAACCGTTCAATCAGAATGTTAGAAAAAACTACTTTGGCATGGGTAGTAAAGATGACTATGAAAAATCTTATAAAGAAAGTACTTGGGGCATATTGTTGCCAAATTATTCTAAGGACAACTCGGCAAGTAGATATGAAAGTTTATTTGTCATAAACCTTTTTTCGGACTTATCTCTCCCTGTCATGTTTTATGTTGATAGGGATGGAGTAACGGTTAAAAAAACAACATTGAACATTCATAAAAAATCAAATTGTTATAATGCAAAGGAAAAGTTTGCTAATAAAAAATTTCCGCAATTTTACGAGTTGTTAGTATCAGAGATCAAAGGAATCAATTGGAATGCTTGCGAAGTTTTGGAATGGAATAGGGAACAATGGAGATTAAGTCTAGCCTGTCTATTATTTAGCGAACTTGAGCAATATCAAAAATCTAAGGATGTAATGATTTGGCAAAAAGAATGCGCTGAAATAGTCACTCTGTATGAAACTCTGCTTTCGAGGTATAAAAACGATAATGGGTCATACAAGATAATTCAAAGGGTAGAGATTTTATTAGGAAATCATTACAAAAAAGACTTTGAAAATATTAAAAAGAATCTCAAAATCTTATTTGACTATAGAAATGAATTTGTACATGGCGGTTTTTTTGATCGTCTGAAAAAAGCAACGCGATCTTATTCAGATGACAAAGGAATGGCGCAACTACCAAAGGTAGATTGTGAATTTTTGGAAGAACAAGCCGAAGTTTTAAGAAAAACTTTGATTGTTTTTATATATCTCAAAAAAAAGTTCAAAAAAATAAAAGCATTGAAAGTCTTATCTGTTCCAGAAATCGTTAACATTGGAATTATGGACATACAATTGAGAAAGAAAATCCAAAAATATGCTAATAAAATTCTAAAACTAACTTATTCCAAATAATTATGCCCCAATCATCCCACTCAAATCCCACAGAAACCCCCGAAATGCAAAACGAACTTCGTCGACTACTATCCATATTAATGACTGGCTCGCGTGAAGAGTGTAAAAAAGCGAAGAGAGAAATAGAATCGCTGTGGCATCGTGAAACAAAGGCTTTTCAAGTCAGTGCAGATGTGGCGCTTGAATTTTTGCCAAAGTTTGATCAAATCGAGAATATTGCAAATAAAGAAGCCTTTGCTTCGGGTCTAAAACTATTCTTTTTGGCATTGGGGGATGATCACTTCGAAATATTGAAAAATTTTACACTGAAGGTTATTCAGCATCAAAACGGCCATGTACGCGAGGCAATACGACATACGGCTGAGTGGCTGTACGTCTCTTTAACATCGCGTATGGATCCTTTTGTGTATCCCAAAGGTAAAAAGCTTACGGATAAACAAAAAAATGAACAAGTTAAAGCGCGCGAACAGTACGAAAACTATCTAAAGAATCTTGAAGTGTTCATTGCTATATATGATAAAGGGGATGAAAATGCCGAATATATTAACGAGATGAAGCCGTCGATAAACAAGAGTTTGCAACAGCTCTGGAGTAGATTAACCGAAGGTCGTTCATATCAGAAACTACTGGAAAAGATGAAGCCAATTCCACAAGAAATATCTTAACGCCAAGAATCTCTTGAATCGCTATTGAATTTTAAAGCTGCTCAATCCGGATTTGATCCGGAAATATTTACTTGCCGTCGCAGCATGAACCGTGACTTTCGCCTGATTTCATGCAGCAGCCCACGAGCGTCCAAATTCCAACACCAAGATAGCCCAAAATGTAACTTTGAATTGCGCCGAGAATAAATCCAATTGCATTCATTTCTTCAAATCCGACAATGGACATCCTAAAAAGTTGGAGGTGGAGTTCCTGTTCAACAGGTCGGATAAAATACCACGCGAAACAAAGAACAAACAGAATTACCAGAAAAAGACCGATGGCATTTGAACATTTCCAGTAATTGCATTTTGCGTGTGTCATGATAGATGAGGTTAAGAATACATAATTATATTTTAAATATAACTTATATTGAGTGTCCGACATTCAGAGTCCGAATGCAAGACATTTTTTATCCAAAATATTATCCATATTTTGAATGTAGCCGCCGTGAACAGCTACTCGAATATTTTTAAAAAGGAAAACGCCCCACCATTTTCTTGATCTACTTGTGATCACTTACGGTATTTTTATATTAAGGAAACCCTGATAAATATGCTTACTACTGCAAATTGCAAAATTCGGCTGCAAACGCTTCAGACCTCCTTACCGTATCTTCTTCTGATACGGCTTCGTCGGTCATTCAGCGTTTTCGCTCGAATTTTGCAATTTTCGTAACAAAATCATATTTATCAGGGTTTCCTTGACTACGTCTGTAATATTGATATATACTATTTCTGTAAATATACATTTTTGTTAATTTTTAGAAATGAACTATACTCTTTTTCTCAAGGCGTTTCAAAATAAATACCAAGGCGTGAAGGATAAACAACTCTTGCTTCAATATGTAAGAGAAGAATTGCAATACCTTATTTTATACGTTTTATACACCAAGATGAGCTATCCCGTTTATTTTATGGGTGGGACAAAACTGCGTCTTTCATACGGAATCAACCGCTTTTCCGAAGATATCGATTTGGCTCTCGATAAACCTGACCCCGATTTTCCCGCAGAACAGTTTTTCGCGGAGATTGCAAAAGCATTTTCTGAAAAAATCACAGGTTTTCACATGCGTGCCAATGGTAATAAAAATCGAAATGTTCTAAAAATCATGTTTTCTTTTTCTGATATTCTCTATGATATTGGTTTTTCTCCCCTCTCTTCGCAGACCATTAAAATTAAAATTGAACTTGATACCAACCCTCCTGCTTTCGCCGTTTATGAAAAGAAAAACTATAGGAGTATGGTCGGAGATTATATGATTTCCACTAATGATTTGTTCACAGGGTTTGCTGGAAAAATTGCCGCGGTGCTCTTTCGTGAATATCAAAAAGGACGTGATTACTACGATCTGCAGTGGTATTTACAACAAAAACAAAAAATCCCAATCAATCTTGCCTACCTGAATGCCACCGCAAAACAACAAGAGCAAAAAACATTTAAAACAGAAAAAGATCTGTTAGTCGCTGTTTCCGAGAAAATAAAAAAACTGGATATTCCACTTATGAAAATGGACTTGGAGAGATTTATTCTTATGGACGAAAATTCCTTTAAGGATTGGCTCTATGATTACATTCCTAGTACTCTAGCTCTTGTAACAGATTATCAAAGAAAAACATGAAAGCTGATGAACTCAAACCATTTCATTATAAAACATTTACGCTCGAAGAGATGAGGAACTACTTTCATCAAAAACCTGAGTCAGTGAAAGTACAGCTTTTCCGCTTATGCAAAAATAAAAAACTCATTCGTTTGAAACAAAATCTTTACACTTTTCCGGATTTTCATCCCAATGTGTTCATGATCGGACAACAAATGGTTTCCCCATCTTATTACAGTCTGGAATCGGTCTTGTCATGGAACGGAATTATTCCAGAAGGCACTGCCACATATACTTTGATTACTTCAAAAAAGACTCAACAATATCGTAATGAATTTGGCACATTCAGTTATCGCCATCTTTCACCTGATTTTTTTTTCGGAGTGGAACAAAGAAAAGATGGCGCATGGATGGCAACATCTGAAAAAGCTCTTCTCGATTATCTGTATCTGAATTCAAGAAAATTTAAGGCGGATTTTACCTGTTGGCAAGCAGAAAGATTCGATGAACTTTCAGGCTTACATTGGAAGCAAATGAAAAAGTGGGCACCAAAATACGGCATGAAAAAATGCAATATTTAAGGCAATTGCGGATGGAAGCATTACGTCATTAGACATGTTTCAATCTGTTTGTAAAAAAGTTTTTCAAAACAATGAAGAATATAGAAAATCGGTGCCCTCTGATGAAGCGAAAAGAAGAGATGGAAGTCAATATGTAGGATATGTTACTTCTGCTGTTCGAACGGAGTTAGACGCAGTAAGTCATGAATAGACCTGGATAATTTTTTACAGGACATCAAATCAAAAAAGTATCTTTCAATTACATTTTTTTCGACTTTTTTAAAGTTCCCTAAAACGCTGAAATACACACTCAAAAATACATTCCTTAATTATCATTGACAGGCTGCGAATAAACAAAGTAAAATACAATCGTAAAAAATACGTCACATGATGTCTCATTCATTTATTAGCAAGAAGAATCTCCTCGCGATTACCCTTCGCGTAAAGCTGCGTTCGCGGGAATTTTAGCAAGTGATAAAAAATGATTCAACACTTTCCCGCGATACCCACAAGGATTCGCGGGATTTTTTTATACCTTCTTATTTTTTAACCACCTCCTCATGGAACAAGCTGTCACTATTCGAAACCAGTGCTGTCCGAATCCCGTCTGTCCTATGCAAGGTCAACTCTTTCAGGGAAATGTCGTGATTCACAGTCAGAAAGATCAGCGGCTCAAATGCACAATCTGTCAAAAAACATGGGTAATGCATCGCGAAACCCTTCGTTACAGGCTTCGATGCGATATGGCGGTGGTAGAATCGGCGCTTACATTGGCGCACAGCGGAGGAAGTTTACGAAAAATAGCACGAAAGCTTCATGTAAGTCCAAGCACGGTTCATCGTTGGAAACGAAAAAATACGGTAAAAATGCTATACAATCCGCAGATATGCCAATGGCCTCGCGAATATGCAAGAGAAGGGAAAATCGTATGATTCGTTTTTATCACAATATCCCTAAGGAACCTCTGAAAAATATGCTTACTACTGCAATTTGCAAAATTGGCCGCAAATTTTTCATCGTTTTTTCTTGAAGCATCTAAAAAATTTTGACAGCGGACATGAAAAAGGTTTCACTTGATGCATGAAACGTCTCCAAATATTTACCGATGGAAGTTCACTCGGAAATCCTGGTCCATGTGGCTACGCGGCCATTATTGCATACGATGGTAAAGAAAAAATTGTTCGCGGAGGAGAATCCACGGCTACAAATAACAGGATGGAAATGCTTGCCATCATTCATGCTCTCGAATGGGTCGCAAACGAGCGCCTGCAAACACCCATTGAGCTTTTTTCGGATTCGCGGCTGGTCATTGAATCACTCAATAAAAACTGGAAAAGAAAAGCGAATCTCGATCTCTGGGAAAGGCTTGATAGAGTAAGAAAAAAACTCAAAATTCGTTTTCAGTGGGTAAAGGGCCATGCCGATCATTTTTATAATAATCGTTGTGACAGAATGGCAGTAGAAGAAGCCGAAAAACAGAGAAAAAAAATGATTGCATCGCACGGAAATCATTTGGATGAAAGAGACTTACATTTTGAAAAAAACTCGAATGGCAAAGTCGATATGGACTCAAAAACAAACTTTATCATTTCTGAAAATACTGGGAAAAAAGGCGTCGAATCGAGAAAAGAAGCAGTCCTTTTTAAAAAAGAAGAAAAACTTTTTCATTGCGCAAAGTGCGGGAAAAAAACAGCAGGACTCTATGGACTTCTCACTGATTCTGGAATGATACGAGTAGATTGCACGGAATGCGGGAACTACCTCATGTTTGCTGAAAAAACTCTTGAAAATAGGAAAAAAGCCGCAAAAAGGCGGCTTATAAACAAAGAAGCATTAAAAAAAGTAGTACAAGCACAGCAATCAACGGGCAGAAAAATTTCAGAAAATGACATAAAAAAAATAAAAGCCTGGACACAAAAACAGGCGCAGGAATTTTTAAACAAACATCAAACTCTTTTTTAAAAAGTCGAATTTTTTTCAATGGTTTTGCACAACATTTTCCTTACACTTTCCTCGACACCGTGAATTTTTAGTACTTGCCCACCGTTTTTTTTGAAAAAGAGGGCTGGGACTCCATTTTCGCTACGCTTCGCTATGCGCTCAAATGGGAGTCCCCGCCCTCTTTTATCTGAATAAAAAGCAACAGCGGTGGGCAGTTACAATTTTTAAACTGGACAAGTGCTAAAAAGCCAGTATGATCGAAGTGAAAATGCGCATTTCCCCTTTTTTCATTATCCCTTATCTTTATTTTATGGACACTCACAATCTTGCATGGAAAAATAAAAAAATAAAAGTGTCAATGCTTGCCGCATGGCTTATTGCCGGCTCAATATTAATCGTTTCATTGTACGCGCTCATTCCATTGACCGAAGCCGAAAACACGGAACCAAGAAATTTTTCCACGGCGTCTCCCACGATAAAAATCGTTGCTTATAAATTAGCCTACGCGGGAAATATTTTAAAAACACAGTCTGGCTCAGGAACCATTATTCAATCCGATGGCATGATTCTCACCAATAATCATGTTATTTCCGATAATGATCAAAAACCGCTCGATGCTTTTGAAGTCTGCGTAACATTCGAAATGAATCAGGCTCCTGTATGCGATTATTCCGCCTCGCTCATGGCTCAAAATACCGAGCTTGATCTTGCTCTGCTCAAAATAGACGCTACCGATATAGAAGGAAACACTGTCGAAAATCTTGCCTTTCTTGACGCGAATAAAGAAATAGACCTTCAGACAGGAGCAGCGCTTACGATTGTCGGCTATCCCGACACAGGACAGGATACCATTACCACGACAAAAGGACAGGTCAGCGGATTCAGCAAAGAAAACGGTCATCAGTACATTAAAACCGACGCTTCGGTGAGTTTTGGCAATTCCGGCGGCACGGCGCTTGACGAGCAGGGAAATTTTGTCGGCGTACCGAGCTATGTGCTTTCGGAACTCGGAAATCTCGGATATGTTCTTGATATTCGAGAGGCGCGGGATTGGATGAAGGAACATCTTGATGACAAGGCCATTACTCAAGAAAAAGCGCAAAAAGCGATGCGATCACAAATGAAACTCTGGAATGACACGATTAAAACGCGCACTTTTACTTATCCTTCTTATCCGAAGTTTACGATTGGAACTCCTGAAGGCTGGAATTTTGAAGAAATAAATGAAAAATTCATTCGAATGCGAAGTCAATCCGGCGGAAAATTTTCCTATATTACCATCGAAGCGACACTGCTTCCGTTTAAGGTCAATGATGCATTTCTTGAAAAGCTTTTTAAAGGCATGGATTTTGCCAATGCCTTTGTGACAAGTTACAAACGTGAAAAAACCACCTTGAACGGCTATCCCGCGCACCTCGTGCGTCTCAGTTATTCCGATTACGAATCAAAAGCCTATTTTATTCCGTATGGCCATGCTCTGATTTCCATATATTTTAATATGGATCTTCAGTCCAAGGAAGCCTCCACGAAGTCCTATGAAGAAGTATTGAAAACTTTTCATATAAACTCGAAGACAGTCGATAATCCTGCGGTTAAAAAAACCATGAGTTTCGACAATCCCCCATTCTCGCTGACTCAAATGGACGGCTGGTATATGATGCCCAATCAAAAGTCTGTTTTTGATCCTAACGCGATTTTGGAAATAACACGATCAGATTCATTCGATGGAGTCATGGAAGTGTTTTATGAAAAATGGACGGAATCGGAACGCGAATTGAATAATCGCGAACTTTTTGAAACCACGATGAAAGAATATAAATTAAATGATTATCGTCAGGTATTAGCGAAAAATGAGACTTTGGTCGTGGACGGTCTTGAGGGTTGGTCGGTAACAACAAGCTTTCCTGGAGAAGGAACCGAAATTCGCAAAAAAAGCGAAGTTTATTTGAGTGATGGAGATCATTATTTTTATATAACCTATGAGGATAAGGATACGAATTACGATACCTATGTTGAGGATTTTCGCAATATTCTTTTGCATTTTAGAAATCTCAAAAATAAGGAACCCGGATTATATGAAATAGGAGCTTTAAACAGTTCCTTTAAGGATATCAGCTACCATAGGTATGAAAGCGAAATTTCGTATCTCAAGGAACGCGGCTATCTGGAATCGATGACAGGCGATGAATTCCGGCCGGAAAACGCGCTTACAAGGGCTGAGATTTTGAAACTGCTTGTTGAAGCGAAAATCCGATTTGAAGAAGAAAGCAAGAATTTGGGAAAACATGATGACGCGCTTTGGGGGGAGCTTGATTCCTATTCAAAAAAAGTGTCGCGGACGGAAAATTTTAAGGACACTACAAAAGACGCGTGGTATGCGAAATATATCCGGTATGGAAAAAAGAAAGGTTTCGTGTCGGGGTATCAAAACGGCTCTTTTCGGCCAAATCACAAGTCAACGACTGCTGAAACGCTTTCAATGATGTTTCGTATTTTTGATTTAAAAGTATGGAAGGCCGGAAACGGAGTCGAGTGGTATGAGCCTCTGATGGACAAAGGTTATGAAAAACATATTCTGCCTTATGGTCTTTATGACCCTCATCATGCCGTCACGAAAGCTGAATTTGCCTACATGCTTAAAAATCTTCTCAACGAGGTCGATAGCTTCAATTTTTTCATGAATGAAGGGTATTAGGAAGTGTTAATATAAAATTTTATGTGAACACTTGCCTAAATTCATGTCTCACCATCAGCTTGGCATTTCCACTCGTTATTGGAAACGCAAAAAACTCGAGAAAAATCAGTACGAGTTTCCCAAATTTTCGCTTCAAAATCACCTTCTGAGTAGTTCGTAATACTTTCATCAATATGCAAACATTTCCCGCAACGATCGCATCCAATGCCATACGCGACATCAGTACGAACGCCAGAAATACCATTATGTTGTGAATAATACTCATAAGGGAATCGATGTCCTCCAATACGAGTAATGTTTATTTCATTGCGCATAAAAAAAGAGTTTAAAAAATAGACATATACAAAACATCATCTCGAGTAGCGAAACACGCGCGTTCTCTAAAATCATCCTGTAATCTCGCAACACCTCCGCTTGGCTGATCAATGGTAGAAAGAACAGTCTTACACGCATCACATCCGATTCTGTATCGCAATTGAGATTCACCGAAGCAATGGGCCATATCCAGTTGTTCATACTCTTCTTCTTCATAAGGAGCAGCATGGCCATATTCACCAGGTTGTAATAATTGTTTAGACATAATAAAAAAATTAAAAAATAGGCATAATGGAAAATTTTTGGGCTGAAAAGTCTCTCTTTCTGCTAGAACGAGACTAAATCCTCTCACTTTTTCTGTATGACAAAAAAAATCCCAGGGCCGCACGGGATATTTAAGAAAATTTTGAATTTAATCGCATTTTATACCACATCCCGTGGACCCGCCGTAAGAAGTCCGAGGAAAAGAAGGTTGCGATTTGTGACAATACGTATATTCATTTTTTCAGTATTTTCAGTCGGTTATTCATGGTGTCATAACTCGATGCTCATTTTTAGTCGTTCAATAATGTTTGAAAATTTATGCCACTATGTATAGTAACAATAACTGAATCGAAAATATCCGCAAGGGCTACGTACTGATGAACCGTGGAGAACCTTTGGACATCGTCACGATGATATTTTTTTTTAAAAAATAATAAATTTGTGCTAATCTACTTATTGAGCGATATTCAATTCATTATTTATACTCAATTTTTAATCAATATGGATGAAAAACTTATGGCAAAACGCATTCTCAATAAACAATGTCCATATTGCGAGAATCAAGATATAGCTGTCAATTGGACAGCAAGAAGAGCGACTTGTAACTCCTGCGGTAAATCTATGCGGAAAGAAGAAGCTGAGAGAATTTTACGTCGTGCTGAAGTTACATTATGAACCACACATGTATTCAATGCGGTTTCTCATATTCTGTAACAGAGGAAGATCTGGCATTTTTGAAAAAATTGTCCCCTGTTATTAATGATGTGCGTTATGATATTCCGCCTCCCCGATGTTGTCCCGATTGCCGTTTCCAACGTCGGTTAGCCATTCGTAACGAAAGCAAACTTTATAATAAGCGATGTGATCTTACTGGAGAAGAATTTGTATCCCTTTATTCTCAGGATAGTCCACATAAAGCTTATAAACAAGATGTGTGGTGGAGTGATTCATGGAATCCTTTTGAGTATGGCCGGGATATAGATTTTTCCCGTCCTTTTTTTGAACAACTTCATGAGCTTAAACTGGCTGTGCCACGCCGTGGAATGCAGCAAGGGGCGACACTTGAGAATTGTGAATATACTACCTATACGGATTATTGTAAAAATTGTTATTTAACATTTGCTTGCGGATATTGTGAAAATGTATACAACAGTTCATGGCTTGTTATGTGTAATAGCTGCATTGATTGTTATTCCTGTGTGAGCTCTGAACTTCTTTATGAATGTGCAGATTGCGTAAACTGCTATAATTGTTTTTTTCTTCAAGATTGTTATGGCTGTCAAGACAGCTATTTTTTAGAAAATTGTCGTAACTGTCATCATAGTATTTGTTGTAAAAATTTACGCTCAAAAGGCTATCATATTTTTAATCAGCCGGTGTCAAAAGAAAAATATGAAGCATTGCAGAAAGAATTACACGAGAGAGGTATAAAAGCCATGCAAAAAAAATTTATTGAATGGAGTAACACGCTACCAACTTTGTATGCACATTTGATTAGTTCTGAAAACTGTACAGGGAATATGATTGAACATGCCAATAATTGTTACAATTGTTTTGACATTATACTTGGCGCTCAGGACCTTCGACACTGTCAGGTTTGTGGATGGAAAGGAAAAGATATGATGGATTGCTTTGGAACAGGAAAGGAATCGGAATTGATGTATGAAATAACGGGAGCGCTAAGAAGCCAACGGGCACTTTTTTCATCCAGCGTGCAGATGAGTAGTGATTGTTTTTATTGCGATTGTATTAAACATATCCAGTATTGTTTCGGCTGTATTGGAATAAATCATCGTAAATTTTGTATCTTAAACAAACAATATACCAAAGAACAATACGAAGAATTAGTTCCGAGACTCATTAAACATATGAATTCTACAGGTGAATGGGGAGAAAACATACCCATCGCATATTCGCCTTTCTGTTACAATGAAACTATAGCTATGGAATATTTTCCTCTGTCCAAGCAAGAAGCTCTGACAAAGGGATTGAGATGGAAAGATGAAATTATAGAAAGGCCCGACGTTCAAAAAATAATTCCCGCTGAAAAACTTCCCATAAAGATCGATGATATTCCTGATGAAATACTGAATTGGGCTATCGAATGTGAAGAGACCAAAAAACCATATTTTATTACTGCTCAGGAGTTACTGTTATATCGACGTATGCGTTTATCGATACCAAAAACACATCCTGATCAAAGACATTTAGCCAGACGAAAACGTCGTTTACCATCTAAATTATGGAAACGCACCTGTGATCGATGCAATAGGAGTATCGAGACACCATATCAGCCTGGCACTCCGCAGCGTATTTATTGTGAACCGTGTTTTTTACATGAAACGTACCATAGTGATCACAAGGAAAATATTGCTGGTGATGATACTCATGTACTGAATCAAAAAATGCTCAATCAAGCACGTGTGTCATATAGTAAGTTCAGTAATACCGCACGTGCCGCTCAAAAAGTGATAGCAGCAAAACTCAACAGATGATATGCTTTTCTTATGCTCCTTCTTATTCGCATACAACAATGGCGTCAGAAGTTTTTGAAAATCGAACCGCGTTTCGCTCAATTGCTTGAAAATCTTCACGAACAACTTAAAGGTAATTCTCTGAGTTTTGAGCTGGTTTCACATTCTCAACACATTTATTTTTATGTTCACATACCTGAAAGATTGCTTGAATTAATTAAGGGACAAATATATGCTCTCTATCCAAATGCTATTATTGAAGAACAAAAAAAAGACTATACAAGCGAAGTAGAAAGTTCCGGATTTATAGCCTCACAGATGAAAAATAAACGTTCAGACCTTTACCCATGGAAACGTTTTGATGAATTCGAAGGAGACGCACTTGCAGGGCTTTTTTCCGTACTCAGTAAAGCAGGTGAAGGAGAACAATTATGGGTACAAGTAGTCATGTCACCACGATTGGATGATTACTGGTTTAATGTTGTTCGAAATTGGAAACACACACTGAATTTTTGGGGAAGGAGGCTTCGTTTGCGCGATCGATTAAAATCTAAATCTCAAAAGGATTTTTTTGAACAAGAAAAAACAGCTATCAGCACTAAAGCAGAAGAGCGACAATACAATGTCAGTGTGAGAGTCGCTGTACAAACACACAATAAACAAATGGCTGATCGACAATTGACTGCACTTGAACAAGCATACACACAGTTCAATTCCATCGACTTTAATGGATTCACCTCTGGTCGTCGCTTTCATGGTCAAAATGGTCTCTCACTTTGGAAACAAAGATCTCTGAGAGGGAGTTCACTCATGGGAATCAATGAGATTGCCGGCATGTATTATTTCCCTGATCCTCAGATAGTGCCTCATATGGTTCATGTATTGGCTCGAAGAAGTGAACCTCCTATCAATCTACCAAAATCTCATCAGCGAGATGTTGTGCCATTTGGGATGACTAATTATCACAATCAGCAGTTGCCGTTTGGAATCCTGCGTGAAGATAGAGCAAGGCATATGTATGTGGTTGGTAAATCCGGTAATGGAAAAAGTAAATTTTTGGAATTACTCATAAGTAAAGATATTCAGGATGGACAAGGTCTTTGCGTAATGGATCCTCACGGCGATTTGGTGGATGCGGTTTTAAAACACAT
>JACPHH010000035.1 GCA_016188705.1 Candidatus Peregrinibacteria bacterium | reverse complement strand
TTTCAATGGTTTTTTTTGCTTTTTTAATTATTTCGTTTTTCGATGAAATTTTTTTAAAGTTTTTTTTCTTTGAGAAAAATTTTTTCCCTTGAGATATTTTATAAATAACACGCATATCGCTCTCTAATTCCGATAAAGCGAAAAGACCTGATTTTGTATTCAAAATGTTTTCAATGTTTTGTGACGTGCTTTGGAGCAAGCGTTGCATAATGAGCGGAACCGCTGGATCGATGGATCCTGAACGAGTTCCCATTGGAACCCCTTCCAAAGGAGTGAATCCCATGCTTGTGTCGATGGATTTTCCATTGTGAATCGCGGTGATACTTACGCCATTTCCAATGTGGCAACTGATGAGTTTTTTGTAAGGCAGTTTTTTTCCCCGTAAATATTGAATGGCTTTCTTCGCGACAAATTCGTGTGAAGTCCCGTGAAAGCCGTATTTTCTTATACCATATTTTGTATACCAGTTTTCGGGAACCGCATAGCGGTAGGCTTTTTCCGGAAGCGTTTGATGAAAGGCCGTGTCAAAAAAAGCCCATTGAATGGCGCGCGGAAACATTTTTTGACAGGCGAGAATGCCTTTAAGATTGGCTGGATTATGCAATGGCGCAAGTGATGCCAATTTTTTGATGGTTTGTATGATTTTGGCATTGATTTTTTGAAATGAACAACCAGTTTCTCCTCCATGCACGACGCGATGCCCCACATGTTTCAATTCATTTATGTTTTTTATATGGCCGGATTTTATGAGTTCGGCATTCATAATTTTGAGACCATCTTCGTGATTTTTGATATTTTCCAAAAGTCCTTTTTTGAGTTCACAAAAACCTTTTTCATTTTTTTCAAAAAGTTTGAATTTTATGGTGGATGATCCGGAATTGAGAATGAGTATTTTCATTTGCAGTCGAAAAGTTTTTTTTTACGTGAAGCGTATATCGTGAAAGTTTTTTCCCTGTGCTTCAATGGTCGTAATGGCCGTAACATCAACAATATCCCGATAACTGCAACCTCGCGAAAGATCGTTGATTGGTTTTTTTAAGCCTTGAAGAATAGGGCCTACCGCAATGGCTCCCGCGAGGCGTTCCACTAATTTATAGGCGATATTCGCGGCTTGCAAATCAGGAAAAATAAGTATGTTCGCGTCGCCGCATATTTTTGAACCCGGAAATTTTCTTTTACAAATTTCCGGAACAAGAGCTGAATCTACTTGCATTTCACCGTCGCACGGGATATCCGGATGTTCAAATTTCATCATTTTTGTCGCTTCTTTTACTTTATCGACAAATGGATGCCGCGCTGAACTGTTTGTGGAAAATGAGAGCATGGCTACGCGAGGATTGATGCCAAATTTTTTCGCGGTAAATGCCGTATCTTCGGCAATGTCTACGAGATCGTGTGAATTGGGATCGATATTCACGGCAGCGTCGGCAAAAAGAAGCATCCGTTTTTCGAGAATCATAAAGAAAAATCCTGATACTTTGTGAAATGGTTCGACGGTTTTAATGATTTCAAGAGCAGGACGAATGGTTTCTCCCGTTGACCATGTGGCACCCGAAACCATGCCTGCCGCTTCATCCATTTCGACCATCATGGTTCCAAAATAATTGACCTTTTTGATCGTTTCATAGGCCTGTTTTTCAGATAAACCTTTATCTTTTCGCAATTCATACAGTTTTTCCGCATAAAAATGACGTTTTTTTGAACGCAGGTGATCGACGATTTCAATTTTTTTCGTGTCAATTTTTATACCGCATTTTTTCGCTTTTATTATGATGCTTCGCGGATTTCCAATGAGAATGGGATAGGCGATTTTTTCTTTTACTATTCGTTCTACGGCTTTGAGTATGCGTTCTTCCGTTCCTTCAGGAAAAACGATATACTGCGGATTTTCTCTCGCTTTTTGTTTTATTTTTTTAATGAAAGATCTCATGGGGCTGATATCATTGATAGTTTTAGGCAGTGTTCACATAAAATTTTTGCAATGGTTGGACGGAAAGATGTCTGGATTCAAGGCGCGAGGAGCGCAGTGGAGCAGCGCTCCATAAGCGACGAGCAACAAAGAAGACGGACATCTTTCCGTCCAACCCGAAGGGAAGAGACATATTTTGTCCATTTCCGCGTCTCTCCTTCTCGATGTACCTTTGGGTACACTCTCGTCGTCGTTCCTTGAACTGAACAAAATATGTCTCTTCCATCTGTAAAAATTTTATGTGAACACTGCCTAGGATATTTAGGAAGTTTTGAAAAACGTGCTTACTACTGCAATTTTGCAAATTTCGTAACGAAACCACGTTTTTCAGAAATTCTTTTAGAAAAATACATTTTTTCGATTCGCCATCCTTTGCGTTTTTTAATTTGGCATATTGCGTTTTTTCCATTTTTTCGCGAGTTTTTGTAAGGGATTTATTCCTATCATTGTAGCAAAAATTTGAATTAATTGATAGGCTTTAAATGGTTTGCTTTTTATTTCGAAGGCATTTTTTCGGAGAGCCGAGAGAACGGAATGAGTATCTTTTTTTGATTGAATGATGGTGTAGGTCGGATTCATGTATTTGAGAACGTGAATGTCCGAAGTCCCGATGAGCGGTTTATTGTATTTTTTTGCTATTTTTTCCGCTTTTTTATTTGCATTGATTTTTTTTGAGTAAAAATAGGAAAATTCTATGGCATCGAAGAGATTTATATATTGAATAAGTTTTTTCCCGAGGCTTATTCTTCCGGGGAAAAATGGATGCGGCGCGAGCACAAAATATTCGAATTTTTTTTTCAGCGCGGCTAATTGTTCGAATGTTTTAATATTTTCGGTTTCCTTATTCGCATTCAGGATAACGACATGTTTTCCCTCGATTTTTTTTTCGATTCCTGGAATAAGGAGAATATTTTTTTCTTCCGCGTATTTTTTTATTTTTTCATTCCAAAAGAAAAAATCGTGGCAAGTAAATGAGACGACTTCGAATTTGAACAAAGCGGCTTGGTCGAGAAATTCTCGCGCGGTATAAGGAATTGGATCTTGGGGATCTTCACCCGTATGGCAATGCAGCGCGGCTTTTAATTTTATGTGAACAGCTCCGAGCATAAGTATCCATTTTGAACACTCAAGAAAAATGAGTAGGTTATTTTTTGCAATGTTTCAAAGAGTCGCATTGTACATTGCGGTATTTACCATGTTTTTTAAGGACTTTTTAGGCAGTGTTCACATACAATTTTTATAGATGGAAGAGACATATTTTGTTCAGTTCAAGGAACGACGACGAGAGTGTACCAGGGGTACATCGAGAAGGAGTGACGCAGAAATGGACAAAATATGTCTCTTCCCTTCGGGTTGGGCGGAAAGATGTCCGTCTTCTTTGTTGCTCGTCGCTTATGGAGCACTGCTCCACTGCGCTCCTCGCGCCTTGAATTCAGACATCTTTCCATCCAACCATCGCAAAAATTTTATGTGAACACTGCCTAGTTCGTGACTTTTTTAATGTCATCGATGGCTTTATTTACGCCTTCTTTCGCCTGTTGCACTTCATTCGCAGCTTTTTTGACGCTCTCAGTGGCATTTTTTACGTCACTCACGGTTTCTTCAACTTTTGCTTTTGTTTCCGAGGCTTGTTTTTTAATAGCATCTATTGCTTCGATTTTTTTCGAGCAGCCCGGAAGAAGGAATAGCAAAAGACTTAAGCTTATAAGGATGAGCTTTTTCATGAAAGTTTTTTGATGATATATTCTTCAAGGTCTCCGTTAAAAGATTTGAGAAAGTTATGCATGTCGAGAACATCGTTTGATGAAATTAATTGATCTGAATTTTTCATCATGATTTTTTTTGTTTTTACTTTTTGGTCAAGTCCGACGCTCAGAAGGATATTGCCGCCGCATTTTGAGCATTCCATGAAAATTACTCCTTCATTTCGAGTGGTGTTCAATACCGAAATGTCTTTTTCAAAATAGCAGTTCGCGCAATTCGGACACTGAATTTTTTTTCGAAGGAAATTGATGATTATTTTAAGTTCTTTGAAGTTCATGGCAATAAACAAGTTATTTTATTATAAGATTTTATTATCGCAGATTGTAAAATCTTGCTCTAATCGATTTCGATTTTTTTTGAGAAAATGTTTTGGAGTTTTTTTGATATTTTTTTCTAGCTCAAGAGTAACTTTTTTTTTCATTGAATGCAAATCATTGCCACAATGGAAAACTTGCAGCCAATTTTGTACATTGCAGTAATAAGCACGTTTTTTAGACGTTGCCTAGACTTTTTTTATGATTTGAGTGTCATGAGAGCCTCGGAAATTCGTTGAAGACTTTTTTCTTTTCCGTAGGCTGCGAGAAGTTCAAAAACGCCTGGAGAAAAGGCTTCGTTTGTCAAAGCAACGCGGAGTGGCCAGAGAAGTTGTCCATTTTTTATTTGGAGTTTTTCCACGATGGAGAGAAGCGGTACTTTTAGATCTTCATCTTTTTCCCAGAATTCATGATTTTTGAGCGTGTCATTGGCAAATTGAAGGCTGTTTTTTGCCATATTTTTATCAACTTTCATCTTTGCGTTTTCAAAAAGCGTCACATCATATTTTAGGTGATCGAGAAAGAAAAATTTTAACATACCAGGCGCTTCGCTTAGAATTTTAAGCCGTTCTCGAATGAGTTGTATGTATTTTAGAATATTCGGATTTTCTCGATACCATGATTCTTTTTGAAGGTATGGCACAATGAGTTGAGCAAGTTCTTCAATAGAGAGTTTTTTTATATATACGCTATTCATCCAGTCGAGTTTTTCTTTATTGAAAACGGCTCCTGCTTTTTGCACGCGTTTGAGCGAAAATTTTTCTATGAGATCGTTTAACGTGTATATTTCTTCATTCTCCGTCGGATGCCAGCCTAGAAGCGCTATAAAATTGATTAATGCGTCACGCAAGTAACCTTTTTCGATAAATTCTTCCACCGCCACATCGCCTTGTCTTTTTGAGAGTTTCGATTTGTCGGGATTGAGGAGAAGCGGCAGGTGCGCAAATATCGGCAGATTCCATCCCAGCGCCTGATACAGATGAATATGTTTTGGCGTAGAAGGAAGCCATTCTTCGCCCCTAATTACGTGAGTTACCTCCATGAGGTGATCATCCACGACGTTGGCTAAGTGGTAAGTCGGGAAACCATCTGATTTTATGAGAATTTGATCATCGAGAGTTTGCGTCGCAAAAGTTACATGTCCGCGAATAATATCGTTGAATTCAATATTTCCATTTGGTATTTTTTGACGAATTACGCACGATATTCCTTTTTTTAAATTGTTTTCGATTTCTTTTTTATCGAGTTTTAGACAAAAGCGATCGTATTGTGGCGCGAGTTTCAAAGATTCCTGTTTTTTTCGCATTTCTTCCAGCCGTTCTTTCGTACAAAAGCAGTAATACGCGTGGCCTTTTTCTATAAGTTCCTGGGCGTATTTTTTATATAAATCGAGGCGTTTTGATTGAATATACGGTCCGTGTGAGCCTTTTTCTTCAAGATGGCCGTACATGTCGCTTTGTTTATTATTTTTTACATCCGTGCTTAATGGTTTTGTTATTTGTCCTTTGTCATTTGTGAAGATATGGTCATTTGTTACAATATGCTTTTCTTTTAAAACAGGTCCTTCGTCATACTCGATTCCTGCCCATTTGAGTGTTTTGAGAAGATTTTCCACGGCGCCATCGACTTGGCGCGTTTGATCGGTATCTTCAATGCGAATAATAAGTTTTCCTTTTTGCTGTTTTGTAAAAAGGTAATTGTACAGCGCGGTTCTCAGGCTTCCAATGTGGACAAATCCTGTAGGCGACGGCGGAAAGCGAGTAATTACGGTCATGTTTTTTTTATTGTCATTTGTAACCTTGTCATTCGTAACCGTATCAAATTTTTATTTTTGTGTCTATTTTTAGCATGTTTCCCAGAGTTCCTCTATTTATTTTTTTTACCTTTGACTTGCTCATCGTTTCATTTTACGCCATTGATTTTTTTCTTTCGAGTTTTGCTGTATAGTACATGTTGAAAATATTATTTGCTTTGTCGATTGCCATGTCGAGAAAACGAAAATTTAAAGCTCAGGCGTCGCGCAGCAATATGCCGAGAAGACGAAGTTATACGCGTAAAAACGGTATTAATTTTGAAGTGGAACCGCATGTTGTTCAGGAAATTTGGGCGGTCATGTATACGGCATCTGCTATTTTGTTGTATTTGAGTATTACGGGAAAACTTGGAGTTGTCGGTACGTTTATGAAAAGTGTTCTTATGCCGGTTTTTGGTTGGGGTATATATGGACTTCCTCTTTTGAGTTTTCTTATCGCGATGATTTTTTTCTTTAAACGAAAACCTTCTTTCGGCTTTTCACGTTTAGTTGGTGTGATATTTCTTGTTGTTTCCGCGTCCAGCCTTATTCATCTTTCGGTTGCGGAAGAAGATATTTATCAAGTCGCGGTTCAGGGTACTCATGGCGGGTATATTGGTTTTACCGGTACATTTTTGGGAATGATGATTTTAGGGCTTACGGGTTCTTATGTTTTTTTTGCAGCGCTTTTTATTATTTCTCTTCTTTTGACATTTAATGTCACTCTTTCAGGAACATTACGTTTTTTTATGCCGCAGCGAAAACGTGAACGCGCTGTCCGCGCGCGCGATGTTTTTTCTGAGGATGAAGAGGAAGATTTACCTCAAGAAGCGATTAATATTATTAAACCTCAGGTTTCGGAATCGCACATGGAAGAAAGTAGCGAAGCTCTTGTGGAATTGCGGCTTGCGGAGCCTGTTTCCGATCAGCAAACTTCGGAGAGTGTTCAATCTTCTGATGATGGAGCTGAAGAAGTTGAAGTTATTCAGGAGGTTTCACGCGAGCCGGAAATTCCTTGGGAATACCCGACGCTGGATCTTTTACATTTTGGAAAATCAAAAATTGCCGCGAATGACCATACTCTCAAACGTAATGCGGAACTTATTCGCGATAAACTGGCTCAATTTGGCATTGATGTCGTTATGCAAGATGTTCATGTGGGGCCGACCGTGGTTCAATATACTTTAAAACCGCATGAAGGCGTAAAACTTTCCAAAATTACCGGACTTAAAAATGATCTCGCGTTGGCGCTCGCGGCGAAGGCGATTCGTATTGAAGCGCCGATTCCCGGAAAATCGCTTGTTGGCATTGAAGTTCCGAGTGAAATACGTTCAACGGTGTATTTACGCGAACTTCTTGAAAGTGAGGAATATAAAGTTTTTGATCCTAATAAGTCGTCAGATACGAAGCTTAGGCTTTGCCTTGGTCGGGATGTCAGTGGTAAACCGATGGTGGCGGATCTTGGAAAAATGCCGCATGTGTTGATTGCCGGCGCTACTGGAGCGGGAAAATCGGTTGGAATGAATAGTTTTCTCATTTCACTTTTGTATCAAAATTCGCCGAAAGAAATGCAATGCATCATGATTGATCCAAAACGTGTTGAACTTAACAGCTATAATGGCATTCCTCATCTTCTTACTCCTGTTATTACGGATCCTGAAAAAGCAACGGTGGCGTTACGTTGGGCCGTTGCTGAAATGCTTCGACGATATCAGCTTTGCGCGGATAAACGGCATCGCAGTATAAAAGATTATAATTCCGACAGCACGATTGAAGATAAAATGGCGACGCTTGTCATCGTGATCGATGAACTCGCGGATCTTATGATGACGTCAGGAAAAGAGGTGGAAGCCGCTATTTGTCGTATTGCTCAAATGGGACGCGCTGTTGGACTGCACTTGATGGTCGCGACACAAAGACCATCGGTTGATGTAATTACTGGTCTTATTAAAGCGAATATTCCAGCCCGTATTGCTTTTACGGTTTCTTCTTCGATTGATTCTCGCGTTATTCTTGATTGTCTCGGAGCGGAAGATCTTTTGGGACAAGGAGATATGCTCTATCTTGCTGGTGATATGGGAAAGCCTGTTCGTATTCAAGGTGTCTATATTTCTTCGGAGGAGATTGAACGCGTTACAAATAGGTTGAAATTGACCTTTGGGCCGACCTATATTGAGGATATCACATCAAGGCAAACTGCTGGTTTAAAGCTTACTGGCATGCCTGATGGAGAAGTTGATGACGATGAAGTGAGTGACAGTCTTTATGAAGCTGCCTATCAAATTGTCGCGGAAACAGGAAAAGCGTCAGCGTCGCTTTTGCAGCGTCGTTTGAAGGTGGGTTATGCGAGAGCTGCCAGGCTTCTCGATATTTTAGAGGCAAATGGAGTTATTGGCCCGGTAAACGGCGCAAAAGCGCGAGAAGTGTATCTTGCCAGAGAGTAAGAATATGGCCACGTATATCATTTTTTGTTATTTCAGAAATAGAGGCAAATTAAGTTTTTGTATCATCATATTCTAGCCAATCTAGAATTTTTCTTATTTGCCTTTACCATGGCATTTTTTGTATTTTTTTCCTGAACCGCAAGGGCAGGGTTCGTTTCTTCCGACTTCATTTATTTGATTGGATTTTTTTTGAATAACCGGTGAGATTTGAGCTGTTTGGAATTTTTGAGGGACGCCTGGATGCGCTAAAGGAGCAGTGAAATGCGTGTCTGTTTGATTTTCGTCTTTATCGGCATTTATCCGAATGACTGTTGGAGATTCGTCGATTGCTGTTCGTCTCATAGTTTCGATTTGGTCGTGAAGTTTTTTTTGATCACCTGTAAGCACTCCTTCAATCTCATCTTCATTCGTTTGCAGATTTTCGACCATTTCTTCCATGAGCCGTTGTGCTACTTCTTGTTCAATATTTACTTTAAAGAGCGTATTTACGGTATTTGATTGAATGGCGGTGAGTAGCTTGGTAAATTTATTAAATGCTTCGCTTTTGTATTCAATGAGCGGATCTCTTTGGCCATATCCCTGAAGCGCCACGCTTTCGCGAAGGTTGCTCATTTCATCGATGTGTTCCATCCAAAGACTGTCAATGACGCGAAGATACACGCTTCGTTCGATTTGTCTCAAAATATTGGCTGAAGATAGCGATTTTTCTTTTTTCTCATATTCATTTATCAAATAATCATGGATAACTTTTATAAGTTCATCGCGGTCAATAATTTTTTCCAGATTTTCTTTTGTGATCGGGTCGTTCGAAGTATGGTTAACATCGTGGCTCGTTTTTGCGTCGCAGTTTTCGTTTGCATCATGGTTTGTTTTTGTATTACTGTTTACTTTTGCGTGATCGTTTGTTTCGAGTCGATTCTTTGTTTCGATGTGATCGTTTGCTCTTGTGCCATTGTTTGTTTCCATATTATTTTTTGTTTTGGCGTCGCGATGAATGGCGCGTACTGTTTCAAGGATTTCTTCATAATTCCAATCTTCCACGTCCCGTTCCGACGTATGATTTAAAACGATGCTTTTTGATTCCTTTTCAAAAAGTATGAGGATATCAGCTTTAACGTCACTGCTTTCGAGAATTTTTCGTCTTCGCGAATAAATAATTTCGCGGTGTTTATTCATCACGTCATCGTATTCCACAAGGTGTTTTCGAATGTCAAAATTTCGGCCTTCGACCCGTTTTTGAGCGCTTTCGATGGAATTTGAAATCAATCTGTTTTCGATTGGCATGTCATCGGGTATTCCCAGGCGTTCCATCATGTTTTGTACTTTTTCGGAGCCGAAAAGCCTCATAAGGTCATCTTCCATGGAAACGTAAAATTGACTGGCTCCAGGATCACCTTGACGGCCTGCGCGACCTCGAAGCTGGTTGTCAATACGACGGCTTTCGTGGCGTTCCGTGCCCATAATGCACAGTCCGCCGACTTCCACGACACCTTCTCCGAGCTTGATGTCAGTGCCTCGTCCCGCCATGTTCGTGGCAATGGTTACAGCGCCTTTTTGTCCAGCGTTCGCCACAATTTCTGCTTCCCGTTCATGATTTTTCGCATTGAGCACGTTATGTTGGATGCCATTCATTTGAAGCAGTTTGCTGAGTGTTTCTGATTTTTCAATGGAAATGGTGCCGATGAGCGCCGGTTGTCCTTTTTCATGCAATTCTTTTACTTTTTGAGTTACGGCGAGAAATTTTCCTTTTGTATTTTTGTAAATAACGTCAGGAAGATCTTTTCTCATCACATTCATGTTTGTCGGGATGATAACCGTGTCGAGTTTGTAAATTTTGTAAAATTCTTCAGCTTCCGTGGCTGCTGTTCCCGTCATGCCAGCCAGTTTGTCAAAGAGGCGGAAATAATTTTGAAGCGAAACTGTTGCAAGAGTTTTACTTTCGCGTTTTACTTCAACGTTTTCTTTGGCTTCAATGGCTTGATGAAGCCCGTCCGAATAGCGTCGACCAGGCATGAGGCGACCAGTGAATTCGTCAACAATGATTACTTCGTTTTCCTTGACGACATAGTCGACATCACGTTTGTAGCAAGCATGAGCCCTTAGTGATTGTTCGATGTGGTGCACTTCCAAAAATCCTCCTTCGGTGTAGATATTTTCCACTCCGAGCATTTTTTCCATTTTTGCAATTCCTGCTTCAGTAAGTGTCGCTGTTTTTATTTTTTCGTCAATATTGTAGTCTTCATTTTCAGCGAGATTTTTTATAAGTTCCGCGTATTTTCTGTATTTAAAAGTTGATTCTTCGGCAGGAGCGGAAATAATAAGTGGCGTTCGCGCTTCGTCAATCAGGATTGAATCCACTTCATCCACAATCGAGTAGTAAAGATTTCTTTGCACTACTTGTTCGAGACTTGTGGCCATATTGTCGCGCAGATAGTCAAAACCGAATTCGTTATTGGTTCCATAAGTAATGTCCGCGTCGTAGGCTTCCTTTTTTTGCGTGGCGTTTTGTCCGTGTTTTACCACTCCAACCGTGAGACCGAGAAATTTGTAGACTCCACCCATCCATTCGGCATCGCGTTGCGCGAGATAATCGTTTACTGTAACAATAAAAACGCCTTTTTTCGTGAGTGCGTTTAAATAAACCGGCATAGTGCAGACAAGCGTTTTTCCTTCGCCAGTTTTCATTTCAGCGATTTTTCCGTGATGGAGGACTATTCCGCCAATAAGCTGAACGTCATAAGGAATCATATTCCATTCGGTTTCATGTCCGCGCACTTCCCATTTTTTCCCCGTGAGTCTTCGGCAGGCATTTTTTACCAGCGCGAAGGCTTCAGGAAGGAGGTCGTCGAGCGATTCGCCTTCAATGATTCGTTTTTTGAATTCCTCTGTTTTTCGCGGCAGATCTTCGTCAGTGAGTGTTTTTTGGTATTTTTCCTCAATTTCGTTGATTTTTTCAATCAATGGTCGGAGTCGTCGAACTTCTTTTTCATTCGCGTCTCCGATAATTTTTCCTAAAAGTGATCGTATCATGGAGCATTATTATTAAAGATGCAGCAGTTTTTTTAGGCAATTTTGCAATTGTAATTCATGAGAAATGAAGGTCATATATGTCCTATTTTTAGAGCTTTTTTTTATTTTGAGCGGCTCGATTATTGTACTTTATTCGTTTTTATTCAGCAAGATGGATGTATTTGCAGTTTTTTATTCTGCTTTGCCGCTTAAAACAACGAAAATCGTGCGAATGATAATTTTTAAGTCAAGCCAAAGCGACCAATGCTCAATATAGTAGGTGTCCAATTTTACTTCTTCTTCAAAATCAAGATCACTTCGCCCGTGGACTTGAGCCATTCCTGTCATCCCGGGTTTTAAAGTAAGGACAAATTTGTGATGTTTTTTGTACTGAGAAACTTCTTCCGGCAGGTGAGGTCTTGGGCCAACGAGGCTCATATCACCTTTTATGACATTGAAGAGTTGCGGAAGTTCATCGATGGAAAATTTTCTTAAAAATGTACCGACGCGCGTGATTCGCGGATCATTTTCAATTTTTACCATCGGCGTTCCTTTACGTTTGTTTTTCTCAGCAAGCGCCGTATAGCGAAGGTTGTGCGTTTTCATTTTCATGGTGCGGAATTTGCAGCAATGAAAGAGATTGCCCTTTTCACCCACTCGTTTGACCTTTTTTCCGTCGTCGAGATAGGTAAAGAGTATGGTTCCTGGAGAATCGAGTTTAATCGCTGCGGCGGTTGCTATCATGATTGGGCCGCAGAGCAGAGTCAGAGTGACGCCTCCAATAAGATCAAAACCGCGTTTGAGCACTTTTCCCCAACCATCGAGAGGCGTTGGTTTCATGCTAATGAGCGGAAGTCTGGCCACTTGAGAGAGTTCAACATTCGTGAGCTGAACTTCGAGGATGTCGGGTATAAAACTGTATTGAAGTTGATGTTCGCGGCAAAATTCAAGGATGTCTTTTGATTGCGTTTCGGTAAGGTCTTGTTTTGTTTGAATAATTTCATCAATGAAATGTTTTTTTACGAGATATTTTAGTTGTGAAACGTTACCGAGAAATGGAAAAGGCGGATTTTTTTTTGTGTTTTCCGTGTCAATGGCTCCGATGATTTCGTAGCGCGGGTCCTGTTTCAATTGTCGAAAAAGGCGATTGGCGATTTCATTTATTCCAACGAGTAGAATTTTTCTTTTGCCGATGCCGTTTTTGAGAATAATGAGATGAATTCCGCGGATGATGAGTCTTCCGAGCGTAAGGAAAAAAAGTGATACAATGAATGACATGCCGAGAACGAGTCGTGAAAAAAAAGTTATTCGAGCAAGAAAAAAATATGCCATGACAAAGCCTAGCCAGATGACAGAAGAGAGAAATACTTGAAAAAATTCGCGGTTTTGAGACGTAGTGATTTTTAACGAGTAACTGCGACCGACGGCCATGACGATTATAAGTCCGAAACTCGCTATAATGCTGAATACATAATATTCATTCCATGGCATGAAATGACCGATATCTATGGGAAATTGGATTCCAGGGATGAGGTCGGTTCGGCTTCTGATTTGATAGGAGAGGAGAAACGCAAGAAAAACCGCGATAAAATCAACAGGAATCCGAAGAATACCAAAAATGATTTCAGATTTTTTCATTGAACTCTTTTGAAAAAGAGAGTTATTGCAACTTTATAATAACATTTTTTTAATGGAGTGGCTCAACCTAATTTTGAATCATGCGTTTTTTATTTTTTCGGCTTTAAGAGTCCGTCATAAGCCGAATTTTGTACCTTTTTATTGGCGTGATCATCTGTCTTGGCTTTCCATTGCTGGGAGCCTAAAGCGGTGAGCAAGATCGGCCGGTAAGGATGCCGGAAGTTCCTTTCTTCTTATTCTCACCTTGCTGCAGGTAGGGTTTACCAGAATGCTGATGTTGCCATCAGCTCCCCTGATTTCCCGCGTGCTGGTTTTTACGCAGTGGCAGACTTGATCAGGGCTTTTCACTTTTTTTCGACATTTAATTTCGTCTTTCGTCCGCAATTACGGATTTAAGGCGGAGGATGTCGAATTGTATTGTCTCTGTGGCACTTTCCCTCTTCAAACCTTTTTCGCGTTTTAAAACTTTTATGAAGTATCAAAACGTGAAGTACTGTATTGAAGGGCGGACGTTATCCGCTACCCTATCCTTAAGCAGTTCGGACTTTCCTGCCTCTTGTTTCTGACAAGAGACTGATCACTCGGGACTCTTAAAGCTAAGTGAGTATAAGGTAAAAGTGTATTTATGTCAAAATTTATTCAAGTATTTTCCCACAGTTTTACTTTTTATTCAGATAGAAATGGGGCGGGGACTCCATTTTCGCTACGCTTCGCTATGCGCTCAAATGGTAATCCCCGCCCCATTTTTCCAAAAAAAGCGGTGGGCAGGTACTTATTCAAACTAAAAATTGCATGATCCATGTTGTTTAAGATAGAAAAATTTGCTATACTTATATGATACATTTTATGGGAATTGTATGTCTGTTATATCAGTTGAAGAGTTTATTAAGCAGTCGCAGGCTCTTGATGTCGCCGCGAAAGAACATTGGTTGAAAGATGTTTTGCCACGTTTAACTGATGCTCAAAAGGAGGAGTTGCGTACTATTTTTTTTCAAGAAAAGGAGGCTCTTGATGAGGTTGAAAAAGTAAAAAATCAAAGGCAAGTTATGGAAAATACGAAATTTCTCGAAAAATTAAATGAATTTAAAATGAAAAATGTTTCGAAAATGATTCATCAAGCGGAAGAAAAATCAAAAATTCAAGATGAGGCTTCGATAAATACATTACTCCATCAATTTGATAATTTATAAAATTTTTTTATGAAACAATTTTTTTTCAGTGAATCATGGCTTGTGTATTTAGACGGAGGGGCTCAGCAACTGCCTCCTTTGGCTGAGAGGCTTGATATGCCTCGGGCAGGATCTGTTGATGATAATTTGGCTGCTTTGGAAGATGTGGTGTCGCGAAAATTAGCTGATATAGAACAAACAATTCAAAAATTTGATTCTCATTCTCAGGTTCATGAGGAATTTATAAAACTTCGAGATCAACATATAAATAATGTGCAATTGAATACCGATCAAACTGAAGAAGAGAAAAGAACCGTGTTTCAGCATATTTTAAAAGAATTAACGGAGTTTGAAGCGCGCGTTGGAGAAATGGCAGATTCATCAAGCCAACCTTCAGGCGCTCAAAACCTCGTTGCGCCAGAATTATCATTGCCAGCAGTCCGATCTTCGAAGGGCGTGGACTCTGATGTTTTAACGGATCCTTTGCCTCCAGTGATTGTGACAGCGCCACATCCTGAATGGAAAGGTTTTTGGAAAGATTTCGCTCAGACTGAGGATGGAGCAACTATTGATTTTGGATCTGGACCAAATGCTCTCGCTCTTGAGAAGAAGGTAACATTGTACGATATCGCGTCTCGCAGATTTGATACGGCTCATATGCCAAAAATAATAGAGGTGCGATATGCCGATTCATCGATGCGGCGATTTGAAGCTTTGGCGAAGAAAGGGGATAAGAGATATGAAGCCATTTCTGCTTTTCTTAAAGAAAATGGTGGAAAACTTCAAGCGCAGTTTGGTTTATTGAATGAAAATAAGATTGATTATTTTTTTACCGTTAATGGAAAGAAGGAGCATGTACCAGTGTTTCAGGGTGATATTGTTAGGCCCGTGGAGAGTGCTGAGGCAACAGTAAATCCTGATACCAATTTAGGCAGGAATCAACTTTCTGTTGAAGAGGGTCGTGTTTTGGAATCTAGTGTTGAGGGTGCTGGTTTGGGAACAGTAGATAAATCTGAGGAAAACGCTCGTGAAACTTACATGAAAATATTTAATCTCATACGTTTTGACGCAGCAAGGTCTTCGGCAGGCAGAAATTACGAACTCATCGGGCTTTCCAAACCCCTAATTGAAGCGAAAAGGGAGTTGTCGGAAGCCCTTATAAAAGCAGGTTGTGATAGTTCTTTGATTGCAGCAATTGATTTTTCACAACCGAAAGAAAAAGAATTTAATGTTGTTATTAAGAGAAACGATCAAGGTAGTGATATTTTGCTTAGAGGTAGCGGGGATTCCGCGCAAATTGCATTTACGGATCTTATACGAAATATAGCAAATTCAAAGCATTTATTAGAGGCGTTACCAAAAAGTTGATTCGTTCTTTGGGTTTTTTGTATTCGCGTTCGAAAAAGCGCGCGGTGTCGAGACATTCTTTGGCTTTTTCGTTTGAGGGCTCAATGTCGAGCGCTCTGGCAAAAAGATGAATGGCTCGTTCAAAATTGCGTTCGTTCAGATAGCATACCCCAAGATCACAGAGAATCAGACAATCGGCTGGTGCGAGGTTAAGCGAACGTTCCAGAATGATAACGCCTTTTTTTCTTTGTCCTCCATGAAAAAGCGACCATCCGAGACATCGTAAAATTTCAGGATGATTTTTTTGAATTTCATCCGCGAGTTCGAGATGCTTTATGGATTTTTTCCATTGAGCGAGCGAGGAATACACAAAACCAAGAAGGTAATTCGCGTTGGCGCTGTGTCCTTTAAGTTGGATGGCTTTTAAAAGCGCTTTTTCAGCTTTTTCAAATTCTTTCAAAGAAAGATAGTTGTCGCCAATTTCTTCGTAGGCTTCGATGCATCGCAGATCTTCGTTGAGAATTTTTTCGCAGATTTTTATCGCATCCATGTGCTCTCCCTTGAGCTTTTTTTCATCCGCCTGAACAATGAGTTCGTAAGTTTGGGAATCCATATTTTTGTGTGTATTTTTGTATTCATACTATTCTAACAAAAAATATGTTATAAATCAAGAGTTTTGAGATAAGATCGCATACTCGGTCCAAGGTCGTTTCTTTTGAGAGAAAAATCGATTGTTGCCTTTAAAAAGCCAAATTTTGTTCCCGTGTCATAGCGAGTTCCCTGAATTTCAACTCCATAGATTTTTTGTTCGTTTTTGAGCTTCATAAGGCCATTAATAAGACGTATTTCTCCATCCGGACCGGGTTTTGTTTTTTCAAGAATGTTGAGAATTTCCGGAGTGAGGATGTATTTTCCAATAATGCCTAAGTTTGAAGGAGCGTTTTGAGGTTTCGGTTTTTCAATAAAACTTTCTATTTCGTATAGAGGAATTTTTGAAAAAAGTTTTTTGGTTTGATGTCGATTGGCGGTTTTTTTACTCTCGTTTTCGTATATTTTTTGTGAATTTTTTGCTTTGATAATGCCATATTTGTCCGTATCTTTTTTATTTATTTTTTCCAAAGCGATGATCGAGCTTCCTGTTTTTTCATACACATTCATGAGTTGTTTCAATGCCGGCACTTCTGAATCCACGAGATCATCACCGAAAAGAACCGCAAATGGTTCATTTCCAATCACTTCTTTTGCGCAGAGAATGGCATGTCCGTCTCCGAGCGGTTTTGGTTGACGCACGTAGATGAATTTTGCAAGCTGTGAAATTTTCCTGACCTCTTTTAAAAGGTTGTGTTTTCCTTTTTCCACGAGGTTATATTCGAGCTCGAATGAATCGTCAAAATGGTCTTCGATCGATCTTTTTCCGCGACCTGTTACAATGATAATTTCTTTTATGCCCGACTCTACCGCTTCTTCCACGAGGTACTGGATCACGGGCTTATCGACAATGGGAAGCATTTCTTTGGGTTGGGCTTTTGTTACTGGAAGAAAACGCGTGCCAAAGCCCGCGGCTGGAAAAACAGCTTTTGTAATTTTTTGAGGCATGTTAAAAACGTGATTAAGGAATGTGCAAATTTCGATTGGTGTTTTTTAAAATTTCGTTACGAAATTACGTTTTTTAGAGGTTTTTTGATTGAATATCGTAATCGAGATGAGATATGAATACATTTTAAAAATGCAGTATTACGAAGCAATTTTGATAATTCGGGTGCGGATTTGTTCGATTTTCGGAATCGTAATTTTTAAAATGCCGTTTTTAAAAGTCGCTTTTACTTTTGTGGCGTCGACGGCTTCAGGAAGCACAATGGAGCGTGAAAAATTACCCCAAAAGCATTCTTTCGTATAGTAATTTTCTTCGGGAATAGCTGTGGTAAAATTTCTTTTTCCCTGAATCGAAATAACGTCATCGGTAATACTCATGCTGATATCTTGTGTTGTTACTCCCGCTATTGGAGCAATAATGATCATTTCTTTTTCGGTTTGATAAACATCCACTGAAAGTTGTCCTTCCTCTTCTTCCTCATTCATGGATTCATTGAGGAGTCTCGCAGTTTTACGCTCGGCTTCATCGAAATCTTTGAAAACTTTATCGCTAAGAGCCAGCCCGTACTTTTTTTTTAAGTTTTCCTTCTGTCCGATGGATGTTTCCTGTGAAAATTTTTGAATGGCTTTTTTAAGCGGTCCGATACCAATTTTTGTTGGCATGAAAATAAGGATAGATTTACACTCATTGTAAAAGACAAGCTCTTCTTTTGTAAAGTCTTTTGGCTTCAAAGTTTTTTATTTCAGCATACATTGCATCATTTGTAAGTGGAAATGTTCGTACTTGCCCACCGTTTTTTTTGAAAAAGAGGGCGGGGACTCCGATTTGAGCGCATAGCGAAGCGTAGCGAAAATGGAGTCCCCGCCCTCTTTTATTTGAATAAAAAGCAAGGCAGTGGGCAAATACAAATGTTCAACCTTTAAGGTTTTTTTTCGGGGTTTCCTAGGCAGTGTTCACATAAAATTTTTACAGATGGAAGAGACGTATTTTGTTCAGTTCAAGGAACGACGACGAGAGTGTACCCAAAGGTACATCGAGAAGGAGTGACGCAGAAATGGATAAAATACGTCTCTTCCCTTTGGGT
>JACPHH010000034.1 GCA_016188705.1 Candidatus Peregrinibacteria bacterium | reverse complement strand
TCGCTATAATTTTTATTATGAGTACGCTTGTGACATCGGTAATAGCTTGGGTAGTAGCTCCCGTAAACTTGGGGCAAGCCTTTAGTTTTAAGGAACTTTTTGGTAAAACGGCGAACATGGAAAAAACAACCACCGCGTCACCAACAACATACAAAATTTATTATTATTTGCAGGATCATTTGGGAAACGTGACGGATGTTGTGGACGAGCATGGCAATATTCTGGAAGTAAAGGACTATTTGCCGTTTGGAGGCACGAATGTCGATGAAACCTATAGCGATTACAAGAGTGATTATGCCTACAACGACAAGGAAAAAGACCCCGAAGCCGATCTCTATTATTACGGCGCTCGGTACTACAATGACGCGACCTCCAAATTCACCAGCATCGATCCCGCGCTATTGAGCCAAAAATATTTGACTTCCATTCTTAACGATCCGCAAAAACTCAACAGCTATTCCTACGCGAGAAATAATCCCATCAACTATGTTGATGACAATGGCGAAGAACCCAATAAAGCTCAAGCGACAACAATAGATGTGATTGTTGATAAAGTAAAAACTGTGGAAGATAGTTTAGGGGATGATGCCTATAATTATGAATATGTTTTGGCGTCTATTTATCAAGCATTTCAAGAAGCTGATGATAAGTATAACCCAAGATACGTTTACACAGAAAAAGAGGGATGGATAGACTTTAAACATTTTTTTGGTGGAGCGTTTCACGATTACGATTCAGATTATTTTACAACGGCATTTATGGGATATGCTTTAGAAATTGAGCAATTATTTAAAAAAGATGAAAGCGCGTTTTCATACGAAGATTTGCCATCGGATTTCGCGGGAGAAAAATTCGCAGAAGTTTTGAAATATATTGAAGATAATAATTTAGGAGATATAAAATTAAGCGATGTATTGAAATCTTATTTTGAAGATATAAATGCCATGAACCCCGAAGACGCGCCTAATTATGATGAATTAGACGAAGATGCCTTTAGCGGAGATGGAAAAGATGGAAGTAATGGCGGCTCAAACAATGAATCAGAAAGTGAAAAAAATAAGGAACAAAATCATGATTAAATGGCTACCAATTAAAACTCAATTGCTAAGATTTTTCATTTTTTTTGCGGTACTATTCCTGCTTTTTATTTTAGTCATGGTATATTTTAGTTTTTTTTATTGGGATATTCGCAAATCAACATTTCTCGAAGAATACTGTAAAAAAATAGAGCCACAAAAAACGACAATTGAAACGATACAAACCGATCTTAAAGATTTCGTTATCAAAGAAAGCATAGTAATAGAACGCTATGATAATGGCCGACTTGAAAAAAATTATATACCACAAGAGTTTGCCAAATCTATGAAAGAAGATACCCTTAAAGAAGTGAATCCGAATATTAGAAGATTTTCGGTAAACGCGACAGATAAACCGTTTGATTTTAAAACATGTGTTGGAATATACGAAATAGCTTCAGGGAAAATACAAGATGTTTATTTTGTAGAAGATTAAAAAAAGTAACATTTTTTTATGGCATATTTTAGAAAAAAAATTATAAAATTTATATCCATTTTATTATTAATATTGGTTGGTATTATTTTTACGAGCGTTTTTGCGTTTGATTATATTTTTTTAAATCCAGCCAAAAGTAAAAAACTTCAAGAATACTGCGTAAAAACGGATATTAATGGCGCTTTTATAAACGATATAAGAAAAGAATTACAAAATTATTATTTTTATGGTCTTCGTAAAGAAAAAAATAACAATGAAACAATGTTTTTTAAAGCGACCTCTAAAAGTTATGATTTCGCAAGATGCGAAGTGACGTATGAAAAAAACTCGGGAAAAATAATAAAAATGCGTTTTAACTACGATTAAGCCGAAAAATATATGCCGTTAATTTTTGTTAAAATCGCTTCACGAAATCGATGAGTAAACGGACATTGCGGCCGGTAGCCATTTCCGAAACATCGCCGAACGCAACGGAGGCAATGTCCAAATGGCACCACGGCATTTTGGAGGAAACAAAATTTTCAAGAAAAAGTCCGCCCTCAATAGTTCCTGCACGAAATTTTTTCGTGCTGTTCACGAGATCGGCAATATTTGACTTGAGATATTTTTTATACTGCTCATGGAGTGGAAGTTCCCACACGGGTTCATCAACGGCCAGAGCCGAATTTTTCAAAGTCTCCATCAATGTTTTATTATTTCCAAGAATCGCCGTAATATCGTGGCCAACGGCGTAATTGCAACAGCCTGTAAGTGTCGCGATCGTCAGCATCATACGCGGCTTCCAATTTTTTTCCGTGTAGGAAAGCGCGTCCGCGAGAAGAAGACGGCCTTCCGCGTCGGTATTCGTCACCTCGACAGTTTTTCCATTGTACATGGTGAGTACGTCATCCGGGCGGTATGATTCTTCGCTGATCGCATTTTCAGCCGTGGGAATAACAACAATAATATTTTTTTGTATTCCCATGAGAACTAAAGCCTCAAATGCGCCAAGAACCGTGGCGGCGCCGGCAATATCTTGTTTCATGGTGCGCATCGACATGGTTTTAATATTAAGACCGCCGGTATCATAAGTTACGCCTTTTCCAATAAGAGCAATCGGCGCTTCTCCGCGTTTTCCTCCTTCGTAGTGGAGGATAATGAGGCTCGGTTTTTCTTCACCCGCTTTTCCAACTCCCACAATACCTCCGAAACCGAGTTTTTCGAGTTCTTTCATTTCAAAAATTTTTATCGAAACTTTTTTATATTTTTTCGCTATTTTTTCAGCGGTTGAAACGACATAGGATGGATTTGCCGCCATGGGAGGAAGATTGACGAGATCTTTGGTGAGCCGCGTCGAATTTTCAAGAGCTTGAAGCCAATCATGTTCTTGAGTATTTTTCGCGCCGAAAAAAACGATTTTTTTTAAATTTTTTGATGAATCGTTATCGTTCTTTTTTGTTTTAAATTGAAGAAATTCATAACTGCCGAGTATTATTCCTTCATGAAACGCGCGAACATTTTCTTCGGAAAGTGAACCGGAAAAAATCGTCAATTCTTCGAGATGATAGCGCTTCGCGAGCGAAAAAATTTCTTCGCCGCGTTCTCGAATATCTCTGCGGGAAGTTTTTGTTTTTTTACCGATTATAAAAAGGAGAACGAGAGCTTGAGCGCTGTAAACAGGCACATGTCCTTTGTGCGGAAGCCGCGAGGATTGAAGCACTTGCAGAATGGCCTTTTTTTGCGGTGGCGAAAAATGCTCCAGCGTTTGCCTGAGTTCCGAACGCGAATCGCCGGCGTAGATCGGAATAATTGACACCGATTTTGGCGCCAAACGAGATGAAAACTGTATATCAAACATAAAAGAAAATAAGAAAGTACTAAAAATCATTCTCTCAAAAAAAACAGAAAATTCAAAATTTTTTATAAAAAAATCAAATTGTTTTTTTGCCACAGATGAATTATGAATAAAGAAAACTTTGATACATATGATTTCGTTACGAAAATTGCAAAATTCGAGTGAAAACGCTGAGCAACGTACGAAGCCGTATCAGAAAAAGATACATTGATCCGGTCTGAAGCGTTTGCAGCTGAATTTTGCAATTCGCAGTCGAAAGGGTATTTTTCAGAGCTTCCCATATACAAAAAACAGAAATAATGGCTGTGAACGAAGAAAAATTAGGTGAACGCTTTCTTTTTACGCAGGCATTTTTATATGCTTTGTTTCCGATAATTATTCACTATGGAGTGGGACGAATGCCTGCGATTTTGTATGCGGGGATAAGCACCGTGATAGCGGGAATCATTTTATTTTTTCATTTTCTTTGGAAACGAAATCTGAACCGTATTTTTAATAGAAAAGTTATCCTTCCAATGATAGGCGTAACACTTTTTATTGTCATTTTTCCTTCACTGCTCATATTCACCGGTACCAAATCAACCTCTGCGATCAATACGGCGCTTTTACTCCAGATCGAGATACTTTTCGCGCTTATTATTTGCGGCATTTTTTTTAAAGAGAAAATGACAAAAATAAAAATATTTGGAGCGCTTTTACTCTTCGCCGGAGGCATTCTTTTGGTCTCGAACGGGACAATCGAAATTCATCGCGGAGACCTTTTGATTCTCATGGGAACTTTCATGTATCCTTTTGGAAATATTTGCGCGAAAAAAGCGCTTAAAGTCGTTTCCCCGAGCATTCTTCTTTGCTTTCGCGCTTTCTTTGGCGGAATGACACTGCTCATAATAAGTTTTTTCACGGAATCATGGCGCGCTGATTATTTTATTTCAATAAAGGACGTGTTGATTCTTTTGGTCAATGGTTTTTTTGTGATGTTTCTGGCAAAAATACTTTGGTACGAAGGTTTAAAACGCGTTGATGTAACCAAAGCGACCGCGATCGGAGTAGCTTTTCCGCCAGCGCTCAGTTTTCTTCTGGCCATCATTTTTTTCAAAGAGGCGCCGACTTTTTACCAAATTGGAGGATTTTTTCTCATTATGATGGGTCTTTTTGTCATGACCCGACAGCGAAAAATTAGAGTAAAAAAGGCTGAAGAGGAATTTTCCCTGCGAGATTCTCAGGATCATCCGTAATAGCATAGTCTTTAGCAGTGTCGTCTGTAACAGTGTCGTCTGTAACGGTGTCGTTTATAACGGCGCGGGTTAAAAATTTTTCAGAAATTTCGACGGTAATGCCGAGAGGACAGTGATCGCTGCCTATGACATTTGGAAGTATAAAAGCGTCTGAAACGCGAGTTTTTATATTTTTCGAAACATAAAAATAATCGATTCTCCAGCCGACATTTCTTTCGCGGGCGCCGGAACGAAGACTCCACCAAGTATACAGATGCGGCTCCTGATGAAAACTGCGCAAAATATCGCAGAAACCACACTGGAGAAATCGATCAATCCATGCGCGTTCCATCGGCAGGAAACCAGATATTTCCATATTTTCCTTTGGCCGCGCAAGGTCAATTTCCTTATGGGCGGTATTGACATCGCCGCAAATAATAATTTTTTTCCCTTCGTTCAATTCTTGAGAGACGACTTTTTGAAATGCCTCATAGAATTTCATTTTAAAATCTAGTCGGCCCGGACTCGCTTTGCCATTTGGGAAATAGACATTGTAGAGAATAAAATCGGAAAATTCGGCTTTAAGGGTTCGTCCTTCGCGATCGAATTCGGGAATTTTGAGGCCGGATGAGACGCGAAGAGGCGGATACTTTGTAAAAATAGCGGTTCCGCTGTAGCCTTTTTTCAAATCCGCGCTGTGCCAAAATGTGTGATATCCATCGGGATGAATGAGTTCTTTTGGAAGCTGATTTTGAAGCGCTTTCGTTTCTTGGATACACACAATGTCGGGCTGTTCTTTGTGGAGCCACTTGAGAAAACCATTTCGCATGGCCGCGCGAACGCCATTCACGTTCCAGGAAAATATTTTGATATGTTTCATGTAGATAATTTTCTATATTTCTAGGAACTCGCGCAAAACGTATTTTTTACTGCAAATTGCGTAACAAAATCAGATTTTGCAGAGGTTCCTTAACTTTTAACCGGCAATTGAAACTCTCTAAGCATAAAATTTTTTGCGGCTAAAAGTCGTTGCGCATTTATGCCATCTGCGCCTCCTGGTTTACTTTTGTGAGTGTCCGGTTGGGGAAATTTTGTAATTTTCTCTAAATATAATGCAAATAACGTTTCGATTTCGGTACGAAGATTTTCTCCTTTATAATTATTTGAGGCATTCATGACTGCTATTTGAAATTGCGTAATATAATTCGTAGGGGCGGTAACTTGAGCTAACCATGCAGCCTCAAGTTCTCTTCTTGCAATCGTCACATCGGAATCAAGATGTGTTCTCAGAGGCTTTATATTAGCATCAAAACGTGTTCTTACGTCCCGCGCCCGTTCTGATAAAACATCTCCAGCTAGAGAATATTCACCATTCGCGCCTTGCCCGTAAACGAAGTCCGGACTTGACGCGATTCCCGATTCTACAGTTGGTCTAAGTTCCAATTTCATGCTTGGTCCAACTCCCGATTCCATACTTGGTCCAACTCCTGATTCCATGCTACATTCGCCATTTGAAGATAATTCTATTCCTGATGACATAAAAAAGTTTTTGTAAAATATGAAAAAACAAATGAATACTACTGTTTATGCCTGAATTGTCAAATAAAAATTTAGACCACTATTTTTTGTTTATATTTTCGGTATAAAAAATCCGCCTGTGAAATTTCTGCCACAGGGTCTTTCCGAAGCGATATTCGCCACGCGTCTGTTTTGAGCGTTTCATTGCGTATCAAGTTATGGTGCGCGAATTCATGGTGAATCTTGCAAAACGGAATGATGGAGTCGTGGGTTTTGCTTTCACTGTAGCGGTAAACATGGTGCAGGACTTCATATGGCGAATGGCAATTCGGGTAAATACATTTTCCATTTGTTTGAGCAACGACTTCGCGTTTTTTACTGACGGGAATGTAGCGGGAAGCAATTTCTTTTGTTTTTATCGTGCCTGCCGCCTTTACTTTGTCTGTCGCCTTTACTTTGTCTGTCGCCTTTACTTTGTCTGTCGCGAGGAAACAATTCTTTTCATCAGACTGTTTGATCTGTCGGTTCAAAGTATCACCGGTGACACTTTTTGATAACGCT
>JACPHH010000033.1 GCA_016188705.1 Candidatus Peregrinibacteria bacterium | reverse complement strand
CTGGCTGCGTTTTTCCATCCAGCGCGCGGAATAAGAGAAGAGAGCGAGTTTTGCAAATACAGCAGGTTGAAGAGAACTTTCCCAAATATTTATCCAACTTCTGGCAAAAGTATTATTTTTCGCTCCAAAAAGTAGCACCGCAAGAAGCAGAAAAACACTCATCGCAAAAAGCGGAAGTGAAATTTTTCTCCAAAAAGCGAAATGAATTTTATACACAAGAATCATGAAAAAAAGCCCGACAAATACACGCGTAAGATGTTTTTTTAAAATAAGATAGCAGTCAACTTGCGGGTCTTCGCAATTAGGGTATTCTACGGATGGAGCGGAAAGTTTAATGGACTTTGGAACTCCGATACTCGTGATCATAATAATGCCAAAAACAAGCAGAAAAAATACCATTACAAGCAGAACATGATCAATGGGATGTCGAAAACGAATATCCATAGAAAGTGGTCAAGTCTTTTTTTCATAACCGAGCTATGAAATTTTTTCGTAACCGAACCATGAAAGAGTGTAGATTTTGGAGGATTGGAAAGAATAACTGTTGCCCGATTGTTTTAAAGATACATGATTTTTCGACAGTGGCGCAATTATTTTTTAAAAATTGTATGTGAACACTGCCGAATTATACGCTTTTTTCCTTTGAAGAAACCCTGATAAATATGCTGAGACGCGGAAGTTCAGAGCGAGTTACGCAGGCCGGCTTTTAAAAAGAGGCTTGACCCCTTTTTTATAGAATGAATATAATGGAAAAAAGTTCACCCTTATTCTTATGGAACCTCTGAACAATACCCTTTCGACTGCGTTTCGTTTCCGAAATTGTGTTATTCAGAGGTTCCTTATGATGGCTTTGAGTACAATATTCCTTGTCATGCTCGACCAGGCCGGGAAAATATTGGCGCAGAAATATTTTACTTATCCTGTCGCGGTAATACGACCATTTTTATCTTTTTCTTACGTCGAAAATAAAGGCATTCTTTTTGGATTGCCGTTTACTGGAATGCCGCTTCTCATAGTAAACGCCCTCGCGGTTATCGCATTACTCATTCTTATTTTTAAATACGTCAATACGAAAAATCGAGCCACTATCATTCCGCCAATGATGATTCTGGCAGGCTCCGTGGGAAATCTGATTGATCGGCTGATGCTGGGATATGTCAGAGATTTTATAAAAATCGGCTCCTGGCCAGTATTCAATTTTGCGGATATATTGATTACGGTAGGATGTTTGCTCAGTATTGTATTCTATCAAATTATATTTAGAACTTATCCATAAATATGTATTCCACTGCAAATTTCGTCACGAATCCCTATTTATGGGTAAGTTCTTAATTCTTCTAAAGGAGCCTCTGAAAAACGTACCATCTACTGCAATTTTACCATGTCGGCTGCAAAAAGTTCAAAGCTCCTTGAGCGTATCTTATCTGATACGCCTTCGTCGCTTTTTACATTTTTCGCTCGACATGGTAAAATTTCGTTACGAAGTTACGTTTTTCAGAGGCTCCTAAAATCACTTTTCATGCCAAATGAATCATCACAGATACTTCCTCTCAAGCCGACACCATGGAATATAACGCTCAAAATGGTTGCCGGCATCGCAGGCGGTCTCCTCGGCGGATTGATAATCGTCGCTATTTTTCTTTTGAGTTCTTCGATTCTCCAGGCGCCATTTCAGGGAGAATTTGAACAGGGGCAACTCCACAGTCTCTTTGTGTTTCTTTTCATGGCTATGATTTTTTTGGGTGTTACGGTTGCAAGTCTCGTAACCGCATGGCTGTCCGCGTTGAGCTCGAGCGAGCGCTACACTCACGTGAATTCAGCGCTCTACCAAATATTTATTTTCAATATTTTTTTTCTCGTGGTTGCCGCGCCGATTTACGTGGTATTTGCGAGATTTGGAATGAGCACGCTTATCTATATTACAGTTCTTCATGTGATTATCAGCGCGATTTCAGGTGTGTGTATTTTGGAAATAATGGCAAATACGCCTTACGGTCTTCTTGGAATTTATAGCGGTATTTTTGGCGTACTGCTCGGAACAACAATGAACGTGATGATCTTCAAACTTTCAGGAGGCATGATGACTTTCGTGCTTTTGAGCGGAATTCCGATTGTATGGTTTTCTATTGGACTGCTGAACGCGTTTATTGCATTGTTGTATCATTGGCTTTATAGATTATATGGGATTGATTTCCTTAGGATTGATACAAATTACGGAGCGGATGTCGCGAGCGAAGATGAGCGAACAACCGAAGAAATAGAGGAAGAAACCCTGAAAGAAAAAAAAGATGAAACTGGCTCGGAATTTTTACAAAGTCGCGGAAACAAAAAATAAAAACTTTCATTACAAAGCGCATCAGAAAAGGTGACTTTCCACGGCTTTATTTTTTTATTCAGATAGAAAATGGCGGCTTAATGTACTTTTTTCATAAACTTGATAAGTTAAGATTACTATAAATTTACAGTTGACGAACAAATTTTTACAAAATATAATTTCAACGTCAAGTAATTTTTTCTATGGTTGCAGGAAATCTTTTAACAAAGAAACAAAAGGAGGTACTGGATTTTGTACAGTCCTTTTCAAAAGAGCATGGCTATGGCCCTTCCCTAAAAGAAATTCAAAAGGCCATGAAATTTACTTCACATTCCACCGCTCAATTCCATATTAACAAATTGGCAGAGAAAGGATTTTTAAAAAAGAGTTCTGGGGTTGCTCGCGGTATTGAGCCTTTAAAACAAAAGGATGTTGTTGAGATTCCTATTCTCGGAACTGTTCCGGCTGGTGGTTCAGCGGAAGCGTTGCAGGCGAATGAACCAAAAATAAAGGAAATTCCAAAATCAATGATAAAAAAAGATCGCAGGAGACATTATTTCCTAAAAGTAAAAGGAGACAGCATGATCGAAAAAGGCATTCTTGACGGCGATTTAGTTTTAATTCGAGAGCAGGCAGATTTTGATAATGGCGATATAGTTGTAATTGCAGACGAGGACTGGAAGGTAACTCTTAAAGAAGTTATTAAAGAAAAAAAGCATATTACTGTGAAACCAGCCAACCCTAAGTATCAAATCTACACACTCCAACTTGGAGATTGCCAGATAGTTGGTAAAAAAGTTGGTCTAATACGCGAAAACTAATCATTCATTATATTATATGAAAAAATCTAAAATGACCGGCCAATCAGCCAATCCACAAGCAAAACTTCTGTCAAAACTCATGCGCGAGATGCCCGAGATTTTTTCAGAAGGAAAAATTGATAGCAAAAAACTGAAAGCAACTCTTGGTGAAGATGCAGTCACGGATCAAGAGCGTTATGGCCTTACATGGGCCGGGAAAACCGAGTGTTTCAAAAAAATTCAGGAAACTACCACTAATACTTTAAAACCATGCAGAGATGAATCGATTGATTTTGATAAGACTGAAAATTTTTTTATTGAAGGCGATAATTTGCAAGTTTTGAAAATTTTGCAAAAAAGCTACTACGGTAAAGTGAAGATGATTTACATCGATCCACCTTACAATACAGGCAATGATTTTATTTATAACGACAAATTTTCGAGAACAAAAAGGGAGGAGTTGATCGCCAACGGTTCAATTGATGACGACGGTAATGTTGTCAATCATGATCTTTACCGCCAAAATACGCGTGATAGCGGTCATTTTCATAGCAATTGGCTGAATATGATGTATCCGCGAATCTTTCTTGCAAGGAATCTTTTAAGGCAGGATGGCGTTATTTTTGTGAGTATTGATGACAATGAGGTGAAAAATTTGCGAGCGATGATGGATGAGATTTTTGGTGAAGAGAATTTTTTAGCCACCCTAATTTGGAAACGAAGAGCGTCGTCTGCTTTAGCAGATAATAATGTTTCTACTGATCACGAATATGTGGTTTGTTATCAGCGAGGTTCCTTCACAGGATTTAGTGGAAACGAAAAGGAGTTTCTGAATTATAAAAATCCTGACAATGATCCACGAGGTGATTGGGTTTTGGGTGACTTAACTGTAGGAATGACAGCTTCTATGAGACCAAATCAAGCTTATGACTTAGTAAATCCAAAAACAGGAAAAAGTTATCCTTGCAATCCTAATCGTGTTTGGGCTTATATCCCATCGTCAATGGAAAAATTGATAAAAGAAGATTCAATTTATTTTCCTGAAGATATTTCAAAGAGACCGATGATGAAAAGATTTAAGAATGGTTTGAAAAACTCTTTTAATCCTTTTTCATCATTAATGAAAGAGGTTGGTCTAAATACAGAGGCAACAAAAGAAATGCAGGCAACCATGGATGGAAAAGTGTTTGAATATGCCAAGCCATTGTCCCTTTTGAGAACTGTTATAAAGCAGGTTACCACAGGTGATGATATCGTTTTTGATTTTTTTGCAGGCTCAGGCACTGTTGCTCATGCAGTGATGCAACTCAATGCTGAAGATGGTGGTAATAGAAAATGGATTTGCGTACAATTGCCAGAAAAATGCAAAGAAGAGAGCGATGCGGCAAAGGCAGGTTTTGTCACAATTGCTGATATTGCCAAAGAGCGCATTCGTAGAGCTGGAAAAAAGGTTGAGGAATCTTTGGCTGATAAAGAGCTTTCAAAAGCAATGAAGTTTATACCGGATACCGAGCAAAGAAAGCCAGATATTGGTTTCAAAGTTTTTAAACTTGATGAAAGCAATTTTAAAGTCTGGAACATGCAAATTGCCAATGTGGCCCAGCTTGAACAGCAATTATTGGATTTCGTAGATAATGTTCGTTCTGAATCCACGACTGAAGACATGTTATATGAACTGATTTTAAAGAGTGGTTTGGAATTGAATATCGCGATTGAAGAAAAACAAGCTGATGGAGGCAAGTATCATCGCATTGGCGACGGCTCATTGATTATTTGTCTTGCAGACAAGCTAACTAAACCGCTTTTTGAAGCTATTTTGAAAGATAAGCCAGAAAAAATCATAACCCTGGATCGTGCTTTTGCAAATAACGACCAGCTTAAAACGAATATGATGCTGGAAGCTGATCATGCGGGCATAAAAGAATTCAAAGTAATTTAACATCTCTTTTTTATGGGTAAAAATCAAGATCACATCATTGCAAGGCACACACTCGAAGTAAGACTGAAAAACAGGAGTCTTTCGTTTATGGACTTCAAGGGTGAAATGGGTGATTTTGTTTTAAAGAAAATGGCATGGAACCAGCTGAAAGTTACGGGGGTGCGGCTAGATATCACAAACGAAAACTTTAGTGAAATCCTGTTTTTTAGTTGGGAAAATTTTGGAATACAGATTGAAGCCCAAGAAGACTTTGACGGGTTTAAAACAAAAATAAAAAAGCTCTTTGAAATTTTGAATGAATTTAAAAAATATCAATGTGTTGATATAGCTAGATTAGGAACTAAAAGTTCCATTTATTATCACAAAAATGGAATGAGTTTTGATGGACTAAAAGAGATTTATAAAAATATCATGTTTAAGGACGTGAATGTTTTAGAAAAAAATATGGGAGCCAAAATTACTGATACTGGAATTATTGCTGTAGACATGAAAAGCGATGATGAAAATATCAATTTTACAACTGGACCAATGGAGAAAGAAGAAATAATAACAAAGATTTTTCAGAATAAACTTTACGACGGCTTTCAGTATGGTAACGGAATTTATTTCGATATCGATGTTTTTAAAAAAGATTTAGGAGCCTTGACCTTAAAGGAATTGGAAAATAGAGCTCTTAAAAATATTGAGTTTATTGAAGCCAAGCTTGCTGGTTTTCTTTCCTATTTTTCTGGCGTTAATAAAAAATAAATATGGACAACCAAGAGAATTCTACAATTGGCATTAAAAGAGAAGACTTGGAGGGTTTTACAAAGGTCGAAACCTCAAGTGCGCAGGAGACATCAAAGCCCGCCGTGGAAGACAATAAAAAAACTTTGCAGCATAAACCAGAAGAGGTTGGGTGGGGCTCATTCCCAAGGAGTTTAATGGGAGCAATCAAGGAAGATTTCCCTACGTCAATTTTTGTTTTAATACTTCTTGGTTATGTCATTATTGAGACTTTCGGTAAAGAAGGAATCAATTTCAGTGAATATATTAAATTCATCGTCATTCTTTTTGTATTTTATGGAGTATTTAAAATATTAAGTGATGAAGCGCTGGTAAAAAGATTTATTGATTTTATAAATAAGAAAAAAAATTTTATTGGAGTTATTTTTATTTTGATCATTGACTCAATCATCAACCATTGGGCTTATGTCCAATGGTTCCTAAAATTCATAAACGATTTATTTAAAAGCAAGCCATGAAACTAAAATTTGAAGCTAATCAGGAATACCAACTGGAAGCGATGCAAGCAATCGTGGACGTGTTTGAAGGACAGCCGTTGGGAAGTGGAGATTTTTGCATGGAACTTGGACAATATTCATCTTCATTCTTTCCGCAGCAACTTCAAATTGGAAGCGAGCTACTTGTTGGGAATAGACTTGTTATTGCTGAAAGCGAAATTATTAAAAACATTCATAAAGTCCAAGAAAGAAATGGTTTGGAGAAATCTAAAAAACAGACGATCTCGGGCGGTTTTGGCTCTTCTGGATTTGGTAGTAGTGGATATGGCGGTGGGCCTGCCGAATATCTGGAAAAATTACACGACGGCATGCACTTCTCGGTGGAAATGGAGACGGGCACGGGCAAAACCTACGTTTACCTCCGCGCTATCCACGAGCTGTACGCAAAATATGGATTCAAAAAATTTATCATCGTTGTACCGAGTATCGCAATCAAAGAAGGCGTGATGAAAAATTTAGAAATCACGAAAGAACATTTTGCGATGCTCTACAACAATCCAGAGATGGATTTTCACTTGTATGATCCACGCAAGCGCGGTCAGCTCAAGAACTTTGCAACGACTAACGCACTGCAGATTTTGGTCATCAATATCGACTCTTTTGCCAAGAAGGAAAGCAATATTATCTATCAGGAATCGGACTGGGGAGTACCGATTGAATACATCAAAGCGGTGAGGCCAATTGTGATCGTGGATGAGCCACAGAATATGGAAACGCCAATTCGCAAGGATGCGATTGCTAATTTAAATCCTCTTTGCACTCTTCGTTTTTCCGCGACACATAAACATCCTTACAACCTTTTGTACAAGCTTGATCCGGTGCGGGCATATGATTTAGGCTTGGTCAAAAAGATTGAAGTGGATTCAGTATTTTCTGAAGATGCCTTTAACGACGCTTATTTGCGAGTACTAGAAATTAAAAGTAAAAAGACTCTCATTACAGCAAAGGTGGAGATTGATAGAAGCGACGATTACGGTTTGCAAAGAAAAGCTTTGGTATTGAAAGTTGGTGATGATCTTTATGAACTCTCTGGTAAACGCGACGTGTACAAGGATGGGTACATTTTGGAAGAGATAAACACAGCCGAGCAGTTCATCAGTTTTTCAAACGGAAAGACTTACGCTATCGGGCAGAAGGACGAAGGGCTTCTGGAAGAGATCATGAAATACCAAATCAAAAAGACTGTTCAAAACCATTTTGAGAAAGAGAAAAAGCTCAAAGATAAGGGCATAAAGGTCTTGTCGCTTTTTTTCATCGATAAAGTCGCCAATTACAGGACTTATGGTGAGAATGGTTGGATGAAAGGCAAGTTCGCTATGTGGTTCGAGGAAATTTACAAAAAATTTCAGGCAAAATTGATGTTTAAAGGGGTTTTGGAACATTCTGCGGACATTGTGCACAACGGCTACTTTTCTCAGGATAAAAAGACCGGTATGTGGAAGGATACGACTGATCGGGGTGGCGAAGGAGGATCTTCCAAGGATGATGAGCAAGCTTATGAGCTGATTATGAAGAATAAAGAACGGTTGTTGGACGCTAACACGCCTTTAAGGTTTATTTTCAGCCATTCAGCACTTCGTGAAGGTTGGGATAATCCGAATGTTTTTCAGATTTGTACTCTGAATGAGACTCGCTCTGAGATGAAGAAGAGACAGGAAATTGGGCGTGGACTTCGTTTGCCGGTGAATCAAGAGGGCGAAAGAGTATTTGATCAAAACATCAATATTTTGACCGTGATAGCGAATGAAAGTTACGAAAGTTTTGCGAGATCATTGCAGACTGAGATTGAGGAAGAGTGTGGCGTGAGTTTCACTGGACGAATCAAAAATGCCAAAGAAAGAAAATCGGTGTTGTTGAAAAAAGGCTATGAACTTGATCCAAATTTCAAAGATTTATGGGGAAGAATCAAACAAAAGACAAAATATAATGTGAACTATCAGACGAAGGAATTGGTCAAAGAAGCGGCTAGAGTTCTAAAAGATGTAGCAATTGCCAAGCCAAAAATTAGCAATATCCGCGTGCGGTTGGAAATGAATGAAAGAGGCGTGGAAACAAAAACAATAACCAGTTCAGGACAAGTAATCGAAAATAATTATGAGCTTTCACTGATTCCAGATGTTTTGAGCGGTATTCAGACCAAAACCAAACTTACCAAAACCACTATTTTGGAAGTTTTGAAAAGAGCGGGGAAAATGGGAGATGTTCTGGTAAATCCTCAACAACTCATGGATGAAGGGAGCAGGATTATAAATGAGGCTTTAAAGAAAATGATGGTGGATGGGATCAAGTATGAAAAAATTGACGGTAGTTTTTATGAGATGCGCGAATTTGAGAATGAAGAACTACAAGGCTATTTGGATAAACTTGTGGAGGTGAAAGACCAAGCAAAAACACTTTATGACCACATCGTAATAGATTCAAATATTGAGAGTCAATTTGCCAAAGATTTGGAAGCCAGAGAAGATGTAAAGTTTTATTTCAAACTTCCATGGTGGTTTAAAATTGATACGCCAATTGGTAGCTATAATCCTGACTGGGCGGTGGTTTTTGAAGGCGACAAGAAAATTTACTTTGTGGCCGAAACAAAAGGAACAAATAACCTTGAAGAGCTTTCACTATCCGAAAAGATGAAAATTTTGTGTGGAAGAAAACACTTTGAGCAATTTGCAGGTGTTGAATTTAAGGCTCCGGTAGTGAAGCTGGAGGAGATTGTTTTGTAGCTTTTGAAAAGTAATTTCTAAATTCGCATGAGACGCTCCATAATATGAAAGGGGGCTTTTTGTTTTGTCCAAATTTCGAATTGACGCATCGCTTGACGCAAAAACATCCGGTCGCCGGTGACAACTTTAAGTCCTGCTTTTACAGCCTCTTGAATGAGCTTTGTCTCACGCGGAGCGTAGATAATGTCAAACACCACAAGATGCCGCGGAGCTTGTTTGAAATAAAACGAATCAATGACGCAGTCGAAATTCATTCCAACGTTCGTCGTTTGAATAAGAATGTCGGCTTTAAGATTTTTTAGTTGATCGAGTCGTCCAAAATCACAAAAAAAAGCCTCGGCGAGCTTTTGAGCTTTTTCTTGAGTTCTATTGAGAATGGTAACCTTCGCATGTTTTTTTGTGAGTCCATAAACAATAGCGCGAGCCGCTCCTCCAGCCCCGAGAACCACAATATGTTTGCCCGAAACAGGAGTTATTTCCTCCAGGGATTCGATCGCGGCATCGGTGTCAGTATTATATCCTTTTAAAATCCCATTCTCGTTTAAAATCGTATTAACGGCTCCAATATCGCGAGCTGTTGAATCCACTTCGTCAAGATATTTCAAAATACTTTCTTTATAAGGAAGTGAAACCGAAAGACCGCGAATCGGCTCATTTCGGACGCGTTGCATAAATGCCGACAATTCCGCTGGAGGAATTTCAAAAAAATCATACTTCGCGTCAATATCAAGCATTTCAAACGCGGCATTCTGAAGGAGCGGAGAAAGCGAATGCGATGCCGGATATGCCAAAATGCCATAGATATCCGTCATTACACAATAAAATAAATTATAGATTCGCTCATACTTTTTTTAAAAAAAGTATCAAAATTCGTAACGAAAATCTGTTTTTCTAAGTTTCCTTTATGCGCGAGCTTTATCTAAATACTCTTTTATGCCTTCAAGAGCTCTCAAAGCTTCAACTGGCACCATCCATACCGTGGTATTTGATTGATCCGAAGAAATATCATTAATTGACTGAAGCGTTCTCAAATGGAGGGAACCTGGCGCTTGACTGAGCATATTTGCGGCTTTGACAAGGTTTTCGGCAGAAGAAAGCTCAGCTTCTGCCCGAATAATGATCGCGCGTTTTTCACGTTCAGCCTCTGCTTCTTTGGCAATCGTCCGTTTCATATCCGTGGGCAGCACAATATCTTTGAGTTCAACGGAAATAACTTCAATGCCCCAACTGTCCACTGCTTTTTCGACAATAACCTGTATTTTATTCGCAGTCTCCACGCGATTTTCAAGCAAGTGATCGAGAGTCACTTCTCCAGCCACGTTTCTCATGGTGGTTTGAGCTAATTGGCTTGTCGCGTAGTAAAAATTTTCAACAGCTATAATTGATTTCGCGGCATCAATAACCTTGTAATATATAACTGCATTGATATTGATGGAAACATTATCCTTTGTAATGGCTTCCTGATGCGGCACGTCAACGGCCTTCAGTCTCATGTCAACCTTTTGCATGGACTGAAACACGGGAATGACGAGCCTCCATCCAGGCTGCATGATTGAAGAGTAGCGACCCATGGTAAATTTGATACCTCGTTCGTACTCTTTGATTTCACGAATACTGACCAGAAGGACAACAATGATGAGAACAGCGATAGAAAATATTGACATAAAAAGCGGATAAAATAAATTTTACTTTATTGTAGTACATGAAACCTTGTTTAAACAGAGGAAAAATGATAAAATAAAAAGATAATAGCATTTCGTCAAGAACACTTTATGTCAAAGTATGATACCCGAAGTCTACGCCCAGGCGACTAAAATCGGTTCAAAAGGGATTGAAACAGCGGAGCAGAGCAAGACAGCGGTTTCGGAGCTTTTGAGTGTTCTTTGGGATAAAATCGATAACTGGTTCGCGGCGCTTGTCGTATTTGGCGTATCGTTGATCCTTGCCAACACATTCAGAAAAATGGTTATCGAACGCATTTCGCGGCATCTTGACGAAGAACATCAGGATATTCTCATTCTTTCAGGAAGAGCAACCTATGTGACCGTGATGGGACTCGGCCTTACGATTGGACTCAAAGTCGCGGGCATTGATATTACCGCCATTGTGGCGGCTATAGGTTTCGGCATTGGTTTTGCCATGAAGGATCTTATTATGAATTTTATCGCAGGAGTTATTCTCATGATTACGCGAAATTATACCATCGGCGATTTTATTAAAGTGGGAGACGCTTTTGGAAAAATAACGGAAATCCAGGGTCGAGCCACCATTCTCAAAGCGCTCGATGGAACGAAAATTATCGTGCCGAACTCGGATCTTTTTAGTAATCGCGTCATAAGTTACACCTCTAATCCGTTTCGACGCCTCGATGTCATGACCTATGTCGATTATTCAACGAATCTCAGGAAGGCGATCCAGATACTCATGAATGTAATGAAAAGCGATGAACATATTCTCAAGGAACCTGAACCCGTAGTGCTTATAAAAGAATGGGGAGATAGCAATATAAATCTTTTGATGCGATTTTGGGTTGATTCAAAGAGTAAATGGTGGACCATAAGTTCCAACTTGAGGCTCGCGGTCAATGAATCATTTGAAAAAACTGGTATTTCGATGTCGTTTCCAGCTCGCACGATGTATTGGGGCGAAAATGACGAACAAAAAATTGACACTCAGGCGCACGGGAATGACGCAGAAAATAACGCTGTATTCGATGAAAGATTAGAAACTGACGAAGAAAAAGAAAAAAAAGCATACGAATTGGCGAAAAAAACCATGAATAAAAATCTCGTGGGAAATCCTCTTACTGCCACATCGGCGATTCCCGCGCCTGTTGAAGAAGTTACCGACAACGAACCTCCTGTTCCGATGGGAGTGATAAATCCCAATGAAAAAAATCCTGACGCACAAAATCTCCATTGATGAAGAAGTCGTTCAGAAGATTCATCTGAAAAACGTTTAAAAAAATCGGGAAAAGCTTCTAAAAAACCTTCAAAAAAAGACCTCCAATGTTTGAGGGGCAAAAATTGGAGGCCCTTTACTTCTGACAATTCAATACCCTATCGATAAGCTGAAATGAAAAAATTTAAAGCAAACCGAGGGCGTTTGACATGAATTGTCAGAGCGGGAAGGTGACTTTCCTTCTGACAACCTAAGCCTTGCTTCGGATAGTTTCGCGTCCCTCCTGGGAGACGTGCCTTTAATTGTATTTTTATGTTTGTATGCGCCCTGCCGACCACAGGGGTTGGTAGGGCAACCTGACAAAAATACAAAGCGTTTTGTTTTTGTTTTACGGTACCAGCCAGTCACCTCTGGTGCCAATCACAAAGCTTAAGAAAGGGGAGAAGTGGAAAGTTTTCGGTTATAAATATTTGTATTTGTTTTTTGAACCGACTCTCACTTCTCTGCCTTTTTCAAGCTTTTATATTTGTTTCTATTTTTCAAAGATCTTGTGGTGAAAACTTTTTTTCAAACCGTCAAGTTCAATCGGAAGTTTTCAAATCACTATAGCAAATAAAAAAAAATAGGCAAATAATATATATTTACAGATAAATAAAATATTGTAAAATAAATAATTTTCTTGGATCATACGCTTTTTCCTTTGAAAAAAAGTACATATGCTGGGAGGCGGGGGCTCGTCACTCGGATACTCGGCTGGATCAAAAAGGACGAAAATTCTCTAAAAATGCTATCGACTACGCATTTTTTAACGCTCATTTTCGCCTCTTTTTGAAAACCAGCCTGCGTAACTCGCTCCGAACCCCCGCCTCCCAGCATATGTTTTCAAAAAAATTTGCGTATGATCCAATTTTTTTAAGAATGAACTATGAAAAAATTCCACAAAATAATAAAAAAATTTTCTTATTCGCTTGTGTCATCCCTGTCGCTCGTGTCGCCGCCTTGAGTTTGTAGCCAAAATCTCGACGAAAACATTTTTTATTTGGCAGAGTCTTTGGTAGAGTTAGGGAACCTCTGAAAAACGTACCATCTACTGCAATTTTACCATGTCGGCTGCAAAATGTTCAAAGCTCCTCAACGTATCTTATCTGATACGCCTCCTTCACCCCATTCTTCCCTCGCTTCGCTCAGTCCAGAATGGGGACCCCGAAATTCGTCGCTTTTCACATTTTTCGCACGACATGGTAAAATTTCGTTACGAAGTTACGTTTTTCAGAGGTTCCTTAGACAGTGTTCACATAAAATTTTACGTAAACACTGCCTAGAGTTGCTACTTTATATTTATGCCCCATCCATTCAACATCGCCGTCCTCGCTTCCACGAAGGGAACCGACCTTCAGGCCATTATTGACGAAATAAAAATCGGAAAACTGGATGTAAATTTAAAAATCGTCATAAGCGATAAGAAAAATGCCTACGCGCTAGAAAGGGCTCGAAATCAGGGTTTTCAGGCTATTTTTATCAATCCGAAAAGTAAAACTCGCGAACAATTTGACAGGGAAATGCTCGAAATTTTGAAGAAAAATGAAATCGATTTGATAGTTTTGATCGGTTTTATGCGTATTTTAAGTCCTGTTTTTATTAAAACCTACCGAAATCGCGTCATCAATGTCCATCCCGCGCTTATTCCAAAGTTTTCAGGCCCATCGTTTTTTGGCGGAAACGTGCACAAAGCAGTGATCAAAAGCGGCGACAAGGAAACCGGCTGTACTTTTCATTTTGTAACGGAGAAATGCGACGAGGGGCCTATTATTCTTCAAAAAAAAGTTGCCGTAGAGCCAAATGACACGCCTGAAACCCTCAAAGAAAAAGTCCAAACTCTCGAGAAAAAATGGTATCCCGAGGTGATTCGATGGATACAAGAGGGAAAAGTGCGCGCAAAAAATAAAAATATGCGATAAATGGGATTTTTTACATAACATGATTTCATGACGAAATACGTATAATCAAAAGTGAAGCGCAACAAAAAGATGGTTAAATGTTGAATAAATGCCAATATTCAACCAGTAAAAAATTACATTTGACAAAAAAGAATAAATTTGTTTAAATATAGTCTATTTTTAATAATTATCAAATATGGAAAGAAACTCTGATGAGAGAACAGGAGTTCCTGATGGCAATGAAACCCTCAGAGAAAGGGCTAGAGCAGTTTTTATAAAGTATCCGACATTGAACGCATGCCAAAATGCTCTTTCTCGTGAGGACCTGGACAAGGAAGAACGTACAATAATTGAATATGTAATCAGAAAATTCGAGCTTCGGCAAGAACTTGCAAGGAACGCGGACACTGAATATGACATAAGCGTAGGAACAATGAGTTTTATCACTCGTTATCTTGAGACTCTTTCTCCTAGAGGAGCAGAAACAGATGAAAGAAGAAGAGATATTCTTAGACTATTGATAAGTGAGCTCGAAGAGAGGCCGCGAGCTTCACAGGGGCATATGCAAACAACATATCAAAGACCGATACCAACATTGTTGACGGATGTTTGGAAAACCTTCACAGATAATATTTTAAGGCTTAGATTCTTGAGTCAAGCACTTCCCGATGAAAGCCCTCTTAATATGTTCCCTCGTAACGGAAGAAGTATTCGAGAGATGTTACGAGATTTCTTTGAAGGGACTGAGGAAGAAAAGGAAAGCGGTGAAGAACAAAAACTCCATCCAACAAGTACAGAAAGAATACTTGGCCGATACTATGCAGAAAAAAAAGCAAGAACGCTTGCTTCCAGTCGCCGCACGACCACTGAAGTTGAACCAATTTCCACCCAAGTTGAGTCAGCCTCGCTTAAACCCGAAGGAGCTTCCTTTGAAACCGAACCAATTTCATCTGAAGCCAAACGAGTTTCCTCTGAGGTAGAGCCAGTTTCCATTGAAGCTTTTTACCATACGACAGATTACAGAGATCTCAGAATAGAATATCGTAAAATATGCGAATCAGCAGGAAAAAATGGAATATTGAAAACATTTTTGGAAACGCTGTTCGCCGAAATCCCTACGCTTGAGAAAAAAGAACGAGAAATTCGAATACAAGCAATGACAAAGTTAGTACAGCTTGTAGCTCATCCTCCTGTAAATTGTGGTAATGATCCTTATATGATCCGAGCAATCGATCGTCATAAAGCGGGTGTTTTCTTAAATTATAGACATACGTTTGCCCAAGCTATGAAATTTTTCAAAGGGACAACAGATGATGATGAATCAAGAATATACAGTGAAGCTTTTTATCAATATCAACGTTATCTTGTATCAATTTTAGAGGATAAACGTGATACAGAGTGCGTCATGCCGAGTCTCGCCTTACTTTCTCTTTGGAGAAAAGATGAATGGGAAAAACTAGGAATGACGGAGGAATCCTTCTTGGATGTGATGCACTGGAATGACAGACTTCAATATTTAGAGAGCGCCAAAGTAGAAGGAGGATCCATCACCTTTCATAACGGGGCTACTGCAAATGAAAAACTAACAGCCGCTCTTCAAGATGAAATGGGTTTGATAGCAGCCGAGCTTATCGCGGTCGTTGGCTATCGATCAGGGGTGCTGATGGCAGAGAGCAGGAGTCTTGATCTTATGCCGATTGTTGATAATAGAGTGGGGTTACGCCACATTCATCCTCAAGGCGGAGTTGAAACAGCAAGACAAAGATGTGAGCATCTCAATACCGTTGGACGTATCTCATTTCAAGATGCTTTTAGAGAGATTACGCAAAAAAGAAATGAAATTGAAACTTTAAAAAATCGACTCAAGGGACCAGTATCTGAAGCAGCCACATCTGAAATAGTTACATCTGAAACAGGTCAAACCGCAACCATTAATCTTGAAACAATAACAGTTGGAGATATTGAAAGAATATCACTTATTCCACTCAATGATTCCCTCGTCGATCGACTGACTGAAGATAGGAAACGATTATCAGAATTACGTGGAAAAGAAGAAACTTTTATGACCAATCATTCTTTGGTCATTCGCACAGTAAATGAGCTTATATCTTACTTGCAGGAGTTGACACACAATATTGAAACTGAAACAGCAGAGTGGGCCAGTACGCCGCAAGGTTTTTTCGCCAGTAAAAAAAATAAAAAAAAAGCGGTTGCCTTAAAAACGGAAATACAAAAAAAGAGGCAAGAGGGAACAGACCGAATAGAAGCAGCTAAAAATAATATAGAAAAATATCTGGAAGCCCTCGATTTGCCAGAAACATCTGCAATAAGAGAAGAATGTGAAAAAATAGAAGAAGGGGTCGAATTATACTTCCCTTTTATAGTGGAAAGCTTTAGAAGCATAGCAACACAACTTAAAACTTGTTTTCCCCCATTTCTTGATGACCTAAGGTCAATAGATACCGAATCGGCCCGACTTTTTGAAATACTCGAAGCTGTTGAGGCGGAAATTTCGCGATCTCTGGCAACATACCGCGAACTCGCAGGCGATTCTCCATCACCTACAACATTTGAACACAAGAATCTTGATCCTGAGATAAGAAGAGAATTTATTGCTTGGCGGCGACAAAATTAAAGATGGTTAAGGAACCTCTTAAAAACGTACCATCTACTGCAATTTTACCATGTCGGCCACGAAATGTTCAAAGCTCCTTAACATTTCGCCAGCGCCAAAAATATCTGGCGCTTGACATAAGGTGATGCCAAAAAACTTTTTTAAAAGGGAGTGATAAAAGTCCGCCATCGCTGAGACGTTTATGAAAATGTGTCACGCTTGTTTTTGGAAAATAAACAACTCGGTAGCCTGCTTGATGCGCTTTTTGACAAAGATCGAAATCTTCCATGAAAAGAAAAAAACGTTCGTCGAAACAGCCGAGTTTTTCAAAAACAACCTTTGGAAAAAGAAAACACGCTCCCACGATGAGATCCACTTCCTGAGTCGATTCATGGTCAAAATCCGACATAATATATCGTGAAAGTCTCTTTCGAAAGCGCGGTAAATATTTAAGAGGAGTGCGTTTAATCACGAGGTCGGTAAAAGTCATGAAACGACGGCAGGATTCCTGAATTTGACCGTTGTGGTAGACAATTTTCGGGCCCAAAATACCGATTTTTTCGGGACGCGAGTTGGCGATGATCGAATCGGCTGCAAACACTTCACTATCTGCCGATTCAATAAAATCGACCAGATTTTGTAAACTGTCCTCATTCACCGAAACATCGGGATTCATAAAAAGAAGGTATGTGCCGTTCGCCTCCTTTGCTCCAAGGTTATTGGCAGATCCGTAGCCGAGATTTTCCGGACTTTCAATGAGAATTATTTCTTTTTTTTCAGCTGCTTCGCGTAAAAACGCAATACTTTCGTCTGATGAAGCATTGTCGACAAAAATAATTTCATACGGAAAATTCACTTGGCTTTTTTTTATAGCCTCCAAACACATTTTTGGAAAATATTTTTGATTGTAATTGACGACAATAACAGAAAGTTTCATTGGTCCATTAAAAAGTTATTTCGCAAACAATGTTCCTAAAATTTAAATTTTCTTTCGCATCTTTTCTCTCGCGTCCGGCGCAATAACTCCTCGATTTTCGCTTATTTTTAAATCCCAAACTCCGCGAACGAAACTTTTTTCCGGAATATCTTGACTCACCACGATTCCCGACGCGATAAAGGATTCTGAGCCAATTTTTACACCGGGCATAATGCTCGTATTAACCCCGACTCGAACATTCGCGCCGATGATAGCTCCTATTTTATTCGATTCGCATTCAACTTTTTTGCCTTGAATATCAACTGAAACAGCTTTTTCATCCAAACGCAGATTCGCGAGAACCGCGCCGGAACCAAACGAACAATTATCCGAAATAATACTGTCTCCAATATAATTCGTGTGCATCCAGACGTCATTTCCAAGATAACTTCGCGCGACTTCCGTGGAAAAACCAACCACGCAATTACGGCCGATGTACGAATCTCGAACCAGCGCGTGATTCGCCACAATCGTATTCGCTCCAAGGTACACGGGACCATTGATGACAGCGCCATCAAAAATCCGCACACCTTCCTCGATAATAACATCACCTTTTATGATTGCAGATTCGGCAATACATACACCGTCCGCGAGAATATTTTTCAGGTTTTTATCACCAGATTTGATGGAATGACTTCCAGATGAATCGGACACGTTTCCGTATGCATCGGAACCATTTTGAGAAATTTTCGTATTTACCGCTTCAAAATGAATTTTTCGTACCGATTTTTCAAAAAAAAGCTTCGCGACCGAAAAAACATGCCACGGATATTTAATTGCCTGCCAAAAACCTTCATACGGAACCGCCATCATTTTTACACCGCTTTGAATCATATTGTCGAGGGCCACTTCATAAAGATCATCTTTGGCGCTTTGAGTTTTAGCAAGAAAGTCAAAAAGAACTTGTGGTTTTTTGTGGACATGTAAAACAAGATTCACCATGTCGCTCGGTTCATTGCCTTGTCCAGGTTTCTCAACGATTTTTTGTATTTGCCCAGCCAAGTGACCATCTTCGCGTCCAAGAATTTTGTCATTTTCTCTAATTTGCATGTATCCGCCAGGAAAATACCGCGATACTTTTTTTCCAATAAGAAAACTGTCAAAATCTTTATTTTGAGCGGCATCACTGAGGAGCTGATAAGCGCTCTCATCCACCACGTCATTACTGCTTACTATACATATCGGCTCATCCTGAACGAAATCTCGAACCGAGAGAACGGCGCCGGCCATTCCCGTTTCAAGATTTTTTTGTTCCGTGATACTCATACTCACATGATGTTTGCGACAAAACGCGTCAGCGAAGGCTTTAAGCCGAGCTAAATTGTGCGCTCCGCCAATAAGAATGAAATCCTGAAAACCTGCATTTTTGAGAGCGTTGCACTGATGTTCAATAAGAGGCTTTCCGAGAAATTCTAAAAAATTTTTATCAGAAAGCGGATCCATTCTTTTACTGCGCCCAGCGGCAAGAAACAGAACTTTGCAATGTGCGGGAGTAAACATATGTATTGGAATTTTCTAAAGAGACATAACGCCTGTATTCTATCCGACCACCGTGAGTTTTACAATCCAGTACAATGGTGGCCACTCATTGCCATCTGAAAAAAAGGGGTCATACGCTTTTTCCTT
>JACPHH010000006.1 GCA_016188705.1 Candidatus Peregrinibacteria bacterium | reverse complement strand
GAGCAAGAGTAGAGCCATAAATAGTGGAACCGCCTGAGGCGCCTTTGGAGGAATTACCGCCTTTGCCTGCGTGACCGCCGCCGCCGCCCGAGTTACTTTGATAGATACCTGGAGAAGTGCCGCTGCCATTTTTTTCTTTAGCGCCACCTGCATATCCATAGCCATCCGCGTTAATTTTTCCCGAGGAGGAGACATTCAAATCGCCTTGGACACGCAAGATTGGATAGCTAGATTTATTTTCATCATCGTCAATAATCAATGTGCCATCCACGACTAAATTTCCTTGAATGGTCCAGGTAATATCGCCCTGCATGGTAAGAACGTATCCACTTGGAATAACAACGTCCTCCGTGTCAGTCGTATCCGCGGTAAGAACAGTGCCTGCACTATATTGTTTAGCGTTGGTAAAAGAAACAAAATCAAATTTCAAAACAAGGACAAAAGTCAGAGCGATGGAAAGAAAAACACCCAATCCAGAACAAAAAGTTTTTTTCATGGAATACTTTTTATTTTTCTTTTTTTGAAAAATTATCTATTTATTATACCATTAAATTTTTATAACGCAAAGGAAAAACCGACTGATTGGGCAAGAGTCGTTTTTCCTACCTGCCTTGGTCCGCCGAGAAAAACCATTTTTTCTTTGAGGTCTTCATGAATAACAGTCTGAAGATATCGTTCTTTCATGCATTATTTTAAAAAAATCACGAAAACTGAAGCTTATTAACCAACTTCTTGCATCCTCTATCCAGCCACAGAAAAAAGTACATTCAGTCGTTTTTTATAGTTAGATAGAAAAAACTATCAGTAAGATATTTTTCTATAAACGGCATCCTGTTGCTATTTTACAACGTCAAACTGGTCATTTCCTTTTTTTTCTGATGGCCGAATGAGGCTTTTTTTTTCTCATATTGGGCTTTTTCAATCAGGGCGGCATGGGCGGCGGCAAGTCGGGCAAGAGGCACTCGATAAGGAGAACAACTCACGTAATTAAGACCGATTCTATGGCAAAATTGTACCGAATCTGGCTCGCCGCCGTGCTCGCCGCAAATACCGATTTCCAAATCAGATTTGACCCCTCTCGCTAATTCAACACACGTCTGCATCAATCGTCCAACGCCTTTTTGATCAATACTTTCCGTCGGATCACGCTTCAATATGCCGCTTTCCACATATTTCGGTAAAAATTTTCCGGCATCGTCCCGACTCAGCCCGAAAACCATCTGCGTTAAATCATTCGTTCCAAAAGAGAAAAAATCAGCTTCCGGCGCAATATCGTCAGCCGTTAAACAGGCGCGGGGAAGTTCAATCATGGTGCCGATTTTTATCGAAAATTTCACGTTTTCACGGATTTCATCAAGAATACATTCAATACGTTTTTTTATTTTTTGAAGCTCTCGAACATGGCCTACCAGAGGAACTTCGATTTCGGGAAACGGTTGTATTCCTTCGGCCGATACTTCGATACCCGCTTCCAAAATGGCTCGAACCTGCATTTCATAAATTTCCGGATAGGTTACTCCAAGCCGACAACCGCGATGCCCCAGCATGGGATTGACTTCATGCATCTTTGAAATAACATCCTTGAGATCCACCACGCTTATATTCATCTCTTTGGCAAGCGCCTCAATGTGTTCTTCTTTTTCCGGCATAAATTCATGCAATGGCGGATCCAAAAGACGAATCGTTACAGGCAGGCCATCCATGACACGGAAAATTTCCATAAAATCTCCTTTTTGAAACGGCAAAAGCTTGGAAAGAGCTTTGCGACGAGCAATTTCAGTTGTGGAAAGTATCATTTCACGCATGATTTTAATGCGTTCTTCGTTAAAAAACATATGCTCGGTTCTACAAAGTCCAATGCCTTCAGCGCCAAATTCGAGGGCTTTTTTGGCATCTATGGGCGTATCAGCATTGGCGCGCACTTTCAAAGATCGAAACGTGTCGGCCCATTTCATAAGAACACGAAAATCGCCCGTAAGAGTCGGTTCCAAGGTGGCAACTTCTCCAAGTATAACTTCACCAGTGCTTCCATCCAGGGTTATAATATCGCCTTCTTGAATTGTGATCCCTTCAACAGAAAATTGTTTTTTCGTTTTTGAAACCGTTATATCGCTACAACCTGCGACACAACACTTTCCCATTCCTCGGCAGACTACAGCCGCGTGAGAAGTCATGCCTCCTGTTGCTGTCAAAATTCCCTGAGCCGCATGCATTCCGTGAATATCTTCCGGCGTTGTTTCTTTGCGCACCAAAATAACTTTTTCGCCTCGATCCGCCCATTGATAGGCTTCATCAGCGGTAAAAACAACTTTTCCCGATGCTGCGCCTGGAGAGGCGGGAAGCCCTTTCGCAATAATTTTTTTTTGCGCTTTCGGGTCAATCGAAGGATGAAGAAGCTGACTCAGCTGTTTGGGATCAATACGAAGAACCGCTTCTTCACGAGAAATAAGCTTTTCGTCCACCATGTCAACCGCGATTTTCACCGCGGCGTGAGTCGTTCTTTTGCCATTTCTGGTTTGAAGAATAAAGAGTCGTCCATTTTCGATGGTAAATTCAATATCTTGCATATCTTGATAGTGGTATTCGAGTTTTTTACGAATCACCACAAGTTCGTCGTAAATACGTGGCATTTTTTTCTTGAGTTCTTCAATGAAAAGAGGCGTTCGGATACCCGCCACCACATCTTCACCTTGAGCATTCATAAGGAATTCGCCATAGAAAACATTTTCACCAGTGGCAGGATTTCGGGTAAAGGCAACACCCGTGCCGCTATCTTCGCCCATATTTCCAAATACCATGGCTTGGATATTTACCGCGGTTCCAAGGTCTTCCGGAATAGCATGAAGCGTGCGATAGGTCTTCGCCCGCTTACTATTCCAGGAATGAAAAACAGCTTCTATGGCTGTGCGAAGCTGTTCTTTTGGATCTATCGGAAATACTCTGCCAGTATCTTTTTTCACGAGTTCCTTAAATCGAATCACGAGTTCCTGAAGATCTTTAGCGTCAAGTTCCGTGTCGAGTTTTACACGTTTTTCGGCCTTGAGTTCATCCATTGCTTCTTCAAAATGTTCATGATTCATATTGAGTACCACATTGCCGAACATTTGAATAAAACGTCTGTAGGCGTCAAAGCAAAATCGTTCATTATTCGTTTTTGCCACCAGTCCTTGCACCGTTTCATCATTGAGACCCAAATTCAGCACGGTATCCATCATGCCCGGCATGGAAAATTTAGAACCCGACCGAACGGATATAAGCAGAGGATTGTCTTTGTTTCCAAACTGTTTGCTGATTTTTATTTCGAGCTCGTGGAGTTTTATATCGAGCTCCTGTTGAAATCCCTGAGGATACTTGCCTTCACGTAAAAAAAAGAGACAGGCGGCCGTTGTAATCGTAAAACCCGGTGGAACAGGGAGTCCAAGATTGGTCATTTCGGCCAAATTCGCGCCTTTTCCTCCCAATACATCCTTCATGTCTTTATGACCTTCTTCAAAGGAAAATACACATGGGGACATAATGACAAAAATTTAAATAATAGTATCTTCGAGACGTTTGAGCGCGGTAATAAGAGCTCCTTGCCGCAGACCTATTTTATACTTTCTACTCATAGCATACACTTCATTAAAAGCTTCCACCATGGTTTTTTTAAGTTTTGCGAGGACGATTTTTTCGGTCCACTGTTTTTTTTGAAGATTCTGAAGCCACTCAAAATAACTCACGGTAACTCCTCCTGCGTTGGCGAGTATATCAGGCAAAACAGTAATACCGCGTTTTTCAAGAATAATATCTCCTTCAGCGTCAGTCGGACCATTGGCAAGTTCAAGAATGATATGCGCGCGAATATTTTTGGCATTTGAAGCCGTAATTTGATTTTCGAGCGCCGAAAGAACCAAAATGTCACATGGAAGTTCGAGAAGTTCCGCGTTGGAAATACGTTTGCAGACGCCTTCCCCTTTCTTTGTATATTCGATACCGGCAATTTCACAATTTTGAACGCTGTGAGATTCGCGTTTGCATGAATAGGCTATGGCGGGATCAATACCGCCTTTACAGTAAAGACCGCCCTTGGAATCCGAAACCGCGATAAGTCGAAAGCCCGCGTCATGGACCATTCGGGCAATGAATGAGCCGGCATTTCCAAATCCTTGAATCACCACCGTCATGTCCTTTGGATTTTTTTTCATTTTTTGTATAAATTCCATGAGAACATAAAATCCACCTTGAGCTGTCGCTGATTCACGTCCAAGGGAACCGCCCTTGCCAACGGCTTTTCCCGTAACAACCGCGGGAGAGTCTTTGCCTGTGATTTTTGAATATTCATCATAAATCCAAGCCATAATTTGCGCGTTGGTATAGACATCCGGAGCAGGAACATCAATTTTTGGGCCAAGAATTGGAGCCATGAGGCGAGTGTAACCTCGAGTCAGCGCTTCGAGTTCACGCTGAGAAAGTTTATGTGAATCTACTTCAATGCCGCCCTTTCCGCCTCCCAAAGGGAGATTGACCACCGCGCACTTTATAGTCATGAGGAGAGCAAGGGCTTTTACTTCTTCCATATTGACATCCGGATGATAGCGGATGCCACCTTTATAAGGACCCCTTGCGTTATTATGTTGCACTCGGTAACCGCGGAATATTTGGATAGTACCATTATCCATTGTAACGGGAATATGAGCCGTAACGATTCTTTGGGGCTCTTCAAGGATAGTAAAAACCGAAGGCGAAAGCTTCATGGTTTTGGCGGCTTTTTTCAGTTGTTCAAGGGTGGTTTCAAAAAATCGTGACATAGAATTTTTTTAAAAAAAAACGCAACACCAACACTATAGCGAATTGATAAAAAAATCGATAATAAATATTTTAAAAAACATGGAACCATTTCTTTTTTTTCGGAGCTTCAAGTTGTTTAATGCGGGATTCGAGCGATATTACTCTTTCCTGAAAATCTTCCAGGAGCTTAAAAAGCTTTCTTTTATCTTCTTCTTGTTGGGAAAGAATCCGATCGTACTGATTAATGAGTTGAAGAATCGTTTTATTAAAATCAATACTGTATTGAGCTGTTTCCTGAGCGGGATTCGAGCCTGCTCCATATCCAGTCGAGTGATAGCCGCCACCGGCGCGATTACCTGCTGCCGTATTTTGAGCGCTTCTTCCTGACGAAACAGACGATTCTCCGTGGGGAGTGCTTAATGGTTGAGAAAAAACAGACGAGGCTTGATCTCTTTCGTTATATTCAAAATCAGCATTGGCATCGATTTCAATGATATCTTCCATTGGAATCCTGTTTAATCCATTCAGTTCATCATTTCTTCCATGAGAAAAACCATATTTTGTTTGTGAAGATGCCGATGAGGATTTTTCAGAGTTTTGTTCAGTTTCATCATTGACTTGAGTGGCTTTGCCATAATTTTGCCCCGATTCATTATTGATTTGAGTAGCTTTGCCAGAGTTTTGTCCAGATTTATCATTGACTTGAGTGGCATTACTATAGTTTTGCCCCGATTCATCATTAACTTGAGTGGCATTTCTATGACCTCGCAAAGTTGTATCATTTCCTTGAGCAGCTTTATTATTGATCTGAGTGGCATTTCTATGACCTTGCAAGGTTGTATCATTCCCCTGAGTAGTTTCATTATTGACTTGCTTTGCTGCCACATGATCACCCGATTCTGCTGATATTTCAGAAGTTTGATCAGCGCTATCAAGATCAAAATAATCAGCGATACTGCTTCGATCAATAAAATAACTGAAACCCTGTGGAGTTCTTTTTCTGCGAAATTTTAATTTTTTTTGTTTAAGAAGACGCCGAATCGTCTGTGGTGACTTGCCACTAAGACTTGAGGCTTCATTGATTGTCAGTAAGCCTTTTTCCATAAGTTGATTAATCAAAAAAATATCCTCCTTATGTTTGTATAACCGAAATAGAAAAACGAATCAAGGAAAAAACGATCGCGGATGATATTTATATAAAAAAATCACTTGATAAAAGAAACGAAAGATATTACCGCATCAAGCTTTTAAAAGAATTTTCTATGGGTCAGCTGGGAATCGAACCCAGGACCTTCAGCTTAAAAGGCTGCCGCTCTACCAACTGAGCTACTGACCCATATTTCCTTAAATCCAGCCATCGTATTGTACGAATCCAATAAGAAAAAAGCAAGAGAACCTCAATGAAAAAATACATCATCTTAAAAAAAATGCTATTTCGGTAAGGAAAAAACAAGGCGCAATAAATCGTTTACAGCCAAAATTTGAGCATTGCAGTAAAAAGGTTATTTCCGAATGAGTTTTTAAGATTCATCTCTGCCGGCAAAGCTTTGAAATACAAAGGCAATCGCGGGAAGAGAAAACCAGAAATTATAATGATTAATCATAATTTGCACCATCTGCGAATCCCGATAGAGTGAAAATATCGGACTGAGCGCGATGTCCGACGCGCCCTGCACAAAAGAAAAACCAGACACATAGACCAAAATGGTACTCACTATAAGCCCTGCGTTCAAAAACCCGAAACAAAACGTGGTAAGCAGTTGTCCGATTTTCGTTGATTCAATAGGGAGATCAATATGAAAACCGCCACGCACGGAGATAACAACTATTACTAATATAAATACAAAAATTTTTAAAAGAATGAGCGCTCGATCTTCATAAGCAGCCGGCAATATTTTCAGAGCGGGACTATTGCCAAAAACGTATTGTTGAATAAGATTTCCAAGTCCGTCAGCCGTAAGAACGGCAATATAAGTACCGATAATAACTTTGAGTGTCTGGTGTTTACCAATAATAAAACTGTAGGCAATAATGACAGTAAAAAAAACAATGATAAAAAGGTCCCAGGAAAGTGTTATTGCCATACGTATTTTTAATTCATCTTTTAGGAGCTTCTGAAAAATAGATTTTCGTTACGAAATTTGCAAATTTTGTGCGAAAATTTTGAACCGCGACAAAGGCGTATCATGTAAGATACGTCGAGGAGCGGTGAAGAATTTGCAGCCAAAATTTGCAAAGTACAGTAGAAAAGATATTTTTCAGAGGCTCCTTTAATCTATTATATTCTTCTTGCGCGCGCAAGAAAAAAAATCGAATAAGAACTTATCCATGAATAGGGTATTTTTCAAAAGTTTCTTTTATAACCCCATGCGTTTCAAAAGACTTTCATCAGTTTTTACTTTGAGACCGGCCTCTAAGGCAAGTTGAGAATAGAGTTCCCTTTCTTTTTTGCTCAATTTCAGGGGGATATTGATAATGATCCGAACATAATGGTCGCCTAAGCCCTTGGCGCGGAGCTTTTTTATGCCGCGTTCTTTTAATTTAAAAAGAGTTCCGCTTTGTGTTCCTGCTGGAATTTTGAGTTGAACGAGTCCGTGAAGTGTTTCCACTGAAATTTCATCGCCGAGGGTCACTTGAAGAACGTGAACATGTTTGTCGCTATAAATGTCATATCCATTACGTTTATAGATGGCTGAAGGTTCAACCTCAACGTGAATAAACAAGTCGCCGGAGGGACCGCCTTTCATGCCGCCTTCGCCCTTTTCGGAAAGACGAATGGTGGCGCCAGAATCAATGCCTTCCGGAATTTTTACTCGAATATGCTCGGTTTTGCGTACGCGCGTGGCTCTATTGCAATCACGACAGGGCGTTTCAGGCATTTTACCTTCGCCTCTGCATACGTCGCATGCTCTGGATGTCGCCATTTGTCCTAAAAACGTCGAACGAACCGTGCGAATCTCGCCGCTGCCACCGCAATGTTGACAAGTTACTATTTTTGAACCTGGTTCATTGCCCTGTCCCTTGCATCGTTCACAAACGACGGATTTGGTCACTTTGAGTTCTTTTTCGGTGCCAAATGCCGCTTCTTCAAAACGGAGCTTTAAAAGGGCTTCGATATCATTTCCTCGCATTGACTGGCCCCCTTTTTTCCTTGAACGCGTGCCAGATCCAAAAAATGATTCAAATATATCTCCAAAACCTGTATTGAAATCGGAAAAATCGAATCCCTGACCAGTAAAACCCTGCGAAGGATCAAAATTGGCTCCCGCTTCTCCAAATTGATCATAATTTCCCCTTTTTTCTTTATCGGAAAGCACTTCGTACGCCATGTTAATCTTCTTAAATTGCTGCTCGGCTTCTTTGTTTCCGCTGTTGCGATCAGGATGATATTTTTGAGCAAGCCGTCTATATGCCCGTTTAATTTCATCGTCGGAAGCATTTTTATCAATTCCAAGGATGGAATAGTAATTTTCTGTCATAATTTTCAGTTTAATTTTCGATAATGGACCCCGATAATGGACCCTTTGAAAAATGCCATTTTAGTTATGAAAATGCAAGGTTTTAAGTATCTGCCCACCGCTTTTTTTGAAAAAATAGGGCGGGGATTGCCATTTGAGCGCATAGCGAAGCGTAGCGAAAATGGAGTCCCCGTCCTATTTTTATTTGAATAAAAAGTAACGGCGGTGGGCAGGTATGGTTTTAAGTTTTGACTGTTTCTAAAATAGATATTATAAAATAAAAAATTAAAATGTAAATAAGAATTTGACTAATAAAAAATGACTAATAAAAAATGACTTTAAATAAACAAAAATACTAAAATGACTAATCAAAAAAAGCATGAGTGAATTCATCAATAATGAAATGATCAAGTTATCAAAAAAATAAACAAACGTTATTTAATATATGGAAATAAAATAATAGTACATTTTATGGCTAAAATAAAAGAATAAAGAATGATCAATTTATCAAAAATATATAAACAAATTTGACTACTCAATAGATAGAAAGAAGAAATGAGCTAAAAAAGGCGGGGTGATATATCGAACGGTTAATCAAGTAATAAGAAAACTTGTTTAAAACTTGTTCAAAAAATGTCTAAAAGTAAATAAAAAAGAATAATTGATTAATCAAGTTACGATTGACAAAAATATGAGAAAAAACTATAAAAGAATGGCTAATGAAAAAATAAGTAGGAAAAATAGGCATGCTCCTGCGAATTTTACATTATAAACCCTTGATAAAAAAAAGGGAATTCTATAAACTGCCTAAGGTAACTTGATTGCTAAGGTAATTTGATTGGGACTGTAAAGGGGCTGTAAAGAGAGGTCCCATCGTCTAGCGGTTTAGGACATCGCCCTCTCACGGCGAAAACACGGGTTCGAGTCCCGTTGGGACTCAGAATAAAATGAAGTAACACGGGAACGACATTAATAATAGAGTCTGTCAAAGAGATTTATGAAACTTTTTGACAGGGAATGAGTTTAATACAATGCAAACATAAACAGGCGTAGAAAACTTTGCTATCGACCACCTTATATATATACTCAGAAATTTCGTCCCTTGAAAATTAGGTGAAAGTGAAAAATTCAAAGTATAGAATAAAGTATAGAATTTTAAAAAACTAAAATATTATGTTTTTTAAAATAAAGCTTATAATCAAACAATTAACTTTTAAATATATATATTTTTATAAAAAATTATTTCTTAACACGTACAAAGATTATGAACATTCGAAAAATGTTGGCCAGCATTTCCATGGCGACGATGCTCCTTTCTACTATGGGGCTTCAAATCGCTTTGGCTGGCTTCAAGGATGTGCCTGAAGATCATTGGGCATTTAGTTACGTGGAACAGCTCGTCGCTGACGGAGTTGTCGATGAGGGTGATTATTTCTACCCTGATCGAACACTCAATCGAGCTGAACTCGTAAAGATAGCAGTTACAGCAGGACAATATGATATCGACACCTCGGGTGGTCCAAGCTTCGATGATGTATCTTCGAGTGCTTGGTACTATCAGTATGTCGAAACTGCTGCGAAGAACGGTATTGTCATGGGATATGCCGATGAAGCAGGAAATCCAACCGGGAAATTCGGTCCTGGAGATGCTGTAAATCGCGCGCAAGCCATGAAGATTCTTATAAATACCTTTGGTGTTCCAGAGCAGACATGCGGAGCGGGTTCTACCTTCCCGGATGTCGCTGATGGAGCTTGGTATGAAAGTTTTGTGGAAACAGGATATTACTGGAGCGTGATTGATGGATATAGCAATGGTAATTTTGGTCCTAGTGATAACGTAACTAGGGCGCAGATTGCCAAGATTGCCGTCATGGCTCAGAGTCCTACGGAAAGAGCAAGCTGCAACGTCGTTGTAAAAGATAGTGACAGCGATGGAGTAGCGGATGATGTCGATAACTGTCCATATACTGCTAACGCTACGCAAGAAGATGGAGATAATGACGGTGTAGGTGATGCTTGTACGGACGAAGATCGAGATGGAGATGATATTGCTGATGGCAGTGACAACTGTCCAGATGTTGCAAATGCTGATCAAGTAGACACTGACGCCGATGGAGCGGGTGATGCTTGTGACGCGGTAGTTGTAACAGTTGGTGATTTGACGGTTTCTATGGGAACCGTGGTTGCTAATAATACAATTCCAAAGGGCGCGACAGCTGTAAAATTTCTTAATGTCAATTTGACAGCAGGCGCTGAAGCTGACGTTAAGGTATCGTCGCTCGTATTCCACCGAACGGGAGTGGGTTCAGTGAATGATTTCAGTAATGTTTATCTCTATAATGGAGATGAGCGTCTTACTTCTGGTAAGTCAATAAGCTCTGACACCAATGAAGCTGAATTTAATAACCTTGGAGTAACTGTTCCCGCCGGTGAATCTGTGGAACTTAGCGTAAAAGCAGATACGAGCACGAGTGCCACGACAGGAGACCAGAATGCGTTTGAATTTACAGGGGTTGATAAAATCGACTCCAGCGCTGAAACTGTTAATCTAAGTGGTGCGCTCGTTGGCGGATACATGCAGATCAGCGGATCAACCGCGGGAACTATTACAATCGCGAAGAATGGTTCAATTTCCAATCCAAAAGTTGGAGAAACGAACGTTAAAATTGCTGAATTCCAACTCACGGCTGCCAATGAAGATATGACTCTCCAGAAAGTAGCCCTCGTAGTGAAGGGAAGTGTATCAGCAAGCGCTGACCTTTCGAACTTCAAACTTTATCAGAGTACGACGGAAATCGCGACCGATGACGCCGTCAACAAGGACGATGTCATGACGTTTAGTCTCGCGACGCCATATACTCTTAAAAAGGGTGATAATCGCAATTTTTATGTCTACGCTGATATAAGCTCTAAAGCCGACGCGAATGACACGATTCAGGTATACATGGAAGAAGATACGGATCTTCTCGCTGTTGGTCTCGTCTATGGTTATGGTTCACAGGTTAGTCGAAATAACTATGATGGCGATCAAACTACGGATTCTGATGGAGATGGCACCGTGCCTGACTCATCCAATTCTACGCTTGAAGGAGGACAGGTAACCATTGCTTTCAATGGTCCAGTTGCTGCGGATGTGGCTTTGAATGGAAAAGATGTCACATTCATGAAGCTAAATCTTTCAACGCAGAGAAATATCGATGTAAAGAAAATGACACTTTCCATCACGGCTGCTGGAGCGAATACAACGACTGGAGCAGCGAATCTCTGGAATAGTACTTCTACAGTTGCTAACTTTACCGACATCAAGATTATTGATGCTGATTCAGGGAATACATTGATGGGACCAAGAGAATTGACTGCAACCACTTCAGTGGGCGCGGGAGATGATCTTAGTCAAACATTGAACTTTACGGATAGCTGGACGCTCGCGGCAGGAACATCGAAAAACCTCGCGGTAACGATGGATATTGCCAATCAAACAGCTATCAGTACAGAAGTATTCTACGTAACACTTGCAGCTGTCAGCCAAACGGAAGGTATTAGGGACGTGGACGCTGGAGGTAGTACGTATATTACCGATATCGTTCCTTCCAGTGCTATTCAAGGTAACAATATGACAGTGAGGACAGCCAGTCTCACGATTGGTTTGGCTTCCAGTCCGGTTTCCGACACCTTTGTTAAAGGTTCAACGAATGTGCCTTCTGTTGGATTTACCTTCACGGCTGGCACGGCAGGAGATGTTTTTGTTACGGATGTAGTACTCCAAGGTTACTTCGATGAAAATGTCGATGGAACCTATGGAGCAACAGGAACCGATAATAGTAAATCTTTGAAAGATACTGTTCCATCGGTTGATCTTTACGACGCGAACGGAAACAAGATTTCTTCCGTTACAAAGAATGTGTCAAGTACTGGTTCCGCGACATTCTCTGGATTGACTTGGACCATAAAAGCTGGAGCCACTGAAAAATTGGAAGTACGAGCTACTTCACTTTCGACAACTGCTCCACAGAACAGCACGAATGATAGATTTTCCTTTGATGTAAGCTCAGTAACTGCTCAGAAGAAAGATGATGGAAGTGCCATCACGGTTACTCCTGGCAGTCCAAATGGAGGAGCTACTCCGACAAAAATAGTTACCGTAAGCTCAGCCGGTAGTCTCGTAATTGCCAATGCCGACAACGTGGTAACTGATTCAAAGGTAGTAGCGGGAGTCAATGGCGTGCTTGTATCGAAATTCAAGGCAACGGCAACGGATGAAGACTTTATGATCACTAAGTCGAACTACCTTGTTTCCAATCTTTCATCAGGAACAACGAACGACGTTGAACAGGTGTATCTTGTCTATACTGGTAAAGACGGCAAGAGTGTGACCAGCTCAAAAGAAGTCGTAACTGGAACAAGTCCTAAGTTGGCAAACTTCACGAATATGAGCTTCTATGTGCCAAAAGATAAAACCGTAGAGTTCTCCGTCTATATGGACACGGATACTATCGAAAGCGGATCATCCATAAGCGGAGATCGAATCCGAATTGACTTTGACGCGACGGACGCGACGGATGAATTTGAAGCAATAGGTCAATCGTCAGGTAGCAGCGTGATTGATTCGGTTACTTCAGGCGACCTGGATGTCAGTAACGGCAATCATGTTGGGCTCTACAAGACTGTTCCTACATTTGCCACGAATACCACTTCCTCAGGCTGTCCTACGAATTCAACGAAGCCGACGAGTGGTACAAATAACCTTTACTGCTTCGATGTAACGGCCGACGCGAATGGAGCAGTGGATCTTTATCAGGTAGCTCTACAAGTAGCAGGTTCCTCAATTACACCTGGAACACTATCTCTCTATGACTATGCTGATCAATCTACTGTTCTCGATACTGCTGCGGTTAGCAGCAACGTTGCTACGTTCACTCTCTCCGCTGCTGATACCATTAGCGCGGGAGGAAAGGTAACATACATCGTCAAGGGATCGCTCACAATCGATACAAGTGCTCAGAATAACAGCATCAGTACGCGTGTTCAGGACGATACAAGCTTCGCGTCCAACGCGGCAGCTGCCAGCGTCAGCGGAAACACTGTTTGGTCTGATCGCTCGGCTACCAGTCACGGTCTCGCAACGACCGACTGGACGAACGGCTACAAGGCAACAGGACTTCCAACTGATCAGATATCTATGAGCCTCTAAAAGTTTGACACTTTATGGACATGAGAAATAAACAATGACGCATATGAAAAATTGATCATATCCGTACATCAAACTTCAAAGAACCCCTCACTTCCGACATTACGTCGGAGCGAGGGGTTCTTTTTTTTGTGAGATAAATTTTTTGGATATTTACTTACTTGAGCGAAACTCTTACAATAGCATCCAGAGCCTTTAAAAAGCCTTATGAAAGTCGCTGTCGTGGGTACGGGGTATGTCGGACTGGTAACGGGCACCTGCCTGGCAGAGCTGGGACACTGCGTTGTCTGCGTTGACATTGACGCGAAAAAAATACAGAAACTTAAGAAAGGAATTATCCCCATTTATGAGCCAGGGCTTGAAGAACTCATAGCGCGCAATTTTAAGGAAAAACGGCTTGAATTTACCACGAACATTCGAGACGCCATAGAAAGAAGTGAAATCGTTTTCAGCGCCGTCGGCACGCCCGCGGGTGAAAATCATGAAGCGGATCTCAAATACGTCAAACAGGTGGCGTGTGATTTTGGAAAATACCTTAATGGATTCAAAATTTTTGTGAATAAATCAACGGTACCTGTGGGAACAAGCGAGCAGATTGTTGAGGAGATTGAAAAATCTCTTGCTGAAAGAAAAAAGAAAACAAGGGAATTAAAGTTGGTTCATGAAAAAACCATGAGGAAGTCCACTGAAAAAACGCAGGAATTCGACGTTGTTTCGAATCCGGAATTTTTACGAGAAGGGTCGGCTGTAAAAGATTTTATTGTACCCGATCGCATCATTATCGGACTGTGTAAAGGTACAACGGAAAAAGAAAAACTTAAAACAGAACAGACGAAAAAAATAATCCGAAAACTCTACGAACCTCTTGTTCGCGTCGGTAGCCCGATTGTAATTACGGACATTCGAAGCTCGGAAATTATTAAATATGCGTCCAACGCCTTTCTCGCGACAAAAATTTCATTTATGAACGAAATAGCTAATTTCTGCGACCTCATTGGTGGCGACGTAAAGGAAATAGCGAAAGGAATAGGCCTTGATAAACGAATAGGCCCGAAATTTCTCCATGCGGGGATTGGGTATGGAGGCTCATGTTTTCCAAAAGATGTCAGGGCATTTATTCAGACAGGAAAGACGCGTAATTACAAATTTCGCATCCTCGCCATGGTAGATGAAGTTAATAATCACCAAAAAAGATTGATGTTTGAAAAAATAAAAAAAGTCCTTGGTACTTTAAAAGGGAAGGTAGTTGCCGTCTGGGGTTTATCATTCAAACCAAAAACGGATGATATACGCGAGGCGCCTTCTATTTTCGTTATTGGAAAACTTTTAGCCGAAGGAGCAAAAATACAAGTGTTTGATCCCGTTGCCGAAGAAAATGCGAAAAAATCCATCGGCGCCATGAATTTTATTGACATAAAAAAATCGATTGGCGTAAAAAACTTCATGAACGCAAAAAATTTCGACAGTACAAAAAAATCCATTGAAAAGGGAAGTATTTTTTACAGTAAAAATGCCTATGAGGCTTGCCAAGGCGCTGATGTTTTAGCAATCATGACCGAATGGGATGAATTTCGCATACTCGATTTTGAAAAACTGAAAAATACCATGAAGGGACGAATTATCATTGACGGAAGAAATATGTACGAAAGAGAAGATGTGGAAAAAGAAGGATTTAAATACATCTGTTTTGGGAGATAATTTTCCCCGTTAGATAAAAATTCAAGTTTTCACTCATTAAAAGCGGTAATCGATAAGCATAGAAATTGAGCATTAAAAAAATATCACATGAAAAAATTTTTACACTTTGGAATTATAGGTTGCGGAAAAATATTTGACCGCCACGCGGAGTCTCTTATAAAAATCCCCGAGGCAAAACTCGTTGCGGCCTCGGATATCAATGGAGAACGCTTGAAAGAGATAGAAAAACAGTACTCCATTCCGCATACATATAAAAATTATATCGATTTAATTGAAAGCAAAGAAATCGACGTGGTGGTAATTTGCGCGCCGTCAGGGCTTCATTCCCTTCTTTCGCTATCAGCCCTCAAGGCGGGAAAGCACGTCCTCTGCGAAAAACCAATGGCTCTCAATGTCGCTGACGCGAAAAAAATGAATGACGTGGCGCGCGAACAAAAACGATCTCTTTTTGAAGTGAAACAAAATCGCTATTCTCCAGCGATTCGAGAGCTGAAATCGGCCATAGACAAGGGGCTCCTCGGAAAAATTCTTATGGGTAATATAACGGTGCGGTGGAACAGACCGCAAGATTATTATGACAGCAATGATTGGTACGGGACTATGAGCATGGATGGCGGAGTGGTCTTAAATCAAGCCATTCATCATATTGATCTTTTGCAATGGATGCTTGGAAAACCCGTTTCGGTCGTGGCAAAAACAGCAATTCTCAACCATGCCATTGAAGCTCCGGATACCGCGCTCGCGATTCTTCAATTTGAAAATAATATTTTTGGAAACATGGAAATTACAACGTGCGCCGCGCTCAAAAATATTGAAGGATCTATTACCATTCTCGGAGACAAGGGCACCGTGAAGGTTGGAGGAAATAACTTGAATGTTTTTGATATTTGGGAAGTTTCAGGCCTACAAAAACCAGAACTTGAAGATAGCAAAAAATACCTCACGAATCATTGTCAATTATATCAAGATATCGTAAAATTTTTACTGCATAAGAAAAATATCGCATCACTTATTACTGGATCGGAAGGATTAAAATCGCTTCTCATCGCCGAGAGCATTTTCCTTTCATCCAAAACACGTACTGAAATTTTCATTGATTATGACGCAGCAAATATTCGATAACGTACAATTAGGCGAAAATGTGATTATTGGAGAGTGGTGCCAGATCGGCGTGCCGCTAAAAGACGCCGACATGTTGAATCTTCAAGGCATGCCACTCGAAACCGTGATTGGAAAGGATGGCATTATTCGATCACATGCCATTATATATGCGGGAAATTCTATTGGAACGAACCTGCGAACAGGTCATTTTGTTTTAATTCGGGAAAAAAATACCATTGGAAATAATGTAAGCATCGGAAGTTATTCCAATATCGAACACCATGTAATAATAGAAGATGGAGTACGGATACATTCAGGAGTGTTTATACCGGAGTTTTGCCATCTTAAAAAAGGGTGTTGGATTGGCCCGAAAGTTTGTTTTACCAACGCGAAATATCCGCGCGGCGAGCGGGTAAAAGACGAACTGCAAGGAGCAATGGTAGGTGAAAACGCGAAAATAGGCGCGAATGTAACAATTTTGCCCGGAATAATCATTGGTAAAAACGCGCTTGTGGGATCCGGCTCTGTCGTTACAAAAGACGTGCCGCCGAATTCTGTAGTGATGGGAAATCCAGCAAAAGTTGTAAAAAAGGTCTCAGAACTTGTATACTCAGATGGACAAAAAGTCTATACGCTCGAGCTTGATTAAATTTTGACGAAAACGATTGCTCACTACTGAAAATGAAAATTTATTTATGGAACTTTAAGAAAAACATTTTTATTACTGCGATTTTCGTAACGAAATCTTATGTATCAGAGGTTCATAAACAGTTAATGTAAAAATAATGATTCCATTTGTTGATTTAAAAACACAATACAAAAGCATACAACATGAACTGGATGAGGCTATCAGAAATGTCATCAATGATTGTGCTTTTATCCAGGGTAAATATTGTAAAGAATTTGAAGAAAATTTTGCTCGCGCTTGCGAATCTTCGTTTTGCGTAGGATGCAGCAATGGAACCACGGCTTTGGAGCTTGCTCTTTTCGCGTATGGAATCGGACAAGGAGACGAGGTAATACTTCCTTCACACACTTTTATCGCGACCGCCGAAGCCGTGTCTAATGTCGGAGCAACTCCTATTTTTGCTGAAATAGAAAATACTACTTTTACCATCAATCCAAATGATATCGAAAAGCGCATTACATCGAAAACAAAAGCCATCCTTCCCGTGCATGTGTATGGACAGGTAGCCGACATGGATTCGATACTTGAAATCGCTAAAAAACATAATTTGGCGGTTATTGAAGATTGCGCTCAGGCGCATTTAGCCGAATATAAGGGGCATCGGGTTCCAGTGGGAGAAACCGGATGTTTCAGTTTTTTCCCGGGGAAAAATCTTGGCGCGTATGGCGACGCTGGAGCCGTGGTGACGAAAAATGAAAAAATAGCCGAAAAAATTCGTGAAAAACTCAATCATGGTCGAAAAAAAGGTGAAAAATACAGTCACAGTAGCATAGGAACGAATTACCGCATGGATGGGTTGCAAGGAGCGATTTTAAATACGAAATTGAAACATCTTCCAAAATGGACCGAGCGGAGACGACAAGCGGCTGCTCTCTATAATAAAGGCATAAAAAATAATGAGCGTTTGAAAGGCCACGCGGACATTATTCCTCCGATTGAGGCCGACTATGGGAAGCATGTCTATCATTTGTATGTCATTCGAACGCCGCGAAGGGATGAGTTGATGCAAAAACTCAAAGAAAATGAAATAGAATGCGGGGTTCATTATCCTATTCCTCTGCATTTACAGAAGGCTTACGCTTTTCTCGGACACAAGGAAGGCGATTTTCCCGTTACCGAACAAGCGGCCAAGGAAATTTTGAGCCTGCCGATATGCGGAAATATAACAGATGAGTCGATCCAAAAAGTACTTTCAATATTTTCAATTCATTAGTAAAAAGATATGTCAAATACCGAAATTGAGGCAGCCTCCCTTGCAACAGGCGGCCAAAAGCATCCTTGTAAAATTGGTTTATTTGAAACACTGATTTTATTTATTTTTTCAACAAGTATTACCTCGGTATTACTTCTTATTTTAAACCATTTTAGTTCCATATATGCTATAATTTCCGGTTTTTTTTTAACCGTGCTCTTTTTACAAATTTTCAATTGCAAGATCGTCCTTGCTGACAGGCGATTTGATCGCTACATCACGCTTATCCTTTTAATCGCCGTATTTTTTAATGCAAAACCATACCTGTATGTAATGGGAGGACAAGATGAGGGTCTTTACGTGAATATGTCTTCAACGTATGAAAGAACAGGGTCCACTTTTATTAAAAATAATCTTTGGACCAAGTTATCAGCGTCTGAAAAAAAACTATACGATGCTTATAATCATTATCATTTGGGGATTTATCCTACAAATAAATCTCAATTCGAATATGTTTATCAATTTTATCCGCTCCATCCGATTTGGATGGCCATTTTTGGAAAAATTTTAGGATCTGACAATAGAGTTTATTCAATTGTTTTCTTTTCCCTTATTTCTATCGTAGCCTTTTTTCTAATTGCTTATGAAATATCAGGGCGTAAAAAATTGCCTGGTTATTTAATTGCGTTATTTTTAGCAACAAATCCTTTATTCTCCTTTTTTTCTAAATTTCCGCTTTCTGAAATAGTTTCTGTCGCGTTTTCATCCTTGGGTTTTTATTACTTGCTTCGCTATTATAAAAGAACAAAAGAAGGTGAATGGAGTAAAATCTATTTATTTTTATCTTTGCTTTCGTTTTCTAATCTTTTTTTCGTTCATATTGCGGGATTTCTTTATATGCCTATTTTTTATTTATTACTTTTACTCACGCTCATCTACGTTACAGACTATACATCCAAAAAACACCTCATTATTTATTATTTTTTTGTTTTTTTGAGCTATTTTCTTTCTATAATCTATGGCCTTAACTATTCTCCTACCTATTCTCGTGATATCTATCGCCTAGAACTAGGTCGACTACTTGTCTTTAATCCGACTACGCAAATAGTATTAGCAATTATTTTGACGCTTGCTATGCCTTTTATAGCTATACGATTTCATCAAAGATTAAAATCTATTATGAATCGATTGTTGCCGCATCTTTTTAATTTGCTGGCGCTTTTGATAGTACTATTGATTCCTTGGAATCTTTATCAGGCTTTTCACTCGGGCATCGATCTTCAGACCTCCTCCAGTTATATTACAATGTTATATCTTACCCCTTTTGGCGTCGTGCTCTTTTTATTGGGGTTAAACAAGATACGCAAGTGGCACAAGGTTTCTTTTTTCCTTTTTTTAGTTATTTTATTGCTTTTTTGGTTATTAAAAGCAATTGGTTCGATATCTATAAACTATCAATACTATGCCTCAAGATATCTTTTCAGCGAAGTTTTGGTTTATTTTCTTTTGCTCGTGGCCTTATACGGAGGTTATTTATTGGAAGAAAAAAGAATAAAACGATGGTTCGGATACCTGTTGATAACATGCTTATTAGTTTATTCTATTTTTTATACCACGTTTCAGCTTCGGGGGCAAGAAGCAGACGGCTCCAATCAGTCGCTTAAACTGATTGCAACGCAAATGGATGAAAAAGATTTGCTTTTGTCAACTTTTAGCGATAACGAAATTACCACGCCGCTCACTTATTATTTCGGACTTAATGTTTTTGTTTTAACGAAACAAGAGCTTGCCAACAAAGATCTGATCAATAATTTTTTGGATAATTTTAACGATATTTTTGTGCTTTCTAATGGACCTTTGTCTAATACTCATTTGGAAACAGTGAATATTATTTCTTACAAACAAGGCATTTTTGAACATCCATCCACCAGGATACCAAGGTTATTTTTTTATCACAGGCAAACAAATCTCTATCTTTATAAGATAAGTCGCTACAATGCTTTTACAAGAATTATCAGACCTGCGAATTATCCGCTTACTAATTTCTATGAAGATCAAATCTGGACAAATGGCAATGGCGTTATCGCTCAATTAGAGTTGCCGCTGACAGATGAAGCTGAATATGTGGTTCTTAAAACAGGAGGACACAGCCCTTTGGAGAATGATATAGGATAGTGATTATTATTTCGCGATCGATCCAAAAATGAAAGAAATTAATGAAATTAAAATTAATTCATCAACTTTTATTCCTAAAGAATTTGGCATCAATGATGATGAACGGAATCTTGGTATTGAAGTTGTCTCTATTAAGATTAAATAAATGAATCTAATCCTATGTATAGAAACAAGAAAATAGCCCTTGTCATTCCGGCGCATAATGAAGAAAGGCTCATCAAGCCAACGCTCGAACACGTTCCGGACATAATTGACAAAATATATGTTGTTGATGATAAAAGCGCTGACAAGCAAAATCAGATTATTCTTTCGTGCGCAGAAAAAGATAAACGAATTGAGTTAATAATCCACAAAGATCAGCAAGGTCCGGGTGGAGCCATTATTACGGGCTATCTTCGGTCAAGCAAAGAAAATAATGACATTACGGTCGTGGTTGGAGGAGATTATCAGATGCCGTTAAACGAAGTAACGCATTTTATCGATCCGATTATTGACGGGAAGGCCGATTACTCCAAGGGAAATCGTTTTTTACTCAGCAGAATTGAAGATACTTTGGAAAAAATGCCAAAAATAAGGCTGGTGGGAAACTGGATAATTACGGTTCTTACGAAAATTGCCTCAGGATATTACAAAACCATGGATGTTGTTGATGGCTACACCGCTATAACGAAACAGGCGATTGATATCGTTGATTGGAGGAAGGCATGGAAGGGCTATGGGTATCCGATGGATTTTTTAATACGGCTCAACGCCTACAGTTTTAAAATAATTGACGTGCCAAGAACCGCTATTTATCTTCCTGGAGAAAAACAATCTCAAATAAAAAGTGTCCGCTATGTTTTAAAAGTTTCCCCCATGCTGATTCGACATTTTTTTTGGAGGCTCAATTTTAAATATCTGTATCTCAATTTTCATCCACTCGTATTTTTTTATTATCTCTCTTTTTTACTCATTCCGATAGGTTTTTTGATCAGTCTTTATTTAGTGCTAGACAAACTTTTTTACGGAGGATGGGAAGTAACGGCTCCCAGGGCAATATTTGCCGCATTGCTCCTGATTACAGGTTTCATGTTTTTGCTCTTTGCCATGCTTTTTGATATGGAAGAAGGAAAGTAATATAATGGTCGAGGTTTTTTGATATGTATCGACGTAACTGCCCACGGCTTTTTTGAAGCAATGTGGGCGGGGACTGCCATTTGAGCGCATAGCGAAGCGTAGCGAAAATGGAGTCCCCGATCACATTGCTATCTGAATAAAAAGCAACAGCGGTGGGCAAGTACTACGTATCGACTATTCCTTCTCATTACGAAAATATATGGAAAAGACAGCAAGAGGAACATCTGAAAAATGCCATTTCTATGATAAAAATGAGGGAATTCCTTTAATCATTTGTACGAGGTGTGTCTGTGATACAACTATTCCGGAAATAGTTTTTGATGAAAACGGCGTCTGCCAGTTTTGCAAAATGCACGATTTGATGGAAAAAATGTATCCACTGAACGAACAGGGTGAAAAAAATCGCGAAAAGCTTATTCGAAAAATTAAAAAAAACGGGAAAAATAATCGTTATGACTGCGTTATAGGAACAAGCGGCGGAACCGACAGCACCTATATGCTTTATCTTGCCGTGAAGGCGGGACTGCGGCCTTTGGCGGTGCATTTTGACAATGGCTGGAATTCGGAAATTGCCGTAAGAAATATTCAAAATTCCACCAAAAAATTGAATATTGATTTGGAAACCGTGGTCGCGGATTGGGAAGAATTTAAGGATCTGCAGATTGCTTTTCTGAAGGCTTCAGTGTCGGACGCGGAAATTCCAACTGATGTCGCCATTCACGCCGTCTTACATGACGTGGCGGCTAAAGAAAATATCAAATATGTCTTCTTCGGGCATTCTTTCCGCAATGAGGGAATCGTTCCAGTGACTTGGACGTACATGGAAGGAAAATATGTAAATAGCGTTCATGAAAAATTCGGTCAAAAAAAGATAACGAGTTTCCCGAATATCACTTTGGGAAGCTTATTTTATTACCGCGTAATCAAAGGAATAAAATGCATTCCTTTTATGAATTATTTTCAGTATGACAAATTGAAAGCGAAAAAACTCCTTGAAGAAGAACTTGACTGGAGATATTACGGCGGACACCATCACGAATCGCTTTTTACGAAATTTTTCCAGTCATACTATTTGCCAAAAAAATTCAATATCGACAAAAGGAAACTTGAATACGCCGCTTTCATCAGGAGTGGAATGATGACGCGGGAACAAGCTTTAAGCGAAATGGGGGCAACGGAGTATCCTTACGAAGAAGATCTCATTGAATACGTGTTGGAAAAATTGGGTTTATCCCGCGAAGAATTTGACGCGATTATGAAAAATGAACGAAAAAGTTTTCATGATTATAAAACCTATTATCCTCTGTTAAAAGCCTTAAAATTGCCAATTTATATCGGTTTTAAATTCGGATTTATACCGGAAATCATCTATTTTAAATATTTTAAATGATCGTTATCGTTGATTACGGGATGGGAAATTTGAGGTCCATTTTGAAAAAACTTGAAATGATAAAAGTGAAGGCCGTCATTTCATCGAAAGTTGAAGATATAAAAAGCGCTGAAAAACTCATTTTTCCGGGAGTTGGTCATTTTGGACAAGGTATGAAAAATATAAAAGAATACGGGTTGCTGCCTGTTCTCAATACGAAAGTCCTTGAAGAAAAAACTCCGATACTTGGAGTGTGTTTGGGCATGCAGCTCTTCTCGGAGTGGAGCGAGGAGGGAAATGTCGCGGGACTTGGCTGGATAAAAGGAAAAATCGTGCGTTTCCATTTCGATGATAAATCTCAGGAGTTCAGCGATGATGTATCTCAGGAATCAAGTGATGACAGGATTCAGGAGTTCAGTGATGATAGGTTTCAGAAGTTCAGTGATGATAGGTTTCAGAAGTTCAGTGATGATAGGTTTCAGAAGTTCAGCGATGATAGGTTTCAGAAGTTCAGCGATGATAGGTTTCAGGAATTCAGCGATGATAAGCCTCAGGTGCTTAAGCGTATGGCAAAAAAGCTCAGTATTCCTCATGTTGGTTGGAATACCATTGATATCAGGAAGGATTCATCTCTCATTAAGGGAATTTCGCGATCAACGCGGTTTTATTTTACGCATTCGTACCATTTTGATGAGTTGGAGGAAGAGTACGTTATCGCGACAACATCCTATGGCTACGATTTTCCATCCATTATAAAAAGAGACAATATGTACGGAACCCAATTCCACCCTGAAAAAAGCCATCTGACCGGACTTGAAATATATAAAAATTTTATCGATTACACGTAAAAATGCTATTACCAAGAGTCATCCCTTGTTTATTACTCAAAGGAAAAGGTCTCGTAAAAGGAGTAAAGTTTAAAGATCATCGATATATCGGCGATCCGATAAACGCGGTCCAGATTTTCAATACCATGGAGGTGGACGAACTTTTATTTTTGGACATTTTGGCGACGCAAGAAAAAAGAATTCCTGATCTCGATTTGATACAAAAAATTGCCGATCAATGCCTCATGCCGTTTGGAGTGGGCGGCGGTATTCAAAATGTTTCGCAAATTCGGGATATTTTATCATCCGGAGCGGAAAAAGTGTGCCTGAATACCTCTGCTTTGGAAAATCCTGATTTGATAAAAGAAGCATCAGAAATTTTCGGTCGGCAAAGCATCGTGGTTTCCGTGGATATTAAAAAAAATAATGGAGGAACCTCTGAAAAACGTAATTTCGGAAACGAAAATGCAAAAATTCGAGCGAAGGTGTGTTTTTCAGAGATTCCTAAGGAATCATATGATGTTTATATTCATTGCGGAACCAAAGTTTTTTCAGATGATCTTGCAAAGGTTATTCGCCTTGTTGAAGAAAAAGGCGCGGGTGAAATCCTCTTAAATTCCATTGATCGGGATGGAACCATGGAGGGGTATGATCTTGATATTATTCGAAAAGTTGCTGAAAACTCGCGAATTCCCATCATCGCTTGTGGCGGAGCGGGCTCGATAAGCGATTTGAGAGATGGAATTGTGGAAGGTCATGCGTCCGCCGTAGCCGCGGGAAGCATGTTTGTATTTCATGGCGCTAGAAAAGCCGTTTTAATAAACTATCCCATTGAAGAAGAACTCGAAAAAATACGAGGACGGAAATGAGTACTTATAAAACTTCCCCTTTAATTTTCAAAGAGAATTATTTACTGATTCTATTGTGTTTTTTCTTCTATTCTAAAAAAAGGAAATTAATTTGTTTGAGCGAATTTTTTATAAACAATCTTACTCAGGAAAATAATCGAAAAAACGAATAGAATTATTGATAAATAAAGAGCCAGTTTATTTTTTATTCCAACTTCATACAGCATAAGATCATGAATAATTATATCGTTATTATTTGTATAAAATGCTCTAAAATATTTGTCACCTTCAGAAACATCATATGAATTTACCAAACCTTCAAAATAGTAACTTCCTTTTGTTCCTTCAGGAATAATCAATTCTTGCTCTGCCGAATCATAATCCGTGCCGAAAAAATCAAGTCGTATTTCGGGCGTTCCAGAAACAATAGTTGACATAAGATAAGAAGTATTTTTTTTAAGAGCTATTTTATGAGGAGATACGCTCGGAAATACACCATTCGATTTAAGAGTAAATGGAACGACAGACTCTTGTTTAATATCATACACGATATTCATCAAATTTTTGGATCCGGATAGTTTGTACAACCAAAATGAAAAAATGAGTATACAAAGTGTTATTACGGACCATAGTACTTTATTTTCTGATTTCATTGGGATATAGTAAATGAGATTTTTTTATTAAGGGAGCCTTAAGAAAAACGTAACTTCGTAACGAAATTGTGCCATAATCGACAGTTTAATAATCAACGCGTTGATATTATGGCTAAATCATAGGACATTGACAAGTAATTTATGGAGGAAAAAGCTTGCGAAAAAATATTAAATATTGTTTGACTTAAAGATTTTTTTTAAAAAAATAAAAAATTCGAACTCATATACAAAAAATTATCTAAATATATGTACGAAAAACAATCAATACTAGCTCTGATTTTGGCTCGAGGAGGTTCAAAACGCCTTCCTGGTAAAAACGTGAAATGGATCGGAGGAAAACCAATGATCGCGTGGACGATTGAAGCCGCGAAAAAATCGAAATACATTGATCGTGTCATCGTTTCCACTGATTCGGAAGAAATCGCTTCTGTGTCTAAAAAATATGGCGCCGAAACACCTTTTAAAAGACCTGACGAACTTGCGTCTGATACAGCCAGCTCCATTGATGCCGTATTCCATGTTCTCAAATGGCTCAAGGATAATGAAAAAAAAGAATACGACTTTATTACCTTGCTTCAGCCAACTTCGCCACTAAGAACCGCTGAGCATCTCGATGAGGCCATTGAGCAAATGATGGGTAATGATCATTTGGACGCAATGAATTCTTTTTATGCATGGGATAAAAAGCCTGACTGGATTCATGCCGTCGGCGCTTCGGGATTTTTGGAGAATGCTTTGAAAATGGAAAATTCTTTTACGGTTTCGACGCAATGTTTAGTGCCAAATGGAGCAATGTATATCATTAAATCGGATATTCTTTTCAAAGAAAAGACTTTTTATCCGAAAAAACTTGGTTATTATTTGATGAAACGAGCTGATTCGGTTGATGTCGATACGCAGGAAGATTTTGATCTCGCCAACTTTTTAATAAAGCAAAAAAATACATCCAAAAAATCTATTGTTATCAGAAATTATGAAATCAATGAAGGGAAAAGAGTTTTTGTGATTGCCGAAGCCGGAGTCAATCACAACGGCGATTTGGAAAAAGCAATCGCGCTTGTCGATCTGGCCGCGGAAATCGGAGCCGATGCCATAAAATTTCAAACATTTAAAGCCGAGCAAGTAGTAACCGAAAAAGGAGACATGGCGGAATATCAGAAAAGAAATTTAGGCTTTGAAAAAACTCAAAGAGAGATGTTAAAAGACCTGGAACTGCCGGAAAATTTCTATCCACCGATTATGGAGCGTTGCAAGGAAAAACAAATTCTTTTTTTATCCACGCCTCATGGAGGGAAAGAAAGCGTTGATTTTTTGGAATATTTAGGCGTTCCAGCTCATAAAATAGGATCGGGTGATTTGACTCATTATATTCTTCTTGATAAAATCGCGCGAACGGGAAAGCCCATTATACTCGCGACAGGCATGGCGACACTCGATGAAGTAAAAGACGCGGTTGAATTCATTAAATCAAAAGGCAATCATCAGATAATTGTGTTGCATTGCACGAGTAATTATCCCTGTCCTCCAGTCGACGTGAATATGGCTGCGATGAAAACACTCATGCGGGAACTCGACGTGCCAGTTGGTTACTCGGACCATACGGAAGGGCTTACCGCTGCTATTATGGCAACAACGCTCGGAGCGGCGCTTTATGAATTTCATTTCACGCTTGATAAAAATTTACCGGGTCCGGATCATAGAGCTTCAGCGAATCCTGAAGAAGCAAAAGAAAGAGTAAAAGCCATAAGACAAGCATCTCTCATGATGGGAAATTCCGCGAAAGAAGCGACCGTTGATGAAAAAAAATTCACTCTTCCAATAGCTCGCAGAAGCATCGTGGCCGCGAAAAATTTTAAAAAAGGCGCTCTGATCTCATTTAACGATATCGAAGCGAAAAGGCCAGCGGACGGTCTTTCTCCTATACATTATGAAAAAATTATAGGAAAAACCGCCAAAAAAGATTATAAAAAGGATGAGCAAATTCGTTTAGATGATTTTGTCTAAAAAGTATGAAAAAAAGAAAAATCGCGTATGTTACGGCTACTCGCGCTGAGTATGGACTCATGCTCCCTATTCTTCAAAACATTCAAAAAGATCCTCAGCTTAAATTAGAACTCTATTATACAGGTATGCACCTCATGCCGGAATATGGTCAAACAGCGAGCATGGTTCAAAAAAGTTTTCCCGACGCTCGACGTATTGATGTTCGATTTGAATCCGATGATGAAACGGCTGTTACGCGTTTCATGGCCGAGCTTATAAAAAAGATTACCATTGAATTCACTCGCGATCGACCGGACTTTGTATTAACCATCGGCGACAGGCCGGAAGTGCTGAGTCTGGCGCTCGTTTCACTCTATTTGGGCATTCCAAGCTGTCATATTCATGGCGGTGATAAAACCGCTACGGTCGATGAAATTGTAAGACACGCGATCACGAAACTCTCACACTTTCATTTTCCCGCTACCAAAGAGGCGGCGAAAAGAATTGAACGCATGGGTGAAGAAAAATGGCGGATACAGGTTATTGGCGCGCCGGCTTTGGATGTAATCACTCATCAAAAACTGATGACAAAGGATGAGGTCTATTCCATGCTGAAATTTGATGACAACCAGCCATTTATTTTGCTTTTACAGCATCCTACGAGCGAAGAGATAGAGAAAGCGGGCTGGCAGATGGAGCAAACGATCGACGCGATAAAATCATGTAAACTGCCAACGGCGGTTATTTATCCAAACGCGGACCCAGGCAATAAAGCAATAATTGAAGTAATAGAGCGTGAGAAAAAAAATCCACTTTTTCGAATATATAAAAATTTGGAATATACCGTTTTTCTGAGTTTGGAAAAACATGCCGCCGTTTGGGTGGGAAACAGCAGCGCTTCAATGATTGAGTCAGGTTCTTTTAAAACACCCGTGGTAAATATTGGGACTCGGCAATCTGGACGTTTGCACGGAGCCAACGTTATTCATGTTGATCACTCCGAACAATCTATTATGAAAGCGATGCATCAAGCGCTCTACGATGAAGAGTATTTAAAAAAAATAAAAAACATGAAAAACCCTTGGGGTGATGGAAAAGCGGGTCAACGAATCATGAAAACATTAAAATCGCTTCCTCTTGGTAAAAAATTATTAAAAAAACAGATTTCGTATTAAGGAGTTTTAAACATTTTGCAGCCGACATGGTAAAATTGCAGTAGATGGTACGTTTTTCTTAAGGTTCATTAAAAATGAAAAAAATAGTCATTTTTGGCGCGGGCGGTCACGGTAAAGTGGTTTTGGATATTCTTTTGGAATCCGGCTGCTCCGTGCTTGGATTTCTCGATGAAGATCCCAAAAAAAAAGGACAAAAAGTGAGCGGTTTCAAGATTTTGGGGGATTGGTCGTTTCTCAAAGATACAAAAAATGTAGATATCGCTTTAGGAATAGGAAATAATAAAATACGAGAAAAAATTTTTACCAAAGCTCAAAAATTGGGATATCCAGTCGTCAATGCTCTTCACCCCAGAGCCGTCATTTCTCGCGATACAAAGCTTGGAATAGGGATAGTAGTAATGGCTCAGGCGGTTATAAATCCAGGAACGATCATTGAAGAAGGAGTGGTTGTTAATACTGGAGCAACCGTTGATCATGATTGCCATTTGCATAAATTTTGTCATATCTGGCCGGGCGCTCATCTGGCGGGAACCGTGGAGATTGGGGCTTATTCGTATATCGGAACGGGTTGCGCGGTTATTCAAAATATTCAAATAGGAAAATATGCTATTATAGGTGCCGGAGCAGCCGTGATCAAAAATATTCCAGATAATGTAACTGCTGTAGGCATTCCAGCCGAAGTTATTAAACAACATAATACCGTCATTTAACAACGCATTATATGAAACAGGTTCAATTAAAAAACATTCTCATCAAAGACGTGGCGTCCATTAAGGAAGCAATGAGGAACATTGATCAGTTTGGTCTCAGAATGGTATTTGTTGTGGACAAAAATAATACACTTTTGGGGGCGGTCAGCGATAGCGAAGTGAGAAAAGCCATCATCAAAGGTATTGATATAAAAGGAAAAATTTCCAATATTTTAAATAAAAATCCAATAATTTTAGAGGAAAAAGACAGAAAAAATCCATACCAGGTTAATAAAATTATTCGAGAGCTTTACGAAAGAATGCCTGGAAGTGAGTACATTCTTGCGGTCGATAAAAAACACAGACCATCAGAGTTAATTCATTTGCGAGAATTGAATTTGAAGTCCCGCGCGTCTGGAAAGAAAACGCATCGCGGTAAACATATTCTCATAGTCGGAGGAGCTGGCTATCTTGGTACCGTGCTTTGTTTGCAATTGATAAAAAGTGGTTACCGAGTTCGTGTTTTAGACTCGATGTTGTACGGCGATTATGGAATGAAAAAAGTTGTAAAACAGACAAAAAATAAAAATATTGAAGTGATAGTGGGCGATGCTCGAAATATTTCCACCTTGGTGCGGGCGCTGACTGATATTGACGCGGTCATTAATTTGGCTGCCATCGTTGGCGACCCTGCTTGCAAGGATAAGCCGGAAATGGCTATAGAAACGAATTATTTAGCGAATAAAGCTCTAGCTGATGCCTGTAAATATCAACAAATTAATCGTTTTATTTACGCTTCGACCTGTAGCGTATACGGTCAGTCGGATGAAGACAAAGAACTCGACGAAAATGCTCCCTTAAATCCAGTATCACTTTATGCTCGTTCAAAAATTCAATCTGAAGAGAGTTTGCTCAGCATGAAAGATGAAAATTTTTCTCCCATTATTTTACGAATGAGTACTTTGTACGGCTATTCGCCACGCATGCGTTTTGACCTTGTTATAAATACCATGACAAAAGATGCGGTAAAAAATAAACAAATTAATGTTTTTGGAGGAGGTAAACATTGGCGACCGCTCTTAAGCGTTGATGATGCCGCTCAAGCATATATCAAATGTCTCGAAGCTCCGCTTGAAAAAGTAAAAGGGGAGGTTTTTAATGTTGGATCAAGCCAACAAAATTATCGAATTATTGATATCGCGAAAATGGTTCATACATTGGTTCCCGGTTCTCAACTTATGGTTGAAAAGTCCAGCGATAATGATCCTCGAAATTACATGGTGTCATTTGCCAAAATAGAAAAGCTTTTAAAATTTAAAGCCAGACACAGCGTGGAAAGAGCCATTCAGCAAATGAAACAGGTTATCCTCGGTACTGAGATTGAGGATGTAAACCATCCGCAGTATTACAATATAAAATATCTCAATGAAACATTTTAAAGGAACCTCTGAAAAACGTCATCATCTCGCGGTACTCGGCAATGCTCCCATGTTTGATATAACGGTGCCGATTACTTCTCCGACGATTCCTCCCGTGGAAAATATAATGAGATCATATAAAAAAATTTTTAAAAGCGGCATGCTGACGAATTTTAAATATGTTGAAGCATTTGAAGAATCCGTAAAAAATTATACCGGAGCAAAATATGCGGTCGCCACCAATAGTTGTATGAATGGAATGATGCTTATTTTAAAAATTCTTGGATTAAAAGGTGAAATTATTATGCCGAGTTTTACCTTTCATGCCACGGCTCATGCCGCCGCGTGGAATGGATTGGAACTTGTTTTTGTGGATTGCGATCCCGAAACATATAATATCGATCCCGTGAAAGTTGAAGCCGCAATTACAAAAAAAACCAGCGCGATTTTGGGCGTGCATCTTTTTGGTAATCCCGCGGACATTGAGTCATTGGAAAAAATAGCGAAAAAACATGGATTAAAACTCATTTTTGACGCGGCTCACGGTTTTGGAACCATATACCACGGAAAAAAAATCGGTAGTTTTGGAAATGCTGAATCATTCAGTTTAAGCCCAACGAAATTGCTTACGAGTGGAGAAGGAGGAATGGTGACAACCAATGACGCAGATTTGGCGAAAAAACTCAGGACAGGAAGAAATTATGGAGATCCAGGAAACTACGATAGCGAATTTTCAGGGTTCAATGCACGAATGAGCGAGCTCCATGCCGCTCTTGGAATTGAAAGCATAAAGGCTCTTGAAAAAAATGTAGTCCGCAGAAATAAAATGGTTGAATTGTATAAGAAATTTTTATCAAAAATTCCAGGCATATCCTTTCAAAAAATTGAGAGCGGAAACCGAAGCAGTTATAAAGATTTTTCAATCTATATTGACGAATCGGCATTTGGCCTCTCGCGAGATCATGTATGCGAGGCGCTTGGCAAAGAAAATATCATAACGAAAAAATATTTCTATCCGCCAGTGCACGTTCAAAAGGCTTTTCAATTTTATCCAAAAAGAGATACAGGACTCAAAATCACCTGTATGGTATCGGAAAATTCTTTGAGCCTGCCGCTTTTTTCACATATTCCTGAAAAAACGATAAAGAAAATCTGTAACGCTGTGTTAGCTCTCCATGAACATGCTGACGAAGTGAAAAAGAGTCTTTCTAAAAATTTTATGTGAACACTGCCTAGCTTAAATTTTTCGCCAATTTGAGTACTATGCAAGATTTTTTTACATAATATGAAAAGGACCTGGAAACTATACTATAAGCGTTCGCTAATATATTTCAATATTTCCGCGTTTACCAGCGTAAATTCCTGATCTTTGACGGAAATTTTCGCGCCGCTATACGGAGGGAAAAAGAAAGCCCGAATTTTTCGATTTATTTCTTCGGGAGTATCCTTTTTTAAATCGACTTCTTTCAGTTTTTCCAATTGCTCAAGATTAAGATAGAGTCCTCCACTATTTGGAGTCGTGGTTACTGTATTTTTTTCTAAAAGTAGCATCGTTTCGACAAAAAGATCATATAACTTTTCCTGCGTTTTTTGTTCGAGGGAGTGAGCGTTTTCACGTTCAGCGTCAATCGGAAATCGTGAAACTTTTATTATCGGACCCGCGTCAAATTTTTCTGAATCCACATAGTGGGCGCTGACTCCATACTCTTTTTTTTGCTCCAAAATGGCCGTATTATAACCAGCTCTTCCTTTATAATCAGGAAGCGGCGCTGGATGAAAATTAACGCAACCGAGTTTGCCTAAACGAATGAGAGGCATTTTTATTTTTTGCCAAAATAAAAACGAAATAACCAGATCGATATTTGAATGAAAATCATGACTAGCTATGTGTTGGTAGAGATTTTCGTCTCCAAAAAGAACAGGAATTTTATATTTTTGGGCGGTTTTTTGTAGAGTGATTTTGTATGATTCATGCTTAGGCGCGACGACGAGACGGACATGAATGCCGTTTTGTACTAAAAATTCGAGTGCTTTTGAAGCCCATGGTTTTTTTCCTAAAAAAATAACGTTGCGTATTCTTTTAAATGAAGCCATGGACGGAAAGTATTAAAAAATATTGAGAGGGGCCGTAAAGTCAGCTTTATTTTTGACAGCACAAAATAAGCTCGCTTCCCAAATTGCGCTGTCTGAGCCAGTCAAGGTGAGAATGTAAAAATGTTTCATCTCGAAGAAAATCATTAATAATCAAAGCTTCCGCTCGCGAGGCCATAAAGGAATTATTTTCCATGCCGTATGAATACCATCGATCCTTGGTTTTCATGCTCACGCATTCATGATGCTCTCCAATAATCTGAAAACCGCATCGTGTTAAAAGAGGCTCAAGCACTTTTCGTGAAAGCACGGAAAGATGTTCTCCTGGAGTAATAGCCCAAAAATCCAGCGCGTGACAATAGGGATTATGAAAATCCGGCGTGGAAAACAGATACATGCCTCCAGTTTTCAGAGCATCATATATTTTTTTAAAATAAGCCTCAAGTTTTCCTAAAGGAAGATGTTCAATAACTTCCCAATTAGTGACTAAATCCAAAGCGTTTTTGCCAAATGGTTCATTGAGAAAATCTGATTGCTTGATATGAATGTTCCAAGGAGCAAGCCCTTTTTCAATCAATGGAAGAATGCGGTAATCCCACAGAGTTATATGGAAATCCTGGAATTGTTTTCTCAAAAAAACGGTAAATTCTCCATCGCCTCCTCCAAGATCAATGACTGAGGCGTTGGGCGGAAGCTGCCGTATGTAAGGCAAGGCCGCAACGTAATTATAATAATGACTCGTATTGAGGTGATTCAGATGCTCATAATGTGTTTTTAAAGTTTCCGAAGTCCATGCCGAATCATACGAGTAGCGATCGTAATAACGCCATAATTCGGACTCTGGCATGCGAGGATTAACAAACACCAATCCGCAGTCGTGGCATAAAAAATAATATTCAGAAAATCGCGTCAAAAAACCAGTTAACGGTTGAGATACATCGGCATAAACCGGACTAAACGAGATTGATTCGCAGAGCGGACATGCCTGAAGATATTCCAATTGAACCTGTTCGCCATAGGCGAGAACAAATTCCGTGCCTTCTTTGCCGCTAAAAAAATCCAAAATTTCCTCAATGCTCATTGAGTGTAAATGATCGAACTTTATCAAAAGGGATCGAAAAAGTTTCAGCCTTCTGAGTCTTCCAAGGTTCAGTTGCGAATTATAACGGCGCTGCAAAGTAGAGTATGCGAAATAAGATGGTTGCGTTTTTTTGAAAGCAGCGGCCTGGCAAACGACATGAGGTATTGTTCCTGGAACAGCGCCCCGTGCTTCAATTTTTACTGGTTTTTCGCGAGCAATTTTGATCATTTGTCGCAGTAAAGAAGCATCAAGGAGTGGATTCGTCAGTGAAGTAACTATAATAATTTGTTCAGGTTTTTCTTGTTCAAAAATAGTATTATCGCTTTCTGTGGCGGAAAGTTTGGTGAATTTTAACGTATACTCAGGAAAAAAGTGAGCGAGTCTGCGCTGCGAAAATTTCAGAAGCAATGATTCAACGTGCTCCGTTTCCAAATGCGGACTGCTCCGATAATAGATTTTTAATGATTCCACTCAAGTAGAAAAAAAAGTATGAAAAATATTTTGTATTTTTATTAAGAAACCTCTGAGAAACAGATTTTTGTCATGAAATTTGAAAAGTACAGTAGATAAAAATGTTTTTCTTAAGGTTCCTACATTGATATTACTCAGATGACCTGTTTTGTCCATGTAATTTGAGATAACGCTCATTTTCGCCCTTTTTGATCGGGCCGAGTATCCGAGCGACGAGCTCGTACGTGCCCACTCCTTTTTTTGAAGAAATGGGGCGGGGATTTCCATTTGAGCGCATAGCGAAGCGTAGCGAAAATGGAGTCCCCGCCCCATTTTTATCTGAATAAAAAGTAACGGCGGTGGGCAAATACACGAGTTCCCGCCTCCAAGCATATGTACTTTTATTCAAAGGAAAAAAGCGTGTGATTCAAAAAGCCGTGTGCAGGTACTCTGAAACGCCTTGACACGACCAAAAACAATTCTCTAAAATAAACATCGGTAAAGGAGCCTCTGAAAAACGTAACTTCGTAACGAAATTTTATCATGTCGAGCGAAAATCGTGAACAGCGACGAAGGCGTATCAGATTAGATACGTCAAGGAGCTGTGAACGATTTGCAGCCGACATGGTAAAATTGCAGTAGATGGTACGTTTTTCAGAGGCTCCTAAAGGAACTCCCTCAAAACTCGTTACGAAATTACGTTTTTCTTAAGGTTCCTCAAATATATTTTAGCAGAGGCTTTACTTCCTGAATGTATGTCAAAAAAAGAAAATGTCCTTGTTACAGGCGCTAGTGGTTTTATAGGAGCGCGACTTTGCGATACCCTGCTGCGAAATGACCTAAAAGTATATGGAATGTATCATGCGAATCAGGATCGGATAAAAACATTGAAAAAAAATAAAAACTTTCAAGCCGTTTGCCAAAATATCGCCGATGCCGCGTCAATGAATCGGTTGATGAAGAAAATAAAACCGAAGGCGGTATTTCACGCTGCCGCGTATGTCGCTGAAGAAAAAAATCCGCAACCTTTTTTTACCACGAATGTTATTGGCACGTTGAACATTCTCGAAGCGTGCCGTCTTAATAATGTCCGTACGATTATTCACAGTTCTTCCATGAGCGTGTATGGCAATAAGCCGAAATATCTCCCCGTGGATGAGCGTCATCCCTTGCAACCGTACGACTTTTATAGCCTGAGTAAAAAAACAGCCGAAGATATATGCGATTTTTATGCAAAAAATCACAATATAAATATTATTGTATTGAGATATTCGGGAGTTTTTGGGCAGGGCCGCGATTCAGGCGCCGTGGCGCATTTTATAAAAAGTGCTCTACTTCAAAAGCCTCTTTCCATTCAAAATAACATCAATTGGGACATTATTGACGTAAACGATGTCGCCGAGGCCAACTTTCAGGCATACAAGCAGGCGGAAAAATTACAATATGAACTCATCAATATTGGTCGTGGCCAAGAAATAAACATTATTGATCTTGCCAAAAAAATTATCGTCATGACTCAATCAAAATCTCAACTGACCATCAGCCCATTGTGTGAAAAAAATCCCTACAGATTTTATTTTGACATCACAAAAGCTAAGAAATTGCTCCATTTCAAGCCGGAAAATTTAAATGCCTGCCTCAAAAGATATATTGATTTTCTCGCAATATGATTATTACCATTCATCAACCGGAATATTTGCCATGGCTCGGATTTTTTGATCGGATCATCAAGTCAGATATATTTGTCATTCTTGATCACGTGCAGTATCAAAAAAATTGCAATATTAATCGTAATAGAATTAAAAACGCGAATGGACCGGAGTGGCTGACGGTGCCGGTATATAAAAAGATGGATCACATGGAAATTTCAAAAGTTCAAATTCAAAATAACCTTGAATGGCGTGAAAAACATTACAAGACCATTGTTATGAATTACGCCAAAGCCGCGCATTTCGCGCAATTTCACGATTTAATAAAGGGAATTTATGAGCAAAATTGGGATTCTATTTCCGAACTCGACACCGCTATCATTATGAATATTTTGGAAAAACTCGGCGTGAAAAAAAAGATTTATAAATCCTCTTCCTTGAATCCAATCGGAAAATCAACGGATATGCTCGTCGATATTTGCAAAAAGCTCAATGGCGATGCCTATTTATCCGGCGAAGGAGGAAAAAGGTATATGGATACAAAAGCCTTTGACGACGCCGGCATAAAAATCATGTGGCAAGCGTTTACGCATCCCGTTTATACCCAGCAATACACGAAACTTGGTTTTATTTCCCACTTGTCTTTTATCGATCTTTTGTTTAATCATGGAATGGACAGTCTCGAAATCCTCAAACATGCGTCTTTATAAAAAACCCTCTAAGAAAATATGAGAAAAATCGCTGTCATTACAGGTATTCGCGCCGATTACGGTATTCTCTATCCGATTTTAAAAGAAATTGAAAATCGTAAAAATGCGTCCTTGCAGCTTATTGTGGCAGGAGCTCATTTGTCTCACGAATTTGGCTACACCATAGGAGAGATAGAAAAAGATGGATTTAAAATTGCGGCCAAAGTAGACATGCTCCTCAGCGACGACACAGGCGCTCGCATGGCTCGTTCGCTTGGAGTAGGCATATTGGAATTCGCTCAGGTGTTTGAAATGATCGAGCCAGATATAACGATTGTTCTTGGAGACAGGGAGGAAATGTTGGCTGCTGCGATTGCTTCACTTTGCATAAATATTCCAGTAGCGCATATTCACGGAGGAGAAGTGGGAACCGGCGGACACATTGATGAATCGATTCGCCACGCGTTGACCAAATTTTCCCATCTTCATTTTGCCGCGACTCAAAAAAGCGCTCAGCGAATTATGAAACTTGGCGAGGAAAAGTGGCGAGTGCACTACGTCGGGGCGCCATTTATTGATAATATCGCATTAAATAAAATCACTCAGCCTTCGATGTTGATAAAAAAATATAACCTCGATTTGAAACAACCTCTGATAGTAGTGGTCCAGCATCCTCTGGCCATTGACGCCGCGAATTCGCGAAAACAGATGGAAGAAACCATGAAAGCCGTGGCTTTTTTTAAACTGCCAACATTGGTTGTGTATCCTAACGTCGATGCCGGCGGTAAAGATATTATTGATGTCATAAAAAAATATGAAAAATATTCTTACATTACGGCCTATAAAAATTTACCATCCGCCGACTATCTCGGTCTTCTCAAAGTGGCCAGTGTTCTTGTGGGCAATTCCAGCTCTGCCATTCTTGAGGCTCCAACGTTTCATCTGCCCGCGGTAAATATCGGTTCGCGTCAACTGGGTCGAGAGATGGCGAAAAATATTATAAGCGTTCCTTACGACGAAAAAGCGATTCAAAAAGCCATCAAAAAAGCTTTATTCGATAAAAAATTCCAGTCGGTCGTCAAAGAATGTAAAAGCGCCTATGAAGCGAGCAACGTTTCGAAAAAAATCGTTGATATTCTCTCCGCAATCGATATTGATGATACATTGTTGCATAAAATCATGACTTTTTAAAAATAATAAAAAAAATGAAAAAAAGATGTATTCCATTAACGCGGCCGACGCTGCCAAAGGCAACGTCTCTGACGAAAAAAATCGCGGAAATTTTTAAGTCCGGCATGATTACCGAATACAAATATGTGCGATTATTTGAACAAAAATGCGCTCAATTTTTAGGAACTCGATATGCGGTCGCCACAAGCAATGGCACAAGCGCTTTAATGCTCACTCTGAAATGCATGGATCTCAAAGGCGAAGTCATTGTGCCAAGTTTTACTTATTCATCAGATGCCCATGCTTTACTTTGGTGCGGACTGACTCCTGTATTTGCCGACATTGATCCTGAGACTTTTAACATTGATCCCGATGAAATTGAAAAAAAAATAACCCCAAAAACGTCCGCGATACTTCCGACTCATGTATTTGGAAATCCTTGCGATATTTCTGCCATCGATACAATAGCTCGTAAACATAATCTCAAAATTATTTATGATGCTGCTCATGCGTTTGGTTCTTTGTATGAGGGTAAGCCCGTGGGGGCTTTCGGAGACGCTTCGATATACAGCCTGACTCCAACGAAAGTGTTGACCGCGGGCGAAGGCGGACTCGTTCTGACCAATGATGTCAATTTAGTGAATAAATTAAAAATCGCGAAACTGAATGGCGACAGCCTCAATCGCGAGGAAGAATTTTTGGGACTCACGGCTCGCATGAGCGAACTGCAAGCCATCGTGGGACTGGAAACTCTAAAAATATTTCAAAAAATGATAAAAAGAAGGTATAAAGTTGTTCGGCGTTACAAAAAAAACCTCGCATCGATTGAGGGCATAGGTTGGCAAAAAATTTGCGAAAAAGATATTACAGTTTATAAAGATTTGGTAATCACGATTGATGAGAAAAAAACAGGTTTTTCCCGTGATGATCTTTTAGATGCCTTGAAAAAAAACAACATTCAGTCTAAAGTCTATTTCAGCCCGCCTCTTCATTTAAAAAAGGTCTACAGTCAGTATAAGCATCTCAGCCTTCCTCAAACGAATTACCTTTCCAATCATATAATGAATCTCCCAATTTACTCCCATATGCCGTTTTCTGAAGTTGATGCCGTTTGTAATGTTATTATCGATTTATATAAAAAATTATGAAAGTAGTTGTTGTGGCGCCTCATCCAGATGATGAAACACTAGGCTGTGGCGGTACGCTTTTAAAACACCGCGATCAAGGCGATGAAATCAATTGGCTCATCATGACTTATTTAGCTGAAGAGTCAGGGTATAGCGCTGCTCAAAGAACAAAAAGAAATCAAGAAATAAAAGCCGTGAAAAAGGCTTATCAATTTCATGAAGTTGTGGAATTAAATCTGGCCACAACCAAATTGGACATAATGCCAACGAGAGATTTGACGTTAAAAATAAGAGAAGTTTTTGAAAAATTACAGCCGGAAGTCGTCTATTTGCCATTCCCAAATGATGGCCATTCCGATCATCTTAAGACGTTTTCGGTCATATACAACTGTGCCAAAACTTTTCGTTTTCCATTCGTAAAAAAAATTCTCGCGATGGAGACAATCAGTGAAACCGAGTTCGCTCCGCAAAATAATGCTGTTTTTAGTCCTAATTTTTTTGTCGATATCACGAAATATATTGATAAAAAGTTGGAGATTATGCGAAAATATGAAAGCGAAATTGGTGAACGGCCGATGCCAAGAAGTTTGGAAAACATCCGTGCTCTGGCCACATACCGTGGTTCAACCGCCAATTGCATGTACGCCGAAAGTTTTATGATTTTAAAAGAAATATGGTAAAACAAACTCAAACTTCCGAATCAGAAAATCACGAATCAAATGATATGAAAAATTTGTTGAAAACCTTCAAAAATAAGAAAATTTTGGTCACGGGTGGAACAGGTTCCATTGGCAGTGAAATTGTTCGACAGTTGTTACAATATGAACCTTCTCAAATACGAATTTTTTCTCGTGATGAAGGCAAACATTTCTTTTTTCAGCAGGAATTGGAAAAAATTCCTCATAAAATTGATATACGCTCGCTTATTGGCGATGTTCGCGATAAAGAAAGGCTTAATAGAGCCATGGGGAATATTGATATTGTTTTTCACGCCGCGGCCATGAAGCATGTTCCATTTTGTGAATATAATCCTTTTGAAGCGGTAAAAACCAATGTTCAGGGCACTCAAAACGTGATTGATATGGCGCTTAAACATAATGTCGAAAAAATGGTGGCTATTTCTTCCGACAAAGCGGTGTATCCATCAAGCATCATGGGAATCACTAAATTACTCATGGAAAGGATAACGATAAACGCGAATTATTATCTCGGCGAGTCAGTAACGAAATTTTCAGTGGTGAGATTCGGGAACGTTATAAATTCCAGGGGATCCGTGATTCCGTTATGGATAGATCAAATTCAAAAAGGTGGTCCAATAACCATCACCGATAAAAAAATGAAGAGGTTTTTTATGACTATTCCCGATGCCGTAAAATTGGTATTTATCGCGACCGCGAACATGAAAGGTCGGGAAATATTCGTGTTGAAAATGAAGGAAAGAAGTATTTATGAATTGGCAAAAGAGGTTATAGCGGAGTATGGTCAGGGTAAAAAAATAGCTATAAAAGTCACGGGAGCGCGAGAGCGAGAAAAAATGACCGAAAAACTTTTTACTGATGAAGAAAAAAATTTTATGACTGATAAAAAATCCTATTACGTCGTGCGCCCCGAAAAAACAAGAAAGGAAAATAAATAATAGTCTTTTTAAATGAGTCAAAACATAAGAATTATACCAAAACTTGATATTAAAGGTCCCAATCTGGTGAAAGGCATTCACTTGGAAGGGTTGCGGGTGCTTGGAAAGCCTGAAGATTTTGCCCGTCATTATTATGAAAATGGCGCCGATGAATTGCTTTATATTGATGTCGTAGCCAGTCTTTACGGCCGAAACAGTCTGCACGATATTATAGAACGCACCGCCAAAGAAATTTTTATTCCTTTGACAGTGGCTGGAGGACTGAGAAGCATTGAAGATATTCGAAGCGTGCTCAGGGCTGGGGCTGACAAAATATCAATCAATACAGCTGCCATCAATAATCCACAGCTCATTAAAGAAGCATCAAGAGTTTTTGGTTCCTCTACTATCACGGTGACTATTGAAGCGATACGACAATCCGATGGAAGTTATTTGGCGTATACCGACAACGGCCGCGAGCATACAGGAGTTGAAGTGCTTTCATGGGCCAAACGAGTCGAAGAACTTGGGGCGGGTGAAATTTTGCTGACATCGATAGATCGTGAAGGGACTGGAAACGGATACGATCTCGAATTAACCAAAATGGTAAGCAATGCCGTTTCCATACCAGTAATAGCATGTGGCGGCGCCGGAAATACGCAGCATGTCGTCGATGTCATAAAAGAGGGTGGAGCAAACGCCGTGGCCATTGCATCCATGCTTCATTATGAATTTATTGAAAGCCATAAAAATCTTTCTGGATACCAAATAGAAGGCAATATTGAATTTTTAAAAAGCGGTCGCGAATATTTACCAAAAATCCAAAAAGCGGATATCGGCGAGGTGAAAAAATATTTGCACTCACATAATATTTCCTGTCGTTGGAATGAGACCGTTCTGAAGTAAGTCATTTTTAAGGAGTCTTCAGAAAAACATTTTTTCTATAAGCGGAAATTATGAAAGAATTTTTCCAGACCACAGTGCGTCGAGAAAGTTTTTGACAGGCAAAATTTCGATATGATTTATCATGCGTGGCTTTGGGTCAAGTGAAATAACGATTGTTTTTTTTGTTTTATATTCATCGGAAAAAGCTGTCAGCCCTTTTAGATGATGTGGTTGGATAAAGTGATTACCCTTTACTTCGATGGCAACCTCGTGTTCCCCGAGAATAAAGTCAACTTCGAATCCCGAGGCGGTACGCCAATAAGAAACCGAGTACTCTTTTCCGCTGTAGTGTCTATGAGCCCGGATTTCTTGAAGAATAAAATGTTCAAAGGCTCGACCAAATATTTCACTTCCATATTGAATTTCGCCTCGTTTGAGAAGAAAATGAGCAATTCCAAGGTCAAAAAAGTAAAATTTTGGCGAACTGATGATTCTTCGTTTTGGTCGTTTCTGATATGACGGAAGTTCAAATGCGATGAGAGTGTCATAAAGAATTTGAAAATATTCTTTTACAGTGGGACCGCTTATACCGCATTCTCGTGCAATATTTTGGTAGTTAATAACTTCACCGTTGCTAAAAGCAGCTGTTTCGAGAAAGCGACTAAAGGTCGGAACTGATCGTGTAAGCGCCTCTGCGGCGATTTCTTCTTTAAGGTAGTCGCCGATATAGGCCTGGAGAAGTTTCGAAGGAGTTTCTGAAAGATAGTGACGCGGAATAAGTCCATGATTTAAAGCACGTAAAAGATCAAAATTCAATATTTCCCGAGAAACTAATGGATAGAGTTCATACCGAAGAGCTCGGCCTCCCAGAAGATTTCCACCGCCTCGCTTTAACTTTCGCGCGCTTGAACCGCAGAGGATAAAAGACAAGTTTTTGTTGACAATGAGCCATTGGATTTCATCGAGGAGTTGAGGAATCTTTTGTACTTCATCAATAATCACCAGTCTATTGGACTTTAATGCCAGCAATTCTTCTCTTAAAAGAGAAGGGTGTCGAATGAGTCTCTCGAATTCATCTGATTTCAGGAGATCATAATAGGGTGATTTTGGAAAAAGTGTTTTCAGGAGAGTGCTTTTTCCTGTTTGTCTTGGTCCCCATAAGAAGCAGGTTTCGTATTTTCGATCAAGAAATCTTTGTAAGCGAGAATACATGTAAAATTAAACTTATATTTTCAATTATCATGATATATAAAAGTTATTTTTTTATCAAACATAACAGATTGACAAAAATATGAAAATGTGAAATACTTTTCAAGTAATAATTATTAATTAAAAAATTACCTATGAAAGGATATGGAGGATCAGGGACACCCGGTGAAGATGGCACGGCAGGTGGTGAAGATGGAAATCCGCAACAAGAAGCTGAAGTTAGCTCAATGACACCGAGAGATTGGGACGCGGAATATGCGGCACTTGCAGCTGGTGAAAAAAGTCCTGAAAACTTTACTCCAGCTCAGCTTTTTGATATGGGAAGACATATGGTACTCAAAGGGAAGTGGGATGAAAGATATGCTATTTATGATTATATTTTTAATCACCCAGAAGCATCGGAAGACGACAAAGTGAGAGTACGTATCTTATGGGCTGATAAAAAGAGAAGAGTCGGAGGAAAAGAAAAAGCGCCTGGAGTTTTACAAGAACTCGAAGTTTTACAGCCAATAAGTCCTATAGCCAGAGCTGAATGGCTGGAAGCACGGAAACAATGCCACAATTTGACTGGAAATGGACAAGAAGTTTTGAGGTTAGGCCGTGAAACGTTGGAATTATGCAATAGCCCAGAAATACCTCTCTATAAAAGGATTTTCTACCTCGCAGGACATATTTCAGATGTTTTAACTTTTGAAGCTAATGTAAGTGAGTCAACTTTAGAAGATATGAAGAAGTATTATGAACTTCTTAATGATGAGACATTGAGAGCAGACACAGTAGCTTATTCTAGTCCAGCAGAAGAATATTCTCACTTAAGAGGAATGCTCGCTGAAAAGATGGGAGATTTAGAAACCGCAAAGGAAGGCTATATGGGGAAATTTGAAATCTCACTGGATCCTGGAATTAAAGCAGTAGGAGCTCTTCTTTATCTTTCAGTTGTTTGGGGAGAAAATCCAAAAGACCGAAGCCAAACGACCATGGAAATGGTCGAATATCTGTGTAAACATGATGCTGAGATTCTACCTGCGTGGCGAGCCGCATATGAAGAGAAAAATCGTTTAGTACAAAGTATACTCACGACCATGAGTGAGTAAATAAAACAATCAAAAATCATTCGCGCCAATAACCAAAATGAACATCTTTGAGTGTTCATCTTAAGTGGTGCGTTGATTTTCAGTAATAGAGCAGAAAAAGTGCTACTCTCTTTGAAAAAGCCTTGATCGTAGGAAAAGCATCATATAAACTACTCCTGAATATATTCATTGTAATTTTTCTCTTTGGTTACTATTATCGATTATCAAATTAGCAATCTGTTCAGCGTCAAACACGCGTGTGAGTTTCTTGGTATTGAGGCTGAAATATCTTCGGATAAAGAAAAACTTCTGAAAAGCGACGCAGCCATTTTGCCGGGAGTTGGCGCGTTTGGCGATGCCATGCAAAACTTAAAAAAACTCGATTTGATTGAACCGATCAAGAAATTTATTGATTCCGGAAAACCTTTTATGGGTATTTGCTTGGGCATGCAACTGTTATTTTCCGAAAGCGAAGAATTTGGAAATCACGCGGGTTTGAATATTATTCCTGGAAAAGTAACCAAATTTCCTTCAAAGAACCAGAACGGGACGATTGTAAAAATTCCACAAATCGGCTGGAATCAAATCTATGAACCAAGCGAAAAAAAATGGGAAAATTCACCACTCGGATCGCTTAAAAATAATGAATTTATGTACTTTGTGCATTCCTATTTCGCGAAACCCGACGACAATGAAACAGCTCTTTCCCTTACCGATTATCAGGGGATAGAATATTGTTCAAGTATTCTGCGAAAAAACGTCTTCGCGACCCAGTTTCATCCTGAAAAAAGTGGAAAAGAAGGCATGAAAATATATAGTAACTGGGCAAAATTAATAGTATAATAACCGCGAGCTGTTTTTACATTTTTTAACATATTTTTCAATGAGTACAACGGAAAAATTGGAAGCAAAATTCGGACTTCCTCCAAAAGTAATATTTTGTAAACGCTGCGTCATATCCAATCAACGTCCGGCTTCGGCGCAAGAATTTAAACATAACATCAATTCCAAAAAAGTGACGATGAATATTGACGAAGATGGAGTGTGTGACGCCTGCAAATATGGAGACAAAAAACTTGAAATCGACTGGAAAGAAAGAGAAAAAGAATTATTGAAACTTTTGGATAAGCATCGAAGAACGGATGGCCATTATGATTGCATTGTTCCAGGAAGTGGAGGTAAAGATAGCTGCATTGCCTCGCATATGCTGAAATATAAATATGGAATGCATCCTTTGACGGTTACATGGCCTCCCATTCTCTATACGGACTATGGTTACAAAAATTTTCGCAATTGGATTGAAGTTGGTGGTTTCGACAACATTACATTTAAACAAAATGGAAAAGTGATGAAACTGTTAACGAGATTATCGGTTGAAAATCTTTTCCATCCGTTTCAGACTTTTATTTTGGGACAAAAAAATATCGCTCCAAAAATTGCTTTAAAGTATAAAATCCCATTAATTTTTTACGGTGAAAACGAAGCTGAATACGGAAATCCAATTGGAGATAACGCCACTTCTTTGAGAGATAAGGCCTATTTTACAATGCAAAATCTGAATGATATGTATTTGGGAGGCGTGTCTATCGGTGAATTGCGTGAAAAATATAAAATAGATTTGGCGGATCTTCAATGCTTTTTGCCTCCGGATGAAAGTGAAATAGAAAATTCCAATATTGAAGTCCATTATTTCGGTTATTACACAAAATGGATTCCGCAGGAGTCGTATTATTACGCGGTGGAACATACGGGTTTTCAGGCCCGACCTTTTCGAACCGAGGGCACCTACAGTAAATATTTAAGCATTGATGATAAGATTGATGATTTGAATTACTATACGACATTCATTAAATTTGGTATTGGTCGAGCTACCTATGATGCGTCGCAGGAAATCAGAAACAGGCACCTTACTCGTGAGGAAGGAATGGCATTAGTGAAGCGTTTTGACGGAGAATTTCCGAAACGCTATTTCGATGACGTGATGAATTATATTGAAATGAAGCCCGAAGAATTTCTTGCATTGTGTGATAAGTTTCGCTCTCCGCACATATGGAAAAAGGTGGATGGCGAGTGGAAATTGCGCCACACGGTCAATCGCGATGGAGTCGACGATAAATAAAAAATATGCCGTCTGAAATACATCGCATGAACACTCTTTGCATTATTGGCGCTGGTCAGCTTGGAAGCCGCCATCTTCAAGCCTTAAAGATGGTACTTCAACCATTACATATTACCATTGTTGATCCATCCGAGGAGTCTCTCAAAAGAGCGGAAGAGAGGTATCAGTTGGCGACTGGATCGGCTCATCATCAATTACGGTACGTCAAGACGCTGGGAGATACGGCTCAGTCATTTGATCTCGTGATTATAGCGACCACTTCGAATTACCGACGCGAAGTAGTAGAAAAACTTTTCGAAACATGTTCCGTAAAATCCATGATTTTGGAAAAAATCCTTTTTCAGCGATATGAGGATTATCAAAAAGTTGAACAATTGCTCGAAAAAAATCATTGCCAGGCTTGGGTGAATTGCAGCATGCGCGCCATGACCTTTTATGCTGAATTACCAAAGAAAATACAAAGTGGCCCGCTTACCTATCTTGTTACGGGCAGTCAGTATGGTCTCATTACAAATATTATTCATTACATCGATCACATCGCTTACCTCACCGGTTGCTATGATTATGAAGTAATAACCGGCGCGCTGGATCCAACGCCCATTGATAGCAAGAGACCGGGTTTTTTGGAATTAAATGGAACTCTGTCGGTTCATTTTAAAGACGGAAGTCATGGAACTTTTACGTGTTTTCCCGATGGCGAAATACCTTTTTTGGTCGAAATTCACGCCAAAGAGTACCGTTGTATAGTACGCGAAAACGAAAGAAAAGCCTGGGAATCTTCTCAAAAAAACAATTGGCAATGGCAGGAAGTAAACGCCGAAATACCTTTTCAGAGTCAAATGACGGCCACGCTTACGGAAAATATTTTAAAAACCGGCGCCTGTCCGTTGATTCCCTATAAAAAAGCGGCTCAACTCCATCTCACTTTATTGGAAGCTTTACGTGCGTTTTTAAATACTTCTTCCGGCAAAAAATTTGATTATTATCCATTCACATAGAAATCATGAAAGAAACGACAGAAAAGATTGTTGTAGTCGGAACTGGACCAATGGCAGCAGAATACGTAAAAATTTTAAAGCATTTGAAGCGTGAAATACGCGTCATAGGTCGAGGAAGCGAATCAGCCATGAAATTTAATGAAACTACAGGAGAAAAAGTCATCACTGGGGGTATTGATTTGTGGTTGCGAAATAATACCCCGGCGACGCGAACAGCAATCGTAGCCGTTACTGAAAATGAGCTCGGAAAAGTCACATTGTCTCTTTTAAAGGCGGGATTCACGAAAATTCTTGTTGAAAAACCCGGCGGCGCGACGTATAAAGAAATTTATGAAGTCGCGAAAGAAACAAAAAAACGTAAAGCGCGAGTTTTCGTGGCTTATAATCGCCGTTTTAACGCTTCAACCGAAAAAACAAAAGAGATCATAAAAAAAGACGGCAAGGTACTCTCGTTTAATTTCGAATTTACGGAATGGAGTCACGTCATTGGTGATTTAAAAAAAGCGCCAGGAGTCAAAGAAAATTGGTTTCTTCATAATTCATCCCATGTCATTGATCTCGCCTTTTTTCTTGGTGGCGTGCCGAAAAAAATCACTTCATACTGTGCCGGCGGTTTGAGCTGGCATCCTTCAGCTTCAATATTTGCGGGCGCCGGCGTGGCTGAAAATGGAGCTTTATTTTCGTATCAAGCCAATTGGCAGGCTCCGGGCCGATGGGGAGTGGAAGTATTAACTCCAAAACACCGTCTCATTTTACGGCCATTGGAACATCTGTGCGTTCAGGAAATCGGGAGCGTCGCCATCAATAATATGGAAATTGATAACACGTTGGATACGCAATTTAAACCCGGACTCTATAACCAAGTTGAAGCATTTTTATATAATAAAAAAGCCAATTTGTGCCCGATAGAGGAACAATCGCATAATCTCTCATTTTATAAAAAAATCCAAAATAGACCGACCGCATAAAAGAGCGGCTCCAATGAGGCAAAATAAAAATTTAATAAGAAGAAAAAATCCAAAATGGAGAGGCAAGAGAGAAATCATGAAATAAATAATAAGCAGAAGCGCAATAATGAAAAATGACTGTAAAATGGGCCAAATCGGAACGCAGTATATTTTTAATACGCATTTACTCGTAAACCATGCGAGAAAGGCCATGGCGAAATACGATACAGCGGTTGTATAAGCCGCCGCGATGTAACCAAATTTCGGAATAAAAAGCATATTCAGAAAAATATTGATCGCTCCAGCCGCTAATACCACCATCGAGAGATATATATTCTTTTTTTCGTATTCAATATTCCATCCGTAAAAAGCAAAGATGGAGTTAAAAATGTATCCTATGACGATAATCGGAATAACTGGCAACGCGTCATAAAAATTTTTTGAAGCCAAGATCATTCCGATTTCCTGGCCGAATAAAATAAGAAAAAGCGCGCAGATCATAATAATTTTAAAAATTTTATAAGCATCCGAGTTGAGCTGGTTATAATTTTTAGAGTCCATGTGGGCAAAATAATCAGGATTCCACGCCTGAAACATCGCGCTGCTGATAATGGTCAAAATGGAACCGACTACCGCGGCAAAAGCGTATAACCCGGCGGAATCGCTTCCCAAGTATCTATTCACCATGATTTTATCGAATTGAGCCAAAATGACTCCGCTTAAAGAGTACAGCAAGAGAGGAACGGAATAATGGAGAATATACCGTACGTGTTTTAATTGAAAAGAAAGCTTCAAATAGGATTTAAGCTCGAAAATATAATAGAAAAAAAACAATGTGCCAATAATCATCATGCCATATATTTGTCCTAAGTATTTTTCATGGTTCAAAAATAAAATAATAACAACCGAGAGCGTAAAGATGCCGTAGGCTCGAAAAATATTTCTCACGGCGATTTTTCGGCTCTCTTTTTGCGGCATATACAACTGTTCAAACCACGATCCGCTTACGTAAATCAGCACCGCTGGGACTATGTACACGATTGTGTTGGAGGGAAGGCCTAAGATTGATGCCGCTTGTTCTCGAAAAATCATAAAAAACAGAAAAGCCAATACAAGCAGAAAGAGCACAAAAATCAAATTTGTGCCAAAAAATTCTTTAAAATCCTCCTTTTTTTCATAGTAATAGCGTCCCAGGGCAACGTAGCAATTAAGCGTCAGCAGAGCGATAAAAATACCTTGATAGCCGGTAAAAACAGCCAATACTCCATAATCATGCGGTGAAAGAAGCCGCGTCATCACCGGCATTGATAAAAAGGCTAGCGCGCCGGTCGCTAGATTGCTTAGAAAATAATTTTTTGAATGTTTGAGTAATTCAAAAAAAGGAGTTTGCTTAAAATGTTTTAGCATGAATATTGTTTTACCAAAGTATCAATGCGTTGAAGAATTCGATTGCCACATTTTCCATCAAGAATACCCCATTGACGAGAGTTGGATTTTTGCTCATGAAGTATTTTTAGGTAAAAATCATTATTATGAGTAAGCTTCTGAAGGAGCATTGTAAAATGGTCTTTCTGATCGGCATACAGAATGCCTTTATATTCCAAAAAATCTTTGTAGCGGAATTTATACACATCATAATTGAGCACTGGTTTTCCGCAGGCCGTAGCCCAGTGGATAGTACCGGACATGGCGGCGACAAAAAGATCGCAATACGGAATGAGATCGATAATTTTTTCCAGGGCAATTGTAACGCCAAAGTCTTCGATAGAGCGAATTTCTTCATATTTTATGGCAGGATGCAAAGATATAACCACGTTATAATTTTTTATATTCGCGAGCGACTTGATCCAAAATTCTACGAGCTCCCCATAAGTAGAAAAATCGCATTCCGGCCGAGAATAGCCATACAAAATATTGGGAGGCAACGCACACAGTAAGAGAGGCTTATCTTTTTCGAGATTAAGGCGTTCGAAAAGATTTTTTTTTCGCGTATCATAGTCTCGAATGTTTTCGGCCATAATATCGTTCGCGAGAGAGCCAGTGACAGTAATTTGCTTCAAAGGAATGCCTTCGCGTTTCATAAATGCCGCCATTTCCTCGCACTCCGCCGTAATGCTATCGGCATAGCTGCTGTTAAGAATCCAGGGCAGCGGTGGTTCCAGTCCAAAAAGTTTCATGGCCAGTATTTTAAAAGCAGGCCACCGTATCATCTTTTTTCCCTTGTGCGAGTAGAGCCATTTTGGATCGAAAAAACCTAAAATGCGATTGGATAATCTGCGAGCATCATAAAGAGGATTATGAAAATAAGCTTCAGCCGCTTCAGCCGGACCTGCCATCCATAAAGGAATGATCAGAGATGGAATTTTATTGTCATGGCATATTTTTACGAGAATATTGGTGTTATATCCGATGTTATCTCCTGCGATAATGAGTATTGTCGGCTTCGATTTTCGAATCAACGCGCGAATTTTTGAAAATTCTTTGAAATATGAAAACATTTCATAGAGAAAACCGACAAAAAAAATGCCATAAAAATAGAGGCAGAATTTTTTGAAACTATCCTGCTTGGGAGTCAGACGTGAAGAATCTCCACCGAGAATGAGAGGAATTTTTTGAAAACCACAGATATACCGCATGCGTTCTTTTTCGCAAATGGCTAAATCTTCCTGATATTTTGGATAAGGCTGAGTAAAGTAAAAAATGGGTTTATATTTTGATTTTTTCTGCAGCATTCTTCCTGTTTCAACAAGCCCCACAAAATAAGTCATTGTATTTATAACAAGTAGAGCCGATTGCGTGCTTTCAGTGTTTTCGCTCGAATTTTTGCATGTGCGGTCGAAAGGATGTTTTTCAGAGGTTTCCATATATTTCAGGTTTTTTTATTTTTTTAAAAACCAGCGTTTGCATTTTTGAAGAATTCCTTCGCCACGACTAAGGTTTAAATACATTCTCATGAGAAATACTTGCCAATATTTTAAATAAGGCTTCCACTGAGGATTCACCTCTTCCGCCCAATTTTTAAATTCTTTCCAGGATAATTTTTTAAGTTCAATGAGTCGCGCCAAATCAAGAGAAATCCACGAAGCCAAATAGTTGGTCGGCTTCAGATATTTAACGACTCCATGGACTTGCATGTCGCTTGCTCTCGCCAGTTCTTCAGGACTCCAGTCCATTTCAACGGTAACGCGTTTAATGTTTCTCGACCAAGGACTCTTTTTATGAATCAGCTGATGATAATGAAAAACGTCATCGACAAAACCCGTTTTAAAGCCTCCTTTTTCAACAACATTATTAAAAACATAGTCTTCCTGCCGATACACGAAGTCATCGTCAATTTCATGAAGATGAGGAGTGAAAGCCTTTTTTCGACCTATTTGAGTTCCTGCGAAAGGACGATTTTTTGTGGCGTTGTTTTCGTCGGGAAATTCAACAAGCGCCGTAATCTGCATTTGGCATCCGTACCAGTCATATTCTTTTTTATATTTTTTCATGGTTTCAAACCAGCCATGAGGCAAAAAAACGTCCGAATGAAAATACGCGAACCATTCAGTTGATACTTCCTCAATGAGTTTTCGAATGCTGAATCCCAAAGTTTTATATTTGGCATGATCAAAAATGGTAACGCGCGGATATTTTTTGACAATTTCAATCGAATTATCGATACACCCTCCATTTCCGATAAGCAGCCGATGAACCGGAACCTCTCGATAGATGGATCTAAGGTTGCTTTCCCACATTTCATTCGTGTGGATAATGGGAATCAGAATGTCCAAAGCATCTGTCCTATCATCGATAAATCGATCTTTAAAAGCTTCCGGATGGTAATAACGATGAAATATCGACGCGTCATTATTCATGACTTTTATATGCATTTTTTTACTTAAACAACTTCTAATTGAGGTAATGGAAAAAATAAATGGCCGCCGTCTTGAAGATAACTTTCTTCTCTTTTAAGAATGTTATCGCGAAAATGCCATGGAAGAACCATGAATATATCAGGCCGCATTTTTTTTGCTTCTTTTTCTGAAATAATGGGAATCAAGGATCCTGGCGTAAAGCTGCCAAATTTATCTTCATTTACTTCGGCAATAAAAGGAATCTCTTTTTCCGTAATTCCGCAATATTGCAAAATAACATTGCCTTTTGTAGACGCTCCGTAGCCGATAATGGTATTTTCCTGCTCATGCTTTTCATGAATAAAACTGAGCAAATCGTCTTTATGCTTTTTGATTCTTTGCTGAAATTTCTGATACGGCGCAAGAGTATGTAAATCCTTTTTAATTTCTTCTTGCAGTATGTGGTTCACCAATGTTTCATTCGCTTGCAAAGGAGAATCTTTTCTAGCCACCATAACGGAAAAACTGCCGCCATTGGTTGAGTTGAATTCAACGTCAATAATTTTAAATCCAACCTTTTCCATCATGTAGTGGATTTGCTTGAGCGAATAATATTCAAGATGTTCATGACAGATCGTGTCATAGGCATTCATTTCAAGCATTTTTGGCATATAGCTTTGTTCAAATACCCATACGCCTTTTTCATCCAAGACGTCATAAATATTTTGAACAAAAGAAAGTGGATCTTCCAAATCATAAAACATGGCGATGGAAGTAATAATTTTCGCTTTCCCTTTAGGCAATTTTGACAAAAGATTTTTACATGGAAAAAAATCAATAATGAGATCGATGTGAGAAGGGTAAAATTTCTTAAATTTAGCTCCAGTGGGATCAATGCCAATCAATTGAATATCCATTTTCGGATAGGCTTGAAGCAGAGTGCTATCGTTACTGCCTATATCAATCACCGCGTCGCCCGGATTCAATTCCACTCTTTCAAGTATTTTTTGTACTTTTGAATGAAGATGATGCACCATGGATTGATTCAAACCAGACCGATAACCATAATTAAGTCCGTAAAGCTGATCCAGCGCGAAATTATGTCGCAACTGCGCCAGTCCGCAATTATTTGAATGGGGATCCTCCGCGCACTTGACTAATTCAAGAGGACCCGAGCCAACCGAAGACGATCTTTCCTTTGGAAAAATGCCGGTAAGGGCCATTGATCCAAGATCAACCAATGGCACCAGATGTTGATTCCCGCAAATACGACATCGGGTGATTTCTTTGTACATGAGAGTCCTTTGAATAAAAAAGTATGTTTTCCTCGGCTAAATATGACAAAAATAATGGACGAGGTCAATCTTTGCTCTTTGATTCGGTCGAGTATCCGAGCGACGAGCCCCCGCCTCCCAGCGATATGTACTTTTTTTCAAAGGAAAAAGCGTATCAGATAAGATACGCTCAAGGAGCTTTGAACATTTTGCAGCCGACATGGTAAAATTGCAGTAGATGGTACGTTTTTCAGAGGTTCCTTAGCATGATGAAGATAAACGCTTTATGGCTTGCGTTATTTTATCCGGAGTTTCGCTGTAGACAGCCCATCCTGAAGAAATTTGAGCGGAAAAATAGCGTACGGCATCCTCTCCCGTGACAATCGAACGAACTCCGAACATACAGGCTTCCACTACTGTAGCCGAAACATAAGTTATATGAATATCCATGTGAGGCAAAATCAAATACAAAGGGAGATCGGTCGCCTGATCAATTTCGAAATTTTGAATACGCGCTTCTTGAAGGGTTTTTTTGACTTCTTTTTTTTTATATAATAAACAAGGATGCAGTCGTATCCACCATTTCCAACGTGCATCGGAATGTTTCATGACTTCAATAATTTTGGATAAAAGAAGATTATTATGATTTTCCACTGACGAGAGAGTGACAAGGATATGTATGTCTTCTTTCTTTTTAGTGAGGCTTTGAAACGAATTGTTGTCTATTTTTTTATCCATAATAGACGCATTTTTCCAAAAATCAGCGAACATGTTACCGCTAAGAACGGCGCGGTGCGACTCTGTAACGTTCTTATTCCATCGACGTATCGCCAAAGCGTCCTCTTTTGTCCAACACCAAAAGATGGAGGGCAGCACTTCATATCCGCTTGGTGGAACCTTGTTCCACTGCCCATACGCGGGATTATATTCACCGGCAACGCCGTGTTGAATATCCACGGAGGGAATCCCAAGCTGATGGCAAGCCAGATTGAAAGCAAGTCCCCTTGGACCATAGTAACAGACAACAAAGCCCTGTGACGGTTTCGCGAGTTTAAGTATTTTTTTATAGTGCTCGGCGTACGATTTTACCGTCAAAACAATTATTTTTAAGCGATTTTCATCAGGAAGGGGAATGCGTAATTTTTTTAATTGTATGTATTCGACAAACTTCTGAAAATCTTTAAGCTCAATATGTTTGAAATGTTTTTTTTTAAAAATAAAATTTTTTAATAATGAAAAATCCAGTAAATGTTGGATAAAAATTGATGGACTGTAGCGAGGGACGATGTAATTATGCAGCGGTTCGAGAACGAGGCTCGTTTTATTTTTGAGGCTCAAATCATGAACCAAAGGATCGCAAAATCGGTCATGCCATTTGCCATTGAGGAAAACGCGAGCGATTCCATCGCCAAGAATCACCGCGTCAACCGGATGAATTTTGGCATTATTTTTCATGTCGCGAAGAGATTGAAAAATGTATCGAACATATCCAAAAATCATGCCAAACGCCTGACGTATTTTAAAAAGCAGAGTAATTTTTATTTGCAGTTTTTCAGATTCCTCGAAATGGAGTCCCATCATCATGTCAAGGCGTATAAGCGGCCAAACATGGATGCCATCAATAGTCCACTGATCTACTTCAAAATCTTTTTCAATTTGATTGAAAAGAGCAAGGATATGTTCTGCTTTCATTGCGCTTTATTGCAATAGAAGGTACGTTTTTCAGAGATTCTTTAGATGGACCGAGCTGAAACCGAAAAGTATAAAGACATTTTCTGATAATAGGGTGATGAAAGGTGAAAATGACCGTTTCAAGACCGTCTCTATTCACCAGAGTAACGCCCTCGCTCGATTCACCCTTGCCGCTATATTGACTAAAAAATTGAGCGATATTTTCGCTGTCGTGCGGTCGATGGTACGAAGTAATTTGGACAACTTCAATGTTTGGATTTGCGATGACATCCTTTGCTCCCTCAAGAAGATGCATTTCTTCTCCTTCAATATCGGCTTTTATAAAATTCGGAGCTGGGAGTTTATATTTTTTTACCAAATGAGAAAGACTGTCTACTGTAAAAACCTGTTTACCGTACTGTATTTCTTTATGCTCATTCGATACGCCTTCTTGAATAATTATAACTTTACCGTTTTTGATTTCAGATTCGAAAGTTTTTCTTAGACAGACGCATTGAGTTTCATCCGGCTCAAAAATAATAATTTGTTTCGTTTTTTTTGACCATTCTTTCGCTTGCAGACCCTCGGCGGCGCCGATGTCATAAATAACCCATCCTTCTTTGATTTCATCCGTGGATAAATATCGATGCGGCGACCCGATATTTTGTTCATTGAGAGTGCTATTAAAGTTGTCAATAATAAGCTCTTTTGACCACTTGTTTGAATAGAAATAGGTATCATTGTTATAAACGACAAAAGGAAAATCTTTATCTTGGTGAAAAGTGAAGCGGTCTCGAAAATTAACTTGGGAATAAAAAGGAAAATAATCTCTTTTCAACAAATACAGCAAGAGGCATCTATAGCTGAAAAGCGGCTCTTTGCTTTTATTAAAAATAATGGCTAAAACGCTCGGAATAGCAACGGCATAAAATGCCATAAATCTATACAAAGAGTATTGTATTTTTCGTATAATTTGTTTCATTGTTTAGGCGAACGTTAATGAGGGAAAAATCTTTCATGGACAAATATAAAGTAACCATTAAATTTTGTCATAGACAAGTGATTTTATGTTTACAGGTTGATTTTTTATAAATGTATTGTCTGAATGCTCCACGTTTCGGAATTCTTTTTTTTGAGCAGACTGAGATGTTCAAGAAACCCTTTTTCTTTTAATTGAGAAATAAGAGATAGGGCGTAAAATGGAGCGCCGGTGGCACCCGGAGAATTGTAATTAAGGATATGAAGAGAGGAAGGCGTAAAAAATTCAAGAGCCTCTTTGACAAAATTGCCAAGAGGATCAATCAGTATGCTGCGAATGCCACCTATGCCCTTCTTGGTGACGGCGTGAGCGTCCAACTCCGGTAAAAATGCCTGAACCCGACGAATCATGTGTCGGCGAGAAAAAGAACTGCGCCATTCCTGCAATGCCAATGAGTAAAACTCCTTATTTTTGAGAAGTTTGAGTCGATTGGAAAAGGGGCCCGTAAAAATATTTTGAATACTTGAAAAAGGATTTCCCATCACGCCGGAGTAGGTATAGGGGCCGATGATAGGCGCGGCATTAGGTCCGATTTCCACGCTGCCATCATGTTTGACAACCCAATGCGGATCGAGAAAAGGGAAAGCGCTGTGCCTTGGCACTGAATAGATATTTCTGCTTGCGAGAGAAAAAAAGGAAGGATGGATATGCCAATAATCACCACGAAAATGCATGTCGGCAAATTCCCGCGCCAGTCCCAGCATGTGAGCGAGCTTTAGAGCTCCTCCTCCGGCGCAATTGATAAAATACTTCGTCTCAATGCGAAGTCCATTGTCGCATGAGAGAGAATAACGATTATTTTGATTGGAAATATGTTTTACTTCGCTGTCAAAGAAAAAAGTAACGCCTTGAGACATGGAATCGTTTTTGAGTGATTGAGTAAAGAGACGAAAATCGACCGCGGTATCAGTTTGACAGAAAAGTGCCCCTGAAGAGTGAACATGAGGTTCTATTTTTCGAACTTCGTCAGATGAGAGAAGTTCAATTTCTTTTTTTTCCATGCCATTTTTTATGGCCCACTGCTGGTATTGATCAAGTGAATGGCGTTGCTCGGGAGATGTCGCGACCTCCAAAGTGCCGATTTCTTTCCACGGAAGAGATTTTAATTTTGCGTATTTTTTCCACAGTACAAATGATTCATTCGCCATGAGCGCGAACTTTTTTTTATGTTCAGGATGAAGGTAAAAAGGACGATGAATGACTCCCGTATTACGTCCACTTGCGTGACAGGCAACGTCGTGAGCCATTTCAATCACGGCGATATCGCTGCCACTGTAAACGGAAGAAAGAGCATAACTTAAAGCGTTTCCAAGCACTCCTCCTCCTATGATAACAATGGGAAAGTAATGTTCATGAAGATCAGACATCGTTTAAATTGTTACAAAGTTTAAATTGTTACAAAATGAAATTTTTAATTTTTTCAATAATCAAATTCCATTGATAATTTTGAAGAACATATTGATAGCCATTTTTTTCCATAATTTCTCTTTCGTTTTTATGAGTGAGTAAATAGTCCAATCCTTCAATAAATTCTCCCGCATTGCCGTACCAAAGACCACCGTTACTCTGAACGCAGTGATTTTTAAGAACTTCGCACCTTCCATTGACGAGAACGGTTTTTTGACAGAGAAAAGCCTCTAAAAGCGATATGGAAAGACTTTCATACGGAGAAGGGACGATCATGAATCGCGCGCCGCAAATGGCATCAAATTTATCTTGATCAGAAATAAATCCAAGAGCGATAATGTCAGGATGCGAAGGAATATCCATTTCAGCTTTCCCGAGAAGAACAAGTTGAAGAGAAGAATGTGTTAATTTTTTATACTCTAAAAAATATTCAAACATTTCTTTACAACCTTTCGATTCATCAATACGGCCGGCATAAATAACGTATTGAGAAAGGCCTGAAAAACACCCTTTACGTTTAGGAACCTCTGAAAAACATTCTTTCGACTGCAAATGCAAAGATTCGGCTGCAAACGCTTCACTCCTCCTTGCCGTATCTTCTTCTGATACGTCTTCGTCGTCCTTCAGCGTTTTCGCTCGAATCTTTGCATTTTCGTTTTCGAAATGACGTTTTTCAGAGGTTCCTATATATTTTTTTACGAAATCCGCTGCGTGACGAATATAATTTGGAGGAAATTCAACGCCCACTCCAGCGACAATATTTTGGATATGCTCATTATCGAAACGATGATGAACAAAATCGCGTTCAGCTTCCGTGTTGAAAATAATTTGATTTGGCGAATGAAAAACTGAATCAAAAATTTTTAAACGAATGGGAGGCTCATCATGCGCCGCTGGTACAAGGACTATTTTTTTCTTGTTTTTTATGGCTTGTATTCCATAATAGGTCGTCGCGTACAAATAGGTAAAAAATAAGAAAAAATTGAAGTCCCTTTCGTGTTTCTCGATGTATGAAAAAAGTTCAGATGAGCAGGGACCTTGTTCTTTCATCCATTTTTCGCCGGCAGAGGTATCATGGGGAGTGGCATATACAATCCGCGAAAGATCATCAAATTTTTTTTTATTGCGTTCAAAATCCACAGGAAAACGATGAACCGTCACTCCATAAATTTTGCTAACGCCCTGCTTGTAATGATTTTTCCAAGAATAATAATCAAGTGCGCGTGTCGTAAGTACCGTAATATCGAAAATGCCTTGCAAACGTTCCGAAAGTTGCCGACAAAGGAGTTCCGCGCCTCCATTCACCTCTAAACCATACCGCTGAATAACAACGGCAATTTTTTTTTTCATTGCAATTGGCAAAGTATTTTTTGAAGTTTTTCTTCCACGCGTTTTTGGAAAAAATCTTTGAGGCGTTCCTGTTGTTTTTGAAGAACGGTATTTCTCAGCGATTCATCACGAATAAGAGAGTCCATCGACTGAGCGACTTTTTCATATTTTTTTTCTTTAAACGTTATGCCTGCGTTGCCGAGAGTTTCCGGAACAGCGCCCGCCTCGTAAGCAAGAACTGGAACATTAAAATAAAATGACTCGAGTAGCGGAACCATAAAGCCTTCATGTTCGCTCATTGAAAGAAAAAGATGCGCCGCGCGATAATACGTGACAAGATCATCGAGAGAAACATGCCCGGAAAAGACGACGGAATCCTCTAAATGCAAAAGAGAAACGAGCTTTTTCAATTGAGCCATGTAAAGTTCAACGCCATTATGATTTCCTATGAGGATGAGCCGTGAATTCGGTTCAAAATGATTTTTATATATATAAAAAGCTTTAATGATGTCATGTTGGCATTTGTTAGGCGAAAAACGGCCAACGAATAAAACATTTTTTGTGTCGTCTTTGCATAATTCGGCGAGAAGATGATGGTTATTTTTTTTATCAAATTTTTTAAAATCAACATAAATAGGGAGCGTCGCTGTATTTTTATAGCCATATTCAATGAGTTCGCGAGTATTAAAATCCGAATCACCAACCGCGATATCAACGTAAGGTTGCATTTTACGAATATGAGTTTGACCTTGAAGAAGAAGGCTCGAAAGAACGTCGTTATAGCCTTCGAAATAGGAAGGAGGAGTTATATTGTGATATATAAGAATTTTTTTATCAGGGAGCTTTTTAATATAGTCAAAAAGAGCGCATCCGATTGAAGCGTGGAATAAAATAATATTTTTAGAGTTTCCTTTATATGTTTCAAAGTGATGAAAATATTTGGTCATTTTCTGATCAACGTGTTGTCCGTAGATTTCCGAATGATACCCCCATCGAAGCAATGTTTTTTGAATTTCTAAAATATCATTTGAAATGGCGTCGCCATAGCTGAGATTGGAGGTGAATTGATGAACGGAAATGAATCGGTTAGGCATATATCGCGTGTAAATAATTTTGAATAACTTTATCCCAAGTGTAATTTTCTAGCACGTATTTTTTACCGTTCATGGCTAAAATATAGGCTTTTTCAGGATTCATTGTAAGAAATCGCAGGCATTCGGAAAACGTATGATAGTCTTTAAAGTAAAGTCCGCCATTACTGCGGTCGCAATGGTCACTGGTAGCGATACACTTGCCGTGAACAAGAACGGGTTTTTCACACAACCAACTTTCCATCATGACAATTGAAAAACTTTCATTGAGAGAAGGCTGACAAAGGCAAATCGCGTCAACCATGGCATCATATTTATCTTCCACGGATACAAAGCCGAGGTCAATGATATTTTTATTTTCCAAAAGATCGAGCTTGGAGGAACCGATAAGGACAAGTTTAAGAGAATGGTCAATTTCCCGCTGGTATCGGTCAAAAAATGAAATGAGTTCAGGAACATTTTTTGTGGTATCTTTTCGACCCGCATACAAAATAAAACGATTCAGAGAATATTTTTTACAAAAAGAGCCAGGATGGAGCTGCGAAACATGAGATACTCCTTCACCAACGAGATGAAATTTTTTTATATTTTTGGGAAAAAGCCGTTCCGCAAGTTTTTGTTCTGAAGGAATATGAAAAAAAACCTTGCCCGCATTGGCAATCATTTTTTTATAAATATTTAAGTAAGCATAACTTTCATCATGCAGGCATGGAATGAGTATAGATTTGGATTTTGTAAGAGTAATGGCGTCAAAAGTGGTGCCAAACATATAGGGTATACAGAAAAAAAAATCGTAAGTTTGAATATTTTTTTCAAGAAAGGAATTAAGTTCAATACTTCTGACAGACTCATTTATATACACTTGTTCTTCTGCTTTTGAAATAGGCTCATTTTTCATAAGTTTGCCATTGATTGCGTCAAAATGGGCGGTATCTCGTTCGCGAACAGGGAATCGAAGTACTTTTATCCCCATTTCTTGGTACTCGCCTGGTTTCCAAAAATTACGATTCCAATCAGCATGAAAATCTTTAATACATGTGGTCAGAATGTGGACATCAAAAAATAGCTTCAAGTGGTCAACGAGATTGCGTGTTTCGCTCTCCGCGCCGCCTGGAATATCTACGCCAAACCATGGCACGACAAACGCGATTTTATTTTTTTGCGATAATGGCATAGTCTTGAGGGGCGAAAAGGAGCTCATTGAGCTTTTTCACATTTTGATTATAAAGAGTATCCTGCTCGGAGCGAGGTTCGAGCGCTTGAAGTTTTTCTTCATTGGAAAATTTTGACGAAAAAATAAAAGCAATTTCCCGAAATCCCAATGATTCAAGAATAAATTGTAAAGTTTCCGGATGAATGGGTTTAACATGAGTGGGATCCAAATAAATGCTCGCGGTAAAGGCGGCAAGACATTTTACGTTAATGGTTTCGAGCACGATAAAGCGATCCGGCTGGAGAATGCGATAACAAAGCCTAAGCATTTCAATGAGATAATCCATGTGTAAATGTTCAATAACCTGCGCTGAAAAAATGCCATCAATGCTGTCTGGAGTTTCTCGTTCAAGTTGAATTTTAAGGTAAGATACGGCATCGACGTCAACAACGTTGAGATTTTTCGCGCGACATTCTTTTACCATTTCGGGATCAATCTCAATTCCGAAAGCGCCAGAGCCATTTTGATGTAAAAGTTGTATGAATTCGCCTCTTCCGCATCCTATATCCATGACATTTTTACATTCGTGAAAAAAACGAAGATATTGTTTTTGCTTTTGAGTAATGGCTTGTTGACTGCCGCGAAAGCGATCTTGAAATTTTTTATAATCCAATTCCAAATGAGGATAAAGAATGGATTTTTTCGTTTCATCTAATGTGGCTTCGAATTTTTGTTCCAAATCTTGTTTGACGCCGTCAACGAGAGATCGCGATTGGCTTGATACATTTTCGCCAAACGTTGAAAACATTGTTTGGATGCTTTCAGTCTGAGACTTTAGAGTGTCATGAAACGTTGCGCTAAAATTTTTAAATTGAGACAATGTTTGATCAATTTTTGCTTCATGATGATTCATTTTTAAGCTATGCTCATCAAATACCGTATGAAAATGAGAAAATTCAGCTTTAACTTTTTCGGTATGCTCATTGAAAATATTATATTGTTTGTCGAGAATGTTATGTTGCTCATTGAGAATGTCATTTTGTTCGTCGAGAATATCATGTTGTTCATCGAGTTTTTTGTTCAAGCCAAGAATTTCTTTTACCAGCGCGTTAAAAATGCGTACTACCTTGACATTGAACATTTCTTGGGCCGAAAAAATGTTATCAAGAAACATTTTCGTTTTATTAAAATGTTTCTGAAGAAGTTTATCGGCGAATTTTCGAAAAACACCTTTTCTGTGAGACGAAAACGGGTTATATTTATCAATTAAAGCGTAGTGGCAATTGATGTACTGCAAATTATGATCGAGAGAGTCATGATTGGTTTTGCAAGAATTTTTAAGAGTTTCTACTTCTGAGTCCGTAACTTCGAGCTTTCGAATATCAATAGATTCAAGTAAGGCAACATCTTCTTCTATTTGATGTTTTTTGGCTTTTTTTTCAATGGAACGCATGATTTCTTTCACATTTACTTGGGTCTCTGCTATGCTTTTTTTAGTTTTTTTCATGCGGAAAAGTATATGAAGATCGGAATAGATATTTCCATTCAATGCATGCCTCGGAGCGGTATCGGTCAGTATCAATACAATCTACTGAAAAATCTTTTTTTGATTGATAAAGAAAATACCTACTATCTCTACGCGTTCAATTATCGCTGGAGACACAAATTTAATCAACTTCAATTCAAGGCGGACAATTATCATCTCAAGGTTACGCCTTTGCCGCAGCGGCTCGTAACGCTTTGGTGGCTTTTTATGAGATATCCATATTTGGAAATGGTTACCGAGCCGTGCGATGTTTACCAAACATCCGAAATCTGCGTTCAGCCCTCGAAAAAGGGAAAAGTTGTGGCGTTTATTCACGACCTCACGACAATTCTTTATCCCGAGTATCACATGAAACAGAATATTTTTTTTTACAACCGGAGATTTCACGATATAGAAAAATACGCTGACGGAATACTCACGAATTCGGAAAATACAAAAAAAGACATTCTCAAATATCTCAAAATACGTCCTGAAAAAATATTTGTCACTCCGTTTGGCGCCAATGATACATTCAGGCCATTGCGAAACGAAGAAACGAAAAAGGTTTTGAGCCGTCACGGCATTCATGATCCGTACATTCTTTTTGTTGGGACGCTTGAGCCGCGAAAAAATGTGAAGACGCTGATCTTGGCGTTCAATGCAGTAAAACAGAAGCTTGCGTGTCCGCACAAGCTGATTCTCGTTGGTCAGCAAGGTTGGTTTTATGAAGAAATAATACAGGCTCGTGAAACTTCCGCTTTCAGAAATGACATCGTGTTTAAAGGATATGTTGCAGACGAGGATCTTCCGGCATTTTATAATGGAGCGGACGTTTTTGTGTATCCGTCTTTTTATGAAGGTTTTGGAATGCCCGTTCTGGAGGCCATGCAGTGCGGAACGCCTGTAATAACTTCGAATGTTTCGTCTCTTCCGGAAGTTGGAGGAAACGCTTGTGTTTATATCAATCCGCGATCGCAAAATGATTTAGAACAAAAACTGAATCAAGTTATTTCAGATAAGGAGCTGCAAAAAAAACTTTCACAAAAAGGAATGGAAAGAGCCAAGCATTGTTCTTGGAAAAAATGCGCCGTGGAAACGCTTCGCGCCTATAAAAATATAACTTAACTTATGAAAAAGTTA
>JACPHH010000004.1 GCA_016188705.1 Candidatus Peregrinibacteria bacterium | reverse complement strand
AAATTGAAATAAAGGAAATTTTACGTTGTTAAAAATTTTCAGCATAATGGAAAATTTTCTATTATTTTTTAAAATTATTCATAACAAAATACATCTCAATTTTCCCTTTAAAAAGCCAAAAAATCAAGTTTTTTCTATGGCAAATTATGTAAAAATATGATGTGATAATATTGCATTTAATGGCTCATATAAGCCATTAAATTAAACTCCTCTTTTTTGCGGATTTTATGAAACATTATACGATAATATCACATTTTTTGGCTCAGATAAGGTATAAATTTAAATGTTTTACAAATGATGCAAAATTTTTCGTCACTGAATAAAGTGAGAGTGCTGGGGTGCTAAAAATTCAGATCAAGCGAATTTTGAATTTTGAAAGAGTGCCACCGTATTGAGCCAAGCGAAGGGGCGCGTGGTATTTACAAATTTTTGTTTCATATAATGTTCCACTTAAATCAAGGGTTGCTTGGGTTTTAATTTTTGTTACAATACAAAGGTATTTAAGGAATCGCTGATACATATGCTTACTACTGCAAATGGAAAAATTCGGTTGCAAACGCTTATGGATGAGCAAGATCATGTGAAAAAATTTAGTTGGAAAATCGGTGGAGAGGCTGGTTTTGGTATTAAATCCGCAGGTATGTCTTTTGCGAAATGCTGTTATCGGTCGGGTTATCACGTTTTTGATAATACGGAATATCCATCATTGATTCGCGGAGGGCATAACACGTATCAGGTGACGGTTTCATCTCATCCTGTCCATAGCGTTGATGAGCATATCGATATTTTAGTGGCTCTCAATAAGGAAACCGTGGATAAACATCAACATGAAATGACCGAGGGTTCAGCCATTATCTATGATGGCGATGAATTTCAGCCTGATGTCGTTTTTTTTCGCGATAAAAAAATTACCCTTCTCCATGTTCCTTTTAAAAAATTGTCTCTCGAAGCTTGTGGAACGGAAATTATGCGAAATACCGTTGCCATGGGTGCCACGATGGCGCTTATTAAACTCCCAAGCTCTTTCATGGAAGATATTATGAAAGAAGTTTTTAGTCACAAACCCGCGGTGATTGAATCAAATATTAAAGCCGTTCGCCTCGGATATTCCTTTATTGAAGAGCATTATCGAGATGCTGATACGGATTTTAAGGTGTCGCTTTCGGTTCGGGAAAAGGGTCATCGCATGTATGTTGGCGGAAATGAAGCGCAGGCTATTGGCGCTATTGCCGCCGGTTGTAATTTTTATTCGGGTTATCCCATGACTCCATCGAGTTCCATTTTGCACTATATGGCTTCGAAAGCCGTGAGCGAAGGTATTATTTTTAAACATGCCGAGGACGAAATAGCGGTTCTCAATATGGCTCTTGGCGCTTCTCTCGTTGGCGCGCGTGCGATGGTTGGTACTTCCGGCGGCGGATTTTCGCTTATGGTCGAAACTTTGGGACTTGCAGGTATTACGGAAACTCCGGTTGTGATTGTGAATTGTCAGCGTCCGGGACCTGCGACAGGAATGCCGACGTGGACTGATCAGGGTGATCTTCGTTTTATTTTACACGCGGCTCAAGGCGAATTTCCACGCATTGTTATGGCTCCGGGTGATATTGAAGAGTGTTTTTATCTTACGGTTGAAGCGTTTAATTTGGCTGACCGATACCAAATGCCAGTGATTCTTCTTTCCGATAAAACACTTGGTGAAGGCGTTGGAACCGTTCCCATTTTTGATGAAAAAAAAGTAGTGATTGATCGTGGCGCTTTTATCGAGGATGGTAAAGTTCCTAAAGATTATAAACGTTACCAAGTGACGGAAAATGGTGTTTCGCCACGGACATTTCCTGGCATGGAAGGTGGGATTTTTTGTGGAAATAGCGACGAACATGATGAATATGGTTATTCCAATGAGGAGTCTTTGAATCGAATTGACCAAGTGAATAAAAGAGCAAGAAAGCTTGAATACGCCGCGAAATTTCTCGAATCCGCGAGTGTCAATCTTATTGGACCGGAAGATGCTGATATAACCCTCGTTTGTTGGGGTTCGCCTAAAGGCGTCATTGTTGATGCTCTTGATGAACTTCCGTTGCGTGTTCGAAAGCGTTTTCGTGTTTTACAAATAGTTGTTCTTTGGCCATTTCCAAGTGAACGAGTGAAATCGATTCTTGAAGCGTCGAAACGCGTTATTCTCATTGAAAATAATTCAGAAGCCCAGCTCGCCGGCCTTATTCGTCAAATGACGGGTTTTGACATTCGTGAAAAAATACTTAAATATGACGGCAGGTCGTTTTTTGCCGATGAAGTCGCTCAAAAGCTTATAAGGCTTAAATGTTTATAATATGGCTATGCAGTTTGTAAAAGGTCCGCTCGATACAAATCATAATCCTACTTGGTGTCCGGGTTGCGGTGATTTTGGCATTTGGATGTCGCTCAAAAACGCTCTTCTTGAACTTAAAATTCCTCCGCATAAAGTGCTCATTGTCTATGGAATCGGTTGTTCGGGCAATATGACGAATTTTGTTGGAACGTACGGATGGCATTCACTTCATGGACGGTCTGTCCCCACTGCGGTTGGCGCTAAACTCGCGAATAAAGACCTCACGGTTATTGTGGTTGCGGGTGATGGGGATGGACTTGGAGAGGGGATGGGACATTTTATTCACGCGGTTCGCGGCAATGCTGACATTACTTATATTATGCATGACAATAAGGTTTATGGATTAACGGTTGGGCAAGCGGCTCCAACAGCTATCAAGGGGTATAAGAGTAAATCGACTCCCGAAGGAATTATTGAGGTAAATGCCAATGCTCCTTCGCTTGCCATTGCAGCAGGTTGCACTTTTGTTTCAAAAGGTTTCAGCGGTCGCGTTTCTCATCTTCAAGGACTTATAAAACAAGCGATTCAGCATCGCGGTTTTTCTCTTGTCGACGTGTATCAACCATGCGTGACTTTTAATAAAGTTAATAATTTTCCATTTTATAATCAGCGTATTTATGATCTGCAGCAGGAAAATCACGATACGAGTAATCGTTTGAAAGCCTTTGAAAAAGCTTTGGAATGGGGTGATCGCATTCCGACGGGTATTTTTTATAAAGATGAAAGCCGTCCTCCTTATGAAGACCATTTGCCGCAAGAGCAAGGACAGCCCCTTGTGGTTCGTCCCATGAAAAAGCGATCGCTGTCACATTTGATTGAAGAATTTATCTAAGGAACCTCTGAAAAACGTACCATCTACTGCAATTTTACCATGTCGGCTGCAAAATGTTCAAAGCTCCTCAACGTATCTCACCTAATACGCCTTCGTCGCTTTTCACATTTTTCGCTCAACATGGTAAAATTTCGTTACGAAGTTACGTTTTTCAGAGGTTCCCTAATGGCAATCATGATATATATGTTTGCTATTGAAATTGTCGTCACAAAATCCTCTTTATCATGTTTTCTTCAGGAACCTTTGTAAAATATACTCATGAAAAATGAATAAACAGCGACCTTCATATGTAGATTTTATTCGAGAATCAGAAGATCCAATAGTTTTTCCTGTCAGAGATGACCGTTCACCGTCTCAGATTTTGGAAGCTCGAAGATTGTTTGCCGATGGCGGACGATTGATTCCCAGTCCCGATATCATTGATGCATTTACGAAAAGCATTGAAGAGAGGGCTTTACAACTTGGCATTAAGCTTTCTCCTTTTGTTTCCAGACATTTGGGAAAAATGTTGGCTTTTTTTTTCATGAAAGAAGGCGTTAATAAGAGTGATCCTCATGCAGTTTTGGAACTTTTTGTTCCGGCTATTAAGGATTTTAGCGGTATTCCTCTTACTACCGCTGTCATTCGATTTGCCTTTCAAAGTGTGCTGGATACATATAGACGTGAATGTATTCCTGAAGAGGGCGTTGCTGCCGTTGGTGATGCCGCACTTTTACTGAATGCTTTTTTTTCTTTTCCAGCGCAAGAAACGCCGATATTTTCTAAAGATCTTTATAGTAGATGGAAGGACTCTCAAGAGTTGAAAGAAACTCAGAATGACGTGCGTGGCCGAGTAGGTAGAAATGCTTATGTTGTTGCCGCTGAAATTGCTTTTCAAAAAGGAAGAAGCGATAATGTGAAACTTTTCGAGGGGCTTTCATCTGGGTTTTCCGATGCTGAACGTGCTCTTCATGGTACTTTAATGGTTTAATCCTACACCAGAATAAAGAAATTTCCCTTATTCCTTTTTTTTAAAAAAATATTTCGGTTTGAAAATTTGTTTTTAGCGGTTTTTGAAGATTATTTTTAAGAGGATGAGAATGATCGGTTGATGCAGAAGATAGATAGGAAGTGATTTTTGACCTATTTTTTTTAAAATTGAGCAGAGTTTTCCGTCACTGAACGAACTGAAGGGATTTGTGGTATTTATTATTTTGAAAAATTTTGTTTTGTAGTTTTGTAGTTTTTTTTTGTGTGAAAAGTGAAGCGTTTGCATCTGAATTTTTGCGCGCGCACTTGAAAAAGTGTTTTTCGTATGTTTCTGAAATGTTTTTCCAAGAGCAAGTCCTATAAGAATAATTCCAAACCATGGAAAAAGTGGATAATAATCCCAGCTGGAATAGGTTTCAGGCGGTGAACCTAAAAGAAAAAATTGATAGGAGCGAGGAAGTATTTTTAGGAGTGGAGCACTGATAATCAGCCAAATAATGCCTATAATAAACAGACTGTTTGCTTCTCGTCGTAAGACTACTGTTTTTTTTTCAAAATTCGATTTGGTACTGTTATCGAGATGAAATATAAATAAATTTAGGAAGTGAAGTACTAAAATGCTCAGGAGGGCGCTTAATCCCAAGAAATGCAGAATTCCCATGTGAATCGTCATTTCAGGTTGGATGAAAAATGTTATTGCGGTAATGCAAAAAGCCCAAAAAAGTATTTTAAAAGCTCGTTTAATATTTTTTTGTATGGCTTTTTTTTGTTCGTATTTGTTGAAGAGTATCGCTGTTCCGAAACCCGAAATTCCTATGAAAAGAATAGCGGAAATTCGTCCTTCGTAGTACCAGAAGCCTTTAAGAGCGTCGATACCTTTCACTCCATATAAAACATCGAGATCAAAAATAATGTGGTACAAAATCATAAGAATTACAGCGATTCCTCGAGTCACGTCTAAAAATAAGTATCGATGCGGCATTTTTGTTTTTGAGATTTTTTTATTCATTCTTCTTTACAATATGTCAAATTTATATTATAATTAAATGATTTTTATTTTTCTATTTTTTATCTATGAAGCATCGTACTCTTCCGCATTCGCTTGTTTCCATAGCTGTGCTTTCTGTTCTTTTGATCGTTGCGACAGCTTCGTCGCGTTTCTTTTTCGCTCATAATTTTACGCTTCGAGGCATTCAAGTCGCAAGTATTCCGATTGGAGGAATGACTTATGACGATGCCGGCACTTATCTCGATAATCAATATGATGGCTTTCTTAAGAGAGCTGTTGTGATTTCTCTCGCGGATCGTGAAGTTACGACTACGCTTAAAGATTTGGGAGTGAATTTTGATACCTACGCGAGTCTTGCCGAAGCATATGAAATTTCTTATGGATCTGGTCTTTGGGATCATCTTCGCGCGCGTTTGAAGAGTCTTTTTGCATCGATCGCTCTTCAGCCGGAAGTAACGGTTGATAAAGATGTCTATATTCAACAAATAAAGCGGATTTTTCCCGAAATTCGTCAGCCGAGCGACGCGGAAGTGCGCATTGAAAGTAATGGAGAGATTAGCGTGGCGTCTCACACTATAGGATATGAAGTTGATTTTGAACCTTCTTATCAGCTTGTGGTTTCAAATGTGAAAAATTTAAAAGTGCCACGAGTTGAACTTTCCGGTAAAAAGCTCGAACCGACTTATACTTTTGATCAGGCAAATGATGATGCTACTCTTATGAACGCTCTCCTTGACACACCTGTTTCCTTTACATACGACCAAGGGATTTCTCCTTACAAACAAGTGCGAAAAATTGACGCGTCTTGGGTGAATTTGAAAAATAAAAAAGTGGATTTTCAGAAAGATAGTTTGAAAACTTATCTTGAAACTTATGTTTCTCCTGACGTGAATGTCGAGCCGGTTCATGCTCGAATTGTTAGTATGGGAGAAGGTGATAATCGATACGTGAAAGTTGAAGGCAAGCCGAAAGCCGGTAAAAGATTGAATGTTGAAAAAACGGCGCAAAAGGCCGTTGAAGATTTTAATAATAATGCGTTTGACATTCCTCTTGTTGTTGAAACCGAAGAAGGAAAAATACTTAATGAGACTTCTTTAAACCTTGGTGAGTTGACGCTTTTAAGTCAAGGAAGGTCGAATTTTGCCCGATCGCCGGAAGGCAGAGATTTTAATGTTCGTAAAGGATTGAGTGAAAAAATAAATAATATTTTGATTGCTCCGAACGAAACATTTTCCTTTAATTCGTATCTCGGTTCGGTTACCTATGGAAACGGTTGGAAAGGAGCTCTTGCCATTTTTGGCGGGTCGCGTTTGGCGCCGGTTCCCGGAGGAGGACTTTGTCAGGTTTCGACGACGGTATATCGCGCGGCGCTCTATGCGGGGCTTACTATCAAGGAACAGTTTAATCACAGTCTTTATGTTCATTATTATAAAGAGTACGGCGATGGTCTTGATTCTACTGTGTATCCAGGTCAGAAAGATTTGCGTTTTGAAAATAATACGGGAAATTATATCCTTGTTCAGGCGTATACCGATGGCGACGATGCCTATGTTGATTTTTATGGAACTCCTGACGGCCGCTCAGTCGAACTTGAAGGCCCTTTTTACGCCAATAAAGTTCCTGATGCCTATAAGGACAAAGTGAAGGTTGGAAGAAATCAGATTGTTTGGATTCAGAAAATTATAAAGGCTGACGGAACATCTGAAGAAAATCAACTTGTTTCAACCTACAGGACTACTCCTCGTTAAGAGTTGTTTGTAAAAGGCATTTAGGCAGTGTTCACATAAAATTTTATGTGTGAACACTGCCTAGAACTCATGATTTTATTTATTTTTAGCCGTGTTTCGATAATAATCTTGTTATTTTGGCTTTTTCCATGTAGAAATGAGTGCAGTGTCTTTTTTTGAGCTTTTTCAATTTTTTTGGAAATCATTTGTATGGAAATACGCAACATTGCCATTATCGCGCACGTTGACCATGGAAAAACTACTCTTGTTGATGCTCTTTTGAAAGCTGGTGGCGCTTTTAAGGCTCATCAACAGGTTGAAGAACGAATCATGGATAGTTTCGCTCAAGAAAAAGAGCGGGGGATTACTATTTATGCGAAAAATGCTTCCATTACTTACAAAGAGACGAAAATCAATATAGTCGATACTCCGGGACATGCGGATTTTGGCTCTGAAGTGGAACGCGTGCTTCGTACTATTGACGCGGTTATTTTGTTGGTTGATGCTCAGGAAGGTCCAATGCCTCAGACAAAATTCGTTTTATCAAAATCGCTCAAACTCGGTTTGCCTGTGCTTGTTGTTATCAATAAAATTGATAAATCGACTGCTCAACCATTGAAAGTACTTGATCTCACTTTTGAGCTTTTTATGCAATTGGGCGCGACGGAGAAGCAGTTTGATTTTCCGTATATGTTTACGATTGCTCGTGAAGGCGTGGCGATTTTGACTCTTCAAGACGAGCGAAAGGATATTACCCCGCTTCTTGATTTTATTTTAAAAAATGTTCCGCCTGCTCGAAGCGATATTTCCAAACCTTTTTGCATGCAGCCGGCAACGTTGAGTTATGATAATTTTTTGGGGAGAATCGCGATTGGTCGCGTGCATGAAGGTGTTGCGAAAGAAGGGCAAATGGTTTTTGTTATTACTCCCGATGGAAAAAAGAGATCTGGAAAATTGAGCAAAATTTTTACTTTTCAAGGCTTGAAACGTGTTGAAGCTTCTGAAATTATAGCAGGTGACATTGTCGCGTTGGCAGGTATTCCCGATATTTATGTCGGTGAAACCATTACTACGGATGAACATTCGAAACCCCTTCCTGTCATTAGCGTTGATCCGCCTTCGCTTCAAATGGATTTTATGGTTAATGATTCGCCTTTTGCAGGTCGTGAAGGCAAACTCGTGACGAGCCGTCATATTCGCGAATATCTTCTTCGCGAATTGGAAAGTAATGTGGGCCTTAAAATTGAAATGACCGAAATTTCCGATTTTTTTAAAGTGTATGGACGTGGTGAAATGCACCTGGCGGTGCTTATTGAAGATATGCGGCGCGCGGGTTTTGAATTGCAAGTTTCACAGCCTCAAGTTGTTTTGCAGGAAATCGACGGCGCTATGCATGAGCCTATAGAAAATGTTGTCATTCATGTTCCGGAAAATGTTGCAGGCAAGGTTATTGAGGCTTTGGCGACTCGAAAGGGGACTCTTATGAATATGAAATCGGATCATGGTTTTACGGATATGGAATTTGAAATTCCCACGCGCGGTCTTCTTGGTTTTCGATCTGCTTTTGTGGTACTTACTCGCGGTGAAGGGACGCTGTATCATTCTTTTGATCATTATGCGCGTCATTGCGGCGTCATTGAAAAGCGAAATGTTGGATCGATGATTTCTGGAAATACAGGTTCGGCCGTTGCCTATGCTCTTTGGAAGCTTCAAGAACGCGGTCCGCTTTTTGTCAAACCTGGCGATAAAGTTTATGAAGGTATGATTATCGGCGAATACAATCAGGGTTCTGATTTGATCGTGAATCCACTGAAAGAAAAGAAACTCACCAATGTTCGGGCTTCAGGGAGCGATGATGCTATTTTACTTACACCTTCTCTGGAAATTACACTTGAAAAATCGTTGGAATATATTCAAGAAGATGAATATGTGGAAATAACTCCTCACAGTATACGACTGAGGAAAAAATATCTTTCAGAAGTCGAAAGAAAGCGGCACGGACGATAAAAATGGGTCAGCCGGGACTCGAACCCGGAACCAATAGCTTAAGAGGCTACTGCTCTACCGATTGAGCTACTGACCCCGATATTTTTTGTTGTTTTTCAAGGCGACGGTGGGATTTGAACCCACGAGATGGCGGTTTTGCAAACCGCTGCCTTAAGCCGCTTGGCGACGTCGCCGCGCGAAAGTGCACATACGGTACCTTATCATGGAGTTTGTTCTCTTTCAAGAGTTCTGTTTTTTTAGCCATGAGGCGAGGCGATTAGCAAGTCAAAGGTGGGCAAATACTTTCTACGATTTGTCTTCGACCTTTGATATGGTATATTACGTTCGAAAATGTGCGTTGCCCGGGTGGTGGAATGGTAGACACTCGAGACTTAAAATCTCGCGAGCCACAAGCTCATGCGAGTTCGACTCTCGCCCCGGGCACCACGTAAAAAATTGTAATAATAAAACGTGAAATTTTTTTCCTCCTCTAAGATAATATTGCGAATTATTGGTTTTTTGTATCGGCATATTTTAAAAAGGATTTTATTTTGTATCGATGCTGAAATGGTTCATGTTTCAGCAGTGAGTATCGGTGAGTTTTTTGGAAATTATCAGATGACTCGGCGTTTTACGAAGTCTCTTTTTTTTCTCAAACCTGATGTATCTTTGCGCCAAAAATTTGAAAATATTGTTTTTCAAAGTCCTGTAGGTCTTGCTGCGGGTTTTGACTATGAGGGGCGGCTTACTCAAATTTTGCCTGATCTTGGCTTTGGTTTTTCCACTATTGGTACTATTACTCATCAACCATACGAGGGAAATCCCAAACCGCGACTTGGAAGATTTCCGATGTCCCGTTCGCTTCTCGTGAATAAAGGTTTTAAAAATAATGGTGCGGTTTTTACGGCTGCGCGATTGGAAAAACTTAATTTTGATATTCCCATCGGTGTCAGTATCGGCAAAACCAATATACTTTTAGATGAAAATGAAAGCATTGATGATATTGTGGAGTGTTTTAAAGTTTTTGAAGGAACCTCTGAAAAACGCAATTTCGGAAACGAAAATGCAAAGATTCGAGCGAAAACGCTGAAGGACGACGAAGGCGTATCAGAAGAAGATACGACAAGGAGGAGTGAAGCGTTTGCAGCCGAATCTTTGCATTTGCAGTCGAAAGGGAGTTTTTTAGAGGTTCCTGTAGATTGTTCCGTTCAACATTCGTATTATGAACTCAATATCAGTTGTCCGAATCTTTCCGGAACGGTGTCATTTTATGATATTCAACTTTTGCGCCGTCTTTTGGAAGCCCTCAAATCTCTTCATATTTCGCGGCCTGTTTTTGTCAAAATGCCAACGTCGAAAAGTAATGAAGAAGTCGTAAAAATGATTGAAGTTTTGAAGTTATTTCCATGTATAAAAGGTTTGATTTTTGGTAATTTGAGTCGCGATCCGTCGCTACTGCATCCCTTAGAGGCAAACACAAAGATGGTGGGGAGTTTTAGCGGTATGCCGGTTCAAAAACGGAGCGATGAACTTATTCGTCTTGCGTATAAAATGTGCGGTAAACAAATGATTATTATCGGATGCGGCGGTATTTTTGACGCGCATGACGCGTATCGAAAAATTCGACTTGGAGCATCGCTTCTTCAGCTCATTACAGGGATGATTTTTGAAGGGCCTCAGTTTATTTCGGAATTGAATGATGGGCTTGGATTTTTGCTTAAAAAAGATGGTTTTCAGAGTATTTCAGATGCGATTGGAGTTGATGTTTAATTTTCCGTTGAGCCATTTTGTTGCAAACCTTTTTGTATTTCTTCTCTTAATTCAGATAATGCTTTATGGAGTGATTCATCAGGTGTTCCATTTCCAAGGTGATCCAGTAGGCGCTCTAGTCTTTGGTTTGCGGTCTCTGATTTTCCATCTTTGCCATTCGATGTATTTTCTCCGCCATTTGATTTTTTTAGATCGGCTTTCAGTTTAGCTTTATGTATTCGTGTATAGTTTTCAAACTCTTGATTCGTTAATCTTTTCACAGAACTTACTGCATTTAGAAAAAATCGACGCGATCTTTGTCCCGGATATTCTTGAATTACAACGAACATTGTCACTGTTCCATGGGTATTTTTTCTTTCTACAATATTTATCGAACTTGCGAGAAGGCTTATATTTTCTCCATTTCCTAAAGTTAAAATTACACGAATTATATCTGATTCATCTGGTCCTTTTTCTAATGCGCTCTTTATCATGTTTATGACATCGTCGGAATTTTTTTCATTATGTCTGCCTTGCAATCTTTGAGCTCTTTCTCCTTTTGCGTATTTTTCGTATGTCATTTCCTCTGTAAGCCACCACAATCCATTTTTAATAGGAGGCGCTGCGGTTAATGTTTTAGTTGGAGGTCCTTGAAGAAATGTTGTTGTTTCTTCTTCATTTCTTATAGCTTGGTCTTGATATTCTGTCATATATTTTATAAATAAAAAAATGAGTTTTTGCGCTAGAGTTTGCGCTAGAATTGGTTTTTTTTTGAGTTTTCGAAGGAATTTTAAGTTATTTTATTTTTTTGTCAAGATGAACACGAGTAAATCCACTCGTATAATCAAGAGTAGGATCATGTACTTTTTTTCAAAGTAATATGCGTATGATCCCAAGAGTAAAGTGCAATAAAGAGTGATGAAAAATCGGTTGAGTGGTATCTCTTGTTATTCTTGTTTTGTAAATTTAGAATGGCGACAGGCGGTTTTATTTTTTTTATCATTTTTTTATGGGAACTATACAGCTTTTTCATGATAGCGATGCGAATGTCTCGATTCTTGACGGTAAAAAAATCGCAGTGATTGGTTATGGCGCTCAAGGCCGAGCGCAGGCGAGGATGCTTCATGAATCAGGCGTGCAAGTGATCGTAGGAGCACGAGAAGGAGGAAAATCGTGGAATCAAATTATTGAAGATGGGCTTTCTGTGGCTACTATTTCGGAAGCAGCGAAACAGGCTGAGATTATTCATATGCTCATTCCTGATGAGTCGCAAAAATCCGTGTATGAAAGTGATATTTTACAGCATATGACTCCAGGAAAAATTTTATGTTTTTCTCATGGTTTTAATATTGTTTTTAAACGTATTATTCCTTCAAAAAATATTGGCGTGATTATGGTTGCTCCGAAAGCGCCTGGAACCGAGGAATATAAATGCTACCGTCAGGGTTTTGGCGTTCCTGCTTTAATTTCCGTGTATCAGGATATTCAGGTCAGTAATGATACGGCAAACGACAATACTATGATGAACAGTTATGCGAAAGCTGTTGCTCTTGCCATGGCAAAAGCCATGTTTTTTACTAAAGCGGGTGTTATGGAATGCACGTTTGAACAGGAAACGCATGAAGATCTTTTCGGAGAACAAGCCGTCCTTTGCGGGGGTATTACCGAGCTTATTAAAACCGGGTTTGAAGTTCTTACCGAGGCGGGTTATCCGCCACAATTAGCCTATTTTGAATGTTTGCATGAGGCAAAACTCATCGTTGATCTTATCCACGAAGGAGGTTTATCCCGCATGTGGGAGGTGGTTTCCAATACCGCTGAATACGGCGGGCATACTCGGGGTTCGCGTATTATCACTCCTCAAACGAAAGTCGAGATGAAGAAAATTCTTCGTGAAGTGGAAGATGGGACATTTGCCCGGGAATGGATGAATGAGGCAGATAACAATACAATGAAAAAACTTTTGGAGATGAGGAAGAAGGAATCAGAACATCCCGTGGAGGTTGTTGGTCGAACCATTCGCGCCATGTTTCAGAAAAAAACATAATTTTTTTACAGGGTTATTTTGTAAATGTGAACACTAGTTACGATATTTCATGGAATATAAAAACTTATTCATGGATAAGTTCTAAAGCATGAAGTCTTAAAAAATACTTTCACTGATCAGTTTTAAGCTTATGAGAAAAATGCCAAGAGTGGCGCCTTTTTTTACCCAAATATTTCCTTTCCAATATTGCAAATGGGTTCCGGTCCATGAGCCTATGATACCTCCAATAGCGACGGCAAGGCCAAGTTTAATATCGATATCCGCGATGGAAAGCAGATAACTTGTTTGAAAAATATTGATAACAAAATAGCAAAGCATGGTATACGCTATGGACTGAATGAAAGGTATTCGTAAAATGCTGACAAGATAAAGCGTGAGAAGAATGCCTGTTCCGCCAAATATTCCGTTAAGAATATTGGTGAAAATCGTAAATACGGCCGTAATAATGAGTAGTTTTTCGGTGAGTTTTTTTGGCGTTTCTAGGCCTAATCCTATTTTTTTTGAAAATGCGAGAAAGAGCGCTGTGGAAAGAAGAACACTCGCCATAATCATACGAAAAATTTGTTCGTTAAATTCATAGCGTATAACGTATGTGCCGATAATGGTTCCAATGAGTCCGCAAATACTCAGCACGAGAAAAAGTCGAAAATCGAGTTGTTGCCTTTTTTTCCAGTGAATTTGCGATGCCACGAAGGTCATGAGCGTGGCGCTTATTTTAGCAACGGCAAAAAGGGATATATAGGAACCTTTGAGAAAAAGAAGAAGAAAAGGGAAGAGAAGAAAAGCTGAACCACCACCGGTAAAAGCCGCAATTAAGGCCGTACAAGTCGCTATCAATCCACCGAGAGACGGTATTATCCATTGATGCATAAAAAGCGTTACTTCTTCGTGCATTATACGGTGTTTTTTTTCTATTTCAATACTTAAAGTTGTACGTGCTCACCGCTTTTATTTCTATTTATTTCCCCACCTTTGACTTGCTAAACGCCACCGCTTTATAGTTTTTGTATTTTTTCGCTATTCATTTCGGAAAAATTTTCTATAATTTTGTCTGCGGGATATTGTTTTTTTGTGTTTTTTCGCACATAACCGATGCATTTCATTCCTGCTGTTTTTGCCGCGATCATACCGTTTATCGAATCTTCAATAACGATACAATCTTTTGGATCTATTTCAAGACGTTTCGCGGCCAATAAAAATACATCAGGCGCGGGTTTTCCATTTTTTACTTCTTCGCTGCTTGCGATGCTGTCGAACATATTTTTTATTTTTAAGGCTTGCAGCACGTTTTCAATAAAATTGAAAAGTGATGCCGATGCTACTGCGAGTTTGAAATTATGATTTTTGAGATCCGTTATGAGTTTCACTACGCCAGGGAGAGCCTCCACATTTTTTTCCGTCAGCATGAACATTTTTTCCCATTTTTTTTGCATCAATGTTTCGATGTTTGGTAAAGGTTTTTCGTAATCTTTAAATATTTTTTCGTAAAAAGGTCGATCCGACATCGCGGCATATTTTTCTTCCAGTTTTTCAGGAGTGACATGAATTCCATATTTTTTTAATTGTTCGCTTTCAACAGAACTGAATATTTTTTGCGTATCCGATATAACCCCGTCCATGTCGAAAATCACTGCTCGTATCATGGTATTTTTTTACGTATTTTTAGAAAAAATTCTTGATCTTTTTTATGAGTCAAAAAGTCGATTACTTGTGTTTTTTCGACCCAACGCGCTTCTGGGTTGCAGGGATCCAGAGGACTGAGTTTTTCTTCTTCCGTGGTAAAAAGAAACATGTGAATATTTTTTATTTCACTTGTGTCATTTCCTCCCTGAAGCGCGATTTTGTATCGAGAATAGGTTCCAAGATTTTTTACGAATGAAAGATTTTTTATACCGGATTCTTCGTGTATTTCCCGCATGGCTGCCGTGAGATCATTTTCTCCCTGATCGATATGTCCTTTTGGAAAAGACCATGAATTTCCATTTTGATTGACGATCAAAATCTGTCCTTTTTTATTAAGAACAACACCTCCTGCGCTGAAGGTTTTTTTTGTGTTTTCGTGTTTCATATACAAAATGTCATAAGGAACCTTAAGAAAAACGTATATCGCTATGTATAGATTACGCTAGGCAGTGTTCACATAAAATTTTTACAGATGGAAGAGTCATATTTTGTTCAGTTCAAGGAACGACGACGAGAGTGTACCCGGGAGGTACATCGAGAAGGAGTGACGCAGAAATGGACAAAATATGTCTCTTCCCTTCGGGTTGGACGGAAAGATGTCCGTCTTCTTTGTTGCTCGTCGCTTATGGAGCACTGCTCCATCGCGCTCCTCGCGCCTTGAATCCAGACATCTTTCCGTCCAACCATCGCAAAAATTTTATGTGAACACTGCCTAAAGAGGTCTGAAGCGTTTGCAGCCAAATTTTGCAATTTGCAGTAGTAAACATATTTATGGAACCTCTGAAAAACGTACCATCTACTGCAATTTTACCATGTCGGCTGCAAAATGTTCAAAGCTCCTCAACGTATCTTATCTGATACGCCTTCGTTGCTTTTTACATTTTTCGCTCGACATGGTAAAATTTCGTTACGAAGTTACGTTTTTCAGAGGTTCCTTATCATGGCTTCCTTTATGCTTCGATTTTTTTTGATTCTTTTTTAATAACGCTCCAATGATAGAGATAGAGTGGCAATCCTATAATAATCATGGCTAGGCTGTTTGAAGCGTCGCGTTGGCGTTGCGCTATTACGGGATCTATTTTTGATTTTCGTTCTTTCCAGTCTTTATATTCTTTCAACCAAGCTTTAATTTCGTTTTTTTCTTCAATTGTCAGTCGTTCGGTTTTGAGAATATCGGCGAGTTTTTCTTCAGTATTTTCGTCAGTATATTTTTCGTACGGGTAGGGTTTTGTCGGTTCGCTGTACCATATTCTTTGTTCTTCGTCCGCTTTTGTAAAAATGAAAGTTTTAAGCGCCATATCGACCATTTGTACGCTTCCGACGGTCATAAGAATAAGTCCGATGAGCGCAAAAGTGTAGAGATAGAGTGTCCGAATAATATGCTTTCGGGCTGTTTTTTTGTCTTTTTCCTGAATGGAATTTTTTGCCATAAAAAATTTATAAAGATGTTTTTATTGTAGTCTTTTTTTTAAAAAATAAAAAGTTTTTTGAGTTTTTTTGAAGCGTACAATAGACTCGCTGCGCGGTAATTTTTACGCTTCAAATTATTGTATTTCAAAACTTTTGAGGCTTTCTTCTATTTCTTTTTGAACGTCACTGCTTTCATCTTGAGATAAGCCTCCTGTCACGACGTATCCAATTCCTTCTTTTGTCGCGAATATTTGCAAAAAACGGTTCATGTCATTTTCGATGTTTTGTCGGCCTTCAAACGTAATGAGTATAGTATCCGTATCGTTTCCCCCGATTTTTATCGTGCGTTTTTCACGCGTTATTTCTAGATAATTTTTAAGATTATTTTCATGATTTTTTATTTCCTGTAGCGCGAAATCGTAGGAATTGAGATTCGCGTTCACGCTTTTTGTCGTAATATTTATATTTGCCGTAAAGTTGTTGTCTTTTATGGGTTCACGAAAACCAGCCTTTACTCCCGCGGGATATTCTTTTGTAAAAGTTTCGATTTTTTCCCAATTTTTCGGTGGATTGAGCGAAAAAGCATCGGTTTCGTATTCTTTTTTCGTCGTTGCCTGAATATTTTTGCCATCATCCTTGCTCCCGCATCCTGCGCCAATGAGTGAAAGCGTGAGCAGAAGCGTTAGAATAATTTTTTTCATAATGTTACGATTATTTTCCCTTATTTTTTTTGTATTCTATTTTTTAATCAGCGTGCGTGGTTTTTTTTACTATAGCATTTGAAATAAAATTTTCAATCTGCTCTTTGGTAACTGTACATCGCTGTTGTTTTTTATTCAGATAGCAATGGGCAGTTACGCTTTTTGCTGTCTTTTGCTTGACCGATTTTTTTTTTCAATTAGAATGACCGCGAATATATTTTTTTCCTCAAAAATTGAAAATCGGTATTCTTTCTTTTCAACCTCCTGGAAAAAGGCCTATGTTTGAGGAAATTCGTCTCAGAAATGAGGCGCGGGAACTTGGCCATAAAGCGCGTATTTTTCGTGCGACTCGGTGTCAGCTCGTTTATGACGATCGAGAACCGCGTGTTCTTTATCATGGGAAAAATTTTCCGCAGTATGATGTCATTATTCCACGTGTTCGTCTTCTTACTGAAGTTGATTTGCGCGTTTCGGTCATCAAGCAGCTTCAGCTTATGAATATTCCGATGTTTAATTCCTATCTTGCCATTACGCGTGCGAAAAATAAGCTTCGCACTATGCAAATGCTTGATTTTGACGGAATACCGATCCCTCGAACATGGGTGGTTGAAGGAAAACGTTATATCAATGAAGCAGTTAAAAGTCTTGGCGGTCCTCCTGTTATTTTGAAACTTACTTCAGGCAGTTATGGTTCGGGCGTGGTTATTGCCGAGAGTAAAAGAGCCATTCATTCAGCGCTTGATGCTCTTATTTCAAATTCAACCAATAATATTATTCTTATTCAGGAATATATAAAAGAAGCGAAAGGAAGCGACACTCGTGTTTTTGTCGTGAGCGGGAAAGTTATTTCGGTCATGAGGCGTCAGGCGAAGCGCGGCGAGTTTCGGTCGAATTTGGAACTCGGTGGAACGGCTGCAGTGACTGATCTTCGTGAGGATGAAAAGTCTGTTGCTTTACGCGCGGCGAAGTCTTTGAACCTTGAAGTTGCCGGCGTCGATATTATTGATACAAAAAATGGTCCCGCGGTGATGGAAGTGAATGCGAATCCAGGCTTTGAGGGCTTGGAGCAGACGAGTGGTGTTAACGTGGCTCGTGCCATTATTGAAGGAGCTGTTCTTTTCGCTCGAAAAAATCGAAGGAAAAAATAGAGCTTTAACGTAAATTTTTTTTCATTTCTTCAAATTCTTTTTTATTGATTTCGCCTTTTGCGTAGCGTTCTTTGAGAATATCCAAGGCGGTTTTGTTATTTTTGCTTTCAGTTTTATTTTGGTCTGCTATCCATTTTATCAAAGCAATAATTCCTGCAATTATCAATGCCCAGAAAAGAATCATGAAAATCCAGCCAAAAGACCAGAAACCATAATACATCATACAATTTTTTTATTAAAAAGTTAAAATTTTATCGCTTTTTTGTATGAGTTCGTACAAATCTTTCATGCTGCTCAGCGCGCAGGCATTGGTTGCTTCTTGATTTCTTGATTTTAAGCAAGTGCTGCATGCCAGAATTTTTGCATTATCAGACTGTAAAAATGTTTCAGTTTGTTCTTGAATATTGTATTTTTTTGAGTTGTTTGTTTCATATTCCACACCTTCTCCAATGAGAAAAATTTTCACTGTGTCGCCTTGCTTGATGGAAAAATTTGCCAAGCGAAAAGCATTCCATACGGTTTCGGGATGAGTTTGGCTTATGATGATTCCCAGTTTCATATGTTATTGAGAATTATTGATAATATTCTGTATTTTTTCATCGATTTCTTTTGGCATATCTCCGAGGTTGATATTTGGGAAAAATTGAGAGAGAACTGTTGGACGCATGCCGGAAATGAATGTTTGACCATCTTTAATGTATACATTGATTTTGCACGGCATGCAAAGTCCGATTTTAATATCGGCGTTTAAAAAGTCATTGGCGTATTTGGCATTGCAAAATTCAATGATTTTAAATGGTTCTCGCTTGAATCCTTTTTCTGTTAAGTTTTTTTGCAGATCGTGAATGTGTAAAACGCGCATTCCCGTTTTGGTAATTTCATCTTCAACGCTTTTTACGGCTGAGTCAAAGCTTTTTGATGTTGTTTTCGTGTAGTCAAAGTTCATTTTTTAATGAACGATTAAATTGTAATGTAAAAAAAGGGATAAGGGAAATTTGGTGTTGCTATTTTTTTTGTCTTGGCTTTTTGGCAGAGGGATTGGTGGGTAAATGCTCAAAAGCCAAGACACCTTATTCGTTCTTGTTAAAAATATCAATATAGTTCTTATACATATATAACTGACCATATTTTTTGCCCTTGTTTTTCGGCGTTAAAATGCCCATACAAATAAATCTGTCAATTACGGTTTGCGCGCCTGCTCGAGTGAAGCCAGTCCATTTCTGCACCACACTCACAGTTACAATTGGTTGTGCATATAATTTTGGCAACACCAAAGCCGCGCTTTCAGAAGCGCGTTTTCCAAGCGTCTGGATTTTTAGTAGATCTCTCTCACGTAATGTAGTGATTTTTTCGACTGTATCTATTGCTTCATTAGCAATTTCTATCACGCCATCAAGAAAAAATTCTATCCAATTAAAGACATTACCATTGTGATAACCTAATAGCCTTTCGTAATATAATTTTTGGTGTTTCTTAAAGAAGGATGACAAAAACAGAACTGGTTTTTCTAAATAGCCCTCTTTCCAAAGATAAAAAGTGATGAGCATTCGTCCCGTTCTTCCGTTGCCATCTAAAAATGGATGAATCGTCTCAAATTGAGCGTGAATCAGTCCCGCTTTTATTACTGTTGGAATATTGTCATGCTCGTGGATAAATTTTTCCAGGTCATTAAGTGCGAGATGCATTTCATCAACTGGTGGCGGCACAAAACTTGCATTATCTGGCCGTGTGCCGCCGATCCAATTTTGGCTTTTGCGAAATTCACCAGGAGCAGAAAAATGTGTCACGCGCGCTTTTTGCATGAGCTGTTTGTGCAGTTCTCTAATGAATCGCAAGACCATGGGAAAGTCATCCGCTCTCATTCTTTTAATTCCATAATTAAGAGCTTTGATGTAGTGCAAAATATCATCAACATCATCTGGTATTTTTGTGTCTATTTTTATCTCGGCCGCAATAGCGTCAATCATGGTTGCGCGGGTACCTTCAATTTGACTGGATGCCGACGCGTCTTTTCGCAAATACATCAAAAGAAAAAAATTAGCATTAGGTAGTAGTTTTGTAATGCCATCAAGTTTGCCGAGCAAGCGGGTCGCCTCATTGTTTTGTTTCAGTATTTTTTGTTCAAAATCAAAACCAGCCCTTGGTGGAAAAAAGTGAGGAATAAATGCCTTCAAACCAGTTGGTTGTGTTTTGTATTGGCCGATTTCAATGTGTTGCATAGTTTGTTTACATCTTTTAGTTAATGTATACAAAGTATATCAATTTGTATATTTTATGTCAAGCAATGTACACAAAATCGAGTAGTGAATACCCAAAGACCAAGACATTTTATTTTTTAATTTTTTCAAACACTACTGCCGTTCTTCATCCCAATATTTTTCAAGATTTTTTCCAAAAAAAACGCTCTGAAGGAAAATTTTATTGCGTAGTTCTCTGTGCTGTCATGCGTAAAATGGTCCATGTTATCCATGCCGTCTGGTCTCGTGGAAAACCTTTCATTAATGAAAAAATCTGATTCCAAAAAAGGGATGGTCCAAAACCATCCCTTTTTCGTATTGACTTCGATATAGGTAGTTAAGTGAGGCGAAGCCCGAGCCAGAGTGCAACGCCCCGAAGGGCTGGCGAGAGTTAATTTTTGCCCCCAATGAAGAAAGCAGGTGTTTTCTTTTTGTAATTCAAATACTCCTCACCATAACGTTTTACCAGCTCTTGTTCTTCAAAATGTGCAGTAATTGCTAGTACAACAAACAGATAAAGAGCAAACCAAAGCAGTGATGTGTATCCAAACGTGAGCCCCAATCCCACAAACCATAATGGATGCTCAACATAGCGCGGGTGGCGCGCATATTTGTAAATCCCAGCCGTAATCAATTTGTCTTCTGATTTTTCAAATTCACTACTGCCAAGAATACGTTTTCTGCCAAGAGCTTGAGCAGTTACTATTTCGATTACGGCGGCGATAACTAACAGGGAGATTCCAAAGAATATTGAAATTGATGTTGAAAACTGTTGCTCAAATAAAAGTTGATAATTGGACTTTAGCCACCATGCAAGAATCGCCCATATTGCTATGGAAATTATCCAAACAGTTGCTTTGGCACTACTTGCGCGCCACCCGTTATTTTTAATGAGTATGTGGATTGCAGTTACGATCCAAGGGATTGGGGCGAACATCCACATCAATGCTGTGAGGAGTATTTGAATCATATTATTTACTCTGAAGTCAGACTATATAAATTTGCTTGAAGGGGCAAAAATTAATTTCACTTAACGTTTCGGGCTAGCCGAAGTTTGGTCGGGTTACAATTTGCGCGGAGCGCCAACCCGACCAAATTTGGGTGAGAGAATTAAATAAATTATTCGTATTCTTTGACACCAGCTTCAAATTGTTTAATTCTGTCAAAATAATCCTCTGTGCCGGGTTCCCTGATATCACTTAATAGGGTTTCTCCTGATAAGGCATCTCTAAGAGTAGGCGTTTCAAATGTCGTTTTGCCGTTGACAAACATTGTTTCTGTCGAAACGTACAAACAAGAGTTGGCTTTAGAGCTGTAAAAAATTTTGTCGAAAGCATTATAAGTTTGCGCACCTGTTTCGGGTATTGTCGTATCAGAGTCTCTCAGTTTTTCTTCAATTTGATTTTGGTACTTTTGACACTCCTTCTTTTTTGAAAACAACTCGCTATCAGATAACTGCGTGCCTTTGTTAATGTTGTCAACCGTGAGATTATTATATTTAACGCCTAAAGCAAAACCCGCTAGTAAAAGAATCAATCCGATTGAAATGGTAATAAGTTTATTTCTCATGTCGAGGTAGAATAATTTATTTAATTCGCTCACCGGCTAGCCCGTGTTCCTATATCCTCTCCATACATTCAAGTAGTATGTTTTGAATGTGTGGGAGTTGTCGAAAAGCTCTGTTGGATTTAAAAGATCCGGCGCATAACTTACAATCCCACGATGTCCTTGTAGATGCGGATCATTAAGTTATGGCAGTGGCCATTT
>JACPHH010000032.1 GCA_016188705.1 Candidatus Peregrinibacteria bacterium | reverse complement strand
GTGTCCATCGTGTATTTTTTTTTGAAATTTTTTAGGAAGAAGATTTACATTTTTTTTATACTCGCTGAAAATATCCCGAATAATACTTTTTCCTTTTTCCGCTGCTTCAAAAACGAATGGATGAAAGTAGAGTTTTTTGATGAGAAATTGTTTGCAGGTTGTAATTTTTCGCAGCATTTTTTTACTAAAACTCACGATCTGCTTATTTGCCTTATAAACACCGCTTATTGTTTGAATATCGTGCGTTTGTATATTTTTTGCCGTTGCCTCGCAGAGATCATTCACCATGAGGCTGATCATGGCGCTTACCATTCGCGACCTTTTTATATGAGTATTTGTCATTATTCCGTACTGTTTTTTTACTTTCAAAGCCGCTTCGCGAAAAATATCCAGCAATTCCACATCTTTCCATTGAATGAGATGTGAACGCAAGCCGTCATCAATATCATGAGTATGGTAGGCAATTTCATCGGCGAGATTGACTACCTGAGCTTCTAAGCTCGGCGAGCTGAAAAGGGCGCGAGTGTTTTTCTCATTGATACGAGGGTGGTCCCAGGAAGTCTGGTGCTTCATAAGCCCTTCCAGTACTTCAATGCTCAAATTCAAACCCGAAAAATTCGGATATAGCTCTTCAAGTTCTTCGACGATTCTCTTGCTTTGTTCGTTATGTTCAAAATGCAGTCCGTAAGCCTTTAAACACTCATCCAAAGCATCTTCACCCGCATGTCCGAAAGGAGTGTGGCCGAGATCATGCGCCAGAGCAATGGACTCGGCAAGATCTTCATTGAGTCCGAGTGTTCGCGAAATATCGCGGCTGATTTGGGCGACTTCAAGGGTATGAGTAAGCCTTGTTCGGAAATGATCGCCATAGTGTTCGACAAATACCTGCGTCTTACCTTTCAAGCGGCGAAAAGCCTTGGAGTGAATAATACGGTCACGATCTTTTTGAAAACACAGCCGATATTCGTCATTTTTTTCATAATATTTTCTTCCTTTGGAAGAAGCGCTTTTTACCGCGTACGGCGCCAATCTTTTGTTTTCATCAGATTCCAGTTTTTTTCTTCCTCTCAATTTAGGAACCTTTGAAAAACGCTCTTTCGACTGCAAATACAATGAATTCGCTGCAATATCTTGAGAGTTTCTTTTCCTGTCTGACTTCCGATATGTGGCTATTTTTGAATTCATAATCATCAATTTTACATTCACACAGCTTCATGTTAGCGTAAAACTTGATTTTCATCTACTTTTTTATGAAGCTTACCGGAGCCATTCGCGCTTTTCTGGAACACGCGGAAATCGCTAAAAACCAGTCGCTTAAAACCATTGAAAATTATCATCATTATCTAGAACGATTTTTGGGATTTTGCGGAGATATAGATATAGGGAACATAAATCTGAATAAAATTCAGCAGTATAGACTTTTTCTGAATCGTTTTTCGGATGAAAAGAAACGAACCTTAGGCAAAAAGACGCAAAATTATCATATTATTGCTCTTCGGGCGCTTTTGAAATACCTTATAAAAAATGACATAAAAACGCTTGCTCCCGAAAAAATCGAGCTCAGTAAAATTCCCGAACGGACGGTAAATTTTCTCACGCGAGAGGAACTCGAAAGTCTTTTCACTTCCATTGACTCAAATACTCAAATCGGGCTTCGAAACAGGGCGCTCCTTCATACTTTGTATTCGACAGGACTTCGCGTGAGTGAGCTTACCTCCCTGAATCGCGATCAAGTTGATCTCAAAAGATGTGAGTTTATGGTCCGAGGTAAGGGCAAAAAGCCTCGTATTGTTTTTCTTTCTCCTGCCGCGGTTATGGCGATTGAGGCTTATTTACAAACAAGAAAGGACAATTTTAAGCCTCTTTTTATCAATCATCGCGGATCCCGAAAAAATGATGTCGTGACTTTTGGCGAACACCGACGACTCACGAATTATTCCGTACAAAAAACTGTTCGAAATTCGGCTTTGTACGCAGGAATTATTAAAAAAGTGACCCCTCATATTCTCAGACATTCATTTGCCACCGAACTTTTGCTCCATGGAGCTGATATTCGTTCGGTCCAAGAAATGCTCGGCCATGCTTCCATTACAACGACCCAAATTTATACTCACGTGACGAATCAGCGCTTGAGAGAGGTGCATAAAAAATTTCATAAGGACGTTTAGAAACCTTTTAAAGGGTCATACGCTTTTTCCTTTGAAAAAAAGTACATATCGCTGGGAGGCGGGGGCTCGTCGCTCGGATACTCGACTGGATCAAAAAGGACGAAAATTCGCTAAAAATGCTATCGGCTACGCATTTTTTAACACTCATTTTCGCCTCTTTTTGAAAACCAGCCTGCGTAACTCGCTCCGAACCCCCGCCTCCCAGCATATGTTTTCAAAGAAATTTGCGTATGATCCACAATTTGTTGAATTTTTCAACTTTTTTAACCTGAAGGTGTTGACAACACTATACTTTTAATCAATAATGATGCGCCCTTGAAGGAAGGCGTATTATTATTTTAAAATTATGCACGCAGAGAATTTTTTAAGCTCTTACTTGACGCAGGGAACGATATTTCCCGTCATGGAATTTACTGGAATGGACACAGGAGATCTCAGTCGAGCATTAATCTCATCTAGAACAGCTACAACACGTATTCTCTCAAACATAACTCCATTTGAATTCCATGAAATATCGCCCTTTTCACCGGAAAATTTCACTGAGGAAGAACTTGCTGAAATAGAAACAGGAATCGATGCAAGAAATTTGTGCGGAACTTACATTATACCGGAGCTTCTGTTGCCACTCATTGAAGCAAATCTCGCAAAACAAGGGAAAAAAATATCACATTGTTTTGATCTTTCTAATCCAAAAGATGCAGAGCGATTAATTACCGAACGAAGTCGCTTACTTCATGATCTTGAAAATGAGGAGACTATTATCTGCGTTAGATGTCTCGAAAAAGCAAATATGCAAAACTTCCCTCGCGAGCTATGCTATGATCTCATGTTTACCCTGAGAGGACTTGAAGATGCAGCCGTAAGGGAAAAGAAAAGTTTATTTTTGACGACCGTGGGACCTGGCGAACAAATGCCATCTTATACGGTTGAACCAATATCACCCTTTGGATTATCAGCTGACAAAATAGGCTTTAGCGAGGACGCACCCTTCACGGCAATACCTAATGAAACAATAGAACCATTGGATTGGCTTACTGAGCCCAGACGAGAATTGCAAAATATTCAAGGTAATAAAAGATCGTCAATTTATGCTTCAATCATAGGACGCGTGATTGATGATGGAATAAATATAGTCTTCCGTGCTCCAAGAAGAGGTGGCAAAACATCTATGATAGCTATTTTGCGCGACGAACTCAAAAAAAGAGGAAAATGTATAACTCAAGAGGATTTAACGGAGATTAGATCAGAAGAAAAAACGACAATATTAGCAAGAGTAGAAGAAATATTAAAAAAAGATCACCGATCACTATTTTGCATGCTTTTTGAAGATTTGACTGACGAAGAAAAACAGCAAATACATGAGACTGATGTCAGAAATCTTCCGACAATACTTACTGGATTATGGGAACAAAAAGGACGAAAAAATGTAAGAATGGTTATCATGGGGGATGAATTTTTAGAACGCGCCTGTGCTTCTTTTAAAAATAGGGGAGTAAACGATGTCGTAGCTCTTCTTAATTTCATGAAAGATGCAAAAGAAATGAGACTCCCAATAACTTTTTGCATTGCAGTGACAGACTATGTTTATCCATCTATTATTGAAAATATAAAAAATCATCCGGATAATGAAAGAGATGCTCATCTGTCAGCCTTTTCTCTTGAACAAATAGGAATTATGAGAAAAGACGAAGCACGAGAATTGTGTGAATGCCTGATACAAGAATCAGGTCTTGCTTTCCCATCGCCGCGAGACAGAGAAAACTTCATCATAGAAGTATTGAAACTCTCTTGTAATCATATGGTCGCTATAAACCAGTATGTGCAATATGTCGCACAAAAGATGGATATGAAGAAAGTAAAAATGAACGTCGAAATAACAACCGCAGAGATATTTAAAAATTATTTTCAATTTATGACTCACTGGCAAAGAGATTGCATAGCAATGCTGTCAATAGCAAGAAACGGTGAAATAATGATACAAGCGAAGGATGCAAGGCAACCAGATTTAGAAATGTTAAAAAATTCAGGCTATATCGATGTGGATAATGCCGATGAATCAGGTCGGATCATAAGAGTACGACTTTGCTCACCAGGATTTCGACCAGTAGCCATATCTCATTTTCAAAATATCGCGTATGGATATTCCAATACGTATTGTGATCAGTACATGAGCAGCTGTGGAGAATCTCAATCATCAATAGATCTTTCTCATGAATGGATATCCGATGATGGGCGTCTAACCGAAGAAGCGCGAATCACTTACGAAAGTTCAATATCGATGAGACTAAAATATAAAAAAGAAATAAGAGATGCCGTTATGAGAGCAGCGTTGTCCGGGAAAATTTCAATAAACGAATTAGAAGAGTTACAAGAATTTGATGATAGATTCCCCATAGTGGCAGGATGATTTTTGAAATATGAAACAGAACATGGTAAATGAGGGATAATTCTTTTCAATGAAAAGGACTCTACTCTTTAAAAAAGAGGTTTTTTGTGATATAATTGCATGAATAGCTGAACCTTATGACTGATCTCACAAATATCACTCATTCACAAAATCTCCTTCCTTCAAAAGGCGTTGGACCTGAAATCCATTCCGCTGATGAGGCGATGGTGAGAATTAATCGCGATATTGAGGAAAAATCGGTGTTTGATGAGGCTAAAAAACGTGATATGGGCTATGTCGATATTGCCACCACTCCCATTAATCCGGATCTTCTCTATCTCATACCGCCGGAAACGGCTAAAAGCGCTCGTATTATTCCTTTTTTTCGAATTGGCAAGAAAATTCGCGTGGCGGTTACCCGTCCGGAAGACGCAGCCACTCAGGACGCGATCCAGAAGCTCAAAAACGCAGGGTATCTTATCAATCTCAATCTCGCGTCGGAACATGGCTTGACTGCCGCGCTTTCCCTGTACGATGCCGTCTACCATGAAAAAAAAGTTTTGGAAAATACTATTCAAACCGATGAACTCCAAGCCTACGAGCAGGAAATCCAATCGCTCACCCACCTTCAAGAAAAATTTTCGGATATTACTTCGGAAGAGGCGCTTAATTATATCAATGTCGGCGCCATAAAAACAGGGGCTTCGGATATTCACTTTCAACCTGAAGAAAAAGACGTTCTTATGCGATTTCGTATCGACGGGGTACTGCAAAATATTTTCCGCATCGATAAACATACTTTTGAAAATATTGCCAATCAGCTCAAGTACAAAGCAAAAATGAAGCTCAATATCACAAATATTCCGCAAGATGGACGCTTGAGTTTTATTATCAACAAACGCAAGGTTGACGTGAGAGTTTCTTCACTTCCTACTGAATTTGGAGAAACGTTTGTTTTACGCCTTCTCGACAGCGATCGCGGACATTTTGATTTTCAGACGCTGGGATTTAGAGGAATGGCTTTAGACCAATTGAAACGAATCACTGAATTGGTTTATGGAATGATTCTTGTTACAGGTCCGACTGGCTCAGGAAAAACGACAACGCTCTATTCACTGCTTGATAAACTGAATAATCCCGAACGAAAAATTATTACTCTCGAAGATCCCATCGAATACCATCTTCCGATGATTTCACAGAGTCAAATTAATGAAAAAAGGGGATATGATTTTACCAATGGTCTTAGGGCGATTCTGCGTCAAGATCCCGATATTATCATGTTTGGTGAAATTCGCGATCTTCCTGCAGCCCAGACCGCGGCTCAAGCTGCTCTTACAGGTCATCTTGTTCTGAGTACCCTTCATACGAATACCGCCGTGGAAACTGTTTCGCGGCTTCTCAACATGGGCTTGGAGCCATTCATGGTTGTCTCTTCCCTCACTACGGTTATCGCCCAAAGGCTTGTGCGGCGGATTTGCCAGTCATGCGCTGAAGAAAAACCGCTGCGTGAACTGGAAAAAAAAGAGATCATGACTGCCATCGAAACCATTCAATCTCTTCAGCCGAATCTTGATATCACTCTGCCTTCAAAACTCAAAAGAGCTCATGGCTGCGAAAAATGCAGTCATACAGGTTATGCTGGGCAAATCGCCATAGTGGAAGTATTTGAAATTGATGATGACATTAGAAATAGTATTTTGAATGGCCGAATGGAAGGCATTTTTGAGGCCGCGCGCAGAAAAAAAATGCTGACCATGAAAGAAGATGGCATTCTCAAGGTCATTGAAGGAATTACCACTCTTTCCGAAGTGAATCGCGTGACGAACGCGCGCATTGAAGACGACCCGATTCCTGCTGATGAAATTTCCAAAAATTCCGACAACATCTCTGAAAAATCCTCGTAGATACCACACGTCCCTTCACCGCGTTCAGTGGCGGGAAATGCTGCTTAAGGAGCCTTAAGAAAAACGTACCATCTACTGCAATTTTATAGAGGAACTTTAAAAAAAACATTTTTTCTCCCGCAATTCTCCTGCGATTACACATTTTGGCTGCAAATTTCGTGAATCAACCACGTTTTTTTCGTACATATCTTTCAGCTCCTATATTTCGCACGATGTTTTTAAGCTCCAGCAGTGAAAGTATCTGACTCAATTTTTGCGGCGCGATTTTTACTTTTTCCGTCAAAAATTCAAAACTTACGGGACGCTCATCAATGAACTCTAAAACCTCTTTTTCTTCAAGAGAAAAATGCGTCAAATACATTCCCAGCCCGTTTCTTTTTTGTAAATCTTTTTCAATGGTTATTTTTTCGATACTGTTTCCATTACCGCATTTTTCAGAAATATTGTTCACGATTTTTTTAGCTCGATTATCTCTATCGTTCTTAAGGCTCTTCTCAGAAATTGGCATATTTTTTATATCCAATTTTTCCTCTAAAACTCTGATAATGTCGCTTGCCTCCATGACAGGATACGCTTCTCCCGCTTGAATGAGACGATTCGTCCCAAAACTTAAAATATGATTTATGGCTCCGGGCACGGTAAATACCTCTCTATCATACTCCAAAGCCTGCCGCGCGGTAATGAGCGAACCGGATCGCTCTTTCGCTTCAACTACCAGTGTTCCGAGCGTCATGCCTGCGATAATTCGATTTCTTAATGGAAAATGATGCCTTTCCGGATGGCTTCCCAAAGGCAATTCCGTAATAAGAGCGCCGTGAAAAATAATTTCTTCTGCGAGTTTTTTATTTTCTGACGGATAGCATCTGTCGATTCCCGTTCCGAGAACAGCAATGGTTCGAAGGCGGTTTTGAAGAGCGCATCGGTGCGCCTTGCTGTCGACGCCCAACGCAAAACCACTCACAATCGTAAGTTGATTCAGGGAAAGCCCTTCGATCAGAGTTTCCACAACCTGTTCACCATAATAAGACATAGTTCTGCTTCCAACAATCGCGAGGCTTAAACTATCTTCCGGCAAAAGCGTTCCTTTCACATAGAGAAGAATCGGTGGGTCATAAATGGCTTTAAGAAGCGATGGATACCGTTGATCATTCTGCGTGACAAGGCTTACTTTTAATGTATCCAAGCATTCCTGCTCTTTTTCAGCTGATCGTTTTTTTCGCTCTTCCTTGAGAATTTCCACGAATGATTCATTACATCCTTTTGATAATAATTCACCCGATTTCGCTTTTTCCCAGGCATATTCGAGACTTGGAAAATCTGATAAAAGTTTGAGAAACAATTCACGGCTCATGCCCGGAAGCGAATTGAAAAGATGATGGTAAATGCTCATGGTTATAGGGTTTATATGTTATGGAGCCTCTAAAAAAGGCTGTTTTTCTCCATTTTGGCAGCTCTTTCTAAAATTTTTCTAAACTGGAAGTAAACTTTTCCCTTTGAAAAAAAATACATATCGCTGGGAAGTGCGAGCTCTTCGCTTGGATACTCGGCCGAATCAAAAAGGGCATGAGCCTATTTTCCATTGACAATGTGGACTATTTTAGTCTAAATTATTATTCTCATGCCCTTATGCCAAAAATGACTTAAATCTCACTATTATTAATTATTAAAATTATGAGAAAAAATGCAGAAATTATTAATACATCATCAGGATTAAAAAAGGCTCCAGGATTAGAGAGGAATTTAGCGTTAAAGGAGGATTTAGGGTTAGAAAGAAGTCTGAAAAAAAATACTCCTTCCCCCGTAAAAAATGCAGTGGGAGATTATATAAAGAGATCGAGGAATGCTATCTCCTTGGCAATAGCGTTAAGTTTGCCTTTGGCAGTTCGCGCAGATACTTCAGAAGGAGGTGCGAAAATAGAGTCAGTTGGCACGGAGAATCCAGAAACGGAAAATCCAGAAAAAGAAGAACGAGCCAATTTTTCTCCAGAATTAGAAAATATTTTCAGTCAACTTTTAAGCGATCCAGCAATTCGCGAAGAAATATCAAGGTTCAAAACATTTTTATCAGGAAATACTGAAGGAAATCAGCACGAACTTGTTCGCATGATACGAGGATTGGATGCTCAATTAGCACAAAATCCTCTGAAAACGCAATTTGATGACCTTGTCAGGGCTGAGATACGGAAACAGGATTTTTCTGCTCTTGATGGTTTTTTAGATGAGCTCGGAATACCTCTCTCCAATGAAGAAAAATGGGCTTTGTATTTTTATATCACATCTATCCTCATGGGCTTGGGGATTGCCTTTGACGTCATCGCCAGTAACATAGGACGCTTTAGAAAATCAAAAAGTGTTGGAGGAAATCTTGCATGGGCAAGTGAACTTGGAGCAAGTCATATTGCGTTTCCTGTAGCTGGAGGAGCTATGGCTGCTTTCGCTATCGGTGTTGGTTCTCAGTCTGGACATGAACTTGCCGCGCAGATTGTTGAAAGAAGCATAGGTGGTCTTTCAATGTGTTTGATAGGTTATATTTTGTATCAGGAAATTTTTAAAGGCGAAGAGGATGAATCTGAAAATGGGAAAGGAAATGCAGTTCAGAAGTCCAGAAAAGCCATAAGAGCTCTTATTATAAACCTGATTACTCTTTGGGCAGTATCAGCAGATGCTTTATTTAGCGGGCCCGCAAAGTATATAGAAACCATATTAAAATATTGGAAGCCAGGAGAAATTAAGGAAAGTATCGTCATCGGAGGAATCGTAGTTGCTATCTGTTCCATGATTTCCGGACTTGCCGCTTTGAAAATAAATAAAAAGTATAGCGAAGCAATATCAAAAGATGACAAATATTCACCAGAGGTTGTAGAAAGGATAGAAAAAGTTTGCTTGGCAGGAGAAAGTGGTATTTTAGGGTATTTCGCTTTAAACGCCGGATTGAACCAATTTTTATCGATGAATGTTTCGCGTCTAGTGATTGCGCTCTTAAGCGCGCTCGGAACAGCCACGGTACTCAACTTGAAAGAAAAGTCTGATAAACAAAAGAAACTATAATAACGAAAAATCTTCTGACATTATCAGGAGATTAAAAGTTTAGGACATGCTGAAAAACATCTTTTCTACTGCAATTTTTCGGGAGTTTCTATTGAATATATCCGATTTTCTGGCTTTTTATGCCGTGGTTATCGGCGATTTTTTGGATTTTTGATACTTCTTTTTCCTCGCAAATAAGGACCATGCCAACACCCATGTTCCAAGTTTTATAGGCTTCCGTTTCGCTTACATTACCCATTTCCATGAGCGTTTTCATTATTGGACGCGGGTCTGGAAGATTATTAAAAATCGCCTTTCTTCCTTTAGAAAGAATTCGGCCCGTATTATTGTAAATTCCTCCACCTGTTATGTGAGCAATTCCGTGAATATTAACAATTCGCTTCTTTTTATACGCTCCAACCATATCCAAAACGCATCGATGATACACAACAGAAGGCGTTAAACAGACTTGCCCCATTTTTTTATCACCTTTCAAAATATGCCGCACGAGCGTAAATCCATTCGAACGAAAACCTCGACTCTGAAGCCCTACAATGATATCACCTTTTACGATATTTTTTCCTGTAATGAGTTTTGATTTCTCCACAATGCCAACCGCAGACGCGTTCCAAGTCATGCCTTTTATATGATCCGGCATTTCGGCAATTTCACCTCCGGCAATCACAATATTCTGTTCACGACATGCCTTGGTTAAACCCTTCATAAGTTCTTCGGTTATCCGCGGATCGACTTTTTCCGTATCAATTGTATTCACCATGGAAATTACTTCAGCTCCAAGACAGACGGCATCATCCGCCACCATGGCAAGCAAATCGTAACCAAGGGTGTCGTACTTCCCCACAAGCCGGGCAATTTCAATTTTGGAACCGACTCCATCGGAATTTTGAACCAAATAAAAATCGCCCATATCGAGCACTCCGCTAAATCCGCCTTCAATATTCACAGGTTCGCCGATCATTCCTTTCCGCGAAGAAAATGTTTGTTTCGCATATCCATAAGCGATTTTCGAGCATCGATCACCAAGAGAAACGTCCACGCCCGCTTCTTTATAGGTCGCCCTATGCATGATATTTTTCCCAGTGCTCATGAATACATTTATAAAATACTCTACTAAAATCATTCCTCATCTTCGCCGTCAATATGAATTTCCACCATTTGACTTGGAGCGTTCATCACTTGTTTTAACATATCGAGCTCATAGGTTCCTTCCTGCTCATCACTGACCATCCGTCCTTCGTGGAGCATGATGACCCGTTTTCGAATGTAATCGATCATTTGATTGTCGTGCGAAGCGAAAAGCACCGTGGTGTCGCGGGCGTGAATTTTTAAAAGAATATCGACAATCTCGCGAGTGCTTTCCGGATCGAGATTGCCCGTTGGCTCATCGGCAATGAGTAAACGAGGTCGATGCACAATCGCCCGAGCTATACAGGCTTTTTGCTTTTCTCCGCCTGAAAGCTGATCGGGAAACTGATTCATGCGATCGAGAAGGCCAACGAGTTCAAGAGCTTCAGGAACAGCTTTTTTAATTTCCTCATCGCTCGTTTCGCATACCTCCATGACAAATGCTACATTTTCGTATACGGTTTTTTTGGGTAAAAGTTTAAGATCTTGAAAAACAATACCGAGTTTTCGACGGTAGTATTGAAGGGTATTTCGATCCATATTCGTCACATTGTAATCGTCAACCGTAATAAACCCGAAATCAGGCTTCTCGGCTCCAATAAGAAGTTGTATCAGAGTCGTTTTTCCTGCTCCGGAATGGCCGATGAGCGAGACGAATTCACCTCCTTCAATGGTCAGGTTAATATCGTCCAGCACGAGATTATCGCCGTATTTTTTTGAAATATTTTTAAAAATAATCACGTCATAATAGTACATGTACAGATGAAAACGGGTCAAGTCTGCAAGTTCATTATTTGACATTTTTCCATTCATGGCGCATTATATGTTTACTTTTTTATTGACATGAGATTGATATGAGAAAAATTTTACGACATTACTGGCCGGAAATTAAACACTATAAATGGGGGCTTATATTGATGATTCTTGGAATGCTCGCCGTGGTCGCGTGTGAAATTACCACGCCGTATTTTATTCGTGAATTTATCAATGCCATTGCCGTCATTGGTTTTAATAATGCTGGCTTTAAGTCTGATTTTAATAGCGCCGGCTTTAATGATGAAAGTGAAATAAAAATCATTTACGACCTTACGTATCTCGGTTTGATATACTTTGGACTCTGGATTTTCTGGCGACTCAATGAATTCGCGACGACCTATTTTCAGCTGAACGTCATGCGAGATCTCGATGATAAAGCCTTTCGCGCCATTCAAAATCAGTCAATGCGTTTTTTTGAAAGCAGTTTTACAGGAAGTCTCGTGAAAAAAGTCGGACGATTCGTGAATTCATTTGAAAATCTGAATGACATTTTTTATTTTAACTTTTTCCACCAGCTTCTCATCATTATTTCCATTTTTGTTATTTTTTCTTATGAAAAACCGATTTTAGCAATATTTTTCATCTTATGGGCTGTTGTTTTCATCATGGGAAGCTACTTTTTTGCCATTTGGAAACTGAAATACGACATCGAGGCTTCGGAAGCTGATTCAAAAATCGGAGCAACGATGGCAGATTCGCTTTCGAGCCATATTACGGTTAAAACTTTTGCGCGTGAAGATGATGAGCAAAAACGTTTTCGCGGCGTACTCCACTATAGATTTAAAAAAATACGAAAGACTTGGCAACTCCAAAATTACGCGAATCTCGTACAATCTTTTTTCATGCTGTTTTTTGAGTTTATGCTTTTTTACTTGGGCGCCAAATGGTGGAAAGAAGGCACGCTGAATGTCGGCGACTTTATTTTTTATCAAACCTATCTCCTGTGGCTTTTTCGCGAACTGTGGCCTTTTGGTCATAATATCCGAAGAACTTTCGAGCATATCGCCAACGCGAAAGAAATGGTGGATATTCTTGAACGACATATTGAAATACAAGATGTCGCTGATGCGAAAGAACTCATTATAACGCGTGGTAAAATTGAATTTCGCGACGTAACATTCGGATTTGAAAATGAAATTTTTTTTCGGAACTTTCATCTTGTAATTCCACCTGGTCAGCGCGTGGCGCTGGTTGGACCTTCAGGCTCAGGAAAATCAACCTTGGCAAAGCTTCTTTTCCGTTTTTTTGATCCTCAATCCGGAATGATTTTTCTCGATGGGCAAAATATTAAGGATGTAACGCAAAAATCACTCCGTCGGAATCTTTCACTTGTGCCCCAAACGCCTGAACTTTTTCACCGAACTCTTGCTGAAAATATCGCTTTCGGAAAGCCCGAAGCGACATTTGATGAAATACGGCTTGCGGCACAAGTCGCCCATGCCGATGAATTTATTGAGCAGTTGCCGAAAAAATATCAAACCTATGTTGGCGAACGCGGCGTGAAGCTGTCTGGAGGCGAAAGACAGCGCGTCGCCATTGCCCGGGCTTTTT
>JACPHH010000031.1 GCA_016188705.1 Candidatus Peregrinibacteria bacterium | reverse complement strand
TACATATGCTGGCAGGCGAGAGTTCAGAGCGAGTTACGCAGGCCGGCTTTCAAAAAGAGGCAAAAATGAGCGTTAAAAAATGCGTAGCCGATAGCATTTTTAGCGAATTTTCGCCCTTTTTGATCCGGCCGAGTATCCGAACGATGAACTCTTGCCTGCCAGCGATATGTACTTTTTTTCAAAGTAATATGCGCATGATCCTTTATGACGCTATGTATAAGGAGTTACAATTCGATCACTTGCCCGGCGGTTTTTTTTTCGCTACTATCTATTTTGTTATATTCGTCTATCTTTTTTAACAGTGGAAAAAAAATATATTTTTGTCACCGGTGGTGTCTGTTCTTCTCTGGGTAAGGGAATTGCCAGCGCCTCCATCGGCACTTTATTGAAAGTATCCGGATTCAAGATATTTCCAATGAAGCTCGACCCGTATTTGAATGTGGATCCTGGAACCATGTCGCCTTTTCAACATGGCGAAGTATTTGTAACCGAAGACGGAACTGAAACAGACTTGGATCTCGGCCACTACGAACGTTTTATTGACGAAAATGCTTCAATTCTTTCCAATATTACTACGGGAAAAGTCTACACCCAAGTTCTTGCGAAAGAACGAAAAGGAAGCTTTCTTGGCGGAACTATTCAAATAGTTCCTCATATTACCAATGCCATTAAAGAAAGTATTATGAAGGCTGGACATGAAAGCAATGCGGATGTCATTTTAGTGGAAATCGGGGGAACGGTTGGAGATATCGAAGGTCAACCCTATCTGGAAGCCATACGCCAAATGCGCCACGAGCTTGGACAGCATAACACTCTTTTTGTGCATCTTACCTTGCTTCCTTACTTGCAAGCAACAAAAGAACTCAAAACAAAGCCAACGCAATCATCCGTGCGAGAACTTCGCAGCATGGGTATTCAGCCGGATTTTATTCTCGCGCGAGCCGATTATCCCATTGAAAAAAAAATCCTTCAAAAAATTTCTCTTTTCTGCGACGTTGAAGAAGAAGCGGTCATTCCAGCTCCAACGGTAAAATCCATTTACGAAGTTCCTCTTAATTTTCACAAAAATCATCTCGCGGAACTTATCGCGAAAAAATTGCAGCTCGGCAAAGTTCAAGCAAATATAAAAGATTGGAAATATCTCGTAAAAAAAATTCACGCGAAAAAACCAGAACTGCATATAGCAATTGTGGGAAAATATACAGGCCTCGATGATGCCTATATCAGCGTGATTGAATCGCTTAAAATCGCTTGCTATCACCAAAATCGAGAACTTAAACTGCATTGGATAGAATCTGAAAATCTCGAAAATCATGAAAAAGAAGCTTGGAAAAAACTTAAAACCGTCTCAGGAATCGTTGTTCCCGGCGGTTTTGGAAAACGCGGAATTGAAGGGAAAATACTCGCGGCAAAATATGCCCGCGAAAATAAAATTCCTTATCTCGGACTCTGTCTTGGAATGCAAATTATGACCATTGAATTTGCGCGGCACTTTTTAAATAATCCAAATATTACTTCCGAAGAATTCGATGAAGAAGGAAAAGCAGGCGCGGAAAATTACGTCATTCACTTTCTTCCAGGACAAAAAAAAGATAGTGACAAAGGAGGAACGCTGCGACTTGGCACCTATCCATGCAAAATAAAAAAAGGAACCCTGACACACAAATTCTATAAAACGGAACACGTATCGGAAAGACACAGACATCGGTATGAAATAAATAACAATTTTCGAACCGTGCTTGAACAAAACGGCTGGATAGCTTCGGGAATATACGAAAAACAAAACCTGGTGGAAATCGCAGAACTCAAAAATCATCCATGCATGCTGGGCTCGCAATTTCATCCTGAATTTCTTTCAAGACCCAATAGGCCGCATCCCCTCTTTGCAGGCTTCATTCAAGCTACAATCAAAAATAAACATTAAAAACGTATCTTTTAATAAAAATTCGTTAGGGATAAATTCTTAAAAAATATCTGAAAAATTAGACAGAAAATGAAGCCTCTGTTAGACTTTTGATAAAGAACTTCTGGAAAATATTTTTTAGAAGTTCTCAACACATTTTGAGGGAAAATGCCACGATTCAAGTACACAGCGGTCAATCAGCAAAACAAAAAAATTTCCGGCATTATTCATGCTTCCGCGGAAACAGACGCAAGACAAGAACTCAATGTTCTCGGTTTTTCGATTTTACACATGGAAATAGCTCCTGAAAAGGAAGAAAAAACTGACGAAACCATTCAAAAACTCAAATTCGAAGCGCTCGACAAAAGCGGAAAAAAAATTCTCGGATCAATCCGTTCTATCAATATACTCCAGGCATATACCCGACTTACGGACGAATATAAATTCACAGTAACCGCTCTCTACCCTGAAAACTCCACCGAAGAAATCATACAAAAAGCCAGAAACATCGAAATTATTTCCTTAAAAAGGCAATACCAAGAAAACAAAAAACTGCCGGAACAACGAAAAGAAGAAGAACGATCAAAAAAATACGAAAATCAACGCGAAAAACTCATGGTGGAAGTCGACATTATTATTGCATTTGCGAAAAAAGTAGTAGATGAATATACCGCCATTTTATCGAGTGACGCGCGAACAGAAATAAAAAAAAATATCGACAAACTTTTACGGCTAAAAACGAGTGGAAATCTTGCATACATTAAACAAACCGCGGATGAAATTTTAATACATATTCAAAACCCGGCTATTTTTGAATCTCCTGAATTGCAGTTCAAAGAACACATTTTTCTTAAAATAAAAGCAAAAACACAGTTAAAAGAACTTAATAGAGCTTTGCATCGAAAAGCTCCTTGGCGGGAAGAAACGGTCCAAAAAATAAAACAGTGGCAAGAAGCGAATATTAACAATGTTGAAAAACCAAATTTTATACATCGACTTATAAATACGCTTTTTGACTACCTCCTGCAAAAATGGGACATAAATGATACGACGAAAGAATTGCAAAAAGAAATAAAAAAAATACACGGCGAACTCTTTGAATACGCGCAAATTTGGCTAAAAGGAGACACTGAATCAAAAAAAATTGTCCAACCATTGATTCGGGAGCTTTGGAATAAAAGAAAAAACTTAAAACGAAATTTCATTCATGAAACACTGATCCAAAAAAAATACGGATTCGACACAAGCTTTCTAAAAAACCTTATGTACGAACTCAATACTTTTACCGGCTGGCTTCTGACTTTTTATCTCCTCTACTATTTTGTCGCGCTCTACGCGGTAACAAAAAATTTTGGAATAGAACCTTCATCGCGCTGGCTCGTATTTCATTCACGAACTTTTAAAATGCTGCTCGCGTCGATTTTCATACTCCATGGAAGTCTCAGTATAAAAATTCAATTCTTCCCACGAAGCTCATTTGCCGCTATTATTATTTTGCCACTGAGTATATCCGCGATTCTGTTTGTCATTTACAATTTCTAAATGTATCCCATTCTTTTTGCGCTCGGTCCCATCGAAATGCATACGTCCTCACTTCTTCTTTCCATTGGTTTCATTATTGGAATACTGCTTCTGCTCAAAAATATACAGCTGCAAAGAATCAGTATGGAATTTCTTATGAAAAATTATTTTCTATTTTTTATTGTAGGTTTTTTAGGAGCCCGCATCTTTTATATTCTCATGCACTTAGAATCATATCAGGGCATGTATCCGCAAAACCCTCTTTTGTCCGTTTTCAAAATTTGGGATAAAAATATGTCGCTCGCAGGAGGCATTCTCAGTGTTATGGCCATGCTCATATATTATGCGAAAAAAGAACATGAAGATATTGCGAAGTGGCTTGATGCCATAACAAATCCAACTATTATTGTATTTATTTTTTATCATGTGGGCAATTTTTTCGAAGGGGCAAATTATGGAAACGAAACAATGCTTCCCTGGGGCGTTATTTTTGAAGGCACGAATGTCAAATACACGGTTCCGATTCACCCGACGCAAATATATGCCCTTATTTATACGATCTCGATACTCATTAATTTAAAAATAATGAAAGAAAGGCGAAATATGTTCAAAATTCCAGGCCAATATTTCTTGCACGCATTGGCGTTCTACTCTCTTTTTAATTTCGTGGAAGGATTTTTCCGAGGAGATGACATTTTTATGTTTGGAACGCTAAGAATAGACCAATTAATGGCTGCACTTCTTTGCATTATCGCGCTCTTTTGTATCAAGACGCATGTATTTCGTCCAAAATCGCCATAAATATTTTTAATTCAAGTTGTATATCAACAGTGCCTGCCCTCCGTTTTTTTTTAAAAAAGAGGGCGGGGACTCCCATTTGAGCGCATAGCGAAGCGTAGCGAAAATGGAGTCCTCACCCTCTTTTACCTGAATAAAAAGTAAAGCGGTGGGCAAATACTATCAACAATATTGTACAAATGAGGGACATACAGTAAAATTAATATGCCTCAATTATAAAAAAATCTTTTAGCCAAAAATTGAGCCACAAAAAAACACTCACATAATTTTCATGATTTAACCACTTCCTATGCTAAAACTTTTAAAACCATCCTACATATTCGATCTCACTCCTCAAGCAGACTTTCGCTATGCGATTGCTTTTGCAATATTTTTCGCGCTCGTTTTTGCCGGTGGATGGGCATTAAAACGATATTTTAAATACAAAAAAGACCCGGTTCTTAAAAAAATTCTCAAACGCTTTCCATTCCGATTCTACGGACTCGCGATTACTGGAGAAATTTTACTCTTTCTACGGTCTCAAAGTATTCCTCTTTTTTCCATGAGATTTTTCTTGCTTCTGCTCATGGCGGCAATCATTGTTCTTATCATGCGAATGGCGTATCTCTATAAAAAAATATATCCAAAAGAACAATCGAAGCACGCAGCAAAATTAGAAAAGAAAAAATACCTGCCTCATTAAAAAACCTCTGATAAATATGCTTACTACTGTTCGTAACGAAATTTTACCATGTCGAGCGAAAATCGTGAACAGCGACGAAGGCGTATCAGATTAGATACGTCGAGGAGCTGTGAACGATTTGCAGCCGACATGGTAAAATTGCAGTAGATGGTACGTTTTTCAGAGGCTCCCTTACCGTATCTTTTTTTGATACGGCTTCGTCGGTCATTCAGCGTTTTCGCTCGAATTTTGCAATTTTCGTAACGAAATCATATTTATCAGGGTTTCCTACAATGATTCTTTCATAATGCGTTCGAGATCCAAACTCCAAGCATTTTTTTCATCATATAAAAGAATTGTTCGTGAATCATCATCCATTCGAAAAGTTCCCTTCGCTCCGATATTCATCCATGAAATAACATTTTGCCCATCACTATCGAGAAAATAAAGATCGGAGTCAACAAGAACCACAATATGATTCGAATCAAAATACCACGCGGCGCGTTGAATGGGATGAGAAAACCGCGTAACAAAAAAATCAGCGCCTGAACCTAAGGAATGTGTCCAAAGTTCATATCCTCGAATCGAAAGTTCATTTTCTTCATTTGGCGAAAGTGATGGAGGAATATTTTTAAAAGTATCCCGCGAAGCTAAAAAATTCTGAGAAAGATATGATGCATATGTCTCATCTGCGGGAATTTTTTCAAGATAAGAAAAAATATCTTTTGGAATAAAAACCGGATGATCAAAAGCAGCGACAAATCCTTTTTGAAGAGAAAAACTCTTCTTCCATGGATAAAAAGCGCTATGCTCAAGTCTCAAGGTATGCATTCCAGAAAGAAGTGACTCTTGAAAAGGAAAATCAGCAACAAGAACTTTGTCATCAAGTACTATTTTCTGTACTTTCAAGGAAGATTGTACTGAAAGCAAACCCGTTTGAACAACTTCCCTTTGGGAAAAATCATATTGATATCCATTGGCAACAAGAATCATCGAAAAAGCCGTAACCGAAAAAATCACGACCACAATACAGTAGACACATATTCGACGAAATTTTTCAAAAAACCACTGCATGCGTGACGATGTTTAATTGATACTCAATATTTCATAATGAAAAATTGTTCCGCTCGGTCCACGCACTTCTATTTTATCTTTGATTTTACGATCAAGAAGAGCTTTGCCAACAGGAGATTCATTGGAAATACGATTATTTAAAGAATCGGACTCAGTTGAACCAACCACGACATATTCATTCTGATCATTATTGGAAAGATTGCGAATCCGAACACGGCTCCCAAGTTGCACCGTAGCACCATGCTGATGTCTGTCATCAATAATTTTGGCAAATTTGATTTTATCTTCAAGTTCTAAAATACGTCCCTCCAAAAAAGCTTGTTCATTTTTCGCTTCTTCGTATTCAGAATTTTCAGAAAGATCTCCATAGGAAATAGCTTCTTTAAGCCTATCAGCGACTTCCCTGCGGCGAATATTTTTAAGATAATCCAATTCATCTTGAAGTTTTTTAAGGCCTTCTTTAGTGACAAGAATCGTTTTTTTATCATCATCACCAATCGTTATCGTAGAATTGAGAGAAGTAGTATCTGTCATAAAAAAAATGTTAAAAAATAAAATTAAACGCGAATTTTCACGCTCGTGGGATGCTCCTTCATTTTTTGAAGGACTTTTGCTTCAATTTGACGAATGCGTTCACGAGTCACTCCAAATTCTTGCCCAACTTCTTCAAGCGTGTGCCCAATTCCATCATTGAGACCAAATCGCATTTCAATAATTTTTCTTTCGCGGGGTGAAAGATATTGAAGCATTTCACGAATATTTTCATTGATAATGCGTCGATTAGTTACTTCAATAGGAGAAAGAGCATCATCATCTTCAATAAAATCACCAAGCTTGCTGTCTTCCTAGGCGCCCACCGGAGCTTCAAGAGAGACAATATCCTGGGAAATTTTCATAATATGACGAACCTTTTTTAAATCCATATCCATTTCCGCTGCTATTTCTTCGACCAATGGCTCACGACCAAGCTCTTGAACCAATCTTCGTTGGGTATGAGTCAACTTGTTAATAGTTTCCACCATATGCACAGGAATACGAATAGTCCTCGCTTGATCGGCAATCGCGCGGGTAATAGCCTGACGAATCCACCAAGTCGCGTAGGTTGAAAACTTAAATCCCCTATTGGGATCAAACTTTTCCACAGCGCGAAAAAGTCCGATATTTCCTTCCTGAATAAGATCAAGAAAAGACAATCCTCGACCAATATATTTTTTTGCAATACTTACGACAAGCCGCAAATTCGCTTCCGCAAGTTTTCTTTTCGCGGATTGATCGCCTTTGGCAATAGCTTTGGCAAGTTCCGCTTCCTCTTTCGCGTTCAAAAGATCAACCTTTCCAATTTCGCAAAGATACATACGAATAGAATCATTGGCAACATCTTTAAGATCGATCTCCTTTCGAGCCCGTTTTTCCTCCGCTTCAGGAACAACCACTTCCTGACCTTCCTGCTTTTTATCCCAAATAAGAGTGTCGCGAACATCAATGACTTCAATGCCAAGATCAAGAAAAAGCGTATAAATTTCATCCAAAAGCACGACATCATTTTCAATATTGGGCATGGCTTTAAGAAGCTCCTGTTCCGTGACGAAACCCTGCTCTTTGCCTTTTTTTATAAGCTGTTGCACCTCCTTCGGGAACTTTTTCATGCGTTCGTCGGCGGGGTGCGAAATAAATTTTCTGACACGTGCCATATTGCAGTTCAATTTAAACCTGCGTACGTTGCTGCAGGAATTGACAATATTCTTGAAAAAGATGTTCGCTTTGATCGGATCCTTCTTCAGTAGCTCTTCGCATGGTATTCAACATTTTTTTACGAGTAAGGATGAAAAATTTTTCACGAATCCAGAGAGCCACTTTATTTATTTCATCCTCAATTTCCTGAGTTGAAAGCGTTTCATTAAGCATTTCAACTTTCAAAGCGGAAATTTTCAATTTTTCCGCTTCATCAAGAGAAATACTCGCCTCAAACACTTCCCGATCAAAATGAGCATGAACATTATAATGTTCTTGATATTTTTTGTAAAGGTCTTGATAAGGCGAAGGGAAATCATCGGCTGTAATAAGAGCAGAAATCGTAGAAAAATATTGAGGATATTGATAAAGAAGACCAAAAAAATATTCATAGGTGGAATCTTTTGGAAAACGCGCAAGAGTAAGAGGAATACCGCCGTTCGCTTCTCCAACGGATACATCGGTTTTTGAGGCAAATCCGCGATCAACGGGGGTATAAGATGAAATGCGAGTTTTTTCAAGAGACTCATAGACATATTTCGCGTCAGTAGAAAGGAGATGGGCAAGCCGCTTAACGTGGCGATCACGTTCCACGCTGTTTAAAACGCGTTTAAGAAGGGGCAATAAACGATCTTGAATGCTTCGAAGACCCGCGGGAGTCGTAGCGTCAAAATTTTCAAATGCGGTGCGAAAACAAAAATCAAGATAAGGTTCAGCGCGTAGAACCTGTTCATTAAAATCGCCGCCTGACTGAACAAATTCTCCTGGATCTTTTCCCAAAGGAAGAGAAACGACTTTGAGAATAAAATCCATTCCTTGCGCCATTTCAAAAGCTCGTTCAGTGGCTTCTTTACCTGCGGAATCAGTATCAAAGCAAAAAAGCAGCTCCGAAACAAAACGTTTTACCAAAACGAGTTGTTCACGGGAAAGTGCCGTACCGCTGGATGCCACGACATTTTTTATTCCCGATTGATGCGATGCCAAAACATCCATATAGCCTTCCACGAAAACAACGGATTTTTCTTTTTTTAAAAATTCTTTCGCGTGAGAAAAACCATACAACGTAGCGCTTTTTTTATAAAGTGGAGTATCGGGAGAATTTAAATACTTTGGATGATCGTCCTTTTTAAGAGCTCTCGCTCCAAAAGCAATCACTCGACCTTGAGTGTCCATAATAGGAAAAATAAGTCGGCCGCGAAAATAATCATACACGCGTTCCTTGAGTGTATCTTGAGAACGAACCAATCCCGATGCCAAAAGATCTTCTTTCTGAAATCCTTTATCATAGAGATGTGTTTGGAGAGCGTCAAAAGAATCCAGCGCGTATCCGACACGAAAAATCTTAAGAGTATCATCGAGCATGCCTCGTGCTTTCATATATTCATAAACTTTTTTCCCAGGTTCCGTTTCCCAAAACATGCGAGTAAAAAACTGACACGCTTCTTCCATGACGCGTCGAAGTCGTTCCTTAGCGTCTTCCTGAATCGAAGGTCTAAAAGACGCGTGCGTATCGAGTTTCACCCCGGCTTTTTCCGCCAACATTTGAAGCGCTTCTTTAAAATCCACTCCTTCCACTTCTTGAACGAATTTAAAAATATCACCGCCGCGATGGCATCCAAAACAATACGCCAGCTGCTTTTCCGTACTCACCACAAAACTCGGAGTTTTCTCATTATGAAAAGGACAAAGCGCTTTAAAATTTCTTCCGACTTTTTTCAGAGCAACATAACCTCCGACAACTTCTTCAATGGAAAGCCTTGATCGTATTTCATCAAGTGAAGAGAGCATAAAAAACGCAGTGAAAAAAAATATTTCCTAGAAACTCGCGCAAAACTCGCTTTCGTAACGAAATTTTACAAGAGTTCCCCTATCAGTTTTATATCATAGAAAAGACCAAACAGCCATCCCCTTCTGCGTATTTTCCGTCTAATCGCCTTTTTTTTCACTCATTACTTCTCATAATATACAAAATCCTGTATCATCAATGTAAACATTTCGTCTAGAAAGTAATTAGCCGAAATTGCCACCACAAAACCTTTTAATACTTGGGCAGTTTTTATCTCTCAATATGAAACAAGAAGAACTCATTAAATATCTGGCTGAAGTAATTCTAAACGCAAAAAGACACCATCCTGTTCGTGTCGGAATTGACGGTGTTGATGCTTCAGGCAAAACAACTTTAGCAAATTCGCTCGCAGATTATCTCAAATCCCAAAATAGAAATATTATTCGTGCTTCAATAGACGGTTTTCATAATCCCAAAATAATTCGCTATCAGAAAGGTCGTAATTCGCCCGAGGGTTATTACAAAGATTCTTTCGATAATCAGGCAATCATAGATAATCTACTCGCTCCGCTTGGCGACAACGGAAATTTGCAGTATAGAAAAGCAATTTTTGATTTCAAAACTGATAGTGAGGTTGTTTTGCCTATCGAAACAACAAATAAAGATTCTATCTTAATAATGGATGGTGTCTTTTTGTTTCGTTCAGAATTAGTGAATTACTGGGATCTCAAAATATTCATTGAGGCAGATTTCAAAATCACTGTTTCAAGAGCTTCAAAGAGAGATGGTTATTATCTTGGTTCTGAACCAGAGATTCTTGATAAATACAATCAGCGTTATGTTCCCGGGCAACAGTTATATTTTGAAGAAGCAAAGCCTCAAGAAAAAGCAGATATCATTATCGAAAACAGTGATTTTGAAAATCCAGTAATCAAGAAAGAGATAAGAACTGCCCATTAAAATAGCGGTTTTTGTGGTGGCAACTCTCGCCAGCCCTTCGGGACGCTGCGCTCTGGCTCGGGCTTCGCCTCGGCTAACTACCTATATCGAAGTCAATAGAAAAAGGGATGGTTTTAGGCCATCCCTTTTTGAAATCAAATTTTTTCATTGATGAAAGGAGTGCCGCGAGACCAAACGGCATGGATAACATGGACCATTTTACGCATGACAGCAC
>JACPHH010000002.1 GCA_016188705.1 Candidatus Peregrinibacteria bacterium | reverse complement strand
TACTCGGCTGGATCAAAAAGGACGAAAATTCGCTAAAAATGCTATCGGCTACGCATTTTTTAACGCTCATTTTCGCCTCTTTTTGAAAACCAGCCTGCGTAACTCGCTCCGAACCCCCGCCTCCCAGCATATATATTCAAAGGAAAAAGCGTATGATCCCTTTTTTGAAACAACCATCAACTTGACCCCTATTTTTCAAGGATTTATAGTAACTGCGATTTATAATAATACCAATGCCATTGAAAATAGCGGTGCTTCTTTCCGGCGGGGTTGACAGTTCCGTTTCTCTTCGATTGCTCAAAGAGCAGGGATACGACGTAACCGCCTTTTATCTTAAAATTTGGCTGGAGGATGAACTTTCTTTTCTTGGTACTTGTCCATGGGAAGAAGATCTTTCATATGCCCGCGCGGTTTGCGAGCAAACGCATGTCCCGCTCGAGGTTATTTCGTTTCAAAAAGAATACTTCGATTCCATAGTCGATTATACTTTGCATGAAGTTCGTTTAGGCAGGACGCCAAATCCTGATATTCTTTGTAATAACCGCGTAAAATTTGGACTTTTTTTGGAGAGAATCGGACATGATTTTGAAAAAATTGCCAGTGGCCATTACGCGCGAATATTTGAAGAAAAAGGGCTTTTTTTACTTCTTGCTTCACCCGATCCAGTCAAAGATCAAACTTACTTTTTATCGCAACTCGATCAGAACCAGCTGAGCCATATTCTTTTTCCAATCGGACATCTTACGAAGCAAGAAGTCCGCGAAAAAGCACGAGACTTTGATCTCCCCAACAAGGATCGAAAAGACAGTCAAGGAATTTGCTTTCTCGGGAAGCTGAAATTTAAAGAATTTCTGCGCTACCATCTTGGAGAGCGCGAAGGTGATATTATTGAATTTGAAAGCGATAAAAAAGTCGGCAACCATCGCGGTTATTGGTTTTATACCCCTGGCCAGAGAAAGGATATAGGACTTTCGCGGGGTCCTTGGTATGTTGTTTCAAAAGATCCAGCCTCTAACCGTATTTTTGTATCGCGTAATTATCATTCGACGGAAAAAAAACGAAATGATTTTCTTGTTTCTTCCCTTCATTGGATTTCCCGTATTCCTGAAAAAACAGAACTTTCCGTGAAATTGCGTCATGGTCCGAAAAAATACAATGCTCACATAAAATGGCTTCCCGATGGTATGGCAAAAATTGTTATCGATGGAAATGATCAAGGCATCGCCTCAGGTCAATTTGCCGTTTTTTATGATGGAGAAATATGTCTTGGTTCAGGAATTATTGAATGAAAACGGGATCATACGCAAATTTCTTTGAAAACATATGCTGGGAGGCGGGGGTTTAGGCAGTGTTCAGCGGTTCCTACACATTAAATTTAAAAAACATAACATCGCCGTCTTTGACTTGATAGGCTTTTCCCTCCTGGCGAGTGAGTCCTTTTTCTTTTGCTTTGAGTTCTCCTCCAGCCGCGACATAATCATTGTATCCCGTTACTTCGGCGCGTATAAAACCTTTTTCAAAATCCGTGTGTATCACTCCAGCAGCTTGCGGTGCTAAAGCTCCTTTTTGAATCGTCCAAGCGCGAACTTCTTTCTTTCCCGCTGTAAAAAAAGTTTCGAGTCCAAGCAGTTTGTACGCTGCCCTGATGAGATGATCGAGTGCTTTTTCCTTGAGTCCTAATTCCTGCAAATACTGCGCCGCTTCCTCTTCGGAAAAAGTATTCAAATCCGCTTCGACTTTGGCTGAAACCGCTATAAGGTCTTTGCTTGGCTGAAGTCCTGATTTCTCTTTCAATATTTCTTCCGTGAGGGTTTTTAATTGCTCTTCACTGACATTCGCTATATAGAGAAATGGCTTCATTGTCAGTAAATGAAGATCTTTTATTTCCAGTTTTTCTTTTTCATCCAGTTTTGCTTCGCTCGCGAGTTTTCCTTCTGCCAGAGCCGTATATATTTTTTCCACGATCGTCACGTATTTTTGCTTCAATTTATCTCCGGATTTTGCTTCGGAACGCGCTTTATCAAGCTTTTTTTCTACGGTTCCGATATCAGCTAAAATGAGTTCGGCTTCAAGTATTTCGCGATCCGCTTTCGGATCTATCACGTTATGAACATGGATAATGCCGGAATCTTCAAAAAAACGCAATGTTAAAGCAATGGCGTCGCATTCACGAATATGAGAAAGAAACTGATTTCCTAATCCTTCGCCCACGCTTGCGCCCTTCACGAGTCCTGCGATATCAACAAATTCAATAACCGCTCCAGTAACTTTATCAGGCTGAATCATGTCGCTGAGAACTTTCAATCGTTCATCGGGTACCATCACAATTCCCTTATTTGGATCAATGGTGCAAAAAGGAAAATTTGCCGTTGCCGCCATGCTTGATCGCGTCAGCGCATTAAAAAGTGTAGATTTTCCGACATTCGGAAGCCCAACTATGCCAATTTTGAGAGACATGACCGCATTGTATCGGAAAAAAGGGATCATACGCAAATCACGTCGTTTCTCGTCTTGCTCAAAAACGGTGGGCAAATACGGATCATACGTTTTTTCCTTTGAAAAAAAGTACATATCGCTGGGAGACGGGGGCTCGTCGCTCGTACTCGGCTGGATCAAAAAGGACGAAAATTCGCTAAAAATGCTATCGGCTACGCATTTTTTAACGCTCATTTTCGCCTCTTTTTGAAAACCAGCCTGCGTAACTCGCTCCGAACCCCCGTCTCCCAGCATATGTTTTCAAAAAAATTTACGTATGATCCGCAAATACAATTTATGGCTGGATGATGGACCAAATCATTCGCAATTCTTTTCCTGTCAGTTGTCCAGGGGCTGTAGCTTCTTTTTTTCGACGCGCTCCATAGACGATACATGATCCAAACTGTTCCGCGAATATTCTCGTTATTTTTCCGTACTTTCCCATTCCAGCGACGATATATTTTTTTCTTTTTTTTCTCATCCAGCACGCCAGAGAATACAAACTTTTGAGATCAGCGGTGGACCGCGGCGTGACGGCTATTTTTATGATATCCGCACCGAGTTTCCACATTTTTTCAACTATTTTCTTCAATTCTTTCTCTCTTGGCTGCCCTGAAAAATCATGAAATGAAATGATCCATTGAGGAATTTTTGAAAAACATTCCATCGACTTTCCATTCAAATGTTCTGATTTGCCATTCAAACTTTCTGTCATAAATAGTCCGGACCTCTTCGCATCCGCTTTTACGTTTTTTATCCATTTTTTTTCAGCGTGAACTCCAATATCGATATATTCCGCTCCACACAGCGCCGCCTGTCTCAACACGCCTGTTCTCGATTTTTCCGATCCTTTCCACGAGCCGCGTTCTTTCTCATCTTTATTTACGAAAATCAATGGCTTTTTTTTATGCCGCACGATTTCTTTAATATTCCGTCTCCACCATTTTTCCATCATTGATTCGTCCAACGGTTTTTTTGACACATCCCATGGAGTTTTTAATGAATCAAGCCAAATTTCAAAAATATCCGCTTCAGGAGAAGTGTCCATTTTTCGCATCATTTCCTTAGGCGAATCACCTCGAATCGGTATGCAGAGTTTTATGGAGTCAAGGTTCGGCATTCGTTGTTTTATGAAGCCAAGGTTCGGCATTCGTTGTTTCATCGAGCCAAGGTGATGGTGTCCGGGGTGAATTCAATCAACGTGAGATTTTCTGGAATGGTAAAATTGGCTGGCTCAAGGTCGAGTATTTGCCCGTTCTTTTTTCCCTTGATATTGATTGTCACGTAGATGTCGGTAGGTCGCAAATTTTCTATATCGGCTTCAGATCCTTCCACTATAACCTGAATAATTGATGGCTCTCCATTCAAATCCCCATCTTTATTCGTTCCAATAAATTTAATGATAGCTGAAACTTCTTTTTTGATTTTATATTCTCCCAGCGAAAGCGTCACTTTTACTATTTCGTCCCGATCATTCACGAGGAGTATACCTTTTGGAAGAATAATCTTTACCTTCCGTTCAGCTGTCTTTTGAAAATTACCGGCATTGATTTCTTCGGTTTCAAGGTATTCTACTTTTTCGAGAGCTTTGCCCTCACCTTTTATAAGGACCGTCGCGGGATCGACGATCACTTTTTGAACCCAAACCTTCCCCTCTGTTCCCGTAATATTAGCTCGCACACCGACGGTTTTTGACTCCAGCACTTCGCGAATGATTACGGATGCCTTCACTTCATTTTCCTCCATTCGAATAACATCTATTTCTTTTCCCCTTCCATCGAAAGCTTTCAATCTATATGTTTTTTCAAAATTTTCCTGCTCGGTTCCATCGAGCTCGATCTCTGCTTTTACTTCATTGAGAGTATTTAATACGCTTTCCGGTCCCATTATTTTTAGAGTGGTAACGTCGAGTTTTATTTCGCCGACTTCATAATTTGGCGCAGGCTTCCCTTTTACTTCCGGCGCAATATCGACGGTTTTTGAAGTTACTGATTCAAGCGTTGTTTCAATTTGAGATGGTTCGACCTTGAGTACCGTTATTTCGGGCTTTTTTGAAGTTACTGCTATATCGCTTACATATTCACCGGCCTCCTTGCCCGAAAAATCGATATAGGCTTCAAAATCCGCTTCTGAAAGTTTTTGGTACATATCCGATGTCGTGCGAACCGTCACGCGTACGTTTCCCAATTCCTTTTCCAGAGCGAGATTTTCGGAAAGGTTAAACGCCTTAATCGGAATCCCTTCTGCCTCGCTCCCGGGAAAGGTATAAAAACTGTTTTCCGTGCTCACGACGAAAATCCAAAAGAAGATGGCAAAAAAAAGCGCGAGTAGTTTGAGTTTGAGATTACGCATCATGGGTTTTTCTTTTTTGAGTATTTTTTTTAGAAATAAAACTTTTTTTCAATTCTTCCTGAAGTTTTTCCGGACTTATGTCTTTTTGAAGTTTTCCATTTTCAGCATAGCTGATTGTCCCTTTCTCTTCCGACACGAGAACGATTTTCGCGTCAGTAGTTTCCGCGAGACCCAATGCCGCTTTATGGCGTGTTCCGAAGCTGCCCGGCAAACTCTTAAAAGACAGAGGAAGAATACAGCTTGCCGCAACGAGTTTTGGTATTTCAATAATCACGGCGCCGTCATGAAGAGGTGTTTTTGGATGAAAAATGTTCAGCAGCAGCTCCGATGATACTTTCGCATCGAGCCGCACACCTGTTTCTTCGTATTCTTTTAAACTATCCTCTCCTTTAAGAACGATGAGCGCGCCAATTTTCGATTTGCTCATTTCCGAACATACTTTCACAATAATATTAATGAGTGAATCGAGTTCTTTTTCTCGTTCTCTTGTAAAAAAACGTGTCTGGCCAAGCTTTTCGAGCCCTCTTCGAAGCTCCTGTTGAAAAATAATGGGTACCGCCACCAACATCACGGTGAGGAGTTTTCTCAAAAGCCATCCAAGGGCAATGAGTTCAAGCTTTTCGCTTACAAGAAAAATAATCACAAGGATGGCGAGTCCGGTAAGAATGTGGATGGCTCTGGTTCCCTGCACCAATTTTATAAGCCAATAAAAAAGGATTGCCACAAGCACAATATCAAGAATCATTTGTCCGAGGCTGTACTGCGCGAGTTGGAAAAATCGTTCCCAAAAAGTACCGGTCTTTTCCACGATAAAAAAGAGTATATCAGCGAGAACATTTTGTATGTTCCAAATAAAATCCTTCATTGTAAGGAATATTATATCAGATAAACTTTATCTTTTCCGTTTGCTCTTTTCAAGCATAAACAATCCGCGCTTAGTATTTGCTCATTGCCCGGATCATACGCTTTTTCCTTTGAAAAAAAGTACATATCGCTGGGAGGCGGGGACTCCATTTTCGCTACGCTTCGCTATGCGCTCAAATGGCAGTCCCCGCCCCATTTCTTCAAAAAAGCTGCGAACATCTACTCCAAACACTCTTTGCGAATTGGTATTTTTTTGGATACAATAGGCTCGATTTTGTAACCTCGCCCGACTCATTTTATGGAAGATGATAAAGCTTTTATCGAACGAGCTCGTAACGGTGACACAGAGGCTTTCTTGCGTCTTTACGATCTTTATTTCGATAGAATATTCAAATTCGTTTACTATAAAGTCGGCCACCATGAAGAGGCTGAAGATATCACTCAAGACACCTTTCTGAAAGCCATTGAAGGTATCAAAAACTTTGAAGGCAGGTCAAAATTTTTAAGCTGGCTCATGCAAATCGCAAAATTTACCATCATGGATTATTTTCGTCACAAGTACAAGTATCCGACTGTGGAACTTGAAGACTATCTTGCTTCATTTGAAGATAATTTTGATTTTGATGACGATTCCGAAGCCGCTGATCAAAAATTCAAGGAAAATAAACTTCGAGCCCTTCTTTCCAAGCTTCCTGAAAATTATCGTCAAGTGCTTGAATGCCGATTTTTGGAAAATCTTACACTGAAAGAAACCGCTGAAAGAATGCAGACAAATCTTAACAATGTTAAAATTCTCCAGTATCGGGCTCTTGCGAAAGCTTCCCAATTAAGGAAACCCTGATAAATATGCTTACGCAAATTGCAAAATTTGGCTGCAAACGCTTCAGACCTCCTCGCCGTATCTTCTTCTGATACGCCTTCGTCGGTCGCTCAGCGTTTTCGCTCAAATTTTGCAATTTTCGTAACGAAATCATATTTATCAGGGTTTCCTTAAGCATTGTAACAAAACTTTTATGAAGGGAAAAAACATAGAACAATTCACGGAATATATAGAAAAACTTCTGAATGGAGAGACTCTGCCAGATGATATTCATTTAGACGCGGCCGAGTTCAGAAAACTCCTTCTTTTAGCTCGGCGATTAAAAGGAACTCTTCCAATAGACTCTCAAAAAATGGCATCGTTTCAAACAAAATTAAGAGAACAACTTACTTTGTCACTTGCTCCTACTCCTGAGAAAAAATCATTTTCTTCGATCATGCTTCATTTTTTTGAAGGATTTCGCATGACAAGAATGGTTCCTTTTGCCCTTATGTTCGCTCTTTTTATACTTTTTGGTGTTTTTTCCTATCAAAAACAACTTCCACAATTTTCCTTTAACAAAAATAATCCTTCGATTTTTTCCAAAGAAAACCCTTTTATTTCTTCGACTGAAAATTCCCCTTTTTTTACAGAAAATCCTACAACTTCCTCTTCAAAAGAAAAACAGATGCTTTCTAATGAATCAAACAATAATGAAACGAACACTGACGAATCGAGCAGTGACGAAAGTAATGATGGGACAAATAGTTTCAATAGTTTTCGCACTCTCATTGCCAATCTTTCCGAATCCGACATGATTCCTCTTAAAGATGAAGAAGAAATGTCTTTGGCGTCTTCCCGATTTGAACGTATCAATCTGGATGATCTTGAAAACCTTGTCGTGGAAGACTCTTCCGGAGCCGATTCTCTTACGCAGGAACTTCTTGATCTCTCTACTTCCATTCAGGATTTTGACCCTTCCAGCCAGGATCGTGAATTCCAGGAGATGGGCGATGATAATTCAGTCACCTAAAGCATTGTAATAAAAAAAACCCTGATAAATATGCTTACTACTGCAAATGCAACCCAATTTTTAATTTCTTCATTTTTCTTTTATGTTTCTTAAAAATCACCTTCGAAAATCTCTGAAAAACATTCTTTCGACTCTCGTTGCGACTCTATTTGCGACGGTTCGATTGCAAAAATTTCAGACGCTTTTTCGCTCTTTTTTCTTTGTTTGTATCGTACTTCTCGTCTTTCTCATGCCAACTCAGAGCTTCGCGAGTGAGTTTGACGATGATGCCGAACTTCTGTCCTTTCTGAATGCTCCCAAAGATCTCGAACCCGTGATTGAACGAAATGAAACTATTAAAAATAAAGCAAATGAACTTCAAGAAATTTTGAAAAATAACGCGAAAGATGTCCGTGAAAAAGGCGATAATTTGGACAAAATAAAGAATTTTTTAAATCTCGTCATTGACAATAAGCTCAATTACCTTGATGTTCTCAAAAAACGCATAGAAAAAACGACAATATTGACAGCGGAAGAACAAAAAACAGCTCTTAAACTTATTGACGGGGATATTCAATTTTATACTGAAAAAAAGTCGGCGCTTTCCTCTCTGACTGATTGGTCGAAGATTCAGGCGCTCGGCGAGGAGGTTCGTTCTTATTCGCAAACCGTCGCGCCAAGACTTCGCGGGTTGGCGGGATTTCGTACTATTTCATACGCGCTTTCCCTTATAAATCGGGCTCGGCGCATTGGCGACCGACTTCAAGATAATCTTAACGCTCTGAGCGGCACATCGCAATTTTCCGATTATAAAAGAAATCTGGATGCGGTACTCAATGCCATTCAAAATGCCGAAAAAAAAGTAAATGAAGCAAAGTCCATCTATTTTCGGCTCGTGCAGCTTGAAAGCTCGGCCAGCGCGGAAAAAGCAGCAGATCTTCTGAAAAGCGCCCATCTTGATCTCAAAGAAGCTCGAAAATCTTCTTTGACGCTTACGATCGATCTTATTAAATACCAACTTAATACGTCTGAATAATGAAATTCGCGGGATACACTCTCGTATGGCTTGTAAGTTTTTTATTTCTTCCTTTCGCGCGCGCGGAAAATTTGCTTTTTATTTTTTCTGATGTTGATCCGCTTCATCCGAATTATTCCGCCATCGAATATCTGCAAACTCATGGGGTCATTCAGGGCTATCCCGACGGAACTTTTCGACCCGAGCAGTCTATTAACCGAGCTGAAGCTCTCAAAATTATTCTTCGGGCCAAAGGAATTGAAATTCCCGTTTCTCCTCCGAATGTGAGTTTTTCTGATTACTCTGCTTCAGACTGGTTCGCGCCGTATATTGAAGAAGCTCATGAACGCGGCATTGTTCAAGGCTATCCCGACGGAACTTTTCGGCCCGCGAACACCGTGAATCTCGTTGAAACGCTGAAAATTCTTTTGGAAACGAATCAAACTCTTGGACTCTATCCTCTCCCTCTTTCCGAGCCGCCTTTTTCTGATGTTCCTGTCGATAGTTGGTATGCCGCCTATGCTCAATTCGCGCATGATAAAAATCTTATTGATTCTGATTCGAAAAATAATATTTTTCCGGATCAACCCATGAGTCGAAGCACTTTTTCCGAGCTTATTTATCGTTTTATGGTGGTTCAGGAATATGCTCTCGACGCCTTTGACACCGACATTGTGACTGATTCGAACTCCATAGAACTTGAAGATGACATCAATCAACTTGTGGATCTCATTGAAAATAGCTCTGAAACCGATATTGTAAATTATGATTCTCTTTTCATTGAACTCGGATTTTAAAAACGAGTCATACGCTTTTTCCTTTGAAAAAAAGTACATATCGCTGGGAGGCGGGGGCTCGTCGCTCGGATACTCGGCTGGATCAAAAAGGACGAAAATTTGCGTATGATCCTTAAAAACGTATCCATTGACATTGTTAGGGGTACGGATATATTTTGTTCATGCGAGATTTTTAAATAAACAAACATTGATCAGCGTTAAGCATCTTACAAAAAATTATGGAAATTTCAGAGCGGTGGATGATATTTCTTTTGAAATAAAAAAAGGCGAAATCGTCGGTTTCCTCGGACCAAACGGCGCTGGAAAAACAACGACCATGAAAATTCTTACCTGCTTTCTTCCCGCGTCGAGCGGCAGCGTTCAAATTGGAGGAATGGATACCTTGGAAATGAGTACGGAAATCCGAAAACGTATAGGCTATTTGCCGGAAAATACGCCGCTCTATGAAGACATGGATGTGCTGGAATATTTGCAATTTTTGGCGGAAATGCACCGTATTTCAAAAAATAAGCGTATCCCGCTCATCAAAGATGTCATTGAGTCGTGCGGACTCAAATCAAAGATTCGCGCGGAAATTGGCACACTTTCAAAAGGTTATCGGCAACGCGTAGGTTTAGCTCAAGCTCTTATTCATAATCCTTCCATTCTTATCCTTGATGAACCGACGAGCGGACTTGACCCAAATCAAATTATTGAAATTCGGAATCTCATTAAAGATATTGGAAAAGAAAAAACGATTATTTTAAGCACGCATATTCTTTCTGAAGTCGAAGGGACATGTAACCGAGTGCTCATTATTCATAAAGGGAAAATCGTGGCTGAAGGAAGTCCAGGAGAACTTCGAAATCAGGCGCAAAAAAGGACTATTATTCGTGTTCAGGTCGAAGGCTCCGCTTCCGCCGTTATTTCAGCCCTTAAAGAGCTTAACGGCATTGAAAAGGTCAAAAAGCTTGAGTCGAATGAATCCGGAGTTTGCTCACTGGATATCGAAACCTCCGAAGGCTTGGATATACGAAAAAACTTGAATCATTTTTTCCTTGATCGCGGTTTTGAACTTGTCGGCATGCAGCGTGAAATCGTAAGCCTTGAAGATGTTTTCACTCATCTTACCCGAAATTAATTTCATCATACGCAACTAAAATTCTGTTGCGAAATAATTTACTCATCTCGACTTTCTATGCTCGCACTCATTAAAAAAGAACTTCGCAGCTATTTTAATTCTCCCATTGCCTATATTTTTATCACGGTTTTTTTGGTGCTTACGGGCTGGCTTTTTTTTCGGTCTTTTTTTATCGCGAATCAAGCTTCCATGCGTGATTGGTTTAGCCTCCTTCCTTGGATTTTTCTTTTTCTCATTCCGGCCGTAACGATGCGTCTTTGGGCTGAAGAAAAAAAGCTCGGTACTTTTGAGGTGCTCATGACGCTCCCTGTCAAAGATTTTGAAGTCGTTCTTGGAAAATTCCTCGCGAGCTTTATATTTCTTGCCATCGCGCTTGTTCTGACTCTTCCAATACCTCTTATTATTTCGTTTTTGGGTTCTCCTGACAAAGGTGTTATTTTTGCTCAATATTTGAGCGCATTGCTTTTAGGAGGAGCGTATCTCGCCATTGGACTTTTTGTTTCGAGCGCAACCTCAAATCAAATTATTGCTTTTATTCTCGCGGTTTCCATAAGTTTTTTCTTTCTTATTATCGGTGAACCGATTGTGCTTTATGTTATTCCCAGCTTGATTGCTCCTCTTTTTCAATATCTCGGACTCGGAGCGCACTTTGAAAGCATGGGTCGCGGCGTCATTGATTCACGCGATTTTTTATACTATCTGTCCATGATTTTCCTTTTTCTTTTCCTTAATATGAAAAATATCGAATCCCGTAAATGGAAATAAACATGAAATTACTCACTCTTACCAAAAAAACGGTTTTAAAAACTCATTCGCTTGTCAGCTTCATTATTATTTTAGGAATAATTTTTCTGGCAAATATTATCCTGAGCCGCCATTTTGTTCGTCTGGATCTCACGAGCGGCAAGGAATACACGATTTCCGATTCAACAAAAAATCTCCTAAAAAATATCGACGATGTCGTTACCATCAAGGTTTTTTTCTCGCAAAAACTTCCGCCAAATCTTTTATCCGTTTCGCAGTATGTTCATGATATTCTGGACGAATACAGAGCGTACGGAAACATTCGCGTTGAATACATTGATCCTGCGAGCGATCCTAAGGTTCAGCAGGAAGTCGCTATGCTGGAAATTCCCGAAATTCAGATGAATGTTATTGAAAAAGATAAGCTGCAAGTCCAAAATGGCTATCTTGGCATAGGTATTTTTTACGTCAATAAAAAAGAGGTTTTGCCTTTTGTGCAAAATACGGAAAATCTTGAATATCAACTTACTTCGGCTCTCAGAAAGGTGACGGCCACGGAAATAAAAAAAATTGGTTTCCTCACTGGGCACGATGAACACAGCACTCTCGAAAAAAGCGGCGACTATACTCTTCTGCGTCAGTCACTTGAGAAAAATTATGAAACGCAAGACGTGAGTACTTCCGACGGAAAAGCCATTACGGGAATAAGTACGCTCATTGTCGCTGGACCAAAAACAGCTTTGCAAGAACGCGATATTTTTGAAATCGACCAATTTATCATGAATGGCGGAAATGCTATTTTTCTTGTTGACAGCCTTGATCTCGCGGAAGGTTTACAAATGACTCCTCTGAATAATCCGCAGCTTAATCAACTTCTTCAGTATTATGGAGTAAGCGTGGAGCAAAACCTTGTCCTTGACACTGTGCACGAGACAGCATCTTTTTCTCAGGGCTTTATACAGTTTATTCTTCCGTATCCTCTGTGGCCGAAACTTATTAAAGATAACTTTTCTGTGAATAGCCCCATTGTGGCTAAGCTCGATTCTCTTGTTCTTCCTTGGGTCAGCTCTCTAACCATAACTCAAAAGGAAGGTTTAAACTATGAAGTACTCGCGAAAACGACCAATGAAGCTTGGACTCAGACCGGCTCTTTTAACCTCGATCCAAATCAGAGATGGAGCCAGCCTTCCGATACCAAAAATTATGACATGGCGGTTCTTGTGAGCAATTTCACGAAGAGTTATTTTTCCGGTAAAAGTATTCCGCCTGTTTCCTCTTCCGATCCTGCATCCAACAGTCCATTGGCTAAAGGTTCAACATCCGGAGACGTAACATCAGGAACTTCTCTCAACAGCCAGTCCAAAAATGCTGTAAATTCTCAGGGATCATCTGCTCAATTATCTTCCGAATCTACTTTTTCCGCGGGTTCTCAAACGGTTTCTGATTCAGGGCGAACTATAAAAGAGAGTCCTGATTCCAATCAACAAATTATTGTCATTGGCGATTCCGACTTTCTTTCTGATCAATTCGCGCAACGATTTCCTCAAAATCTCGACTTTGGTCTCAATATGATCGATTATTTGACTCTTGATAATACGTTAATAAGTATCCGTTCCAAAGGTTTTGAGGATCGACCGCTCACCACCATCTCGGACGGTTCGAGAAATACGGTCAAAATTTTTGGAATTTTGGGCATGCCTATTTTAGTCGTTTTGTATGGAGTCATTCGATTAACAATGCGAAAAAGAAGGCAATCGAGTGAATTTTAAAAACATTTAAAAAATTGAAAGTTTTTTTTCGGCTGCAAACATCCACAGGTAAAACGAATATATTTTTAACTCCGCATTCATGTCCTTTCAAAAAAAATCTCAAAAAAAATCTCAAAAAAAATCATCGAAAAATTTTACCGCGACCTACGTTCTTTTTGGTATTTTTGTCGTTCTCGCGATTTTTGTCGTTTTTTTTGAACGACCTTGGACGGAACCTAAAATTTCATCCAAGAATGGCGTTAAGCCGGCTATTGCTTCTTTTGATAACGGCTCGATTCAAAAAATCGAGTTAAAAAGGGTTTCGTCCGATGTCGTGCTCTCGAAGCAAAATGGAACGTGGATTGTCTCTTCCAAAAATAACGCGCCGGCCGATACCACTTCGATTGACGCTCTTTTGAACGAAATTCCTGTTCTTAAAGATGGCGCTTTGAGTTCACAAAATCCGAATAAACAGGAGGCTCTGGGTGTTACCGAAAATTCCGGTCTTTCCGTTTCTCTTTTCGGAATCAATGATGGAGTAATTCTCAAACTCTTTATCGGTAATCGAGGACCGACTTTCGATTCATGGTATTTTCGAGTTGATGGATCGAATGACGTTTATTTGGCAAACGCGAGCGCCAGGTCGAATTTTGATAAGGCCGAATGGCGCGATCTTACCATTATTTCCATCAATAAAGATCAAATTACGGAAATAGCCTTGAAAAGCAAAAATGGGAAAATCGCTCTCAAAAAGGAAAATGCTTTGTGGAAAATTACCGAACCTATTGCTTCGGACGCTGATTCCAGCCAAGTCGTGGATATTCTCGACGCGCTTTCTCCTCTCAAGGGACTTTCTTTTGTTGAAGATGAAAACGCGCTCAAGGATATCGATCTTGAAAATTCGGAAAAAGTGAGCAAAGTATGGTTAAAAAACAGCTCCGAGTCTGCACCGTCCAATACAGCGCAAACTACAACCATCTATTTTATCGAAGCGAATGAAAATACGATTTATGCCAAACTTTCTCATTCATCAAATCTCTACTCGGTTGCCCTCGCGACCCGAGATGCTTTTTTTAAAGATATTGAAACTTTGAAAAAAAAAGAGGGAGTGACTCCTGAAAACATTGAAGCGCCATCCAATCCTTAATATTCTTTGTGTTACATATTTTTTTAAAAATACTCAAAACAGGAAGTTTTAAACAACGAAATTTCGCGAATGAAAATGTCAAAACCCGAGTGAAAATGAAAAAAATTGACGTATCCCCGAAAGCCGACGAAACCTCTCAAACCGATGAATCGCGACATTTTATTCTCGGTAAAAAAATAGAGGACAAAGTTAAACGATTATTTCATGGCTCCTTGGCCATCAGACAAATAGACGCAGGTTCCGATAACGCCTGCGAACAAGAACTTGTCGCTCTTTCGAACGCTTTTTATGATGTTGAACGCTTTGGAATTCACTTTGTCGCTTCTCCTAAGCACGCGGATATGTTGATGATTACAGGTCCTGTAACGCGCAATATGGCTCAAGCTTTACGCCGAGCTTATGACGCGACGCCTGATCCAAAAATAGTCGTTGCCGTGGGCGATGACGCTATAAATGGTGGCATATTCCGTGGTTCTTATGGCGTATTGGATGGAGTGAACTCGCTGATACCCGTAAATTATTGTATTCCAGGAGATCCTCCATCGCCCATGACTCTATTGACTCATCTGCTTCAAATTCTCGAAACTCACAACCTCGAAACTCACAACCTCGAAACTTAAAACAAAAAAACACTCTAACACTCATTGATACTTTTTATGATATCTGAACTTACGCATTATGCCCTTATTGTTTTGAATGGAGCGGGATTCGTTTTTTTACTCTCGCTCTTTGCCATAGGCGCTATTGGATCTTTGTTTTTTAAAAAAAATGATGTATTAGCCAATCTGTGGCAGAGTTTTTTCGCGATTATCGGTTCTCTTTGGGGCATATTATTTTCAATTGGAATCCTTATCACAGGCCGCGATATATCTTTTTCAGCCGATTCATCGGTTTTTCCACTTCTTTCTTTTTCGTTTCACATTGATATGTTGTCCGCTTTTTTCATTTTTGTGATCTCGTTGATCGCGCTCTTTTGTTCAATATATGGAGTTGGGTATATTCAGCATTTTTATAAAAAATACAGCATCGGCGCTTTGGGATTTTTTTACCACTTGTTTATTGTGGGAATGCTCATGGTCGTATCGGCTTCAAACGCGCTCTTTTTTCTCATGGCATGGGAAATTATGTCTCTCGCTTCATATTTTCTCGTCGTATATGACCGCGACGATACGAATAACGTCAAGGCAGGATTTATCTATCTTGTGATGACGCATATTGGCACGGTTTTCATTCTCCTGGCTTTTTTGATACTCTCTATTTTTGCTGGATCAGGTTTAACTCCGTTTCAATTTGTTCCGGGTTCTGTTATCACTTTCGATTTTTTCAAACATTCTTCAGGTTGGCTCGCGACATCTCTTCAGTTTGATTTTGAATCAATGCGGTCAGTTTCTTTTCTCATTCCCGCGTTTTTCAAAAATGCCGTCTTCGTACTCCTCATGATTGGATTTGGCACAAAAGCAGGTATTATTCCTTTCCACATCTGGCTTCCAAGCGCGCATCCCGCCGCGCCTTCCCATGTCTCGGCGCTTATGTCGGGAGTTATGATAAAAACCGGCATTTATATGATGATCAGAATGTTTTTTGACGTGCTTCAGCCCGTTCCACTTTGGTGGGGCGTTACGGTACTGATTATTGGTTCGGTATCCGCCCTGCTCGGAGTTCTCTACGCGCTTACCGAACATGATATCAAAAGACTTTTAGCCTATCACAGCATTGAAAATATCGGAATAATCCTGCTGGGTCTTGGCAGCGCGCTGGTTTTTTCATCTTTTGGAAATATTCCGCTTGCTCTTTTTGGACTTGCGGCAGCGCTCTTTCACACTTTGAATCACGCCACTTTTAAATCTTTACTTTTTTTAAGCGCAGGCTCAGTCATCAATCAAACTCATACGCGCAACATGGAAGAATATGGCGGACTTATCAAATATATGCCGCGGACAGCGTTCTTTTTTCTTATC
>JACPHH010000030.1 GCA_016188705.1 Candidatus Peregrinibacteria bacterium | reverse complement strand
GGAATGGAATTGCCCCGCCTCGGCTTTCTTCCCGCCCGCAGGAGGGGTCTGGGGAGGAATGCGGGCGGGTTTTTGAACCTTTCCTTTTTCGTTTCCGAATTTCGTATTTTGCAAAGCAAAATGCGCCACCAAAGAAGATGTTGCTCTTGACCCACCCAACCCATTCGCGAGCAACGTCAAGGAACTCCCTTTTTTCTTTACGAAATAGAAATATTTTGGTAATATTATATTGTGGTTAATTTGTTGAAGCATATAATTATAATACCACAATTTAATATTACTATTTTAATATGGTAGAGTCAAGCAAAATCAAACGAATACGAGAAAAAATGGGTTTATCGCAAGAGAAGCTAGCTCGTCTTGCTGATGTTTCCAATAATACGATAATCAATATTGAAGCTGGAAAGCAACAAAATCCAACCATTGATACAATTAAAAAAATCGCGAAGGCATTAAATGTGCCGATTGAGGAGCTAATCAAATAGAATATGAAAGAAAGTTATTTTTTCAGACCAATAAAAGAGGAAGTCGAGAAAAAGAAAGAAGCGGCTGAAATAAAACCGCTTACTGCCGATGAATACGAAGAAGTGGAGCAAAAACCAATGACGCTAAAAGATTATTGGCTGTCTTTGCGTCAATCAATTCAAGAAAAAATAACTTTAGAAAAACCAACGCAAGAGGAACAAGAAAAGACAAAATTGTTAAGTGAACTTATAACTCCCGAACTAATGACAGAGTATAAGCAAATTTTAAGGGGTTTTAATGGAAAAGCCAAAAAAACAGAAGAACATCAGCAAAGAGAATTTATTGACATCAATAGCGAAGAATTTTCGGCGAGCATTGAAGACTGGATTGAAAATTTAATCAGCGAAGTGAAAAGCAAAAGAGAAACAGGCCTTGATGAAAATGACATTGAAGAATTGCGCGCCCAGTGCTGGTTGCTTTTTGATTCAGTTGGAAATGTGATGAACACAAAATCTTTGGAAAAAGACATTGGAGAATTTTACAAAGACAAAACGGAAGAAGTTGACGAAAAGGAAGCAACAAAACAAAAATCAGAACTAATACAACAATTACAAAGTCGCTACCCATTGGACAAGACGGAAGTTGAAATTTTAGTTGACTTAATCAAGTCCGAAAAAGACGAAAACGAAAATTACTCGCCGAAAATTCTTGCCGAAACAATTTCGCGTCTTTGGGGAGAATATAAATTGGGTGAGAAAAAAGGAACGATAGCAAAAATTTCTCTAGGTTATTTGATGTCGAAAGGAGCGGAAAGTTTCGCCCCCTCGCTTTTTCAAAATATTATCGCGCAAGATAAATTCAATGTTGCTGTATTTTTGGAATATTTCGGTTTGAATAAATTATCGGAGGTGATTGACGCGAAAACCGAGATTGAATTGGCGAAAGTGATGAATGAAATCAACCACCAAATAAATGAAAGAATAACTAACTCGCTATTTTTTCAAGAATTTGAATTTATCCATGAAAAATCTTTGGGAGAAATTTACGCAACATTAGAAAGAGGCAAAAATGCGACTGAGCAAATTTTACAAGACACAATTTCAAAATTTGCTCCGACTTTGGCGGGAATTGCTATGTCGCTTGCATTTTTGGCTAAAATCAATCCCGCTCTTGGCGCGATTGGTGTTTGTAGTTTGCCGATAATGTACAAAATCGCCAAAAAACAAAACGAACAGATTTGGCCGATGTACGAAAAAGAAAAACGAGAGGGAGAAAAAATTTCAACTCGTCTCGGTTCCATAAAAAGCGGATTCGAGGAAGTTAAAACATCACCCGAAACGCCGACAATAGCAAGTCATGTCAAAGAGCAGATGAATGTTAGAGATACGCTTTCTTTACAGAGATTTATTGAAGAAACAAAAAATCGCTTGAAAAGCATGATTCCTTTTGATGTTTCTACTGTTGTGTCGGCTGGTGTCGGAGGCGCACTTCAAGAGGCGGGTATGATTTCAGGCGGAGCCGTGCTTTCAAATATTATTTATTCCAACCAACTAAATAGACCTGTTCAAGAATTGGTTAATCTCTATTTCAACCGATTTTCTCGCTACATACAGGACATACAAAGAATGGACGAAATTTTCGGGCAATACGAAAAATTGGATTTGCCCGAGGGTGAAAAAGAAAAAGATCGCGTGCCTGTTTCCGAGTTGAAAAATTTTGATATTTCCGTCAAAAATTTGCATTACAAAAATATTTTGCGAGGTGTAAGTTTGGATATAAAGCAAGGCGAATTTGTAACGATTGCGGGGGCTTCTGGTGCTGGAAAATCAACCATGCTCCGAAATTTGGTCGGGCTTTACAAAGCCGACAGTGGTGAAATCGAAATCGGCGGAGTGAGAAATGACAGCGTTAAAAAATACGGCAAAGAATCGTTGTATTCGGTGATGTCTTATTGCAATCAAAATCCGCAAATTTTTGACGGGATGACTTTGCGAGAAAATCTTATGCTATGGTCGAAAGAGGAAGCTGATGACGAAAAAATAAAAAAAATATTATCTGATTTGCACTTGGAAAAATTTGCTGATAAGCTTGACGAAGAAGCAAAACATTTGTCTGGTGGTGAAAAGGTCAGAGTTGGTGTCGCGCGAACCTTAATCAAGGGCGCGAAAATAATGTTGCTTGATGAACCGACAGCGAGCCTTGATTCACAAGCCGCGACAGAAGTTAGAAAAATTATCAGTGAGATAAATGAAAAATATCCTGATACGACTATCATCTGTGTTTCTCATGATGAGGAGTTAATCAAGACAAGCAAGCGGTCGGTGAATATGGCGGATTTTCAAAAATAATTTTTTAGGTGGCGTGCCAGTTTTCAACTGGCACGAAATTCGGAAACGAAAAAGGAAAGGTTCAAAAACCCGCCCGCATTCCTCCCCAGACCCCTCCTGCGGGCGGGAAGAAAGCCGAGGCGGGGCAATTCCATTCCCCCAGAAAAATAGTTTGCCCCGCCGAGTCCAAATTAGTTTTCAGGATTTT
>JACPHH010000029.1:890-16609 GCA_016188705.1 Candidatus Peregrinibacteria bacterium | reverse complement strand
TCTCCATCACGCGAAACGTTTTGCGCTGACGAATGAACATGAGGCGGATACTTTGCAACCGCTGTGCAAAGCACATGAAAACCTCGCCCATCTTGGACTTATCGAACATGAATCGCGGAGTCCTGAAAACTGGAAACTTCTCAAATTTTCCGACATCGATGATCCGAAATATGACATCGACATGGCGGTACAGAAATTCCGACATCAGAACATATGACATCAACATGGCGGTTCAGCAATTTAGGTAGATCGATGTAGCCGAGCGACACAGGTAAATAATATCAAAACAACAATAGAGCGATTGGAGCAATAGCAGTTCGGAAATTTCGGTATTTGAAAGTATGATATCGATGGCGGTAGAGTGGCACAGGTAGATCAATCTGAAAGTACAGCGACAAGAGACATTCTCTATCGAAAGAACATTTTTTCAGAGATTCTCTAATCTCCTATTATTTCCTCTATTCTATCTACTGCTTTCAATGTCAAGCGTCGTGCGTCATCAGTTGTATCAGATTTTCTAAATCTTACTATTTTTTTTGCATCCAATAATGCATCAATTCGTTTCCGACCAAGTTTTCTTTGAGAGCTTATATCTTCATTTCGAGATTGATTCGGATCTGGTCGACGGTCTTTTTTCCATGTCCCTGCGAGAATTTCTCCATCGAACCAGTATTTTCCGTCACTCTGAACGATTGTATCGGCATAAGAAGACGCGAATGGATCATTGCTTTTTCCATCTCCAAAACGATCCATTACTCTCACTTGTGTCACTCCCTCTAATTCAGGATGTTTTTCAATTCCTTCCATGAGATCTCCCTGTACACAACTCAACGTGCGAGACCTTCCGTCCTTATCATCAATATAGCCTATTCCTCCCTGTGGAGAAGCGCAATAAAATCTTTTTCCAATAAGTTCTTCTCCTGTACCTTCTCTTTCTTTAGGAGTCATAGTATTTTTTGTTAAATTATAAAAAATAATGTTGACTTTTACCTGTCACGATTGCAGTAATTACAACATGCCACCTATAATCAAAAATAAAGTACAATAAAGTGAATAAAATGTTTATTAGATGCTATAAATTCCACATTATAAATAATTACTAATAAATAACTAATTGGACAATATATCGTAAATATAACACCTGTCAATTAAGTTTTGATTTTTTCCACCAAGAACGATAACGAATTCACCTTTGATATTTTTTTGTGAAAAGTGTTGTTTCGCTTCGGAAAGACTTCCACGGAATATTTCTTCGTACAGTTTGGTAATTTCACGCGCGATCGCCACACATCGATCACCGAGCATGGATTCGAGTTCTTCAAGCGTTCGCAGTATTCGATGAGGTGATTCATAAAAAACAATGGTGCGTTTTTCATTTTGAAGTTCCAGGAGCAGTGTATGGCGACCTTTTTTTCTCGGAAGAAAGCCAAGATAGAGAAATTTATCCGTCGGCAATCCGGAAACGCTAAGCGCCGCCAAAAAAGCCGAAGGACCCGGAATAGGGCTTATGGGAATGCCAACGTCCAGTGCTGCTCGTATCAGCACAAAGCCTGGATCTGAAATTCCAGGAGTACCCGCGTCGGAAATGAGCGCGACGTTTTTTCCATTTTTTAGGATATCGATAATTTTTTCCACTTTTGGATGATTTGAGTGGGCGTGAAAGCTCAAAAGAGGCTTATCGATTCCGTATTTTTTTAAAAAAATACCGCTATGCCGCGTATCCTCGGCAACAATGCAATCTACTTCTTTCAGGATACGTAAAGCTCTGAGCGTGATATCTTCCAGATTTCCAATGGGCGTGGCTACGACGTAAAGCATAAAATTTTTTTTAAAAAAAGCGCATAAACTCTATAAAATTGCAGTAGATGGTACATTTTTCAGAGGTTACCTAAGCATATTTATCAGGGTTTCCCTTAATTTCATTTCAAATATTTACCTGAATAATCAGGAGTTAAAACTCATTACGATTTGGAATCGTTATCACTTGAATAAAATTTTTTATTACATTTTGCGCGAACATTATGCCATTTTTCTGCGATTTTTTTTCGAATGGCGAGACTTTTTTCAGGATATAATACGTGAAGAGCGAGGCCGAGAAAAAACCAACCTTGAAGAAACGGGAGCACGAGACCTAAAATGCCGATAATAAAAAAAATAAAGGCCAGTATGACTCGAATCGAATAGGGCAATTTGTGCATCTCATCAAAAGGTTAGGAGTTGTTCACATACAATTTTACAAATTTATCAAGGTTTTCTTTATTGTAATGGCCATAATATACTTTTTTCTATAGCTAAAAATGATTATTTTCGTTTAACTTAATGGATGTTTTTTCTTTTTCGACAACGTAATATTGGGCTGGCGATCATAGTAAGGCTCTACTATGGCCTGTTCCTTCATTTTTTCCAGATGAATAGTATGAAGAAATTTCTGAAAAACACTTTTTCGACTGCAAGTGAGGGGCGTCGATTGCGGGAGGTTCGGCATATCCGGATTTTTCACGGCATACAGTGGTAAATGATACATGTAAGAAAGCGCGTTGGCAACGGAAACTCCAATGCGAATGCGTGTAAAAGGACCAGGCCCATTCACGACTATAATGGCTTTTAATGATTCCCATTTTTTTCCTTTCATCATATTCTTTAAAACCGTCAGTGTTGTATCTTCTCTCTGATCAGCCGTTTTCCATTGCTTCCAGGAAATAATTTTTTGAGTTTTTTCCTCCACGATGGCCATGGTATGCGGTATCGAAACAGTATTGAGAAAAAGAACAGAATCCTTTAAAAAACGTGATTTTTTCACGAAATTGTAGGACATAAAATTGTAGGAATAAGCGCGTTTTTCAGGAATTCCCATATACTTTTAAAAAATGTGATTCCACTATAGCTGAAAAACATTTGAACCGACAATGATGTGTCTGAACTTATTTTTCCCCCCTTCGCGCCTTATGTTTTTTTCTCTGCAGGCTAAGAATAAGTCGTTGAAGGCTGTCAATCAATTCATCTATCTGTTTGTACCCGTACTCTTTTTCTTTTTCAATAAAATGAGCGAGGCGAAAACATGTTCTTACGATCACTTCGTCATCATGTTTTTTCCCTTCATCCAGAAGTTTTTTTCGGATGGATTCTACTTTTGAAAGCGCTCTCGTTTTCAGCCCAACAGCCGTTTCGCCAATTTTTTGAATGGTAAAACGAATGTTTTCGAGATCTATTTTCGTACTTTCTTCAGATGGAATTTTTTTGAGACTCGTCATTTTTTAAGAGTCGGAAATTTTTTGTTTCTTATGAGTGTAGCACGTTTAGTATACTTTTTCAATCTCTACTCCTTGATAATAATATTTAATTATTTCTTCAAATGTTTTTCCGTCTTTTGCGGCTCCATAAGCTCCACATCCGCTTAAACCAACGCCGTGTCCGCGAAGTTCTTTTCCTTCACAGTACGGATCGGAAACGCTCTGAAGATAAGGAGTATTGGTCCAACCAAAGACTTCTTCCGCGCTTCTCGTCCGTCCATCCGAAGAACTAAAGTACGGAGTTTTAATCAAAGCTCCTTTATAAGTTACGACCATGCCTTTTGTCTCATCGACTGCCTTCATCATATTTGGGGCGCGAAGTTCGTATCCGTATCCAAGGTATCTCTGAAAAATATTCGGATCGTCTGAAGCATCGTAGGGTTTTGTGGGGAATTTTCGATCAACATCGAGGTAGTATTTGGCATAGGTTCGAGCGACGACGGCCAAAGCTTTTATTTTTTCAAATGGATCGCTTTCCGCTGGCTCGGCAAGGCCTTTGAGATAATCTTCCAAAGGAAGTTCATTGATTACGATTAAAGTATCATCGACATTTCGCGCTTCAAGGATGCCACGATAACGGTTATCATTGGTATCCTGAGACCATGTCGGTCGATTTTTCCAATTGTCGACGCGGAGAATCGTGCCTTCTTTGGGAACAAATCGCGGATAATTTTCGAGAATAAGCGCTTCTTGGTTATTTTTCAGAACATATTTGCCATCGGAAAATGTCAGCTCTAGTATGTCATCCATGGTAAATGTATGGATTTTTTGTTCATTCACCAAAAGATCAAAATCTCCGTCTCCGCGAATAATCGGCGCTCCTCTGTAACTTAACGCCACTCGAATCGTGCTTCCTTTGTCGCTTGTTACTTCATTTTTTGCGACTTGAAAACGGAAAATCAAGGCTTTTTTCGACAGACGTTTTCCTTGAACCCATGGCCACAAGTAGACGGCATATTTTCCCTCTTTCTGAGGCGCGGTGAGCGTGAATTGAAACTTGCCTGTTTCTTTCGGAGAGAGTTCTTTTTCCATTGCCACTTTTGAGACTTTGGTATTTTTCGGCGTTATCGCAGTGATCTTGACAGCTTTTGCTCCTGTTTTTTTCCAAACAGCGTCTCCCGAGTTTCGCACATTCACCCAAACATTTTTCGTTTCCCCAGGCTTAAATACGCTGTTTGTCGATGCGGAAACAAATTCAGCCTTATAATTTGAACCCTCGACGAAAAAGGTAAATTCCAGATTTTTATTTTCTTGAAGCCAAGTTATGCCTTCCATAACCGGTGTAAAATGTTCTTTATAAACGCCTCCTTCTTTTGGCGCTACGAAGTTCAGTTCAAAATGTCCGATTTCACCCGGCGTCACTTTTTCGTTTTGTAAAAATCCAATACGCGTTTCAAAATTCGCCATCGGACTTTTTCGGTCGCGCGGTCCGTCCGTGCCAAGACGAATGGGGTTAGCTCCGTTGTTAAACCACGGAACATCACCGGTATTTTGGAGTTTTACCCAACCGTTTGTCTTTTCTCCGGTTTTGAGACTCATTTTCGGGAGATGCATTTCATAGAGCGCGTAGCTTAAATTCGGCTTACTGACAAAGATCGGAAGCTCAATGTATTTTTGCAGTTTCTTTTTTCCGTTAAAAATCGGCGTGACATCAAAAGTAATGAGTCCGCTGCGAAGAAACGTAGAAATTTCGACTTCAAAAGTAGCGGTTTCACCCGGCGCAACACTCGTTTCTTTTTGAGTGGCTATGTTTGATGGCTTATCCGTGGGCGTTTTAAAGGATATCATGTTATTATTTTCAGGATTTTGGTCAGCCACGAGGAAGGTGGTATTGTCCCATGTTTTCGTTCCCGTATTTTTTAACGCAAATGGTATTTTTTGAGAAGAATAAGGCTTGAGTTTGACTATTTCGCGATCTCCGACGTCTTCAAAGTCAAATTCCTGACCTGAAGTCGAAGGCTTTGTATTGATCGCTCCGGCAATGAGCTTTCGTAAATCAGGAATCTTTGCATACAGTTTCGCCCCAGGACAACTTGTGTCCATGACGTCGCGGTGTCCGAGAATATTGGGAATATTTTCGCCGCGGAACGAAGAACGTCCATCCGGCTGAATAGCATAGAGTGATGCCTTTTCACCTATAAGATTGATGAGGCTCTGAATTACCGGCAAGGGAACGTCCTCATTTTCATAATTTCCCAATACGGCGATGCCGATGCTGCCGGTATTTGCTCTGCCAGCGTGCGCGCCAACGACTTTTTCGCCGCCAAATCGGCCTTCATAGATTTTTCCTTTGGGATCAATAATATAGTTGTATCCGATGTCGCCCCATTTTCTCGTAATGGCATGATAGTAATAAATGCTGCGTATGGCGGCCTCTGGATTATCGAGATTTTTTGAGGTCGCGGTGTGGTGGATGATAAATTTACTGACATGAGCGGCAATTTCAATCGGCCATTTCAGCGTCTGGCCTTTTTCATCAACTTTCGTCACTTTTTCCAAAGCGATTTCTCCTGAATACTGTTTGTAAAAATCATCTTCCTGAGTTGTTTCATTATTGACTCCACTTTGATTATTTGTTCCATTCGTGAATTCATTTACTTCGTTTCCGTCCGCGGTTTTTTCCGAATTTTCGGTTTTTGTCGTGAGAACGCGGAGAGATTCATCGGCGCCCCAGTCAGCCCGAGATATTATTTTTGGATCGGAATCGGAAATAATGTTCAGCCCTGCGAGCAAACGATTGAAATCGATTTTAAAGGGATTGAATTCATCTTCGGAAAGAGATGGTGAATAGATGGAAGTGAATTGTATATTTTTCAGTGTCGGCGTTATTTTTTCCGAGTCACTCATGAGAAGCGCTTTATACTGAAATTTTATGGCGCGGTTCGCGATTAAAATGTCCTGCGACTTTTTCAATTCCGCTTCATTTTTAACATCAATATCGTTTTCAACATGCTGCCAATCAGTCCATTTTCCTTTTTCAAAAAAACGTAGCTGTATAAGAATTGATGTCCCCGTTGGAAGATCTTGCGACCACTCCACTCCAAGGGCATCGATAGGAAATCGTGTTATTTTTTCATCCGAAACATATTCCTTTATGCTGTCATATCTGATATCTCCAGGCGCCTCTTTTGCTCCTTTTGTTTCATAAATCGAATAATTCGATGCCGCCATGATCGCAAAAAGCAGAATGAAAAACCCTCCCAGCATTCTTTTGATCCATATTTTTTTCTTTCGTTGGCTGAAAATCATAAATGACGCTGAATGGGACTAAAATTCAATGGAGCTAAAAAAAGAAGAGAAAATTTGTATCTTTTTTTGTATCTTTTAAAAATAACATTTTTTTTGATAATTCGCAACTATTTTCAATGTGCTTGCCCACGGCTTTTTTGAAGCAATGTGGGCGGGGACTACAGGAACTCACGCAAAACCCCATTTCTACTGCAATTTTAAATTTTTGGCTCCAAATTGTTCAGAGCTCGTCAACGTATCTTATCTGATACGCCTTCCTCGCTCTTCACAATTTTCGCTCAAAAATTTAAAATTTCGTTACGAAAGCGAGTTTTGTGTGAGTTCCTACCATTTGAGCGCATAGCGAAGCGTAGCGAAAATGGAATCCCCGCCCACATTGCTATTTGAATAAAAAACAACAACGGTGGGCAAGTATTCAATTTTCTTGTGTTTGGATGACAAAATACATACAATAGAAATGATATTTATTAATTTTTTCCCATGGCGGTTGCACATTTCACACAAGCTGATTTTTCCGAACAGGTATTAAAGTCCACTCTTCCCGTACTCGTCGATTTTTACGCTGATTGGTGCGGTCCTTGTCGTGCCCTTACTCCTATTATCGAAGAACTTGAGAAAGAGTATGAAGGAAAAATAAAAATTGGCAAGCTTGATGTTGATGAAGAAGGTAAAATCGCGACTGAATATGAAGTTATGAGTATACCAACTCTTATTTTTTTTAAGGATGGTCAGGTTGTAGAAAAACTCACGGGTCTTCAGTCAAAAGATGTTTTGAAACAGAAATTGACGTCGATTCTGTGATCTTAGATCGCATAGCGGAACGAAAATGGAGTTCTCACTCTCTTTTTTCTGAATAAAAAGCAACGGCAGTGGGCAAATATTATTTTTTCGATAGATTACCATCACGAATGAAATTATGGTGTCATTTTTTATGTCGTGCAGAGTTACAGCTTTATATTGCTTGGCGTTATAACTTTTATGTCACGGCAAGGTTACAATCTTTGTGAAGTTACGGTTTTGTACTTGCCCACTGCTTTTTTTGAAGAAGAGGGCGGGGATTACCATTTGAGCGCATAGCGAAGCGTAGCGAAAATGGAGTCCCCGCCCCATTTCTACCTGAATAAAAAGTAAAGCGGTGGGCAAATACACGGTTTTTATAGTGAGTACGGCTAAATCCGTATTCATTTTATCGTTAAATTTTGTTTTTCTGCTACGATGAATGGCATTTTATAAAAATTTTAGATTTTTTTGATATTTTTTTTAGAAAAATTTTAACTTTCATTGCTACAGTTGGAGCATATTTCGTAACAAAACTTTTTATGAAAACGCTCCGCATTCTGAAATTGGCCTGTTTTGTACTGGTTTTTACCGTGCTCGCAGGCACATTTTCCTTTACTGGAAAAAGTTTTCTGAAACAATATCTTTCCAATCCACTCGTTCATGCCCAAACTGATGGAAAAATGTCATTTTTTGATGCGCCATCTGATCAACCTACAAACTTTTTCAATAATTATACGAGTTGGCGTTCAAGCGCTGCAAAAAAATCCGATGATTATATGATCCAAGCTCTTTATTATGCTCACACCGGCGGTAATGGAGGCACCCTGCGCACTTTCCTTGACATCAATGGAGACGGTCTTTCGGATTTTCTTTATATGTATGAAGGATATCAATACGTTGGACACAGCGATTATCTTGTTCTTCTTAATTCCGGCAATAATAACTTTACCGTTGGCTATCAGTGCGTCATGTCTGACAAATGGTATGGAGATTGCGCGCAATAAAAGGCTGTTATTTTATTCGAATTAATCGATTTTTTATGAAACATTTTTTTCTTTCACTCTTGGTTGTAAGTATTTTTCTTCCTTTCGGTAACGTATTTGCTCAAGAGTTGAATATATCGCCAAAAGTAGCTCCCGAGTCTCAAGATGTAGTTTCTGTTCAGGCTGAAACATTAGAAACCTCTTTAAAGGAAGACAATTCAATAATCGAAAAGAAGGATACTCAACCTATTGAGAACACTGCTCAAGTTCCTGAAGATAAACCGAAAGAAGAGAAGGAAAAGAGTGCTGAAACCCTGCCCTCCAATGAAAGTGAGGCTCAGGAAAAAGATCAAACTTTGTCATCAGGTTTTGCTGAAGGAGATCGCCTCGATATCTATGAACCACAAACCGATCCGTTTGCTCAAGTTAATGGTCTCAAGGAACTTTTTAGCAATGATCTCTTTACGGGCGCGGCGAGTTTTCGGATTCCATTTCAAATCCCAGGGCCTCCAAATAAAAATGCACTTACGCCATCACTTTCGCTCAATTACAATTCTTATTCTCGTGAACGGCTTTCCTCTGCGGGTTTTGGTTGGGAAATCGGCGAAAACAGTATTTTTCGACAAACGCGGCATGGGAACAGCGAGCTTTATAAGCGCAATGATTTTTCATTTAAAATCAACGGTAAAAATTCTGATTTAACTCTCGTTGATGCTAGCCGGAATCTTTACATGGCAAAGCAGGGCAATGATCTCAGCCAGTATTTTTTTGAAAATAACAGCTGGCGCGTTCTCGATACCAATGGCACGACGTACTATTTTGGATCAGGGAGCAGTACTCGCCAATCTCATCCTGATGACGGGAATAAAATTTTTCAATGGATGCTCGAAAAGGTCATTGATCCGAGTGGTAATAGCATCGAATATACCTATTTTAAAGATCATAATCAGATATATCTCGATACCATACGCTACGGAAATATTGGCACGAGCTACCTCTATCAGATCGATATTCAACACATACAAAAAAGCATTTCATCAATCGATTATCAAACGCAATTTCCCATTGAAACTTACTGGCTTCTTGAAAGTGTGAATATTCAGCATTTTGAAAATAATGCTTGGGTTACAAAGCATCTCTATCGCCTTTCGTATGACTCTTTGAATGCGACTATTTCTCATCTTCTCACCGTTACTGAAGCAGCAGGAACGAGTTCATTGCCGCCTCTGCGATTTTCTTATTATAGTTCTGGCCAGTCTATCAACTTGCTTCAGTCAGTCAATAATGGCATTGGCGCGAGTCTTTCTTTTTCATACCTTCCTTCAACCGCATATCGTAGCGGTTCCAATGCTTCGAATTTTATTCCTTTCATCGTTTCAACTCTTTCCAAAATCGATTCCAGCGACGTGGTAACGAATATCACTTCCTTGGAAACATTTGAATACTTCGGAGGTCATTATTTTATCGATTACGCTGATATTTTTGGAAGGGAGTATGCCGGTTTTCATGAAGTCATTAAAAAGGAATCTGATCGCGTCACAAAAACCTTTTTCCATCAAAGTCAATTCAGCAAGGATAACGGCAGTTCGGATGGAGAATATCAAGATCATATTGCCAAAAAAGGGTCGGCATATCGGGTAGAAGTATACGATATAAGTGGTGTTCTTTTTCAGAGTAGCATTACCAAATGGATTCATCAGAGTCTCGGAAACGATCGATATTTTGTTTTTCCGGAACGTATAACGCGACTTCAATACGATGGACGTTCGACGCATGATGATACGGCATCGACTTATCTTTATGATGACTATGCCAATGTGATCGAAACAAAAGAATACGGCCTCGTTCAAGCAGATTCTTCAACAGGAGATTTTACTGATATCGGTAGTGATATTCGAAAAACTGCTATGACGTACGCGCTCAATACGTCTTCCAATCTCGTTTCCTTTCCTTCTTCGCAAAAACTTTCTGATTTTTCTGGCAATACCGTTTCAAAAATCGAATGGTATTACGACGGATCTTCCGAACTGGGGTTCATTCAGAAGGGAAAGATGACGAAAGAAAAAATGTATGCCGAAAATCCGAACGGATCGCGAGAACACGGCTTTAGCTACAATGCTCGCGGCAATCTTGAGAGTTCAACGGATTTTAACGGAAATCTGACGACGTATTCCTATGACGCAACTCATCCAGATTTTCCTCAAATGATCACGGCTCAAGGAACAAATGATTCACGGGATCTTTCGACGAGCTATACCTATGATTTCGGACTTGCGGCTCTTACTCAAAAAATATCGCCTAATGGTTTTACGACGGAATTTTTTTACGATCCATTCGGTCGGTTTATAACCAAGTACATTTCTTCTAATACAGACGTTCAAAACATGCAAAAAAGTGAGTCGTACGAATACCATGAAACTTCGTCTCCCGCCTTTGTTGAGAAGAAAATTTTTCCTTCATCCACTGTGATCATTGTTTCTCGCAGCTATTTCGATGGTTTCGGACGAGTCATTCAATCAAAATCACAACATGAAGACAATCAGTACATAACCGCTGATACAAAGTATGATGCTATGGGAAATCTGATTTTTTCCTCTCATCCGTATTTTTCAAACAGTTTGAATTTCGATAATACTTCCTGGAATCAAAATAATCTCGGAATCAAAACAACATACGACGGACTCAAACGTCCTCGTGCCATGGCGAGTTCCGTAGGAGAAACGACCTATCAATATGAGGGTTTCAAATCGACGGTTACGGATCCGAAGGGAATTCAAAAAGATTATTTTGTCGATCCTTTTGGCAATCTTGTGCGAGTGACGGAACATAACGGCAGTGAACGATATGATACGTATTACAGTTATAATTCACTGAATTTGCTCACGAATATCATCGATGCGAAAGGAAATACGCGTAATTTTACATACAATGCCTATGGATTTCGCCTTTCGCTCCAAGATATCTATAATCCGAATAATCCTCCTGCAATTATTCCAACATGGAATTATTCCTATGACAGCAATGGAAATGTTCTCACTCAAACCGATCCTGACGCGAAAAAAATTACATATACGTATGATGAATTCAGTCGCGTCACGAAAGAATCTTGGGATAGTGGCACGCAATTTACCTACACCTACTCTACTTCGAGCATAAGTAAAGGGCTTCCTATTTTAATAGCATCTGATTCCGTAACTTCAGCCTACGATTATGATGCTCATGGAAATGTTACGTCGGAAAATAAAAATATTGAGGGAGAAAATTTTGCGACTGCGTTTTCTTCCGATCTTATCGACCGGCTTACATTTATAACGTATCCTGAAAACTATCGTGTGGATTATGGTTATAATAGTGGCGGTTTTTTGGAAACGGTTTCCGGTACCGACGGGAGTAAAACCACGGATTTTGTTTCGGACATCGATTATTCGCCGCTCGGACAGATTACAAGCTTTATTTCTGGCTCAGGTATTATTACAAATAATATCTACGATCCAAATGAACTCTACCGTTTACGCTCAAGAGTAAGTTCACTTGGTACGACATCATTGCAGAATCTCACATTTGGTTACGACAAAATCGGCAATATTATTTCCCTGGTCGACGGTTCTGCGACCGCGACGGCAAAAAATGTATCCTATGGATACGACGACCTTTCACGTCTTGTTTCCGGAATAGCAGGTTATAATTCTTCTCAGAAAAATTATAATCATACCTATAGCTACGATGCATTAGGCAATATGCTTTCCAGGACGGATGTTGGAAGTTATCAATATAGCGGTTTGAACAATGCCAATCCGCATGCAGCGACAAAAATAGGAAATACCGACCTTTACTATGATACTCGGGGAAATATGATTTCCGATGGACAGCGAATTCTGACCTATGATCAGAGAAATCTTATCAGTCGATCAGTGTATAACGGACTCACCGCTGATTTTGTTTATGATCATTCGGGCAATCGTGTTTTGAAAAAAACTTCAAATGATACGGTGTGGTATCCTAATCAGTATTACGAAATTCGAGCCACGAAAGGCGGAGAGAAAAACTATCGCTACATTTTTGCAGGAAGTAATCGTATTGCATCTATAGAGGGGAGTACGGTATATGACAGAGATTCCGATGGTTCGAACGCCGATTCAGATTGTAATGATAATGATGCCACGGTACATCCAGGGGCAATGGAAATCTGCGGAGATTCTATTGATCAAGATTGTAGCGGAGCCGATCTTTCTTGTAACGACGTGGATAATGATGGAGACGGATATACGGAAAATGGCGGTGACTGTAACGATGGCAACGCGGAAATCAAGCCAGGAGCAGTTGAAGCGTGCGGAGACTCTATTGATCAAGATTGCAACGGCGCTGATCTTTCTTGCAGTGATGCCGATCAAGATGGAGATAGTTATTCCGTCAATGAAGGAGACTGTAATGATAACGATGCTTCAGTTCATCCGGGAGCTATAGAAATTCCCTACAATGGCAAAGATGATGACTGTCTCGCTCTCCAAACGCCGGATGACGATCTCGATCAGGACGATTATCCGATAGCGGAAGATTGCGATGATACCACGGATGATATTTATCCTGGTGCTACTGAAATATGCGGCGACGGCATTGATCAGGACTGCTCGGGGGCAGATGAAACGTGCGCGCCGGATCGAGATGGAGATGGAATACCTGATTCCACGGATAACTGTCCCGATATCAGAAGTTCCAATCAAATGGATTCAGACGGAGATGGCAAAGGAAATATTTGCGACAATGACACGCGCCTCAAATACACCTTTACCCCCGATGCAGACCCTCTCAAAATCGTTGACAGCACGAATTACAAAAACCATGGCACCATTGATTCGAGCAGGAAGCCAAAAATAAACAATCTCACGGATTGGGCAAAGGGCTATGCCGCGTACTTCGATGGAGGAACGGATGGAAGTTCAGACAATATCTACCTGAATGACAATGATTCTCTGTCCTACTATCAAGGTCTGACTGTATCGGCATGGATAAAACCGGATACCGTAACAGGCCATCATTCCATGCTGTCCAAATGGGGCAAAGAAAATTCAAACTGGGAATGGGATTTTTACATTCAAGACGGAAAACTCTCGCTGATGCTGAACGCGGAAGATAGCGAGTGCGGAGGGACGGAAACATTCGCCTATGTTGAAAGCAGGCTTATCGCGGCCAAGAAATGGACGCATGTTACCGCGACGTATGACGGGAGTACAATTCGTTTTTATATCAATGGAACGGCGTACCCCGCATCAAGCCAGTCGAAGATGCCGATAGAGGAACTTTGCGATACCGCGGAGAAGGTGAGACTTGGGGTTTCCGGATACTATGACAATGATTATATCGGCTACACCGATGAAGTGAAGATTTCGAATTACGCGAAAAGCAACAAGGAAGTGTGCGAGCAGGAGATGGGCTATAAATGGCAGATGGCCGCATCAAAATGCAAGCCCGTGGATTTTGACAAGGATGGTTATACCGTGGTTCAAGGAGATTGTGATGACTTAAATCCGCAGAAATATTCTGGAAACGGATGTAGCGCCGTGGATGCAGAAATTTCGATGATTAATACATCAACCTTTAACGATACAAGCAATTTGGATGTTTTGAAAAGTGGAGAAGCGTCCTCTTCAGATGACAATGAAGAAATTTTATCTTCGACTGAAGGAACTCTCTCCAAAGAGTCACGTGGTTCTTCTCCACTTTTTTCAACACATTCTTTCACAGATCAAGAGATTCCGCGTAGATATTTATTGGCTTCAAAGTCAAACTTTCAGGACTCTCAAGTTCCTCATTCCACGGTTTACTATTTTTTGCAGGATCACCTTGGGAATACAACTGTTGTCACCGATGAGCAGGGCAACATTGTCGAAGTTATGGATTACCTGCCATTTGGCAGCATGAATGTTCATGAAACCTATGGTTCCCACGAATCGGACTATACGTTTACAGGAAAGGAAAAAGATTCAGAAGAAGATCTTTACTATTTCGGAGCGCGATACCTCAGCGACTCCACATCACGTTTCACCAGTGTCGATCCCGTCTCTCGTTTTGTCGATTCTGACAATTATTTCAAAGATCCACAACAATGGAATTTTTATAGCTACACTCGGAATAATCCCATCAATTTTATTGATTTTTTAGGATTATATTCAGAAGTAGTAATACGAAGAGACAGAGATGGCCACGGAAAAGATTGGGGTCATGCATCTATTAATGTAGATGGCACCTATTATGATTTTTTACAAAAAAATAGTAATTCTTGGTATGACGAAGGCAATGTTAGAATACAATCTGAAAAAGATTTTTTTGGAGGATATGGGATTAAGCAGCAAGATGAATTCGCTATAGTGGTTTTAAATACTACAGACGAGGAAGAGCAAATAATGGTTGATTTTTTTACGAATCTGCAAAAGGATACTCCAGATTATAATATTTTTGATGCTTTCGGTGAAAACTGCACAACCACTGTTGTAGATGCTCTTGAAAAGGCTGATCTTTTTCATTTCAGTATATTCGGACCAACGACGCCAGAGCAGTTAATAAGTTTTTTTAAGTCTCAATACGTTAATCTTAACGAAAAAATCAATGATCTTTTTGCAAAATCTGTCAAAGATGGTAGTGTAATTAATACATATAGATTTACTGATGCAGACACGCGAAGAGATAAAAATTTGAAGAAAAAACAAGAAAAAGAAAAGAAGAAAAAAGAGTCTGAAAAGTCTATAAAATAATTCATATCATTGTCTATGAGAAAGCCCTGGTATCTCAATAATATTGTTACAAAAGTAATATATATTTTATTTACTGATAAGGAACTTAAGATTTTTATCAAACTGTCTTGTATGATGTTTATCATTGCCTTTCTTATATTCTGCTATTACGTTTATGAAATTTCTACAAATATCATTCCTTGTGGAGAAAATGGTTGCGGTTGATAAAAAACAAGACTACAAAATTTACAGATCATTTTCAGGCGAAAGTTTGGGCGGCAAACAGTCCAGAACGAGGACCCCGAAATTTGTCGCGGTCCAAAATTTTCGCACAAAATTTGCAAATTTCGTAACGAAAATCTATTTTTCAGAGGCTTCTACTATAATTCACGCGAATAGTCAGCGAACAATCAAAGGTTTTCTAAATTTTTGATTAAGAATATCACTTTCATGTGATATAGCTTTGACAGCTTTATGCTCACGATCAGATTCATACTCACGATTACTCCCATGCACAGAGCTACCCGCCTCATCCCATTGCTGTAAAATATTTTCCACTTCATCCTTTGGCTTGCTATATGTTTTTCGGGAATGTTCAATTATTTCCTTTTCAAAATTATTCTTCGGTGAAGAAATATTTAATGTATTTGCGGAAAAGGCGCTATGAGTTTGTCCATTAACACTCATTT
>JACPHH010000029.1:0-867 GCA_016188705.1 Candidatus Peregrinibacteria bacterium | reverse complement strand
GCGCCATAAATACTGGAACAAATTCGCGTTCCAGAACCATGGCATCATCTGCTCCAACCCGAAAACTGACAATGCTACCAACATTTCCAAAAATCGTACTGCGTATTGTTGGGATCAATTGCCCCATATACTGATGAGCAACGGTAACTGAAAGTCTGTACTTCCTGGCTTCAGACAAAATCTCAGTAAAAGTCTCAGTGGCAAAATACTGAAACTCATCACAATACAAATAAAAAGGTTTTCGCTTTTCTTCAGGCATGTCAGCACGCTCGAGCGCAGCCTGTTCGATCTTTGTAATCATCATTGCTCCGAGAAGCGCTGCATTTTCTTCGCCGAGCAATCCTTTGTTAAGTTTAACAAGCAAAATTTTCTGCTCATCCATGACATTCCTGATATTAAAAGTGTTTTTTGGTTGTCCAATAATATTACGAATAAGATCAGTTGATACAAGCTGCCCGACTTTGTTGAGTAAAGGCATAATCGCTTCGTGATCAAATTTTTCACTCCATGCTGCGAATTCATTTACCCAGAAGTTTTTTACAACAGCATCTTTGATATTCGCAACAATTTTCTGTCGATAATTTTTATCTGAGAGCATTTTTAGAATAGAAAAAACCGTTGTCCCCTCGCTATCAAGCAGAGCCAATGTGGTTTGTCTCAACATATGCTCTAATCGTGGAGTCCAGTTAGCGCCAAAAAGTTTCTTGAATATTTCAATGAATCCTATCGTAACCCTGAGTTTTAATTTAGGAGATACTGCTTCCAATGGATTGAACGCAATAGGATATTCATTATCCATTGGATTAAAATAAATCACATCCTTAACGCGATTTTCAGGAATGTGTTTTAAAACCGCATCCACCAAAT
>JACPHH010000026.1 GCA_016188705.1 Candidatus Peregrinibacteria bacterium | reverse complement strand
TTGAGGCCGCAATTTTCCAAACTTGATTTTACGATATTAATTCTCTGATTCAAGCCTTTTCGAAGTTGCTCGAATTCTTGATGACGCTGACGAATTTCGTTTATGGAATCTCTCGGATTCAACCAGCGCAAAAATTTTTGAAAAATGTTCAGTTTTTCAGCCCTATAAGGATCGTAGGGTACAATTACAAAAAATTCTTTTTCCATAATATTGGCATATTCTATCAGTTTTTGAATATATTCGGCATATTCGAATGTTTGCCTTTGGAGCAGGGGATTCGTTTGTTTTTCTCCCAGATTTTTGAGATTCGCGATATAACTGTCGATTTCAAGTTTTCTTGATCTCACGACTATTTGAATGGGAAATTCGAGAGTGTTGAGAAAGCTTTGATAGGAATAAATAATAGCGTTTTGTTCCGCTTCCGATTTGAGATTAAAATTGATGCTTGATGTTTTGAAAATAGCCCGCAAACCTCCATTTTTAAGAACAGCCACATTATCGCGTATTTCCGCTATTTGTAAATGTACTTGCGTACTGGCTATGGGGGCGGTTTTTTTTTGTTTTACCGAGTTTGTTTGTTCCTTGATTGCGGTCATTGAGAATGAGGTTTTATGATTTTTGAAGACCGTGGGAATCGAGTATTTTTGTGAGATTTTCGAGTTCTGACATGGAAGGCCGTTTTGAATGGATTTTTTGTTTTTTTTCTTTTTTTATGATTTGTTGCGGTTCATTCAGTGGCAGTATATCGGCCGCGAGTTTTTGCCAATTTCTTTTTTTTGGCAGAAAATTAAAGAGAATGGACATCATGAGAAATCGTAAAAATGTCAGATTATGAATTTTTACGAAAGCGAATGCCACGGTGATCAGACTTATGAAAATAACTGGAGGCAGCCAAATTTCGATAAAATATATTTTGGCGAGCAATAGATAGAGAGTGTAGGAGATTCCGCCGCCAATGCCGCAAATTATCAGCTGGCGCAGCGTGAGTGGTCCTACAATGGTATCTTCCCGCTGTACGTCTTGAGGCACTTTAAATTGCATAGAAGCGTTTTTATCTTTATATTATATCAAAGATTCCTGTTTTATTCAATCGTCAATGTTTTCGAGTTTTACTATATTTTTCAGAGGTTTTTATAGCTGTCACCCAGCATATCAAATTGTAATTTTTTTTTAAAATAATTTTTTATGGCTACCTATACACAAAAAAGAATATTAGTACTTTTTACAGGAGGAACTGTCGCGGGTAATGTTGCAAAGAGCGCTGTAACGCAAAATACAAAATCTGATCCAAATAGTTTTATGTCCATATTGGATAGTTCAATAGATATTATTAAAAAAAATTGGAATGTTGAAATTAATGCATCAATTGCAGAAATTTTTAATATTGATAGTTCAAATATGCAACCAGAAAATTGGACTGTTATCATAGAATATATACAAAAAGTATATGATGATTTTGACGCATTTGTTGTATTACATGGAACAAATACCATGGGATATACTGCTTCCGCATTATCTTTTGCCTTAGAAAATATTAACAAACCAGTCATTATAACCGGCGCGCAAGTTCCTCTTGGTTATTTGGGCACTGACGCAGTGACAAATTTGGTTAACTCGTTGAGATTGGCGGTTTGGGCTTATCATGAAATAAAAGGTGTAATCGCAGTTTTTGGCAGTAAAATTATTACTGGAACAAGAGTAAAAAAAGGAACAGATTTCGACTACGATCCTTTTAGCTCTTTTCAAACAGGATCTTTAGGACAAATAGGTCGTTTTATGAGAATAAATGAGCCTGCTTTAAGAAAACATTTAGCTTATTTGTCTAAATATAAACCATTAGCCATTCAATCAAGGATACTGAGCGTTAAAGAAAAATTTGACACAAAAAGTATTGCTTCACTGACAGAATTTCCAGGAATGTCTCAAGATATATTCGAATCGCTGGTAAAAAATAATAACATAAAAGCATTTATTTTTAGGGCATTTGGAGCAGGAGATCCAAGCGCGCATTTATTTCCAGCTTTTGAATATCTGAAAGAGAATAGAATACCGATTATTGTAACAACACAAGCCCCGAGCGGGGTATCTAGTTTTCAGGTAAATGAAACAGGGCAATATCTTAAAAATAATGATCTTGCTATTCCGGCATTTGATATGAGCATTGAATCTATGACCGTAAAACTTGGCTGGCTACTTGCTCAAAAATGTACCTATGAAGAAATAAAAATAAAGATGATAGAAGATTTCCATGGTGAAATAATTATCGAGAATGAACTTATATAATGTTTTGTGGTGTAAGTATCTTTTTGGCGTCCTGTAAAATTATTGTAAACATGACAATTTTTATTGTAAAATTTATCGTGGCAGTGGCGGTTGTCATTGGGCTTTCGATTATCGCTGAAAAATCGAGTCCACGCATTGCTGGTATTTTGTCTGGATATCCTACAGGTTCAGCTATTTCGCTGTTTTTTTTCGGCTTAGAAATAAATCCAGAGTTCGCCGCAAAGAGTGCTGTTTATAATATGATCGCCATTGTTGCCATGCAAGCATTTATTTATTTCTACTACAAAGCATCGCTCAAATTTAACATGGTAATCAGCTCCTTGGTGGCAATAGTTGGATATTTCGTCATCATTTGGCTTTTGCATTTTATAGAGTTGAATACATTTGTCGCGATACTTATTCCGATTACTTCTATTTTTCTCTTTTTTTATTTATTCCGGCCGATTAAAAACGTACAAATTGAAAATAAAGTGCAATTAAATCTAAAAGTGTTTTTTATTAGGGCATTATTTGCAGCTTCCATAATTTTGTTCATCACTGAGATAGCCAAACTCGTTGGTCCTACTTGGTCAGGACTGTTTTCTGCTTTTCCTACAACTCTTTTTCCTCTTATACTCATCGTCCATTTTACGTACGATAAAAAACATGTTCATACCATTATCAAAAATATTCCAATCGGCATTTTTTCGTTAGTGCTTTATTCACTTACCGTTTCAATTGTTTACCCATTTTACGGTATTTATTGGGGTACGCTCATGTCATTTGGAGTGGCAACAGTTTATTTAGTGGCATATCAATTATTCAAAAAGTTGAGAATGTTTTTTAAAACCAAAAGAGAATTTTTGAAGGAACTTGATGAGGCTGAAAAGGATTGGGAAAAGCATGGTGGTAAGTCTTTGAGTCAGATGAAAAAAAAATATAAGCTTTGATGAAATTTTCGTATCAATTTCAATTTTAGGACGGTATTTTCTTCCTTTTTATTGGAATTTTTGTTAGTATTTTGCCGATATTTTATCGTTTTTTGTGATTGCATATGTCTCAACTTCAGAAAATTAGAAATTTTTGTATTATTGCCCATATTGACCATGGAAAATCTACTTTGGCTGATCGTTTTTTGGAAATCACGGGAACGATTGATAAACGCGATATGAAACATGCTCAAATGCTCGATACCATGGATCTTGAACAGGAGCGAGGGATTACCATTAAACTCCAGCCTGTTCGCATGGAATGGAATGGGTATATTTTGAATCTCATCGATACGCCGGGACATGTGGATTTTTCTTATGAAGTTTCCCGCAGTCTCGCGGCATGCGAAGGCGCTATCCTCGTCGTGGATGCCACGCAGGGAATTGAGGCTCAAACTTTGGCCAATTGTTATTTGGCGCTTGAGCACAATTTGGAAATTATCGCGGTTCTCAATAAAATTGATCTTCCGAATGCCGATGTCGAAAGACGAGCTAAGGAAATTGAAGCGGTTTTTGGTATTCCGAAAGAAGAAATTTTACCAATCTCTGCGAAAAATGGCACGAACGTGGATACGCTTTTGCAAAAAATCGTAGAGAAATTTTCGCCTCCAAGGAGAATTTCTATTGAAAAAAGTTCTATTCATGAAAGTTTTTCCGATCGAAGTTCCGGCAAGGAAATTTTCAACGACGAAACAAAAGCGCTTATTTTTGACTCCGTGTATGATACCTATAAAGGCGTGGTTGCTTATGTGCGTGTCATGCAGGGAAGCGTGGAACGAGGCGATAAGGTTACATTTTTGAGCGTTCAGCATTCGATTGAAGTATTGGAAGTGGGTTATTTTAAACCGCACTATTTGCCGTCAGATCGTCTCTATCCAGGCGAGGTGGGTTATATTGTTACGGGTTTAAAAGAAGTGTCTGAGGCACGGGTTGGCGATACGATTTGGAAGTCAGGCTCAGAAATGAAAATCGAGCCAAGTAAGGCCATACCTTTGCCTGGATATCAGCAGGTGAAGCCTTTTGTTTTCGCGAGCATTTTTTGCGTGGATGGCGATGATTATCCTCTCCTTCGCGACGCGCTTCAAAAATTGAGATTGAATGATGCCGCTTTGAGTTTTGAGCCTGAATCGGCTGGCGCGCTTGGTCATGGTTTTCGTTGCGGTTTTCTTGGTCTTCTTCATATGGAAATTGTTCAGGAACGCCTTGAACGCGAGTATAATTTAAGTCTCGTCATTACGGCTCCCAGTGTTTCTTATCAAGTTATTTTGACTGGAGAAACCGAAGTTTTGACACTTTCAAATCCTTCTTTGCTTCCGAATCCTTCAAAAATCGAAGAAACGCGTGAGCCTTGGGTCAAAGTTGAAATTCTTACTCCTAAGGAATATGTTGGCGGCATCATAAAGCTCGTTCAAGAAAAACGTGGCATATCAAAAAATATGCAGTATTTGGATGAAAACCGTATGATTATGGAATTTGAATTGCCTCTAGCTTCTATTGTGCTAGACTTTTATGATAAATTGAAAACCATTTCTTCAGGTTATGCTTCCATGAATTATGAATTTTTGGATTATAGGGCTTCGGATCTTGTTAAAATGGATATTTTGATTGCCGGCGAGCTTGTGGATTCTCTTTCCATTATTATTCATCGCGATGAAGCTTATCGGGCTGGCAGTTCCATTACGAAAAAGCTCAAAGAGCTTATTCCAAAAGCGATGTTTGAGATCGCGATTCAGGCGGCCATTGGTTCAAAAATTATTGCCCGAGAAAGCATCAGCGCCATGCGAAAAGACGTTACAGCTAAGCTTTATGGAGGTGATAGGACGCGTAAAGATAAGTTATTGAAAAAGCAGAAAGCTGGTAAAAAGCGCATGAAAATGGTCGGCCGCATTGAACTTCCTCAGGAAGTATTTTTGGCTGTTTTGAAAAGGTGATACGCATTAGCGGTGGACAAATATACGCATTTATCTTGAGAATGAGGGGATTTTTTGCTATAATGAAAAGATAAAAAATGCTATTTTCCATGCGCGTTTTCCTCAAAATTTTCGGGTTTTTCCTTTTTTTTCTCGCTTTTTCGATGCTTGGCTTACGCCTTTTTTTTTATGACACATTCAGTTTCGTGACTAATCGAATTTTGCATGGCGCATCCGATCTAAATAATGCTCGCACGGAACTTGTTATCGGGTTTCCTGATCGAATTATTTCTTTGAATCCAACAAGCTATTTGGCATCTGATCGCGCTCGGCTTGTTAATATTTACGAAACACTCATTCGCACTGATGCCAACCTTCGTATAGAACCAAGTCTTGCTCTTTCATGGGGTCGAATTGATGATACGACCTATCAATTTGAGCTGAGACCGAATGTTTTGTTTCATAATGGGGAGCGTTTGACTTCTGCCGACGTTGAAGCGAGTTTTAGCTACGCGAGGAAGTACCCGTATTCTCAAATTTCCCATCTGGTCGCGAGCATGAAGAGTTTTCAGGCTCTCGATGATTTAACTTTTCGCGTAACGACATTGTATCCCGATCCGCTTTTTCTTAATAAACTTACAGCGGTTTTTATCCTTCCTAAGACCTTTGTTTTTAATGATGCTGACGGCCTTGTTACTGATGAAAAAAATGATTCTTATGAGCAAAACAAGGTTTCTACTTTTCGTTCCGCTGAAATCGATGAAGAAAATTTTGATACGCAGCCCGCTGGGACTGGTCCATATCAATTGTTTACATTTGATAAAACTACCAGCGCTCTTGAATTAAAGCGATTTGATAGCTATTGGGGCAAAAAATCTTCTTTTGAATATGTTTCGCTTCTTTCGCTTGAGGATAAAAATGAAAGAATACGTTCGGTTCAAAATGGGGCTCTCGATATTCTCGCGGCTGTTCCCGCTTCACTTGTTTTTGAGCTTCAATCTTATGATGTTAATATTATCACCTATCCGAGCCTTGAAGTTAATTTTTTAGTATTGAATGCTTCCAATCTCATTCCTCATAATATTTTCACGAAGAAAAAAGCTCGTGAAGCTGTTTCTTTGGCGATCAACAAGGATGAACTCGTGAAATTTACCCAGCAATATGTTACGCCTCATGATCAATTTGTGAGTTCCGGAGTTTTTGGTTATGATCCAACGCTTTCTCCGTATTCCTATGATATTGAAAAAGCTACGGCCCTTATGCGTGAAATAGAACATTTTGTGAGAGTTCCGCTTACCGTGGATCTTCCAACGGGGCTTGAATCCTTTGGAAAATATTTGTCCGACCAGATGTATGAAATCGGTTTTTCGCCTACTATTCAATATCATTCTCTTGATGAACTTCAAAAGAAAATTGCTTCCGGCACGTCGCAGATGTACATTTTTGGCTGGCGTTCCGAGCTTGGCGACAGTAATGATTTTTTTGAATCCGTTGTTCATTCGAAGCACAATTATTCAGAAAGCACAGGTTTTCAAAATGATATCGCTTTTTCCTACGGTCAATTCAATGGTTCAAATTATAGTAATCCTCAAGTGGATCAACTTATTGAAGAAAGTTTGAAAAATATGAACACTGAAGGGCGTTTATCCCAACTTCATCAAATTATGAAAATTCTCGTCAATGATGATATTTTTGGTATTCCGCTTTTTGAATCACAGGTTATCTATGCCACGAATCCGAAGGTTCACTTTGAACCACGGCTTGATGGCCTTATATATGCTCAAAATATTTCACTTCGTCCATTATGATTTATTCGATCAAATCAAAACTTATTTTCGTAGTCAGCCTTCTTGTCGTGTTTATTCTTTCCGTTACGGCTTTTCTTCTTATTCAGGAAAAAGAACGCGAATTGACACACGATATTTCGGTTCGAGCTCAAACCTTCGCCGAGCTTACCGCTGATGATATTATGCAAAAATATCATTTGTATCTTGAGCAAGGAGGATTTTTTTATTTTAAAAAAGAAATCATCGGGACATTTTTAAAAAATGAAGATATCAGCCGCATTCGTATCGCGGATTATCCTGGAACGCTTCTTTATGACTCTGAAGAAGAGCAAGATAAACAGTATTCGAAAGATGAAAAACGTCTGATTCGTGATACCAGACTGGTTGAACGCATTCAGTCGAAAACTTTGTCTTTTCTTATTCGTGAAGGCGGTCAAACACTCTATGTAAAACGCAGTCCGGAAGGCGATACCTTGTTTGTCGATCGTCAGGATCAGCCCATCGAAGCCATGTTGGATCGTCAGCACATCATCAATGTCGTTACTCCCGTAAATGATCAATTCGCCATCATTTATGATATTTCTTACCAATATCTTGTGAATCGAATACGAAGCATGACGGAGCGAATTATTCTTTTAACTCTTTTTGGCATTATGGCGGGTTTTTTGGTGGCCTACATTTTTTCCACGCGCATCACTCGTCATCTTTCTCATCTTTCGGATGGCGCTAAAGCTATTGCCAAAGGAGATTTTCAGAAACGCGTTATTGTTGAAACACGAGATGAAATCGGCCTTCTCGCTCAAACGTTCAATGTCATGGCGAAGGATCTTCAAGAAAGTACGAAGGCCATGATTTTCAAGGAACGTGTCGCAAAAGAATTAGAATTGGCCGCGCATATTCAAAAAGAACTTCTTCCAAAAAAAGTTCCTAAAGTTTCAGGTCTTGAAATTTCCGCGGGTCTTATTCCCGCGGATGAAATTGGTGGCGACTGTTTTGATTTTATTCAAAATGGTAAAAATGATTTCATTATGTATATCGGTGACGTGACAGGGCACGGAGTTCCTTCAGGATTGGTCGTGGCAATAGCAAATGCCGTTATTTACAGTTTGGTTTCAAATAATACGATCAGTGAAATTCTTATACGCACGAATGAAATTTTGAAAGCCAAAACGAGCACGAATATGTTTCTCACCATGCTTATGGCTCACTGGAATGCTACGAAAAAAATATTTCGCTATGTGAGCGCTGGTCATGAACGGATGCTTCTTTTACATTCGAAAACAAAAACCGTGGATGAGGTTGAGGGTGGGGGAATGGCTCTGGGCATGCTTCCTGACATTTCGAAGCTTTTAAAGGAACGGACTCTTGAGCTCAAAATAGGCGACGTGGTTGTCATGTACAGCGATGGCATTCCTGAAGCTCGGTCGAAAAAAGGCGAAGCGTATGGTCTAAAACGTTTTCAAGAGCTTTTGAAGAAAGATTGTGCCTTTAAATCAGCCGATGCCATCAAAAATACCATCCTTTCCGACGTGAAGGAATTTATGACCGGAGCCAAACAGGAAGATGATATTACCCTTCTTGTACTGGTGAGGAAGTGAATCGGAGTGAAAGAAAAAATCTCTTTTTTTATTGAGTTCAATGTGATTTATTGTATGATCTCTACTTTTTTATTTTTGCCGTTTAAAATAATTTTAAATTGATTTAAAAAGCCATTTTGACCAAGCAAAATAGTACTCCCTGACTCAGCAAAAAATACAGTTGATTTCCATTTTATTTCACGAAAGCCTTGCTGTTTAATTATATGCTCTATTTCTATTGGAGATTTGTAAATTGTAAAACTATTACCACCTGCTCCTAAAATGTTATAGCGAGGCTCGTTTCCTAGATCAAATTTAAATTTGCTGGCAATTTCTATTGGTAAGATACTGTAATCCGCACCAGAATCTATCAAAGAATAACTCCTAAATTCTTCACCATTCGCTTTAAATATTAAAGGAATAATCGGACGGAATACTCTGTCTTCAGCTAAACCTAAAAATTCAACATATGGGAAAATAATCATATTTTTAACCTGCTATAAAACCATTGGGTATTAATGTGAAGTATAAACTTTTTTGATCCTTTCTGTTTTTTACTTTTTTAGTCAGTTTAGTTAAGGTTTTTTCACTTTCAATTATTTTATCATTTTTTATTGCTACCCATTTGCCTGCAAATTTTTTTTCAATTTTCATCATGAAGCTATTAAATTAGTAATTACAAGTTATACAAAATGGTTTTTTATTTCAAGTAGATGGAAGCAATGCATTTTAAAGTCCGGGAATGGGGAATGAAACGCAAAGGGTTTTTACTTCGTTTTTGATCGATTGAAGTTTTGATAAGTCGTCGGCATGTTCGACGGCGTCTCGAATCCAACCGGCGATGAGTTTTATTTCCGTTTCTTTCATGCCGCGAGTCGTTACCGCCGGTGTTCCAAGTCGAATTCCTGATGGATCCATGGGACTTCGAGTATCAAATGGAACCATGTTTTTATTGCAGGAAATTCCGGCTTTTTCAAGCGCAATTTCAGCTTCTTTGCCGCTTCGACCTTTGCTGGACATGTCGACGAGCATGAGGTGGTTATCCGTGCCATCCGAGACGATTTTGAATCCGAAATTTATAAGCTCGGACGCGAGTATTTTTGCGTTTTTGATAATTTGAGCAGCGTATGTTTTGAATTCCGGTTGAAGAGCTTCTTTAAAAGCAACTGCTTTGGCCGCATTGATATGATCGTGCGGACCGCCCTGCATTCCTGGAAAAATAGCTTTGTCTATATTTTTGGCGTACTTATTTTTACACATGATAATGGCTCCGCGCGGCCCTCTCAGTGTTTTGTGCGTCGTGGTGCTGATGACATCGAAAAATGGAACAGGGGAATCAAGTTGTCCTCCAGCTATAAGTCCTGCAATATGAGCTATGTCGGCAAAAGTAAAGGCTCCTATTTCGTCAGCGATTTCTTTAAATCGTTTCCAGTCCATATTTCGCGAATAAGCGGAAAATCCCGCGACAATCATTTTTGGTCGTTCTTTTATTGCGATTTCACGCACTTTATCCATATCAATATAACCGTTTGCTTCCACTCCATAACGCACGAATTGATACAGCATGCCGCTGAAATTTACAGGATGGCCATGAGAAAGGTGTCCTCCATGATCCAAACTGAGTCCGAGTACTCTATCTCCTGGTTTTAAGAAAGCCATGTAAACCGCGGCATTGGCTGGAGAGCCGGAAAGAGCTTGTATATTGGCATGTTCACAGTTGAATAATTTTTTTACTCGATCAATGGCGATATTCTCAACGGTATCAATATTTTCTTGCCCCGCGTAATAGCGTTTTCCAGGATATCCTTCTGAGTATTTATTGGTCAAAATTGTTCCCATGGCTTCCAATACCGCAGGAGAAACGTAATTTTCAGAAGCAATAAGCTCGAGTTCATCGCTCTGGCGTTTTTCTTCTTTCAGGATAGCTTCAAAAATTTCCGAATCGGTCATTTTGAGATGCTGGAACTGGGAAGTTGGCATAGGTATAAAGTTAATAAATGGTTAAAGTATGGGAGATTCGTTACGTTTTTCAGAGGCTCCTATGGTATTTTTTTCAATCAACTTCGTGTTTTGTATTTCCTTGCAATTTATAATTTCCCTATCCGTGATGATTATGTCAACAGGAATATCGTGATTTTCGGCGAAAAGCTTTGATAGAACTTGAAAATGGTAGCCGAGGCCTATTTTGGGACAACTCAATTTATGCAAAATACCGTCATAGTATCCCTTTCCATAGCCGATTCGGTTTCCTTGTCTATCAAAAGCGACTCCTGGAATGAGAGCGAGATCAATCTTTTTCCATGGCCACGTTTTTTTGGCTTTTGGTTCAAGAATTCCGTAGGCTTTTTGTTGTAATTCTTTCCAGGTATTGAGTTTATGCGCTTCAATTTTTTTTTCTCGTCTTTTGGTTTTTGGAACCACAATTATTTTCGATTTGAGGTATTTTTTGATGAGTTTTTCGGTATCAACCTCGTCTGGCAGGGAAATATAGGTAAATATTACTTTTGCTTTTTGAAATGCATCTGTATTTTCGAGCAAAGAAGCGATTTTTTTATTTTGAATATTTTTTTCGTTTTTCGAAAATTCTCGGCGTTTTTGAAGAAGTATTTTTCGTATGCTTTTTTTTAATATTGTATTATTTATGTTTTTATTCAACCATAGAAAGGCGTCTTTATGGAAGTTGAATTTTTTTTTTGAAAGCGTTACACTTCCTTTTGCGTGAAAAAGTTTTTTTGCGCGAAAATTTTTTTATAATTTTTATTATATTTATATGAAAAAAGGATCATTTATCGTTATTATTTTGCTTATGGGTTTTGCATCAGGTTTTTTGGGGGGTATTGTTTCGGATCGAGTGAGTATTTCTAAAAACGGCGCTTTTTCTCAAAATAGCGATGTTACAAAAGTGGTCGAGGAACGAGTTTACGTAGAAGAATCCAAGCTTATTGATTCTCGTAAAAAGGTGGCTCCGTCCGTAGTGAGTATTCTTGCGATGAAAGAGAAAACCAAAATTTCTCAGCAACTTTCACCTTTTGATAATTTTTATTTTTTTGGATTTCCTGATTTTCAACCGCGTCGTCCCGTTCAACCTGAACAACCTCAGGAAAAGAATAAAGAGCCGGAAAAGCAGGTGGTAAGCGCTGGAACTGGTTTTATTATTACGACTGATGGTCTTGCTCTTACGAATAAACACGTGGTCGCGGATGATGAGGCCGAATATTTAGCGGTAATGAATGATGGCACGGAATATGCGGTTGAAGTCGTCAGTAAAGATCCTCTCAATGACGTGGCGGTTGTTCGCATCAAGGAAAAAAATGGAGATAAGCTTTCCAAAGGCCTTCCTGCCGTTGAGCTGGGGGATTCAGATAAGCTTGAAATCGGGCAAATGGTTCTTGCTATTGGTAATGCTCTTAATGAATATGAAAATACTACAACCGCGGGAATTATCAGCGCCACAGGCCGTGATATTGTGGCTTCGGATTCGTCTGGCGGAAAAACTGAATCTCTTAGCGGGCTTATTCAGACTGACGCGGCGATTAATCCAGGGAATAGCGGAGGACCTCTTATTAATCTGGCAGGTCAGGTGGTTGGTATTAATACCGCCATTGACAGCCAAGCGAATGGTGTAAGTTTTGCTATTCCCGTGAATGATGTGAAACCTGTTTTGGCAAGTATTGAAAAATATGGTAAAATAGTTCGCCCGATTTTGGGAGTGCGTTACATTATTTTAACTGAAGAAAAAGCGAAAGAATTAGGTCTGGATGGAGTGACTCATGGAGCCTTTTTAGTCGGTAATTATGACAATGGCGAGGTGGCGGTTATACCTGATGGCCCGGCAGATAAGGCGGGACTTCAAGTTGAAGACGTGATTCTTGAAGTTGATGGTAAATCCATTGACAAAAATAATACCCTTCAGCAAACTATACGTAATAGACAGCCTGGCGAAAAGATTTCTTTAAAGGTATGGAGAAAAGGACAGGAATTAACATTTCAAATCGAACTTGGAATGAGTGATCAACTTGAGAAGAAATAGCTGTAATTTTATTGCGGGAAGTCTCTATTTTTCTCGTTTAAAAAAAAATGTTTTGGGCAAGTGGCGAAATTGGTAGACGCACCAGCTTGAGGGGCTGGCGGCCGTTACAGGTCGTGGAGGTTCAAATCCTCTCTTGCCCAAATTTTTAGAGAAGTTTTTTCTTCGTCATTATTTTATCACCCTTCATAAGTCTGACAGGGACTTCCTGGTTATTTTCGTAGCTATATTTTCCCTCTTTTAATATTGCTCTATACCTACCTGGTCCTGGTCTGTTTGCAGATCCATTATTCGATGCGTTAAACGGCGATAGTATAATTTCAATATCAGTCGCGTCTATGATTTTTTCCAGATTATTTATGTCCTGGAGGACAGCGTACTCAAATTTTCTGCCTACGCTACTGTTAATAACAGCAGTAAACTTGAGGTAGGATTTCATGTTTTCTGAAGTCATTTCATCTTCGAGCGCAAGAAGTCCTGTTTGGACTTCTTTATGAATTTTTTCTTTGGGTAGCCCTTCTCTTTCCAGTATTTTTGATCCCGCGGTTATTTCTGTAGCGTAACCACTATTTTCTGCCGCGCGTTTATTTCCGAGGTAAGTTTTTCCGGCCTTTATAACGCCGATATCTCCACTTAAAGAGCTGTCGGGTCCTTTTCCTGCGCGAATGATATCTTTTCTTGAATCGAATGCTCGAGGATTATCTGATTTTCCTGCGCGAATGGCCGGCGGTAATGACCTGCTCACTCCTACCACATCCGTACTGTAAATGAAGGCTCTTTGGTCGGGATTATCATTGTAATAGTATCTTCCGTTTTTTAAAAATGCTTCATATTTTCTCCCAATTTCTACATTTTCTTCAGGTTTATGTTTGCTACTGGAGATTTCGATTTCTATTCTGGGCGCGGCAAACATATCGTGCAATGCGTATTTTTTCTCGTCTTCTTCTGCAAGAAAGATTATTTTGTATCTGTTATCTGGTTGCAACTCACCACACGTATTTAGAATATTTTGTCTTTTTCTAGCAGCTTTGGAATTTTCCGGTCCATAGGCTATTTGCCCTCTTGGGTCTTCTGGTTGGGATATTTTCGGATTTTCTGCCATTTCAAAAAGAAATCTATTCCGATGGTTTTGCAGAAAATTGTCTTTAAAAATAATCATGACTTTATTTTATTGACTGAGATAGGCATTTTTTGTACACTCTATCTTGATATTATATCATAAAAGTTTATTAGAATAAAGAGTCAATAATAAAAAAATTGTTCTTATTTTGAAGGCTTTTATAGTGTTTGAAAACTTTTATGGAGTGAAATATTTTTTTATGGGCGCTTAGCTCAGTTGGTTAGAGCGACTGGTTTACACCCAGTAGGTCCAAGGTTCGAATCCTTGAGCGCCCAATGTTTTTTTTATTGTTTTTAGAGGTTCCTTAAGTTATGAAGCGATGAATTACAGAATAAAAGTTATTATTTGTTAATTTTAAGGCGTTAATCGTCTGTCATTCTGTATCCCACGCAGTGAATTGTTTCGATAATCTTTTTTTTGAATCCTGTGTCTATTTTTCTTCGTAAATTGGAAACGTGGACATCGACGGTATTTGTTAAAATATTTATATTGTGGTCCCAAACGCTTTCAAGAATGGTATTTCGGTTCAAGATTTTTCCAGGATTCCTCATGAAATATTCCAACAGAACGAATTCTTTATTGCGTAAAAAGCGTTTTATGTGAGCGCGTGTAACTTGTCGAGTTTCTAGATTGAGAGCGATATGTTTATTTTTGAGAAGTTGTGTTTCAGTATGTTTTTCTGTGTGTTTTTTTTGGAAAATTTGCTTGAGGGCGTTAATAAGGCTGGGAATGGAGAGAGGGGGAGTGAGGATGGCTGTTGCGCCGCATTCGAAGTGAAATTTTTGCTTCTCCAGAGTGAATTGAGGATCGTAGACAATAAGAGCTACTTCAACAAAATGAACGCGTATGGCTCTACAAACACGAATAGCTTGAATGACTCCAGGAGTATCTTTGATCACAATAGCATCATAATTTCTCTTGAGAATTTGTAGTTCGACTTCCTTTTCGGTCTCTGCGATATCGGCAGTTATGTTTTCATATTGCAATGTTTTTTGCAACAGTTTTGTGATCCGCTCTCTCGGAGAAACCAGCAGAATATGCATGGTGACATGAGCAAATGATTTTTAAAACTATCATATTTGTTTCTTCAATGTCAAATTTTTTATTGGCTTCTACTTAACATTTTATCATCCTTTGTTGGAGTCATACGCTTTTTCCTTTGAAAAAAAGTACATATGCTGGGAGGCGGGGGCTCGTCGCTCGGATACTCGGCTGGATCAAAAAGGACGAAAATTCGCTAAAAATGCTATCGGCTACGCATTTTTTAACGCTCATTTTCGCCTCTTTTTGAAAACCA